>CAYLUP010000001.1:0-196925 GCA_964386905.1 uncultured Candidatus Saccharibacteria bacterium
TTCGAGAGGGAGCCTTTCCTGAACAAGAAGCGATTCTTATCGCGACTATGATTCAGGATAGGCAATCCAGGACAGTGTTGAGGGGATAGGGTAAGGGGTACGGGGTATAGGAGAAGAGGGCAGTAGATGAAATGGAGAGGACAGAGAAGAGTATACTCCCGCACATGCAGGTGCTATTGACAAATTATAAATATCATGTATAATATACACAACCTAAGCTTGTTCTTCATCTTTGCGGGGAGACCCGCATAATAGCGCCGAGAGCGCAGGAGCACATCCATGCTGAACGCAATTTCCACCGCCAACCCCTTCGCCCTGGAGGCCTACGACGGCCAGTACAGGACCGGCAGCTCCGAGTTCGACCACCCCGTGGCGGACCAGGTCGAGGTCCAGGTCGACCGCAAGGATGGCCACCTCGGCAAGCTCCTCGGTCGCTGGGACCCCGAGGGGTCCGGTCGCCGCGAGCGCGGCAATCGCCGTAAGAGCCCGCGCCTGTCGCGTCTCCGGCGCGAGTCCCGCAACAAGCGTGCCTTGAACTAGGGCGCGCTCAACCGCAACCCCGCCGCAGAATCCGTAAGGATTCTGCGGCCTTCGCTTTTTGGACCAACACACAGTCACACTAACAATGCATTTTCTTGCAGCTTGAAACTTGCAACGAGAAACTTTTCTTACCATTCTCCATCCTCTATTATCGACTCTCTTCTCCCTGACCACTATCCACCATCCACTCTCCACCTGCATTTTCCCCTTGACTTCTTTTTCCTTTCGTCCATAATGGGTCAACTCTCAACCACAACTTCATAGGAGAAAGCATGATTTCTCATGCTGATCAAGTCGATCACCTGGAGCGCACGCTCGACGTCGCAGAACTTCCCGTTCTGCAGACCAGGAAGCTGGGGCTGAAGCCTCAGAAGATCAAAAACCAAGTGAATCGTGGCTTGGAGCCGACGCGCTCTCGGAGCCGACGTCGCCTTGTCGCCGTTCGTCTTCAGGAAAAGCAGAAGGCTGCCGAATTGGAGCCTCGCAAGCAGGAGCAGAGGCGTCGAGAGAGGGGCAGGAAAGACCTGGCCTAGAGCACTTTCATTTTTGCTGCAGTATCTGATACTGCGGCTTTTTGTTTGACTCATAAAAGACTACGAGTGCAACATCGCTGTCTTCTCTTTTGACGTGTCATAAAACCTATACCCCATACCCTTTACCCTATAACCAGTATTTCTCCTTGACTCTTTTCATTTTCTTTGATAAGCTAAGGCCCATGTTAGCAATCCGTTTAAAGCGTGTTGGTCGCAAGAATGACCCGTCTTTCCGCATTATCGTGCAGGAGAGCCGCCGCTCACCAAAGAAGACGCAGGGTATCGTGGAATACCTCGGCTCCTACGATGCTCGTAAGGGCCAGCCGCAGGTAAACGCAGATCGCGTCAAGTACTGGATGAGCCAGGGTGCACAACCATCAGAAACCGTTTTCAATCTCCTCGTTGATGCGAAGATTGTAGAAGGGAAGAAGGTGAATGCACTCAACAAGAAGTCTCCACAGAAGAAAACTGAAGAGGCAAAATAAAGCCACCAAGAGGTGGTTTTATGTTATAGAGTAAACTATTGACTAATATAAAAATTATGTTATAGTGAGGTTCGAAAGAAAATACGTAACCTGAGATGACATAAGGAGATATCCCATGTCTGGGGACGAAATATCGTCTGAAGAGAAGATTATTTCTCTTGTACCACTGGAAAAAGAGTACGCCGTTGTGCTCTCTTCTGCATCTGCCCTTGTTTCGGGCAAGGCGAAGCGTGTAATGAATAAATTGAGACATATTGATCCTGGGATGGAGAGAATCTTTTCCCTTCGGACGTATTTGACACCAAAGGTGCTTGATCTTCTGTTCCCGGATGAACTTCCGGAAGAGTTTCTGAATCCATTCGTAGAAATCGACGTATTCAGTGGGTACGGTTTGCGTCCCACATTATCGAATATCCCACAAAAACATTTTCGCGTCATTCATGGAAGTGAGGCGCGAAATATCATCAGGGCTCTTGTTGAACCCTGGAAAACAATATAGGGGCCTGTTGGCCCCTTTTGTATTACGCAACAAGAATGGGTTTTGATACGGCGTCGAGGATTGGATCGCGTACTTCTTTTTTCCCATACGAGCGATATTTTTTTTCATGTGCAAGGATTGCGGATTCGAAGATCTTTCTCACGGTATCATACACACGTGCCGTTGCCGTGTCTCCAATCTTCTCTGCGTGTTCTGTGAAGAGTTTTGACTGTTCGTATCCACCAAGAAGGAAGGCTTTTTTTATGGGATTCATGTGGCAGAATACTTCGAGCTCATCTTTTAATTTAGACACTGATGGATGATGTTGTTTCTCCGCAATGGTCTTTCGCAGACGAACAACATCCTGCCCAATGGTTTGCATTGAATCTGTAATGATTTCTCGCGACGTGCCTAAGATAAGCTTTACAATGGCAGTTTTCTTTTCCTCCGGGTGCTCGAGTTCATATTTTTTCGCAGGATAATATCGTGCAGTCACTGGATTGTACATATGTGATCCCGGGGTAATAATCTTATCAACTTTTGTTTTGATTTGCCCAATGCCCATTGTGACGTCTATCGCAATTGTGATGGGACGACCATTTTTTAGCACAACCTCCAAGAAGAGGTCAGTTCCCTTGAATTCATCATCATAAGGAGTCGCTTTAAATATCCTTCCTCCGGGGATCCATTGCGAACTCGAGTCGAGAAGAACAATCATATCTTCAAGTGCTGTCGCAAGTCTTTTTGTCTCTAAGTTTTTCTCTTGATTCTTTGCGATTTCTTCAGGAGAAAGTTTTTGAATATCTGACTCGCTCGCCTGGTGATCCACACGAGCATCTTTTTCTGGTCCTGTAGTATTTCTTTCCTGTTTCTTTTCGAGTTCTTGCTTGTCAAATGCTATTGTGGTGGGAGTATAGACATCTGCAAAATCATCCATAGATAATGTGCGACGCTTTTTTATTTCTTCGTATGAAATACTTTGAGCTCTTTCTTTGCCTTTTACTGGTTGAGAAACGGTGGTATCTGTTGCTGCTGTTGGTTCTCCTCGTGTGTTCGAATGTGGTGTGTAACTAAAAGCTTCATACTGTGTGTTTTGTACTGGAGAGTTTTCTGCTCCATGAGTAAACATGTCTTTTTCCATGTTCTATAGTATATCATTCAATTTTTATGAGGTGTGAAACATCACCTTGTGTGCTACGATATGTCCATGATGCAGCCTTCAGAGTATGCCCATGATCTTCAAGAGACAATACTCCAAGAAGATTCTCGGAATGTTTACATTGAACGAGCGCTCAACGATATTTCAAGAAAAATTTATGAGAACCTAGGCCAGAAGATTCCAGATGTGCAGGAGCGTGAAGTGAAAAAGTTTCATGAGTTCTGCTCCATATTTCGAACGCGAGTAACCGAGGGTGCACTTGCATATGTCTATCATCTTCCAAAAAACGAGAAGGATTGCTATATGAAGTTTATCTGTAGTCATATTCGCGAGAGCGTAGGGAGATCTGTCGAAGATAATCGGCCTATGTATATGATTGATAATGAATTCATCGTGAGTGATATTGCAAAAAATTATGCAACATATATGTCCGTTCGAGGATATGGAAGTGATGAACTGATCCATCGAAAGTCCACCGGACTTCCTCCTCGTCCGGAAGAGATTCTTCTTGGTTGCTATGAGGAGCAATTAGAACGTCATACGAGAAACGCAGTGCTCGTCTTGCGTCGCAAGGGATATCCAACCATTGGTTCTGGATATTATCGAAAGGACATTGGTAGTCAGTATTTTCATATTGACAGTAATACTCCACTTATTATTCCTGATGCATTTACGCGTCGAATTTATCAGGAATTTGGAGTACGTGTGGTGTCTTGTTTCGAGGAGCATGAAGGGCGTCAGTATGCATATGTTGAATTTATCCCGACAACATCATTTATTGATCTGAAAACATGGGAAAAAATTCTTGATGCATTTGCGCAGGAGATGCCAAGAATAGGAGATTCACCACATCCGCCAGCGGTGGGACTCGTGTACCAATTTTTTCGTTCCGTCACGCAAACATTTTCAAAAGAAGAGATCCTTCAAAATACATGTTCGGAGAAAGAACGAGAATACGTTGAGGCATTGTATGCGTGTAGCAGCGACGAGGAATTGCAGCAATTTGTGGGGGTATCTGATGTTTCGTACTAAAGTCGATGATAACGAAAAACATCCGCCGAGGCGGATGTTTTTCGTGTATGTTTTGTCGGAAAAGGAAAATTATTCCCCCTTCAAGTCGTTGATGATCTCGTCGGTTGAGTCCATGTGTGCTGCTGCTTGTGGGCGGCCGCCTGCTGGCTCATTGATCTTCAAATTGACGCGTGCATTATTCTTCATGCCGACAACGCGGAGAAGTGTGCGGATTGCTTTTGCAGTGTTGCCCATACGGCCGATGACACGGCTCATATCTGCTGGGTCAACATCAAGCGTGAGAAGGACACCCATCTCATCCACGACGCGAGTAACCTTTACTGCGCTCGGATTCGTGACAATTGACTGAACGATAAATTCGAGAAACTGCTGATCATTGTGTGCGTCAGACATATGTTTTTCTGATTGACTAACCATTAAATCGCGTATGTAAATGGTACGCTCGTTTTATTATAGTCGATATCGAGAGTCTTGCAAGAGACGAAAAAGTGTTTCCTTTTCTTGATTTTCGTCTATGACTTGGTATGCTGTGCACATGAAAAGCCCTGCAGCGAAGCCACATGTGAAGCGTGATATTATGCCGAAAAAGGGAAAAGCAAAACGTTTCCATATCATCTCACTTTTTCCTGAGACCATGCAAGCATATTTAAACGATTCAATCATCGGCCGTGCACAAGAAAAGAAATTGATTCGAGTAGATTATTACAATCCACGAACATACACAAAAGATAAATTTGCGCGTGTGGATCAGCGTCCATATGGTGGTGGACCGGGTATGGTTTTGCAGGCGGAGCCATATCTGAAGGCAATTGAAAAAGCAAAAGGGAAGAGAAAGGCGAAAGTGAAGACGGTGTTTTTCGCTCCTGATGGTGTGCAGTTCACCAACGCTCTCGCTCGTACATGGGTAAAAAAGTATGACGAAATTATTTTCATCAGTGGGCGGTATGAGGGAATCGATGCACGAGTGAAGCGCATATTGCGTCCAGAGGTTGTGACAGTTGGTCCATATGTTCTTACTGGCGGAGAGCTCCCGGCGATGATCTGTGTCGATGCAATGACGCGGCAGATCCCAGGTGTATTGGGTGATTTCACGAGCCTTGAAGAGGAACGTACGGCGTCGCCGGATTCCTATACGCGCCCTGACATACTTCTCTGGAAAAAGAAAAAGTATGCAGTACCTGAGGTCTTAAAAACAGGAAATCACAAGCGCATTGAAGAGTGGCGGCAGTCGCAGATGGGGAAGCATAATAAAACACGCGAATAATCGCGTGTTTTATTCTTCGTCAAAAAGTTTAATAAGATAGGAATCTATTTCTCTTTGATCAACATCGTAAAAGTTAAGACTGCGTTCATAGAGGGATGTCGCCAGCGACACTCCAACAAAACGCCAGTGCCATGGTTCATATTGATAATGTGTGTTGCCTTTTGGATAGGATAGGATAAAGCCGTATTTATGAGCATTTTGCTTTAACCATTCATACGCAGGTGTCGTTGCGAGTTGTGTAAAAGCAGTTCCAAGTTTTGCTGTCGAGAGGTCGACGGTCGTACCAAGTTGGTGCTCTGAGTATCCTTGATCTGCAGAAAATTTGTTTGCCCCAGCTCCGTACGTGACGGTGTAGTTTGATTTCAAGGACTTTTGGTCTTCGAAGGAACGAAATCCAGAAATGATACGAAGTGGTGTTGAACTTGCCATTTCCTCTGACGCCTGTAAAAGGCGAATGAGAAAAGGATGAACCTTGGCGTGGATTTCAACTGGTGTTTTTTTGTTCACCGTGTATTCGCTTGGGATGGTTGAGAGTCCTTCTGGCTTATAGTTCTCGTTTAAGAAATAGATCTTTGAATATTTTTTCAACAGTTCTGCATCAGTATTTTGGAGCTTTTGAATTTCTTCAATAGTCTTGCCAATAATGCTGACCTGTTCCTCAAAGAGTGCACCTTTTTCTTGCTCTTCTCCAAGTTTTGTGCGGAGCTCAGTATTTTCATTTTCAAGATACCCAATATACACATCTTTTTCTTTAATGCGTGTTTCGCGATCTGCAAGAATTGTGCGTTGTTCGGCGAGCACCCCTTCGTGTTCTTGCGATATTTTTAGAATGAGTGAGCGCGCGTGCGTGTATTGAACAAAATAATAGCCAAAAAATGCACAAAGCGTACAGACAAAGACTATGAGACTGAGTTTCCCGAAAAGATGTTTCATGGTGAGGTGAGTATCCGTAGTATACCATTTCTCTTCTTGTGTGGATATGTGATGTGTGCTTCATGTGATATACTTTAAAAAATATTTGTCATTATTAATGTATATATTTATGCGCCCATTACGCTCATTGCTTTTTATTTTTCTCGGTATGGTAGTAGCACTCCCCGCAGCTGCTTATGGCATTGTGGTGAAGCCTGCTCAAATTGAACAGAAGGTGGACCCTGGAACACAAAAGTCTTTCACGATGACAGTGACGAATACAGGAGAGGCAAATCTGACCTTATATCCCATTGTTCGCAACGTTACAGGTGTTAACGATAGTAATCACCCTGTTTTCGAGCCACAGGGGGACGGTATCCCACATAATATTGCTGCGTGGCTGGAGTTTGATAAAAGTCCACTCATCGTAGAACCAAAAGAGACTGCTTCTGTTGCTGTGGTCGCGAGATTCCCTGAAGATGCGACTCCAGGCTCTCATCTCGCAGGTTTCTTTTTTAGCGATAAGCCATACGTGGAAGGGGAAATTCTTGGTGCTGCTGTTGGCTTTGACGTTGGAGCAATCTTACATTTTCAAATTGCTGGAGATGCAATTACGAAGGCATCCATTCGATACTTTTCTACCGAGAAAACGATGCATGGAAAACCCCCTGTAGATTTTTCAGTTGGTATTGAGAATCAAGGGAACACGCTCGTGCGTCCTGTTGGTATGATTAGCATAAAAAGCATGATGGGAAAACAGGTGGCAGACCTTCCAATCAACGAGAACGGTGCCGGTGTTTTTCCAAAAACAACACGAGAATGGCGTGCGCAGTGGAATCCTGAGGAAATCGTAATGGGAAAATTTACTGCATCTATAGCGCTTGCTATTGAGGGTGAGGATGGGTCAGACACCATTACTCGTACGGTAAGCTTCTGGATCTTGCCGACTCATATTCTTATCCCGACAATTCTTGGTTTTGCTGCGTTCATTCTTGTTTCTTATATTGCGTTACGCTTGTACGTTCGAAGCCAGCTGAAGGCAGTTTCTGGAGGAATGAAAGGAAAGACTCGTGCCGCTGAGGGATTGTCTGTATTCGCTTCTGTGGTGATTGGTATATTGCTTGCTGTAATTATTGGATTCCTTGTTCTCTTCTTTTATTTCGGATAACAAAAACCGCATATGCGGTTTTTTTGTTTACACAGAATGTGTGTGGTGTTCTTGGATGGTAACGCGAAGTCCTGCATTGATTGTTCGGGCGTGTCGAATGCGCTCTTGGTGAGTGACCGTGCGCTCGCGTACATCATTGCGATGTTTGGTATATATATGAAGGATAAGAAGAGTAAGAATTGATAGCCCAATGGTTGATGCAAGAATATCGCGTGTGCGATGGGCCGCCGCCGCTTGTTCTTTTCGAAGGAGAAGTTCTCTTTCGCGAAGTGCTTGCTCTTTTCTGTCTAGCTCTTCTGCGCGGTGTTTTAAGTCAAGAGCAATGCGATTCGTTGGGTTTTCTTCTACGCGCGCTCCCATCTGCGATACAAGAGCAACGTGCTCTGTTCCTATTGTAGTGAGTTGGTGAGAAAGAGGTTGAATGAGAAAATATGCAACTGCAAGAACAGAAGCAAATACAAAAAATGTGCTGAGCGCATTTCTCACCATATAAGTAGTATATCACACCTTCTTTTCAGTGACGCTGTGTATGGAAATCACGTTTTGTGTTTCTTCTCTGGTATACTAGAGCTATATGAGAGTGCAAAACATATTGCTCCTGTCTTTTTTTGTGAGTGCTTTTTTTGCGCCACTCTCATCATCCGCTGCACAGCTCCTTATGCTACGAGACACTCTCTCAACTTCTGTCCCCGGGAAAAGTGCGAGTCATACAATCGAGTTTGTAAATACGCAAGATATCCCGGAAAGCGGGGAGATTCGTGTTCGTTTTGACGGGGCTGGGGCGCCATTTCTATTTCCACCACTCTTTGACTATACGCATGTAGGTGTTGATGTGTGGAGGGGGGCCGGGTATGAATCATTCGTGATTGATGCTATTTCTGATCTCGCGACTTCTTCTGCAGGATTATTTTTGATTGGCGATGGTGAGGTGCGCGTTCGTCTTCCTGCAGATGCGCCGTATATGATACCTGCGGGCTCACGTGTTCGTGTGCGCATAGGTGCGGGGGTCGCGGAAACGAATGCAATCTTGAATCCAAATGTTGCAGGATCGCATCGATTTACTATCGTCACCTATGATTCGTCAGAAAATGAAATTGATCGCGGGATTGGCATCGTAACCACAATTACCCCTGTTACGATTGGCGCAATATATGAGGGTACGGCAGCGATCATTAAGAATGATTTACCGAAAGGCCTACTCCCTGGCGGTACCGCAAAAGTGTATATTACGTTTGAGACAAATCTCCCGGCATACTGTCGGTACTCAAATACTCCTGATGTCCCATATGAAAGCATGCCAACGTTGCAGTCGTTTAAAAGTAGTAATTTTAACCGACTGCATTTCCTGACGGTAGATACTGAAGATGATCGGTTATATAAGTATTTTGTGCGATGTTTTACACGGTACGGTCTGACACCAAATACTGAAGATTACCCTATTGAATTTGAGGTTGGTGTCATCCCGAAGGAAAAACGTCCACCACCACCACCGCCAGGGACACAGTCTGGGAATAATACTGGAGGCGGCAATCAATTGTTCCAGAGTGGCCTGACTATCGATGGAAAAACATTTAGTGGCGCACTCGTCTCAATCATGATGGACGGCAAGGAGTTGCGAACATTAAATGCTGACGGACAGGGGTATTTCAACACTGTTGTTTCAGATATCGACAGAGGAACATATACTTTTGGTATTACTGCAATTGATGCGGATAAAAATCGATCTACTACGTACTCGACAACAATTGCCGTGACGGGCGCAACGCGAAACTCTATTGGTCCAGTTTTTCTCTCTCCAACTGCGTATTCGAAAACTCCACAGATTGATGTTGGCATGAATGTATTAGCACAAGGAAAGGCTATTCCATTACAAACAGTACAGGCCGTTGTTATTGGCGCAAAAGATCCCCTGCAACAGCCATATGCGCTTGCGACAACAACTGCAAATGGATCTGGGGATTGGTCGCTTCTTCTCGAGACAAACACACTTCCGAAAGGAACATATGCCATTCGTGCACAAACACTTGTTCCAGGGCAGGGGAATTCACAATTTTCCCCAGAGTTTCTGCTGGGTATTGGAGAGAAGCCACAGGGAGATAATAGAAAACGTTCTGATATCAATGGGGATGGAAAAGTAAATCTCGCGGATTTGTCCATCTTGCTTTTTAACTGGAGAAAGTCAAACCCAACCGCTGATATTAATAGTGATGGTATTGTGAATATCGTTGATTTTTCCATTATGCTTTCTGCGTGGACGGGATAAAAACAGCGAAAGCTGTTTTTATTATGGGTAAATGTGATGGGAAGAAGGAAGTGAACAGTGATAAGTGATGAGTGAGCAGGAAATGCAGTGGTTCGTGGATAGTGGATGGAAAGAGAATGGGGAATGGGGAGGGGTTATGTATTGTCATTGCGACAACCTCGAGTTTTCGAGAGTTGGTGGCAATCCAGGACGAGTATTTGCATTCTGTATGTACTAAAACTAATACTAATACTAAAACTCACTCACGTCGTCTATCAACATGTTGTGCACAGAACATTGCATCATTTGCTTGCGTCGAGTGTGCAATAAAGGTAAAATAGAGACAACATTATTGGTTGGAAGCACATAAAAAATATATGAGTTCTTTTTTGCAAAAACTAAAAGGCCGTGGTCTTGGTGTTAACGAAGATCACGAAGTAGAGTCTATTGAACAAACAAAAACTGCTGCACCACTTGGAGTTGCGCAGTTACCTGTTGACGTCTGCCAGACGGATACAGAGATTACTGTCTTTGCTCAAGTCGCTGGAACAGACATCAAGGATTTGGATGTCTCTATTGAAGGTGACAATGATATAGTTACCATCTCAGGCGAATCACTTCGCCCTCAAGATCTTATCCAAAAGCCAGAAGGTGATGTTCGTATTAAGGTTGGCAGAAGGAGAGATGAATCAGACGAGCAAGATTATGTTCTTGAAGAGTGTGTTTGGGGGAAATTCTTTCGTCAAATTATTCTTCCACAAGAAGTTGACGCAACACTCGCTCAGGCAAAGATTAAGGATGGCGTGCTTGTGCTTCACCTTCCGCTCAAAGGGCAGCAGACAAATAAGCTTCGCATGAACATCACGAAAGTAGAATCAGAGTAACCCACAATATGACTGCGAAAGTACACACACATCTTGTCGCATTCTTTGCTGGCGCAATAGCATTTGTTGCGCCAGCTTTCGTATTCCATGCAGAAGCGGCAACGTATCAAGGATCACCAACTCCCGTCAGCACCTCTGCTGGACGTACTTTTACCGTATCTATTGATGTGGAGTCTGATCGTCCGTATAACGCAGGAAGTGCGGCAATTAAATTCGACCCAGCGTTCCTTTCTGCGTCTCGTGCATCAAAGGATGGTTCAAGTTTTTCTATTTGGGCTGTGGAACCTGCTATCTCTGCGAGTGCAGGGACAGTAACATTTGAGGGTGGGCACACGGCGCCGCTTTCAGGTAAAAAGAAAATTATTTCAATTTCTTTTACTGCTAAAAAGGAAGGATCTACATCGATTACTTTTGAAAAAGGGTCTATTCTTGCAGGAGATGGAACGGGTTCTGATATTTTCCAAGCCAGTGCTGCAATTCCTGTGTCTATCGCTCCCGGCACGGGTACTCCTGATCCAGCCTCAACAGCAAAACCAAAACCTGTGACAGAAGAAGAGGAGGTAGGGAATGGTGAACTTCCAGAGCTTCCATTAATTACTTCAACAACACACCCCAAAGAAGAAGGTTACTCCGGTGCCCCAACCGCAAAGTTTGCATGGGAACTTCCTCTCGATGTGTCTATTGTTCGCGTTGAGGTGGACCAATCCTCTTCAACCGTTCCAAAGCAAACATTTGACCCTGCAATCGCAGATAAAGAATTTCGAGAGTATGTAGATGGAGAAAATTGGGTCCATGTGCGATATAAGAATGCGGCCGGTTGGGGACCCACAGCGCACCGAAAGTTTTTAGTTGATCGCGTACCACCAAAAGAGTTCTCAGTGACAGCTACCGTTCCGGAAAGAGAGAATAATGTAACTCTGGCTTTTGATACTTCTGACGATCTCTCTGGCCTCGCAAGTTATGAGTTGGTTCTTGATGGTGGACAGCCAAAAAAGATCTCTCTTGCGGAATTGAAGGATGGAAAGTATCCGCTCCTCTCCATTCCAAATGGGAGCCACAGTGTAAAAATCGTTGCAATCGACAATGGAGGAAATCGCACCGAGGCAGAAACAGCATTTGTTGTGAACGCTCCAATCCGAGATGAAAAGACTGGTGAGGAGGAGGAGAGTGCGTTTCCATGGTCTATGGTCCTTATTGCATTCTTGTTTGCAAGCATAGGTGGTCTCACCGGTATGATTTGGCACGAACGGAACTCTTTCCGCCATGATAAATTCATGACAAAACGTGAGGCTGATGAAGTTCGTGATCGCATTGCTTCTGTTTTTTCTGCGCTTCGAGAAGAGATTGATGAGCAGGTTGCGCGTTTGTATCAGAAACCAAACCCTTCAGCAGAAGACCGTGAAGTCACGCGACGTATTCATGAGGCAATGGATCTTTCCGAAGAACTTCTTGCAAAAGAAGCTGAAGACGTGAGAAAGCTCTTAATGCATTAAAAAACGGCATGTGCCGTTTTTTTAAATATATTAATTGTCCAAAGACAAAAGGTGTTGTTTATGTTATAGTGTGTCATACATTATGAATCGCACATTGGCGGTAATCTTTTTTACAGTTTTTGTTGATTTGCTTGGAGTTGGACTTGTTGTCCCCGTTCTCCCGCAGTTGCTCGGAAATCCAGACTCCCCGTTATATCTTTTGCAACACAACAGTGCGGAATCATACGGACTCATTCTCCACGGCATTTTGTTTTCTATCTATGCGCTTGCGCAATTTATTGCCTCACCTGTATTGGGGCAACTTTCAGATAAATTTGGACGGAGAAAGGTGCTCATCGCATCAATGGCACTTACTGGTATTGCACAAGCAGGTTTTGCACTCTCTCTTTCTTATTCTTCACTTCTCTTTTTATTTATCACGCGTTTTATCACAGGAATTGCATCAGGAAATATTCCTGTCGCACAAGCCATCATTACTGATACTGTTTCTGAGGAAAAGCGAAGTGCTGCGCTAGGGATTATTGGTGCAGCGTTCGGGCTTGGTTTAATTTTTGGCCCATTTATTGGTGGAAGACTCATCCATATTGGACCTGCAGTCCCATTTATCGCCTCAGCGGTTCTTGCGCTGATAAATGCCTTCTTTATTTGGACAACGTTAAAAGAAACTCACAACGTAAAGCAGCATCACCCTCACGCGTTGCCACGCTTGAGTATTCGCGCTGCATTTGATCATGTTCGTGATGCTTTTTCTCATAAAACATTTCGGCCAGTATTTGTTGTATATTTTCTGGTTCAGCTCGGTTTTGCGATATACATGGCATTTGCAACTGTTCATTTTGCGCAACGATTTAAAATGACCGAATCAGGCCTTGGGGTGTACTTTGCGCTCGCAGGACTTTTCGGTGTTGTTGCACAGCTTATTGTCGTGCGTTTTATGGCGAAGCGATATTCTGAGCGCGCTGCAATTGTACCCGGACTCGCACTGAAAGCTATTGGACTGGCTGGTGTCGCACTTTCTCCAACATATACGATGTTGTACATTTCTACTTTTATCCTTGCGTCAGGATATGGTTTGGTTCATGCAAATACTCCGGCATATCTTTCAATGAGCGTGGAACAAAATGAACGAGGGGCTGTATTGGGGTACCTAGGTAGCGTGATGGCGCTTGGACTCGCGATACCTCCACTGTTTGCAGGGGTGATTGCGATGTATTGCAGTGCTCAGACGACACTCTTGCTGGCCGCATTTGCTGTTGCTGGAGGAGCATTGTATTTGTATATTGCACACAAACATCATCGTTTTGAGTATGAGTAAAACATGCAAAAAGCATGTTTTCTATTTGCGCTTAGGAGTAAAACCATGTACCCTTACGTCATGAAATATATCGAACGCAATGGTTTGATGCTTATTGATTGGACGGCATTTTCAACTGATCACTACTTGGAAACATTGGAACAATATCTCGCAGACGAACGTGCAGCGTATGATAACGTGAGCCTTGTAACGAATCGCTCTTTTGCGTCACTGGTTCTCCCGATAGAAGAGGCTCATCATCGTGTTGCCGCTCACGTCACTCCACTTTTGACGATACATGCACTTTGTTCCCATGCGTACGAGAATATTGATGATGTTGTTGAAAAAGTGCTTGTTCGCACTGCTGAACACACAACGCAATTGAGTTTTCATGAAGGTGTATATTCTGCTTTTCGAGAGTTCGCACATTCTTCAGTATTTTCATCGTGTACAGCGGAAGAGCAATATATCGTTGAACAAAGTCTCCGGAGATATGAACGTAATGGCATTCATCTTGCTGAGGATAAGCGAGATCGTGCTGTCGAAATAAAGAAACGATTATCAGAAATAGCAAATGCATTTCAGATGAATGTGCGTAAAGCGACTGATGCATTTACTGTGCATGCTGATCAGGATTCTGTGCTTGGAATCCCGGAACATGTGTTACAACATGCGGCTGCGCATGCTGAAAAAGAAGGGAAGGAGGGATACTGTTTTTCTCTTCGGGCAGATGTTGTTAATGCCGTCTTGTCTTATGCACGATGTCGTGAGCTCCGGGAGCGTGTGTGGTATGCACACAAAACTCGAGCTTCTGAGATAGGTCCAGTGCCTGGTGCATATGACAATACTGACCACATGCAAGAAATGCTTGTACTGCGGGATGAGTTGGCACAACTCCTTGGTTTTAGGACCTTTGCCGAATACTCGAGTGACTCAAAAATGGTAAAGGCGATCGGTGTTTCTGGTGTTGAGAATTTTTTACATACCATTGCGTCTGCTGCACGAGAAAAAGCAAAAGCGGAAGAAGCAACATTACTTGTATACGCACAAGAGCAGGACGGTCTTGTGGAATTTTCTCCCTGGGATCGTGCATATTACGCAGAGCGGTATCAGAAGGAAAATTATCATATTGATACAGAGGCGCTTCGGTTGTATTTCCCATTGTCTAAGGTGCTTGCTGGGCTCTTTGCCCTCACGAAGGATCTTTTTCAGTGCACGTTACGTGAATACTTGGCTCCTGTGTGGCATCCTGATGTGCGATTCTTTGAAGTACTGAATGATAGCAGTGAGGTTATCGCTGGTTTTTATGTGGATCTATTTGCGAGAGAAGGGAAGAGGGGTGGCGCATGGATGAATGAAATTGCCCCTGCGCTGAGATATGGAACGACAAGAAGTTATCCGATTGCCTACCTTGCCACAAATTTTCGAAGTCCGCAAAAAGGAGAGGATGCATATCTCGATCATGAAGAAATCCAGACGTTGTTTCATGAATTTGGTCACGTTCTCCATCATCTGTTTGCAGAGACTGCATATGGTGCGAGCGGAATGATGAATGTTGAATGGGATGCAGTCGAGCTCCCGTCACAATTTTTTGAATATTGGTGCTGGAACACAGAGGTGATTCGCGGTCTATCTGCTCATAAAAATACAGGAGAGGTAATTCCCGATGCGTTGATTCAAAAAATACAACGAGCACGACACTATTTGTCTGGGTATATGTATGCTGCACAAATGACATTCGCACTCATGGATATCTGGGCACATAATGGAAGACACGCAGATTCTGTTCTCCAGATTTATAAAGATGCAGCAGGAGTAGCTGACCCTCGTCCAGTTCCAGCCGTGCTTCGATTCCCTCATACGTTTACACATATATTTGATGTTGATGGGTATGAGGCCGGGTACTTTTCCTATGTATGGGCGAATACTCTTGTTGCACATGCATCTCATGAATTCACGTTGGCACAGGATGTTCGTGCGCTTGCACAAAAATATCGGAAAGAAATTCTTGCTGTCGGCGCGTCTCGTCCCTTCATGGAGTCCTTTGTTGCCTGTTTTGGAAAGTCACCAGATGCAGCACTATTACTACCGTATATTGGCTTAGCCGAATAAGGCTTTTGGGCCTCTCTTCCTGTGTTATACTCTCCTCATATGGAAATATATCTTGCAACAGATCATGCGGGGTTTGAATTAAAAGAAAAGATAAAAGCGTATTTGAGTGAAAAAGGATACGCAGTTGTTGATTGTGGGGCAGAAGTGTATGAGCCAGAAGATGATTACCCTGATTTCATTGCGATTGCTGCAAGGCATGTGTCCGACGCATGTGGAAAAAAACGAGCTATTATTTTTGGAGGCTCTGGGACGGGAGAGATGATTGTGGCGAATCGTTTCCCTCACGTTCGCGCTGCACTCTACAACGGAGCGCTTCTTGAAGAAGTCAAACTTTCTCGCGAGCATAATGATGCGAACGTCCTTTCTCTTGGAGCTCGACTCGTTTCTGAGGAGCAGGCAAAAGAAGCAATTGATCTTTGGTTAAGCACCCCGTTTAGTGGTGACGAGCGCCATGTACGACGCATTGCAAAAATTGAAGAAGTTGCAAAACATACCAGTGCTTAAGTAAGAAGCATAAGCGCGCCGCATACGTATTTTTGTTTTGACTGTCCACTGTCCACTAATCACTAATCACTACATACATGTCTATCAATATTATTCCGGCAATTATGCCAAAAACGTTTGATGAATTATACGACCTCGCGAGCCAGGTTGAAGGCCTTGTTCCCCTAGCGCAAATTGATATTATGGACGGTCGTTTTGTGGCGAGCAAAAGTTGGCCGTACGAAAAGGGATATCCAGATCGAGATGATGATTTTATGGCTCTTACGCGCCAAGAGGACGGTCTGCCTTTCTGGGAGACCCTTGACTACGAAATTGATCTTATGATTGCAGAGCCTGAAAAGCACCTCGAGGAGTGGGCTCCGCTTGGTGCGTCGCGTCTGATTATTCACGCAGAGGCGGTTACGAATTGGGAACAGCTTTTGACATTAGATATTATGCAGCGAGATGCGCGTCGTATCGGGGATGATGTGGTCATCGCGGTGGGGGTTGCATTCAATCCGGATACAAATATTGCAGAATATGCTGACTACATCGAACATTTTGATTTTGTTCAGTGTATGGGTATCGCTAAAATTGGCTACCAAGGGCAGCCATACGATGAGCGCGTGCTTGAGCAGGTGAATCGTATCCGTCGCTCGTTCCCAAATCTTCCTATTGCGATAGATGGGGGAGTGAGTGAGAAGACCGCGAAAGAGCTTGTCCAAGCAGGAGCAACTCGCCTTGTTGCTGGAAGTGCAATTTTTAATGCAGACGACAAAGAGGCTGCTATTGGAAGATTAGAATCGTTGGTTTCAATACTGTAAAACTGCCCTTATGCGGCAGTTTTTGTTGTATAATATCAGTAGCTGCGGGCACGAATGTGCACCCTGCTTTCTTTTTACTTCTTATTCTTACTCTTCATGCGAGAATATTTACACGCAGAAAAAATTCAAAAACTTGAGTTGGTAGCAAACGATATCCGAGAAACTATCCTTGATATGCTTATTACAGCAGGAAGTGGACACACTGCTGGGGCGCTGGGGATGGCTGACGTTTTTACTGTTCTCTATTTTCATGCACTTCGTCATGATCCAAAAAATCCAGAATGGCCAGAGCGTGATCGCCTTGTGCTCTCTAACGGCCATATCTGCCCCGTTCTTTACGCAGCAATGGCATACGCGGGGTATTTTCCTGTGGAGGAAACAAAAAAACTCCGGAAATTTGGACAGCGCCTTCAGGGGCATCCGCATCGAGAATGGCTTCCTGGAGTTGAGACTTCTTCTGGTCCATTAGGAGAAGGACTTTCGCAGACCGTAGGCATGGCGCTTGCGGAGCGGATGGATCATGGGCGGCAATCAGATAAGTTTTTCTATTGCATCATGGGTGATGGGGAGCTTGATGAGGGGCAAAATTGGGAGGCAATTATGCTTGCTGGACGAGAGAGAATTCATAATTTAATTGCAATTGTTGATCGAAACAATATTCAGATTGATGGTTTTACTGAAGATGTTCTTCCTCTTGAGCCACTTGCCGCAAAGTGGGCATCATTCAATTGGCATGTGCAGGAGATTGATGGACATAACCTTGAGGCAATCAACGATGCGATTCATAACGCAAAAGCAATCTTTAATCAACCATCGGTAATCATTGCACATACGATACCAGGAAAGGGGATTGATTTTATGGCGCGAAGATTTGAATGGCATGGAAATCCTCCTGGAAAAGGTCCGACAGATGTTGTGCCTAAAGAATCTCAAGGAGATGCTGCCTTACGAGAAATTCGCACCTTACGCGGGATGCTAACTAATGATGTAGAATAATATGCACCTTGTACCATTAAATCCAAAATTATTTGCACCAGATGTCGATAAACAGCCTACTCGAAAAGGGTTTGGCGAGGGGCTGCTTGATGCGGCCGAAAAGGATCATCGTGTCGTCGCGCTGTCTGCGGATCTCACGGAGTCGACACAGGCACACCTGTTTGCCAAAAAGTTTCCTGAGCGTTTTGTGCAGGTTGGCATTGCTGAACAGAATCTCATCTCTGTCGCATCGGGCCTTGCTGCGATGGGGAAGATTCCGTTTGCCACATCATACGCTATGTTTAGCCCAGGAAGAAATTGGCAGCAAATTCGTTCAACAATCTGTTACAATCACGCTAATGTAAAAATTATTGGATCTCATGCAGGGCTTACTGTCGGTCCAGATGGTGGTTCTCACCAAGCCCTGGAAGATATTGCAATCACTCGCGTGTTGCCGCGAATGACAATCATCTGTCCATGTGACGCGGTGGAGGCGAAAAAAGCAACACTTGCTATTGCGGGATATGAAGGACCAGTGTATATGCGTCTTTGTCGCGAACCGCTACCAACGATAACAGATATTTCCACCCCGTTTGAGATTGGAAAAGCATCCTGGATGTTCCTGGCTCCACATCCTGTCGTGGGAATTATCTCAACGGGTCCACTCACGTATTTTGCACTCCTTGCTGCAAAAAAATTACACGAAGAAGGAATCCCTGTTGCTGTCGTTCATATCGCGACCATTAAGCCTATTGATGAGGAGGCGATCGTCAAGCTTGCTTCAATTGTGAGGGGTATCGTTACGGTTGAAGAACATCAAGTTACTGGTGGCCTTGGCGGGGCTGTCGCTGAAGTACTTGCAAAACATCATCCAACACCAATGCGCTTCGTCGGTGTTCAAGACGACTTTGGTCAGTCAGGAGAGCCAAGAGAGTTGCTTTCGAAATACAAACTTGATGAAACTGGTGTCATCTCTGCAGTAAAGGAATTGCTTCCAAAAAACACTCAATCGTGAGTGTTTTTTCTGTGGATACATTTTGCTAGAGACGCGTAATGCAGATGATATAATACACATATATTAGCGCTAAGCGTCGTGCCTATACGAAATCGTACATGAAACACTATTTTCAAAAGAATCAAAAGCTCGTTCTTTTTACGAGTGCGGTGGTGGTAATGTGTGGGATTAGTGTTTTTGCATACGCAATGCAGCGTGGTGGTGATGTGTTTGTGAAGCTGAAGATTCAGCAGCTTGCGAATCTCATAACGGCGAATCAGCAGCTAGTAACAATTCGTCCTTTGATTGATGATGTTCCAGTGTGCTCTCCCGGAGCTCTGCCAGGAGCCAAGGGAGTGGTGTATGTGTCTGCACTCGACAAGGTGCGTGTCTACGTTGTTCGTACAGATGGTATATTGCTTGACGGTTTAAAGCTGAATGAACCAGTGTTTTTCTCAAATGGAAATTATCGCATTGAGGCAAAAGTTCTTGATAGTACTGTTGTCCTTGACCCTCAAAATGTAAAGGAATTTGTTGTAAATGTTACTTGTGACACGTCTTCCGCCACAAATACCAATATCACTTCGGTGGTGTCAAATGACCCTGCATTACTTTCTTCCTCAACAAATATCCAAACAACACCTTCTCTTGCATCAACAACGCAGGCTGGAACAAGTGGAACGTCCACCACGGGTTCTCCTGGTCCTATCGCTTCATCTTCGATCGACGCATTTACCTCAACGACGAGCGCTAATGCTTTGGCACCACAGACAAATACACAACCTACAGATACTGTATTTTCCATCCAAAAAACCTACCCACAAAATTGGAATATTATTCCATCGATATATAAAGATAATGTACGCATATTCGACGTTACAGGAAGAGTGTCGGTGCGCGTTGAGCTGCCCGGGGACAAAGTCTATCTTCTCTTAGGGAATAGAAGCGAGTGGTTTGCAGACGGCATTATCGATTCAACACGTGGGTTAATACATGTGACAGGTACCCATCGATACATATATGACTTTGATTCATCACAATATCGTGATGGGGAATATCGCGTTGGTGCAGTGTATTTTGATTCATATAAGGGGTGGGTATATACCGGCACGGTTGATTTTACTATCTCGAATGCATTACCAAAGCCTATTGATACCAGCGTATCTGTTCCAGCAGTGATTGCTACACAGACAGTCGTGACTACGCCAATCGTGGCATCTTCGTCAGTGGCGGCAACGAGTACACCTTTAGTGAAGCAGAATGTTGAGTATGCACCAACATGGACGCAGACGTCAGACACTTCGTTTGTACCAACTCTTCGTCTTGTCGTAAACGATCGTGCAATAACTGCACTTGGTCATATCTTTGATCGTGAGGAGCTCGAGATTCGTGCGACGACGCACCCAGCTCTCTCTGTACAATTTTTTGCATATTCTTTAGACGGTGCTTTTTCTCCTGCGATCAAAGAAGTTGGACGAGGAGGAAAGGATGATATTCTCTCTCGAGACGGTAAGGAGGTTTGGGCATATACGGTTGATATGGGAACATTTCCTGCAGGAAATTATCGTTTATTTGCACGTATTAAAACACTAGATGGAAAAATCCAGGAGACTCAACCTGCCTCAATCGTTGTCCAGCACCTAAGCCAAATACCTGGTGTTGTTGAGCAAAAAGACGAGACGCCACTTGTCGTTTCAGAAGCTACACGTGAAGATATTCTGAAGCGCATTCATGATCCAAGTGCATGTCAAAATAGGCAAGAATGTCAGGTGTTTTGTTCAAGCTCAGTGTCTGCGTCTACAAAGTGCGTAGAATTTACCCGCGTAAAGGGGATTGATGGATTGTTTGATGCGGTAGAAACACAAGTCCGAAAATTGCAATCAGAGGCTCAGCTACTTTCTTCCCCTTTGCCAACACATGTCGCGTCGTCCTCTTCTGTTTTTCCTGTTTTCTCTGGCAGACCGTCAATTGTCGATGTGCTGCCGCAAACCATTCTTGCTGAGGCTGTGTCAAAGCGCTCAGATCAAAATTTCACCTTACCAGAAGAAGTAAATTCGGCGGTAAAACTTCAGCATTATTGCGGGGCAATTGAAAATGAAAAAGAGTGTACTTCGCTTGCCTTCGCACATGCTCCAGAACTTTCTCCTGTGATAGAAAAACAAGCAGAACTTGTTCGGGAGTCAGAAATGAAGTTGACGAGTATTCTTGAACAACGTTCCGGTGCACGTGTGTATGTTGACTCAGATGGTGACTCTGTGAGTGATTTTGATGAGGTCAATTTGTACCACTCAGACCCAACAAAGAAAGATACAAATGGAGATGGGTATTCTGATGGGGCCGCAATTCTAGGTCAGACGAGCGTGCTATCCGCTGGTGAAGCATTCGAAGATGAACAAGGGAAAATCGTTCTTGGAAGAGGGGTTAGCGTGGAAAATCCAAAAATTGCAGGTACGACACAATCTGCAAAATTTGCTATAACAACTATTGCTCCATACGAAGTAACTAAAAATGATAACGGCGTTTCTGAGATTCAAAAAATAGTCTTTAAGGGAAGAGCACTCCCGAATAGTTTTATAAAAGTTTTTCTGTTCTCTGAGCCAGTTGTCGTGACAGTGAAGGCCGATGACATGGGAAACTGGACTTATATCCTTGATAAAACTCTTCCAGACGGTACACATACTGCATACGTTGCACTTGCTGATGGCGCTGGGCGTGTTCTCGCAAAATCCGAACCACTTCCATTCGTTAAAGAAGCATCCGCTATTACGGTTGCCGGTGAACAGGTGTTGAAGACAGACGCTGCATTCGAAAAAAGATTTATGGGCATGAGTCCAGTAACAGTTATGGCACTTCTCGTGGGCGTTCTTGGGCTTGCACTGTCTGTTGTTGGTATCGTTGCGGGTATGCGCCATAAGCATGGTCGTGAGTCTATAGAAGATCATCATACACCATATGGAGCGTCATAATATTATCACGAGGGGCATTGATTTCGTTCGTACAAATCCACAATTGCTCTATACTATTTTCCTCGCAATTATTATTCCGTTAGCTTTTATATTAACAAGTGAGCAATTTTTGAAGGTGGCAAAAAATCAAAACGATGCAGCTGAACGAAGTCGCATCGGTTTGCTTCATGACGCATTTGCGTCATTTTTGCCTCACATGCTCGAACCCGTGCGATTGGAGCAATATATTCAATCGATCGCTGCACAAAATCAAACGCTTTCAGGATTCTTTGTTCTTCTTGAATACGACACTGGAACAACCACACGTCTTGAAGTTTTTGCATCGCAACAAAAAGATGAAGTATCACTTGGGGCGTATACACCAGATCCAATTACGGAAATGCTTATGCGTTTCGCGGCGAGTGATAGCACACAATCGTATTCAGCTGAGTTCGTGAAACATACTGCACGGCAGTGGAAAACAGTTCGTGCAATTCAGAAACCATCACCAGAAATATTTCGAGCATATGTTGTTACTGATGTTTCTATGTCTGAGACAGATGTGGCTCTGGGTAGGAATATCCGTAATGCGTATATTGTTTTGTGTATTGTTGTTGCAATGGTAATGGTCCTCCTTGGGCGGCAGGCTCGCATTGTGGATTACGCGACATTGTATCGAAAACTTTCAGAGGTAGATAAAATGAAAGATGATTTCGTATCTATGGCAGCACACGAATTGCGTTCACCTTTGACGGTAATTCGTGGATATGCCGATATGATGAAGCAAAATGAGCAACTTTCTGCGAGAAGCATTGATATGCTTAAAAGTATTGACAATGCTGCGCAAGAATTGAATACGCTTGTTGGAGATATTCTTGATGTTGCAAAACTTCAAGAGGGAAGAATGTCTTTTCATTTTGCATCCATACTTCCTACTGACATTGCCGGAGATGTCTATAGGGCATTTGCAGTTCCAGCAAAACAAAAGGGACTTGAATTTGTGTATACTCCAACAAAAGATGAACGACGCATATTTGTTGATAAAACACGGTTACGTCAGATTCTTGTGAATCTCGTTGGGAATGCTATTAAGTATACTCCTCAGGGTTCTGTTCATGTGGTAGTCAAAACAACATCAGATAACACTGGCGTGGAAATCCGTGTGTCTGATACAGGTCTAGGAATTAGTGCCGAGGCACAGACCCGTCTCTTCTCAAAGTTCTATCGAGTCAAGACAAAAGATACAGAAAAAATAGCTGGAACAGGCCTTGGTTTATGGATTACCGCTGAACTTGTGCGACAAATGCGTGGAGCTATTAGTGTAGAATCAATTGAAGGAAAGGGGACAGATTTTATCGTTCGTTTTCCATTTCAACAAACATAAAACACCCAACAGGGTGTTTTATGCTATCTGGTGTGCAACATAATTCTCTGGCTTTTTTGAGAGATATTCTTCAATGTGCTCACGAGACAATAACCCTTCTTGAGATCCAGGGTATTGAACAACGGACATAGAGTTAATTGGTCCGTAGAGAAGCGCTTCCTGTAGTGGTTTCCCGAGTGCAATCATTGCGGCAATTGTTGATGAGCACGCATCTCCTGCGCCCGTACGCTCGACTGGGGGTTGTGGGTCTGGGTACGGAGGCACAAACCATGTCGTATCTTGTTCCGCGTCATATGCATAAAGACCCTTGGGGCCATCAGTAACTACGGTGATTTTCGGGCCAAGTTGTGACATAAGTTTTGGAAGTTTTGTAGGATCTTGTTCTGTGGAATTGAGGATTTTTCTTGCCTCATCAGTATTACAGAAGAAAATATTGCATCGCGAATAGAGTTTTTTGAGTCGTTCGTATCCAAGCTTTATCTGGAACGTACCTGGCTGGAAAGCGAGGTGAACATCTGGATGTGCTTCGAGATAATCCAATATTTCTTCATGATATGCGAGAGAGTTCTCGCCCAATGAAGAAAAGTACAGCCAAGATGGTGTTTCAATATCCGGAAGAGTGTATGCGTACGTTTCCTGTTTGATTAAAATGGTTCGTTCTGATTTGTACCATAAGATGTAGTGATACAAAGAAGACTTTCCCGGATTGATGCGTATATATCGTGGGTCAACGCCTTTTTCTTGTAATGCACGAAGGATTTCTTGGCCCTGCTCATCGTCTCCGAGATCTGTAACCAGCGCTGCTTTAAGCCCAAGCCGTGTCGCTGCGACTGCCGCATTTGCTGAGTTTCCAGCTCCGGGAATCACCTTTGCATATTCATATGGAATTTTTGCTCCATTGATAAAGCAGAGGTCTTCTTCTTCAGATCCATCGCTTCCTTCAATTGTGTGGACAGACGCGCGTATGATACGAATAAATGCGTCGGTGACAGTATCCCCGATAGTAATAAAATCAATTGGTGTATTGTCCATCTGTGCATTATACCATGCAAAGGTATGGTAAAATATGAACATGAATATTGTACAGTTAGAGACAATTGCGCGAGCGCTCGTTGCAAAAGGGAAAGGAATATTGGCTGCAGATGAATCAAACGTAACGGCAAACAAAAGACTCGCAACCGTGTTCATTCCGCAAGATGAAGAACATCGAAGAAAATTTCGTGACATTTTATTGACAACAAAGGAATCTTCAGAAATTGTTTCTGGTGTGATTTTTTATGATGAAACATTTTGGCAATCAACAACGTTTGGAGAACCATTTCGGGTGTATTGTGAAAAAAATAATATTCTTCCTGGGATTAAGGTAGATGAAGGTCTCATTAATTTACCTGGTTTTCCTGGAGAGTACATTACTCGTGGCCTCGACACACTCCCCGAGCGTATTCAAAAGTACGCAGATGCTGGTGCTCGGTTTGCAAAATGGCGCGCTGTCATATCTTTGAGTGGTCAGACACCAACAGATGCGTGTGTTGCAGCAAATGCATTTATTCTTGCACGGTACGCACGGATTTGTCAGGAGGCAGGTATTGTTCCCATTGTTGAACCAGAAGTGCTTTTCGATGGCACGCATACGTCAGATATGTGCGAAGTTGTTACTGCACATGTATATGACACAGTATTCGCCGCATTGCGAACGTTTCGCGTTCATCTTCCAGGAATGATCTTGAAAACAGGGATGATTCTTCCAGGAAAGGAGTCTGGGTTACCTGTTGATCCCATTGAAGTTGCAGAGCGAACAACGCGAACACTTCGTACTCATGTTCCTCATGAAGTTGGTGGAGTCGTTTTTCTTTCAGGTGGTCAAACACCAAAACAGGCATTTGAAAATCTTAATGAAATAGCAAAACGTGGTCCACATCCATGGGGGCTGACATTCTCATATTCTCGTGCACTTCAGGACCCCGTGTTAAAGCATTGGGCCATTCACCAAGGAGATATTGAAGGAGCAAAGAGTGTTTTTGGTCATCAACTGAAAGCGGCTCAAGCAGCAAGTCTTGGAACGCTGTCTATTGCTGCGCATGGTGATGATTTTGTTTCGCATGGCCAAGACTAAAGATGCCGCGGTGTAAGTGGTGTGCTGGATAAAAGGATATTCCAGTGTATAGTTTCCTTTAGTTTTTGTTATTTCTGGAGGTTCCATGATAAAGAAAGTGCTCGAATCTCGCTTTGAGTGTGTCGAGAGTGGGTGTGATAACCTAGTTGACCCACAAACGTCACACGCAATCACGTTGAGTGCAGCGGAATACAGTACAACGCTCGCAGCAGCATGTGAAGGGTGTGGTCGGCTATATTCCGTATTTACCGCCGAGCCAGTATTTTCTTCGGATTACATGAAGGTGTTTTCCGGTGTACATCAGTTAGAACATAAACAGCTCACTGCAGTAGAGAAATATAATCTCATTCATGGTGCGCTCTCGATCATTGAGTCTTCCGAGTCGTTTGAACAAGGGGAGATGTATAAGCGGCGTATCGTGAATATGTGCGGTGGTGCTGAGTTGTGGAATGCTCGTCGAATCTCTCGAGCTATGCATGCTCCTGATTGCGAAGCTGTTTTTTATCGTGCAACACACATGTGCAACTGCGGTGTTGTGCATGCGCGTGACTGGTTTAAGAATCACGACACGCTCGTTCTCGAAGAATGATTCTGACCACCTCTGTGAGGTGGTTTTTTATACTTACGAGTTGTTGTATTGTGTGCAATGATGCACACATGCTGTTCCTGCGCGTATTTCACAGCAAAACAACAATGAATGCGGGTGTTGTGGTGCAAAAGAATATAATTGACAAAACACAATATTATTGTATTCTGTTCTTGCGTTTCTACAGGAGGTTTTATGAGCGCATTTGGTCATTTTCCGTCGGATAAAGTGCTTGATGGCTTCGATTGCCACGAAGAAGGATGTGAGCAACTTCTTTCTCCGACGACCATCGAGGAAGTCACACTCTCTCGGACGGATCTTGGTGATCCAATTCCGAGCATCGTGTGTCCGGCATGCCGTCGCGTGTATTCAGGTGCTTCAGGCATGCCTCTGGTGTTCGAACACACGAAGAAGATGTTTTATATCGACGGACAACAAGTAGTTCGTCCGCTTTCCTGCAGAGAACGTCTGGAGTACGTCGAGTACTTGCTCGAATGTGCAAACAAAACGACTGAGGGGAGTGCAACGTATCGTGCGTTCGAACGCCGTCTTGAGGAAATTCGTGCCCTCCCTCACACAGAAGGGTGTAAGGGGAAGGATAGCATGTTTCTCTGCAATTGCGGTCAATATCGTGCCGATCGCTGGGTTTCGAACCAGTCTTGATACTTCGCTCCATTTCGGTGGAGCTTTTTTGTATTTGTACACCTATTTTTGCAGTATTCTATGAGGTGAATCCTGCACTGTTCTGCGGAAAAGACCGTTCTTATGCTGATGATGCAACATCCTCGTCTGAACGTTTTATTTACAGGCATAAAAACATTCACCATTAACGGTGGGTGATAATGGATTCGCCACTCGAAAATTTTGCGAGCTGACTGTTTCTGTTCATAGCGTTCCTGAAAACCCACTTACGATCGAGTACAGACTGGGTACGAGTATCTGGAATAACAGAGAGCTTATTCCAGTATCGACGATTGTGAACGAGGCCCATTCTCCACGCGGGGTGGTAAGGCATGTGTCCATGATCAACCATGAGTGCTGTGACGCGGAAATGGATGTAGCAAGCATTTCGCTGAGCGGCAAAGTCGTCTCTGACGATAAAATGATTATGAAATATGCGCGATTGTCTGCGCGTGTATTTGAAATTTTTCAACATGATTTTGAATAGTCCTTCGCTGAGCTCCAGGTTCTGGAGCTTTTATGTTTTATGATGACGAATGTTTCCTCTTGTGGTATCCTGCTTTTATGCGACAAACGCAACTATTTACAAAAACGCGCAGAGAAGCGCCGAAAGATGAGGTATCTAAAAATGCACAGCTCTTGCTGCGTGGAGGATATATTTATAAGGAAATGGCAGGAGCATACTGCTATCTTCCTTTGGGGTTGCGAGTCATGAACAA
Organism: uncultured Candidatus Saccharibacteria bacterium; assembly: GCA_964386905.1. Lineage (GTDB taxonomy): Bacteria > Patescibacteriota > Minisyncoccia > Phycocordibacterales > UBA6899 > JAJZQJ01. The sequence continues at coordinate 27,301 of CAYLUP010000001.1, forward strand.
TATTATCCGTGTGATCCGAGAAGAAATGGAGCATGTGGGGTCTCAAGAACTCACGATGACTCATTTGCAGAGTAAGGAAGTTTGGGAGGCGACAAATCGCTGGGATGACGCAGTTGTTGATAATTGGTTTAAAACACAGTTGAAGAATGGAACCGAAGTTGGTCTTGCCTTTACTTGTGAGGAGCCACTTGCGCATCTGATGAAAGAATACGTCCACTCACACAGAGATCTTCCTTTTTCAGTTTTTCAATTTCAAACAAAGTTTCGCAATGAAGCGCGAGCGAAGAGTGGAATTATGCGTGGAAGAGAGTTTATCATGAAGGACGCATACAGTTTTGTGAAAAATAAAGATGAGCATGAAGCCATCTACGAACAATATGCTGAGGCATATCAAAGGATTTTTGCTCGTGTTGGGCTTGGCACAGTGACATATAAAACTTTTGCATCAGGTGGGACATTCTCAAAATATTCTCACGAGTATCAGACGCTCACTGAAGCGGGGGAGGATATTATTTATATCCACGACGAAAAGCATATTGCAGTAAATAGCGAAGTGCTCAATGATGAGGTCCTCGCTGATTTGGGCATTGCACGGAGCGAGCTTCGTGAAGCAAAGGCGGTCGAGGTAGGAAATATTTTCACACTCGGAACCAAGTTCTCTAATGCATATGATCTCCAGTACGTTGATGAAAAAGGAGAAAAGCATCCCGTCTTTATGGGGTCATACGGTATTGGTCCGGGGCGTGTGATGGGGACGATTGTCGAAGTGCTCTCAGATGAGAAGGGGATCGTTTGGCCAGAAGAAGTTGCGCCATTCCATTTTCACATTGTGGCACTTGGATACGAAGACGAGTCCGTGAAGTCAGCGGCAGATACGTTGTATGCGACATTGCGTGCAAGGGGTATAGACGTTTTATTGGACGATCGTGTTGGGCCAACAGCTGGCGAGAAATTTGCTGACAGTGATTTGTTGGGTATGCCGAAGCGTATTGTTGTCTCCAAGAAAACGATTACTGCAGGCACTTACGAGTTGAAAGATCGAAAAACCGGTGAAGTTATGAATGTGGCACTGGAATCAATCGGATAAGGGAAAACGCCTAGATATCTAGGCGTTTTTTATATCTACCCAGAAAATCAGTACGGAGTGAGATTTTATGTTTGTGCATACTGTTTACAATTATGTCAACTCTCAAGAAGTATATTTTGCAACACTTTCTTCGCATGGCTACTCTTGCCTGTCTGCCGTTCATTCAGTAGACTGCAGATATGATAATGGATCGCTTCCTTGGATTTAGTGGCGCAGATATTGGTATCGATTTAGGCACGGCAAATACGCTCGTGTATCTTCGAGATCATGGGATAATCATTGACGAACCTTCGGTCGTTGCTGTAAACCAAAAAACAGGCAGAGTGGTTGCTGTAGGAAGTGATGCAAAACAAATGCTTGGGAGAACCCCGGGGCATATTGTTGCAATTCGACCTCTCGTTGGAGGAGTCATCTCTGATTTTGAAGTCACAGAAGAAATGCTTGCGCACTTTATCAATAAGGCGCAGCGACTTTCGAAAAAACAAGGAAGGCCACGTGTTGTCATTGGTGTTCCAACGCTGATTACGAACGTGGAAACACGAGCGGTGCGAGATGCTGCAATCAATGCTGGTGCAAAAGAAGTCTATATTGTTGAGGAGCCAATGGCTGCAGCAATTGGTATTCGTCTTCCGGTTACCGAACCTGTTGGATCAATGATTATTGATATCGGCGGAGGGACAACGGATATCGCAGTCATTTCTCTTGCAGGTATTGTGAATGCGAAGAATCTTAAAATTGCAGGAGATCGTTTTAATGCTGACATTTCTTCATATATTCGTGATGAGTTCAAGATTTTGATCGGTGAACGTACTGCGGAAGAAGTAAAGATAAAAATTGGTGCAGCAATTAAACCAAAGGAACCGAGAGAGGCTGCTATTCGTGGGCGAGACTTGCTCACGGGGCTTCCTCGAGAAGTGATTGTGACTGATGTTGATCTCCGTGAGGCGCTTGCCCCATCACTTGCCGCACTCGTTGAGGCAACAAAAGAAGTCCTTGAAACTGCTCCACCGGAAATTCTTGCAGACGTTATGCATCGCGGTATTGTGATTGCGGGAGGAGGTGCACTCATTCATGGGTTGCCCGAGCTTCTGTCTGCAGCACTCAAACTTCCTGTCGTCACAGCAGATGACCCACTTACTGCCGTTGCGCGTGGAACTGGTATTATTATTGAGAATCTTGATATGTATCGAGAGGTGCTCATTGAGCATGACAATGAGCTTCCAACGCGATAATCATGGTGATGAATTTTCGACAACATCGAATGGAAAAAGAAAAGCGCCGAAAAATATATGGCGCAATTTTTCTGTTTACTCTTGTATTTTTGCTTGGGAGAAAGCCAGTATTAGACATGGGCGCACGAGTTCTCCATCTGATTGGGATACCGTTTTGGCACATGGCCGAAAGTGTTCAATCTGATGCCTCGTATATGATGCAATATGTACGTCCAAGAAAGGTTCTTGTTTCCGATATTCTTTCGCTCGAAAAGAAATTGCAAGATTTGAGTTCTGCCTCATTGGAAATCGATGCATTACGTGCAGAAAACCTTCGTCTGAAAGAGGAACTTGGACGCAAGGAGTCTGAGCAAAAAGTCATTGCGCGAGTGTTGTCGCGTCCTCCCGCACAAATATACGATACACTTATCGTTGATGTTGGAGAGAAGGATGGGGTTTCTTTGGGAGATATTGTCTTTGCGCATGGTGAGTATGTGGTCGGTACCGTGACTCGAGTATACACACATACTGCCGTCGTCACTCTCCTTTCTGCTCCAGGGGAATCTCGCACAGTATCTGTTGCTGGTAGTGATAGTGAATCTCCTGAAGTTTTCGAATTACATTTTACAGGTATTGGTGGTGGAGGATTTAAAACACAAGTTCCAAAGCATATGATGTTGAAGCCGGGGGCGCCACTCGCTCTCCCTCTGTCAAAAACGGCCTTTCTCGGTGTCCTTAGCACGGAAACTATTCCAGAAAGTGGTTCATTGAAAGAAGTTTTTGCAACGTTACCATTTAGTATAAATGCATTAGATTGGGTAAGTATCCATTCAATGAAACAGTGAATATGATGAAACGTGGTACACAAAAAGAGCGTCTTGTGGTGAATGTGTTGCTTTTTTGTGCACTATTTTTTCTGCCAAGCATGTTTACATTTTTCTTAGGATTCATCGCGGCATTTCGGTACCATCGTTTTTATGAGTTTGCCGCATATGCTTTCTTTTTAGATGTGTTGTATCATTCACGCCTTGATATTGTAGGTGTTGGCTTGTTTGGGTTTGCACTCGCGATCGTAGTACTCTCTGATGTTGTATACGAGTATTTGCGCATGCATACAAAAGATACGTTGTAAATTTTGCTCTATGAGAAAGTTGTTTCAAAAAAGAACATTAATTCAAGAAGACATCGCTCCTGATGAAATTTTTTTGGATGATAGAAATATGCCAGGTTTCGATGTTCAACAGTTCGAAGGGAGAATCGAGAGACCAATATCGCGTTATTCAATGTATGCGCTTGGTGGTATGTTTGTTGTTATTGTCTCATTGTTTTGGTGGAAAACTGCATCATTACAGATTGCACAAGGTGATCATTATGCGTTGCAGTCTATGCGAAATAAAATTGATGAGTATTACATTTTCCCAGAACGAGGTGTTATTCGTGATCGAAATGGAACACCCTTGGCCTGGAATACCCCAAATGAAGAAGGAGAAAAGTCTGATTTTGCAAAAAGAAAATATATTGACAAGACTGGTTTTGGGCACGTCCTTGGATATCTCGGTTATCCACTCAAGGACAAGAACGGCTTATACTACCAAAAGGAGTATACTGCGGTCAGTGGTGTAGAGTCACAGTACCACTCACTATTGTCTGGGACAATAGGGAAACATCTCGTGGAAGTTGACGCGCGTGGGCACGTTGTCTGGTCCAATACTGTCATCCCACCAACCCCGGGAAAAGACATTACACTTTCCATTGACGCAGATATCCAACATGCGCTTCATGAACAGATTGCATCTATTGCAAAAACTGGAGATTGGAAGGGCGGTGCTGGTGCAATTATGGATATTGATACTGGGGAACTTCTCGCCCTGACATCATTCCCTGAGTTTGATTCGAATGTGATGACGGAGCGAACGGATGTGGAGTTGATGCAAAAGTACAACAGTGATAAGCGCGCACCATTTATGAACAGAGCTGTTGCCGGCCAGTTTACACCTGGATCAATTGTAAAGCCTTTGCTTGCACTTGCAGGTCTTCAGGAAAAGCTCATCACCGAACACACAACAATTGTATCGACAGGTAAGCTCGTTATTCCAAATCCGTATTTCCCAGATAAGCCGAGTGTGTTCACTGATTGGAAGGCTCATGGTCCAATGACTGTTCGAGAGGGCATCGTATATTCTTCCAATGTATTCTTTTATGAAATCGGGGGAGGTTTTGGTTCTCAGAAAGGGCTCGGCATACAAAAACTTGAACAGTGGTATCGGCAATTTGGGTATGGCGCACCAACAGGAATTGATTTAGAAGGTGAGGCTGAGGGTATTTTACCAAATCCAGCATGGAAAGAGCGGGTGTTTAATGGGGATCCATGGAGAGTTGGTGACACATACTTTACGAGCATCGGTCAATATGGCGTGCAGGCAACTCTCCTCCAGCCACTCGTTGCTGTGGCCGCAATTGCAAACAGTGGAACTATTCTTACTCCTCATCTCAAGCAAGGTGGTGAATACCCAACACGAAAGCTCCCGATTCTTGAGAAACACTTTGTTCCTGTGCAGGAGGGGATGCGCGCTGCAGTGACGAAGGGAACAGCGAATGTCCTTGCAATGAATGGTGTCCGTATTGCAGCAAAAACAGGAACCGCAGAATTGGGGGTTACAAAACGCCGTGTCAATTCATGGGTGATAGGATTTTTCCCCTTCGAAAAACCAAAGTACGCGTTTGCTTTAGTGATGGAGCATGGTGTAAAAGGAGACACAAAAAATGCCAGTTATACAATGAGACGTTTTTTTGACTGGTTAGCAGATGAACGTCCAACAATGCTTGGTCTCAAAGAGAAAAGAGAAGAGCCAAAAGAGGAAATTGCTGGTCGCGATGAGGAAGCCGAGGCTCCAAGCCCACTTGAATTACACGCATCAGGAACCACACCCACAGCACCTTCCAATTAGAAGACATTTATGTTATAGTTCGCACATATGAATACTCCACAGGAATATTTGAGCAAAGAAAAACACGATGAGCTCGTAGCAGAGCTCGATCTTTTGACAAGAGTTCGTCGAAAGGAAATTGCTGAGGCCCTCGAAGCAGCAAAGGCACTTGGTGACCTTTCTGAGAATGCAGAGTACCATTCAGCCCGCGAAGCACAAGCCGCATTGGAAGAGCGTATCTCTATGCTTGAAGAGATTCTTCGTACAGCAATTGTGGTTGGTGCACATCATAAGAAAGATACAATTGATATTGGTGCACAAGTGGCAGTTACAATAGGTGGGAAGAAAACAATATACACGCTTGTCGGGTCAGAAGAGACTGACGTCGCTTCAGGGAAAATCTCAAATCGATCACCCCTAGGTGAAGCGCTCATGGGTAAAAAGAAAGGCGATAGCATTTCTTACAAGACTCCCATTGGAGTTCAAGAGTGCACGATTGTATCATTTGAATAATTATTCCAGTAAGTAGTAAGTAGTAAGTAGGCTCATGTATGTTGAGTATATTACTTACTACTTTATACTTACTTTTATTTTATTATGGCTTCATTAGAAGAAATCCGCTCCGAGCGAATCAAAAAGCACGATGCTCTTCGAGCAAGAGGTGTGAACCCATACCCATCTCGTGTACCACGAACGCATGCGCTTCGCGTTGTGCGTGAACAGTTTGTCTCGCTTGAAAAAGAATCGCATGTAATTTCTTGTGTTGGGCGCGTGATGGCAATCCGCGGTCAGGGAGCGATTCAGTTTATTGTATTAAATGATGGGACTGCTGAGTTGCAGGCCGTGCTTAAGCGTGACGAAATTGGGGAAGAGCAGATGGGGTTTTTTGGCGAGGTTGTTGATATGGGGGACTTTGTTTCTGTCACAGGAGTTCCATTTACGACTCAGCGTGGAGAGATGAGTATTCTCGTTCAGTCGTGGGTTATGGCCTCAAAATCCTTATTGCCTCTCCCTGATAAATGGGCTGGTCTTCAAGATGAGGAAGAGAAGATGCGCAAGCGCTATCTCGATATCCTGACGAATCCGGATTTGAAAGAGTTGTTTATTAAGAAGGCAAAGTTCTGGCAGGCGATGCGAACCTTCTTGATGCAAGAAGGATTTCTTGAAGTTGAAACTCCTGTTCTTGAAGTGACGACAGGCGGTGCTGATGCACGTCCATTTGCCTCACATCATTGGGCTCTCGATATTCCCGTATTTAATCGTATTTCTTGCGGTGAGCTTTGGCAAAAGCGCCTTATGGTTGCTGGATATCCTAAAACATTCGAGATTGGACGTATATTTCGCAATGAAGGAATGAGTCCTGAGCACGCACAAGACTACACGCAAATGGAGTGCTATGCTGCGTGGGAAAATTTTGAAGAAGGGATGGATTTTGTTGAGCGGCTGTATAAATATGTCGCATTTGAGGCATTTGGTAAAACAGAATTTGAAATTCGAGGTTTTCATATCGACCTTGGAAAGAAGTGGGAGCGATATGACTACGCAGAGAAGATCAAAGAGATGACTGGTATTGATATCACTTCAGCAACCCAGAAAGAACTTGACGCAAAGCTTCATGAACTAAAAATAAAGTTTGATCCAAAAGGTTGGAATCGCATGCGCGCGATAGATAACTTGTGGAAATGGTGTCGTAAGCAGATTGCCGGGCCAGGATTTCTTATTAACGCTCCTGTTGAGATGGCACCGCTGGCGAAGGTGGCAAAAGATGGTAAGACTGTCGAGATGTACCAGCCAATTATTGCGGGTTCTGAAGTGGGAAGGGGATACAGTGAGTTAAACGATCCGCTTGACCAAAGACGTCGTTTTGAAGAACAGCAAGCCATGCGTGATGCCGGAGACGAAGAAGCACAGATGGCAGATTGGGAATTTGTTGAAGCGCTTGAGCATGGAATGCCGCCAACGTCAGGATTTGGTGTGTCAGAAAGACTGTTTTCGTTCTTGGCAAATATGCCTATTCGAGAAGCACAACTTTTCCCACTCGTAAAACCCAAAGGGGAATAAAAACACGCGAAGGCGTGTTTTTGTTATTGTGCTTTGCTTCGAGCTTTACTGGCCATCCGAGCATAAAAGATTCCCAGGAAGGGGAGTTTTTTGATGAAGACAATATTACTCACGACTAAAGACTCATACCTCATGACTGATACGGGAAATTATTTCGCGACGTTATTTTCATGGCCAAATATGGCCGTCATACGGAAGTGGGGCATGTGGATAACTTTTTTGTTGCATAATGGGGGAGAGTGGGATAAAATGGGAACATGTGGGAGAAAGTGGGAAGCCTGAGGAACAAATCATCAGCCACACTGCATGTCGCACGGATAAAACGATATCGAAAGGTATGTGGGTACCGATCGATGTCGTCCGAGCGACACCTTGGTGTTGGTGTGTCATCTGCTGGTGTATGACACATCAACATCAGGGTGCCGCTTCGACAATTATTTTTCGCGCCTCTTCCGCTGTTTCGATATACAACTCACTCGATGTACTCCGAGTACATCTCGCTAGAGTTTGTATATCTCCAACAGCGGAATATGCATCGAAAAAGAATTGCCGATTACGCAATCCAATATTCAATTATGTTTATCGGTGAATACACACATACGATAGATGAAAAGAAACGCCTTTCTGTCCCGGCGAAGTTTCGAAAGGAGCTCGGAGAGAAGGCGGTTATTACATATGGTCTCAACAAGGCACTGACTCTCTATCCACTAGAAGAGTGGGAAACGTATGCAAATAAGCTTGCTGGACTTTCGGTGGGAAATCCGGAAGAACGTGCATATGCACGTACAATGCTTTCTGGAGCGTTTGAGGTGGAGCTCGACAAATCTGGGCGCATTCTCCTTCCACAGCAATTGACGCAGTACGCACAGATAGATGCGCGTGTCGTATTTACAGGAATGCACAAATACGTCGAATTGTGGGATGAGGCAACATGGAACGCATACCGTACATCTATTGTTCCGCAAGCAGATAGTTTGGCAGAATCACTCGGTTCACGAGGGGCAATCTAAGATATATGGATGAACCATTGACGCACGTGAGCGTGCTTTATCAAGAGTGCCTTGATGCATTGCAGTTACTCCCCGGGAAAACAATCGTTGACGGGACGTTCGGCGCAGGGGGTCATAGTAAAGGTATTGCATTAAAGATTGGGAAGACTGGAACACTTCTTTCGTTTGACCAAGACAAGACGGTCTTTGAAAAACCAGTCGCAGAAGAAATTCATTCGCTTACACATTTCATTCCTGTCGTTTCGAATTTTCGTTATGCAGATATACATGTAAGAGCTGCGGGCATAGAGAAAATTGATGGTGCGCTCCTTGACTTGGGGCTGTCGAGCACGCAGCTCGAACATTCAGAACGAGGTTTCAGTTTCAAACGAGACGAACCATTGTTTATGACGTTTTCTGCAGAGCCAGAACATGCCGATGTAACCGCAGAGACTGTCGTGAATGAATGGCAAGAAGAGGTGATTGCAAATGTCTTGTATGGTTTTGCAGAAGAAAAATTTTCTCGCCGAATAGCGCGAGCAATCATTGATGAAAGACAAAAGAAGCGCATACGAACAACAGGAGAGCTTGTAGATATTATCCAGCGTGCAACACCAGGATGGTATCACCATGGTAAAACGCATTTTGCAACTCGCACGTTCCAGGCACTTCGTATGGCAGTTAACGATGAGCTCGGAAGTATTGAGGACGGCGTGTCTGGTCTTCTTGCGCTTTCGCATCCTGGAACCCGCATTGCTATCATCACCTTTCATTCAGTTGAAGATCGACTTGTTAAACATCTCTTTCGCAATTTAATCGATGGTCAAAAAGCATCTCTTGTATACAAGAAACCCCAGGCAGCTTCAGATGAAGAGTTGCGCAAGAACCCTCGATCTCGAAGTGCAAAATTACGAGTTATTGAAATTTTATGAGAATACCTATCACCGTACAACATACTATTCGCCCTGTCATTCGTATCTGGAATCGCACAAGCGGTAAGCCTAGGAAGCGATCGTTCTTTGCACGCATTGTAAGGGTTTTTGCATAAATATGAAACAATATTTTCGTACACAACTGAATACGTTGACATACCATTTTGAGCAAAAAGCACAAACACTTTTTATTGTTTTTGCTTGTGTGTTCGCAACAAGTTTCATTACGTATATGTTTTTCGTTGTATCTTCATTGTCGTCGGGATTTTCATATCAACATATTCGAAAGGATATCCGCTCGGCAGAAACTCGTATTGCACAGCTTGAAGCGGATCGGATCATGAATATGAAAGCGGTAGATCTTTCTCTGGCCAAGGAACACGGTTATCAAGACATTGTTCCATCCCGATACATATCACAAAAAGATACTCGAGAGCGATTTTCACTTCGAACTGGTAAAGTCCATGAAGAATGAGCGGAGATATAAAATAAGTATTTTGAGTATAGGCGTCCTACTCGTAGGGCTTCTTTTTGTTGCACGTTTGTACAACATTCAAATTCAACATGGCTCGTACTATCGCGCTGAGGCAGAAAAGCAGTATGTTTCTACGTCAGGAAATATGTACGAACGCGGTAAAATATATATGCGGAAAAAGGATGGTGCTCGTATCGAGGCTGCAAATATTGCGCAAGGGTGGATGTTGACTGTGAATCCAAAAAGCATACAAGATCCAGAAGATGTCGCTATGCGTATTGCCGCAGTTTATCCAGAGTTTGACGTACGTCTTTTTCTTGAAAAAATTGCACAGAGTGATGTACGTTATATGGAGATCGCTCATCGTATACCAGACAGCATCGGAATGAAAATATCACAACTAAAAATTGAGGGAGTTCAACTCTATCGTGAATCATGGAGAACCTATCCAGGTGGTGATGTTGGCGGGCAAGTTATTGGATTTGTGGGATACAAAGGAGAATCATTTGCAGGACAGTATGGTATCGAGCGATACTACAATGAGGCACTTACCAGAAATGAAGAAAATGTGAAGGTAAATTACTTTGCAGAGCTTTTTGGTAGTCTTAAAAATGTGATTTACGATAGAAAGGAGGCTGAGCGGGGTGATATCGTATTAACGATTGAACCGAATGTTCAAGCACAGCTCGAACAGACCCTGAGTCGCATGCGAGAGGAATTTGCTGCAGACCAAGTCGGAGGAATTGTGATGGACGTACAAGATGGTTCCATCTATGCCATGGCAGCAGCGCCTACATTCAATCTGAATGAGTACGGGAAAGTCTCTGACATTTCTGTTTTTAGGAATCCACTTGTTGAAGATGTGTTTGAGATGGGATCTATTGTTAAGCCGCTTACCGTTGCCGCTGCGTTGGATTTGGGGATCATTACGTCTGAATCTGTGTATAACGACGTTGGGACGATGACACTCAATGGAAAGACATTTAGTAATTATGATGGCAGGGCACGTGGTCCAGGCACTCCTGTCCAGAAGATACTCAATCAGTCATTGAATACTGGTGTGGCCTGGTTGACGTTGAAGATGGGTCGTGAGGCATTTGCTGACTATTTTTTGAATAAGTTCCAACTTGGACAGGAAACGGGAATTGATTTGCCGGGGGAGGCGAGCGGTCTTATGAGTACACTTTCTGCAAAGAGAGATCTTGAATACTGCACTGCGTCATTTGGTCAGGGGTTTGCTGTTTCTCCGATAAACATTACCACAGCGCTTGCATCGCTAGGAAATGGTGGTCGTCTTGTTACTCCACACGTTGTACATGAGATTTTGTATAAAGATGGAACGGCTCGCACAATTGTACCACCTGAGCCACTGTCAGTACTGAAACCTGAAACCTCGAATGAAATTTCACGTATGCTTGCAACTGTTGTTGACGAGGCATTGCTTGGTGGGAAAGTGAAAATTCCTGAATACTCAGTTGCAGCAAAAACTGGAACAGCTCAGATGGCACGTTCAGATGGACGCGGATACGAAAAGGATAAGTATCTTCATACATTTTTTGCATACGCACCAGCATACGAGCCGCGGTTTATTGTCTTCATGATGAATAAAAATCCAAAGGGAGCGGAATACGCTTCTCAGTCCATTGGAAAGCCCGCTATGGAGCTTGTGCGTTTTTTGCTAAACTATTATGGTGTGAATCCTGATCGGGCGCAGGGACTCAAACGCCCATTAATCCAGAAACAAGAACCGATACTGCATCAGGAGGCTCTCCCTCTTACTGCAACGCCTACACTACCTCTTCAGGCAGCAACGAATACATAAATTATGAAAAAATTTTACAAACACATTCTAATCTCGTTAATGACGCATTTTGCTCAGGTGGCACTTTCTCGTCATCGGCCTTATGTTATTGGTATAACAGGAAGTGTTGGAAAGACGACAACAAAGGACGCTGTTGCGCATGTGCTGTCTCATTCTTTTGCTGTTCGGAAAAGCGAGAAGAGCTTTAATAGTGAGATTGGTATTCCACTTGCAATACTCGGGCTCCCAAATGAATGGAAAAGTTTTTCTGGATGGTTAAGAAATATATTTTCAGCGTATCGCGAGGCATATCACGCAGCATCGTTCCCGGATGTGCTTGTGTTGGAGATTGGAGCAGATAAGCCCGGTGATATTGAGCGTGCTGTTGCGTGGATAAAACCATACATGGGTGTATTGACACGTCTTCCTGATACACCTGTGCATGTCGAGCATTTTGCTTCACCGGAGCTCGTTCGTGTAGAGAAGGCAAAACTTGTTCATGCATTACCACAGGATGGAACATTCGTGGCAAATATTGATGATGAGAGGATTCGAATCCTTGCCGAACAGGTCCCTGTGCACGTTATGGAATATGGCTTTCATGCACATGCGGCTGTTCGCGGAGGGCAGATTCGTGTTGTTTATGAACATGTTGACGGTGTGCAGAAGCCCGTTGGAATGTCCATGGGAGTAAGCTATGCTGGGGAAACAGCAGAGGTGCATATCAATGGGGTGCTTGGGGAGCACATTATGAGTGCTGCGCTTGCAGCTGTCAGTGTTGCACTTGCGAAAGGAATTCCACTTCGTGATTCCTGTGCACTTCTTGCATCATGGGAGACGGCGCCAGGACGTATGCGGATTATCCCTGGCGTTGAGGGTTCTGTTCTTATTGACGATAGTTATAATGCTTCTCCTGTAGCCATGCATGCAGCACTTGATGTTCTGCAGTCTTTAACGGCTAATCATCGCATTGCAGTATTGGGGGACATGTTGGAACTTGGACAATATAGTGAAGAAGAGCACAGAAGAGTGGGCGAGCACGTTGCACAGTTTGCTGATGCTCTTGTTGTTGTTGGAAGACGAGCGCGTTGGATTGCGGAAGCTGCTATCTCGGCTGGAATGAGCAAGGAGCGAGTACAGATGTTTACGAATTCTGTCGAGGCTGGGGAGGCACTTTCAAAGATTGTTGGACTCGGGGACCTTATCCTCATTAAGGGATCACAGGGAAGTGGTGAAAATATGATTCGAATGGAACGCGCAACAAAACAGTTGATGAAGTGCACTGATGATGCAAAAAAAATGCTTGTTCGACAAGATGATGAATGGCAAAAACAATATATATAAAACCGCATATCCTGTGCGGTTTTTTTATGGTATACTTGTAGGCTATGAATACAATGTTGGCTGCTAATGTTGTTTCCGCATATATTGAGTCTCATCTCTTCCTTGTCTCTATTTTGTGTATTGTATTGACCGTAGAGCTTGGTATACGTATCTATACAAATCGTTTACGGTATCAGTATCGAAAGAGGCAAGAGGTTCTCACAGATGAATCGGCTGTTGAAGACCTTACGTTTGAGTATTACAGCAAAAAACAAAGAACGATCTTTGTGCGAACGGTTGTCTTCGTACTCGCTGTTTTTCTGGGAGTATCATATTATGATGTTCGTGCGTTTAGTTTCCTTGCTGTCGCTCTTGGTGCTTTGATTATGACATTCAAAGAGACAGTCGTTTCGATGATCACGTATTTTCATATCCTTCGGAATTATAAAGTTGGCGATGACGTTAAAGTCGGAGCTGTTCGTGGCGAAATCTTGAACATTCGTCCAACAGTAACGACTATTTTAGGGAAAGAAGAAGATAGCGAATACAATGGAAAGGTGACGACGGTTCAAAACTATCAATTTGTCATGAACCCTGTTGAGCGACAAGAGATGAAAACGCATAGTTATTTATTGACATCACTTGCTATTCCATATAATTCACGGGAGTATAAGCATGGTTTTGAATCATTCATGGGGAAGGTGAAGCATTTTCTGGATGAATTGCTTCCGTACCGTAACATGAAAAATGTGGGATACTATAGGTCATATTCAGGGTCACGGTATAAGCTCAATTATACGTATGACGGAGACGCACGTGTGATTATACACATTTCTTTTGTTAGCAAGCCAAAGCGCATAGCTGATCGAAAAGAAAAGATTGTTCAATTTGTTGAAACCCTCAAGAAAAAATAATAACCGGACGATGTCCGGTTATTTTCTTCGAGATCGGGCTTTTTTCGGCTCAGGAGGAAGTGGATTCTCTTTCTCGCATTTATGACAAGCGATAGTGTAGAGTCCCATGCCGCGCAGCGTTGGGCTCGGGTGAGGAGTAACGGTGAGGGGCTCTCTGCAGCACAGACACTTTGGCGGGGTCACCAGTGCTTCGCTGAGAGGATAGTTGTTCCCTTTATCTGATTTGCCACAAAGACCATGTTTGTGAACGAGGAATACGGGGAGATGCATGTCACCTCCAGGGTATATTTCTGCTTATAATCTACAGGAGATTGTGAAGAGGTCAAGTGACGGTCTGGTATTTTGTAATTGCGCTCGGGTTTGTGTTTGTGTGACCCCACGGGGATCGTCCCCGGAGTTCTAAGTATTTTCTTCGCAAGCTTGAAAATACTAAGACTTCTGGACGGCGCCTCATATCGTGCAAGCACGATATATTCCGGCGCTTCGATTCCCCACGCAAGCAAAGCAGTTTGCTTGCTGTGGGGTCACAGAAATGAGAAAACACGCATATGCGTGTTTTCTCATTTTTGGTGACCCCACGGGGAATCGAACCCCGGTCTCATCCGTGAGAGGGATGTGTCCTAGCCTCTAGACGATGGGGCCTAGAGTGGAGATATAGTATCACAAAATGAGACGATGTAAAGATTTATTCTTTATGCCCTTGTTTTAAAAAGCCAGTAAATGCTTGGATGGTTTCGAGTGGGAGAGTGAAGATGACAGTATTTGATTGATCCGATGAGATATCGTTGATGGATTGGAGTGTGCGTAAGTGAAGTGCACCTGGAACAGCAGAAAGTGTCTTTGCTGCCTCGGCCATATTTTGCGATGCTGCAAGCTCACCCTCAGAGGTAATAATCACTGCACGCTTTTCTCGTTCAGCTTCAGCTTGTTTCGCAATGGTACGTTCCATGTTTTCTGGCAATTTAACATCTTTGAGCTCAACGCTTGAGACTTCAATGCCCCACGTCGTTGCGACAGATTCGACAAGCTCTTCAATGCGATTCGCGACCCGGTCGCGGCTTGCGAGAAGTTCGTCGAGTGTTACCTCTCCGACGATATTGCGCATCGTGGTTTGTGCATACTGGAGAATGGCGTATTGAAAGTGTTCGATTTCAAGAATAGCTTTATCTGCAGAGATGACTTTGTAATAGATGACCGCATTTACATTAACAGATACATTATCCTTTGTAATAGCATTTTGATCAGGGACATCGACTGCCTTTGTGCGCAAGTCAACTTTTTGATATGTTTGGATAACAGGAAAAACCAATCTCCATCCTGGCATCATGATAGAGTGATACTTTCCGAACATGAATTTTACGCCACGTTCGTACTGATTAATTTGGCGGATTGAGATAAGTAGTACTCCCAAGATAAAGGGGAGAAGTGTTGTAATGAGTTCCATATGAGAAATAGTATACCCTTGATGGCGTTTTGCAAGTTAAGATTATTTTGTTATGCTTTCACGCGTGAGCAAGAAGAATATTTATACATTTATACCAGATAGTGTTTTAGATTTGCACGGATACACAGCTTCTGAAGCCAAGCCATGCGTTGATAATCTTCGTGCTCGTTATGATCGTGGAACGCGTCTGCGTATTATCGTTGGAAAGGGAACGCATAGCGTAGGACTTCCTGTTATCCCACATGTGGTAAAAAATGCTCTTGAGCGACAAGGGATTTCTTGGACATATGCAAAAGTTCGCGATGGGGGAGAGGGGGCAATAGATTGTGTGATTATATATTAAAACCACCCAGCACGCTGGGTGGTTTGATCTATATTGTTTGCACGATAATCATACTTGTTCCCCCCGAAATACCAAACGGGACACCACAGACGAGTACAAATTTTTCACCCTTTTTCGCGATTTTTCGTTCAACAAGAACTTTCTTGCTAAGGGTAATTGCATCTTCTACTGTTTTAACAACTTCTTTATCTAACACTGGAGTGACACCGAAAGAGATCGCGAGCTGATTGAATACTTTTTGCTTTGATGTCACTGCAAAAAGCGGGACGTGTGGCTTGTGACGTGCGAGCATGCGTCCGGTATATCCGGATGTTGTGAGTGCAACGATTGCTTTTGCACAGACTTGGTGGGCGGTGTGCGTTGCATGGAGCGTCACAGCATCGGTCGCACATGTTTCTTCTCTCGGTTCACGGTTATCCATGGCTTCACGGAAGAAGTCACTTGTTTCTGCACGCATCGCGATTGTCGCCATGGTGTCAACGACATGTACAGGATCGATACCTACCGCAGACTCTTGAGAAAGCATCACTGCATCGGTTCCATCAAATACTGCATTTGCGACGTCTGCAACTTCTGCACGGGTTGGCACTGGTGCCTCAGTCATCGAATCTAGCATTTGTGTTGCGGTGATGATTGGTTTTCCGGCAGCACGTGCCATGCGAATCATCTTCTTCTGGAGGAGAGGTACATCTTCTTTTGGGACCTCTACGGCAAGATCGCCACGAGCAACCATGAGACCATCTACTTCTTTAAGAATACTCTCAAGGTTGTCTACTGCCGCCTGAGTTTCAATTTTTGCAAAGACTAAAGCATCAGACTTGAGTTTTGCGAGGATTGAGCGAAGGTTTTTGATGTCTTTTGCTGTTTGTACAAAGGAAAGTGCAATAATATCAACATTTTTCTCTACACCAAATGCAACATCTTTTTTGTCTTTTGGAGTAATTGCGCCAATAGAGAGCATCGCCCCTGGAACATTGACTCCACGACGTGAACGGATTTTCCCACCAGAAATGACTTTCGTGTGGATGTCCTCATCTTCAACTTTGAGCACTTCGAGTATAAACTTTCCATCTTCAAGCATAATAGACATGCCTGCTTCGACTTCTTTTGGGAGCATCGGATAGTTCACTGAAACGATTTTATCAGAGCCCTCTACTTTTCGTGAGGTAATAGTAAACTTCGCGCCCTTCTTAAGCTCGATACTTCCTGCAGGGAAGTCTCCGATACGAATTTTTGGCCCACAAAGGTCCTGGAGAATGGCGATAGGCTTTCCAGCGAGCGCTGCCGCTTTTCGAGCGTTATCAATACGAGAACCATGCTCTGCATGATCGCCGTGAGAGAAGTTGATACGAGCGACATTCATTCCAGAATGAATCATTTGTGCAATAATTTCTGGCTCATTTGATGCTGGGCCGAGTGTTGCAACGATTTTGGTTTGTTTTGTAGTAGATTTCATGTTTTGTACAACTTTATGAGAGCAAAAGTATATCATAGAAAATGCATTATGGGAAGGTTATATTTGAGGACATCGTATCGCTATCCCGAATGAGGGTTCTATGGTATATTCCTCCCATGATAGGCTTTGCATTTACCGATGAACAGTTTGCGACCCTGCTTAAGATGATTTATGTCGCAAATACTGTGGGGAATAGTCCAAGCGAAGGCATGGTCCTCCGAAAGGACTTTGATGAGATAGAACAATATATTTTTTCTCGTGCAAAAGATGTTTTCCCAATGGCCGTGTATGAACACAAGGAAGGTGCTGAGAAACATCACCACCCGTCTCTTGTGTTTGAAAGTGATCCAGATGTGAATGCGTTAATGGATCAATACGAGGAGTATGTAACGAAATATGTTGTGTCTGAAAAACTAGCTGAACGGGACGTTGAAAGAGAATTCGGCATGCACTCAAAAGACAAAATGAGCGCAGAGCAATATGAAGAACTTGTTGAAGAGCGTGCACTGGAGTATAGAAAAATATTCGACATGAAGGGGTTTCGCGCTCTCCGAATTGATGGAGAGTAAAAAATACACAAGCATCCGCTTGTGTATTTTTTTTGTAAATGAAAAGCCCACGCTTGCGGACATGGACTTCTCGGCAGCCGTCATACTTAAAGCCCACGTCGTTTCATAAGGACCGTGAAGAACCTTATGGCGTCTGTGTGCTCGCAGCCACGAGCGACCTATGACATTAATATACCATAGAAAAACAAAGCAGTGGAGAGCAAGTGCTCCCCACTGTGGATAAGTTACATGGTTTTAAAGAGAGGGCCAAGGCTCTCCCCGAGACCAAAATGGCTTTCAGCAAAGGATCGTGCGCTTTCAAAAAGTGAAGCGCTAATTGTATGTTCTTTTCCTCTGCGTAGTTTCCAGAACGAGAAACGGAGCTTCCTACCCTCAATGAAAAAGGTAAGATGATGTGTTCCTTCGACCATGAGGGTAATGAAGTCATCTCCAGTTTTAAGGACACGAAGAAGTTCTTCGTTTAGAATGTTTTGGAAGACACTGGAGGCGTGGAGGTTTGCCTCCCACTGGAAACGTTCGCTAACACGTGTGCTCCCAGTGATGCTTGTAAAGAATAGCCTCTGATCATCATAGCGATAGTGGAAATCAACAAGTTCGTTGATTTCCTTCACCATAATGGTCTTTTTTTCACGGCAGATTTCGTGCCGGAATTGAAAGAGGAGCTGAGTTTGCTGTGGTATTTTCCGATGCCGCCGATTTGAAAGGATAAGACCAACAGCTGACTTGATGCGTCCTTTGAGGGTGTCAGTGATGTCCTCGGGATACTCCGATAGTGCCGCATTGAAGGCAATGTCGAAGAGCACGTCTGGGTGCCTGTTGTCTCCCGAACTAAGTAGTTTTCGCTTACCAGCGATAGTGCGATCTGCGAGCTTTTGGAGTACTGCATCCTTGAGGAGCGGGTGGGTCATGTTGCCTCCATGTGAAAGAAGAACTAAGTGTATTATAACACAAAATTTACCAAGACACAAGTAGCTATAGCGCAGGGAATTCAGCGTTGATGTGTTGTATACTAAACCATATGACAATCCAAGAAACAATCAAAGAAGGCATTAAGGATGCAATGCGTGCAAAGGATACTGTTCGACTCACAACACTTCGTGGTATTTCTACCGCATTCGTAAATGAACTTGTCGCACAAAGGAAAACGCCACAGGATGCACTTGATGATGCATCTGCGCTAGTTGTGCTAAAACGATTATCAAAACAACGCAAGGACTCCATTGATCAGTTTACGAAAGGTGGTCGCATGGATCTTGTGGAAGCAGAAACAGCTGAGTTAAAGATTCTGGAAACGTATCTCCCCAAGATGATGACACGTGAAGAAATCCTTCCTATCGTGCGTGCAAAGATTCATGAACTCGGTGTTGTGGATAAGAGTGGGATTGGAAAAGCTGTTGGCGCAATCATGAAAGATCTTGGTGGTGCTGCAGATGGGAATGACATCAAGGCAGCTCTGGAGGAACTTCTTGCATAACGTATGATATAATAAAAAGAAGGTGATTGAACATCTTCTTTTTCATTTTGTCCTTTTTGTATATGGAAGAATTTCAAGATCGAATTGATAGTATTAAGTTTACTGTTACCACATCATCAGTTGGTCCTGGTGGTGCTTTTTCTGCTGATCGTCAAAATATTATCTGTCAACAATTAGACGATATTGTTCAGATCTTTAATACGATGCGCGAAAAATGCAAGAGTGATCGAAAGGAAATTTCTCGATTGAAGGATAAGCTTGAACACGCAGAAAGTGCATTGCGGAAAGCAGAGCAGCGTTCCATTCGGCATGGTTTTATCGATCTCTATAACTACAATGGCTTCGCGTTGGAATATCGACGGTTTCACAAGGCGCTTGATCGAGGTGACTACACTCGGGGCGTTGTTGTGTATTTTGACCTTGATGGTTTTAAAGAGATCAATGACAAACTCGGACATGATATCGCAAATGATATCTTGATTGAGCTTGGAGATTGCGTAAAGAATTCTATTCGTCCGATTGATGTTGGCGCATGTTTACACGGTGACGAGTTTGCCATTCTTTTTCCAGACACAGACGTTACTGGTGCAGCAATCGCAATGCGACGCATACAGGATATGTCAAAGCGTATTGGACAAAGCAGGCGAGATTATCAAGAACTGGTGCAGCGTTTAGGGAGGGAAGCAATAGTCTCGTTTACTCCTGGACTCTTTGATATTACTGATAAAGAGCATGCCTTAGACGTCAAAAACGTTTTGCATTATGCGGAATCGGTGATTCCAAAATTTGCCCGCAAAAGAGAGGGAGATCCGGGATTTAAAGAAAAAGTACCTGGAGGAAGTACGGTATAAACGGCAGAAGCCGTTTTTCTTTTCCTGGAAGGGAGTCTGGTATAATACAAGTATGGATAATATACACACGAGCTATTACAAGATGGATATTGCAGATCTAGAAGCCAAGTTGGAAACATCAGCATCTGAGGGTATTTCGACAAAAGAAGCGCTACATCGCCTTGAAATATTTGGTGAAAACGCCTTGTCTGAAGAAAAGAGAAAAACTATTATTGACAAAATTGTAGATGAGTTGCGCTCTCCGCTCACATTCGTTCTCCTTCTTGCTGGAATCGTCACTTTATTTTTGGGTGAATATGTTGATGCAACTGTCATTTTTATTGCTTTGTCGATCAATATTGCTATTAACTTGTATCAAGAGGGTCGTGCATCTTCTGCATTTAAGGAACTGAAAAGTGCCCAAGCAAAGACGACGCTCGTTATTCGTGGTGGATTTACACACGAGATTCCTACTGAACAACTTGTTCCTGGAGATTGTATTATTCTTCAATCCGGATCAACTGTTCCAGCAGATGCACGTGTTGTGTCAGCCGATAATGCTGAAGTGAACGAATCTGTTCTTACGGGAGAATGGCTTCCTGTTGCAAAAACGTCCGCATTGTTGTCTGGGACACTGTCGCGCCTGGAACAGAAAAATATGTTGTACATGGGGACGTTGGTTACGACAGGTTCTATACGCGCAATTGTGGTTGAGACAGGGGATAGGACCGTTTTTGGTGGTATCGGCATGGCTTTAAAAAAAGCAGAATCACCACTAACACCAATTCAACAAAATATTAAGAAAGTAGCGAAGTTTCTTTCATATGTCATTGTTGTCGCTCTAAGCATTGTTCTTCTTTTGGGCATTTACCGAGGTATTCCTCTTACGGAAACTGTTCTTATCGCAATCGCAATTGCCGTTGCTGCAATCCCAGAAGGACTGCCTGCGGTTGTGTCTGTCATGCTTGCCATGAGCATGCAACGTGTTTTGAAACGTGGTGGACTAGTGAGAAATCTTGTTGCGGCGGAAACACTAGGTTCGACAACTGTAATCATGACTGACAAGACTGGGACACTCACCGAAGGGATTATGAAGCTTGATCGTGTTGTGGCGTTTAAAAATTTAGAAGAGGACTTAGGTGCGTACAACAACGTGCGAGCACATGAAGAACATGGAGATGAACGAGATGTGCTTACATTCGCGTATCTTGCATCAAATTCTGTGGTTGAAACTTCTAAAATTCCAGGCATTGAACCAAAATTTCATGGGAAACCCGTGGATATTGCTATTGGTCGAGCAGTATATGCGTCTGGCATTTCTGTGGACGAGCTTGCAAAAGATTTTCCTCGCGTGACGTCGCAGCCGTTTATGTCTGAAATGCGAATGGCCTTTTCATTAAATGCTGTTCGCGGGCTCGAGCAAAAACGACTTTTTGTGCTTGGTGCACCTGAAGAACTTTTGTCGCGTGCAAAATCATATTATGTGTTTGGGAAGGCTGAGGCATTGACTGATGCTGCCCGGGCATCATTTTTGAAAAAGCTTGAGGAGGGGGCACGTTTAGGTATGCGAGTAGTAAGTGTGGGGTATTGCGACACGGGTACAGATACTCTTCCATCAAAAAAGGAAGAATATATACAGCAATTTTTTGAACAAGGGAATTTCGTTTTCTGCGGCCTTGTCCTTCTGCATGATCCAATTCGCTCTGACGTTCGAGCTTCTATCGCAGCGGCGCGTGGTGCGGGTGTGCGTGTGTTGATGGCGACAGGAGATAACCCAGAAACAGCACGTTCGATTGCACAGAAAGCTGGCATTGTAGAAGATGCAGAGGCGCCGTATCTTCTAGGGATTGACGTAGATTCGCTCAGTGATGAAGACTTGTTAGAGAAGATACAAACTGTTTCTATTTACGCACGAATGCTTCCAGAACAAAAACAGCGTATTGCAACTCTACTCGGAGGAAAGGGTGAAGTTGTGGCCATGACGGGGGACGGTGTAAACGATGCGCCATCATTACGTACGGCTTCCATTGGCATTGCTCTTGGAAGTGGTACTGATGTTGCGAAGGAGGCGTCTGATCTTGTTCTTGTGGATAATAGCTTTACTGTCATTGTAAATGCTATTGAGGAGGGGAGAAGGGCAATTGATAATATTCGAAAAAGTATCGTATATTTGATATCTACGTCATTCTCAGAGATAGTTGTTGTTATTGTCGCGTTGGGCATGGGCCTTCCTCTTCCACTCCTCCCGACACAAATTATATGGACGAATATGCTCACGGAAGGACTAATGAATTTTGCTTTTGCATTTGAACATAAAGAACAAGGCATAATGAAACGAGATCCGCGAGTCCATGGGTCACAGTTTATGCTTTCAAAGCAGTTCATTGGCTTTATTTTGACAGTTGGACTGCTTACAGGGATACTTCTCATGTGGTTGTTCTTGTGGATGCAAAATCTTGCTTTGTCGGAGGATGGAATGCGGACAGTAATGTTTGTTGCGCTGACACTATTTGCTACACTCATGTCATTTTCACTTCGAGATCTGCGTTCGCCAATCTGGAAAACTGTACCATGGTCAAATGGGTATTTGCTCCTTTCAATCTTGTCTGTTGTTGGTGGCTTAAGCATCGCATTATTTGTTCCACAAGTCTCTCGTTTGCTTGCACTTGAGGCGCATGTGCTTCCACGTTTTGTCCCATACATTTTCGCACTTACGATATTGCTTTTTGTTGGTGTTGAGCTCGCAAAGAAATTTATATTAAAACATCGTTAAATTATGGAATATTTTATTGCTGTTGGGCTCTTTACGCTGATTGTACTCGTCATATTCCTGCTTATACAAAGCAGAAATCCTAGAGATTCAGTTTCCAAGGAGCTTGAACATTTTGCTTCTGTTCGTGAAGCTGATCGAGCAGCGCTTACATTTCTGCAGCAACAACTTGCTGAGCTAACGAAGCAGATTGATACACGTCTCTCAGAGTCACGTCGTGATGTGAGTGATGCGGTGCATCGACAATTTAGTGAATCGCAGAAATTGCTTTCAGAAATTAATGCACAAATGTCAGAGCGTTTGCTTGCAGTGACACGTGAACAAACAAAAGCAAATGAGGCAGTACAACATTTTGCTCAGATTGGGGATCAACTTGCAAATCTGGAGCGCGTGCTGACACATCAAAAGCAGCGAGGAAACTGGGGAGAGGCTTCACTCGCGCTCATTCTTCAAAATATTTTGCCACCAGATGCATATAAGCTACAGTACGCTGTTGGCGAAAAAGATGTTGTTGATGCCGCAATTATGACAAAGGATGGTTTTATTCCTGTGGATGCGAAGTTTTCGCTCGATAACTATCAGCGCCTCGCGCAAGAAGAGAATCAGGATAAGCGCGAGGATCTTGAAAAAGAATTTCGCAATGATCTCAAGAAACGTATCGATGAAACTGCAAAATACATCAATCAAAAAGTAGGGTCGCTTCCGTTTGCTTTTATGTTTATTCCTGCCGAAGCAATTTACTATGACCTTCTCGTGAATGAAGTTGGTCGCGTGAAAAGTAACACACGAAGCCTGATTGATTATGCATATCACGAAAAGAAAGTCATTATCGTTTCCCCGACGACCTTTGCAGCATACTTACAGTCTGTCCTCTATGGATTTCGTGCGTTCCAGATCGAACAAGCGGCTCAGGACATTGGCAAGCGAGTTGAGGAGCTCGGGAAGCACATGAAAGCATATGAGGAGTACTATGCGAAGCTCGGTGCTTCACTGTCGACGACTGTGAATCACTATAATGTTGGATATAAAGAACTGGGAAAAATAGATAAGGACGTGCGACGTATTGCAGGTGCAGCTCCGGGCATTGAACCTGTTGTGCTCGATCGGCCAAATATGGAAGCAGAATAAAAAAGCCCCACCGAGGTGGGGTTTTGTGCTAGACGCCGACGAGGTCGGGTTCCGCACTGAATTGATTGACTTCGAACTGGTCGGCGAGGAGCAGCCTCTTCGCCCTGATCGAGATCATGTCCGCTTTCTCTTTGATGGCGCTGACGTCGAGGGGGTCGATAGAGCTGAGTTCGTTCTTTTCGATCTCCTTCGTCGCCTGTGCGAGCACTTGTTCGATGATGTCGGAGAACTGCTGGTTGGACAGGGTGATTCCCCGGCGCCTCTCGTGCCTGCTGATGTGGTGAAGGGCTGTTGCGAGGACGTCGGTGCACCCGTCGCGGATGCCGTCTTTGGTCCTTTCGAAGCCCTCCACGGGGAGGGGGACGTGCTTGCTGACCGCTTCAGCGATCAAGGTCTTTCGCGTATTGTGGGAGAGCATAGAGCCTCTTGAAAAAGCAGCACGGCTGCTTTGGGTCCAGTGTTGTTTATACCATATGAATAACGTATGTCAATAAAATTCAAAGAGAGATGAAATGTGATATGATGCATGATATGGATCCCATACATCGACTGGAATATTTCTTTACGCTCTTTCCTGGAGTTGGGTCGCGCCAGGCGCGGCGTTTTGTCCATTATCTGCTCAAGCAGTCACCACAGCATCTCTCGGAGCTCTCTCGTCTGATTGCTCAACTTCCAGACCAGGTTCGGGAGTGCGTCGAATGCCATCGCTATTTTCCGAAGAAGGGTCCGCATACAGAAAAATGTCCTGTCTGCGCTGATCCACTTCGTGATCCGACGCAACTGCTGATTGTTGAAAAAGACGCAGATCTTGAGGCGATTGAACGCGCACATACATATACAGGATACTATTATGTTCTTGGAGGAACATTAGGGATCCTTGAAAAAAATCCAGAAAAGGTTATTCGACTTTCTGCATTAAAACGAAGAGTAGAATCTATGAAGGCGCTCCACGAAGTCATTATTGCGACTGCTGTGACTCCTGAAAGTGAACATACAGGCGATTTCGTTCGTCTCGCACTTCGAGATATGTGTGTTGAGCGCAATATTCTGATTACTCGTCTTGGTCGAGGTGTCTCGACAGGGAGTGAAATTGAGTATGCAGATGCTGACACATTGCGGAATGCATTGCTGGGAAGGAAGTAGGAGGGAGCCGGGATGAGAATGTCTGCATGTCACCAAATAAAATGCCGCACCATATTGGTGCGGATGAAACTATGTGGTGATGAGTACAACGCAGAGATGCGCGGCTGCTTCCGCAAGATCATTTTCTTCGGCGAATGCAGTTGTCTTGCTTGCGCGTGTACCTTCCTTGGTGGTACGTCGGGCTTTTTGAAGCTTCTCTGCTAATGTGTTTGCGGAAAAATGCAAAAGCACATCGTCGGCTTCAGCAGGAATTGCTGCTGAAAGAATACATGCGCATTTGATTCTGCACGCATGAGTGATGTGTGGTGAATTGAATTGCTCTAAAACTACTTTGTAGGCGACATGAAATCGTTCTTCAATGGTGGCAGTGTCCATAGAGGCCTTCTGTGCTTTCATAGTTATACAACTCTATAATTCGTTGTCAATCAAAAACACGGGTTCACCCGTGTTTTTAAAATGCATCAAATTCATCATCCCCAGAACCACGAACTGCATGGTAATCACCGTGTTTTTCGTCGATTTCTCTGAAACTTGTGTGCTTTCCATCGAAGTGAAGCTTGACGACACCTGTCGCACCATTTCTGTGCTTTTCGATAAGAATTTCAGCAATTTGATTACGTTCACCATTCTCATCTTGTTCACGATGGATAAACATAACAACGTCTGCATCTTGCTCGATTGAGCCAGAGTCTCGAAGGTCTGAAAGTTTGGGCTTACCACCGCGTTGTTCAACAGCACGAGAGAGCTGTGAGAGGGCAATAACAGGAACATTGAGGTCTTTTGCAAGCCCCTTGAGAGAGCGTGAGATTTCTGTGACTTGTTGCACCATGGAATCCGTCTGTCGCATAGGGGACATGAGCTGGAGATAATCAACAACGAGAAGTTTGACCCCATACTCGCTTACCATGCGTCTTGCGGTCGCACGCATGTTCATGATGTTAATACCCGCCTGGTCGTTGATATAAATTGGTGCTTTCGAGAGACGATCGATACCCTCACGGAGATACTCAAACTCGTTTTCGCGCGAAAGTTTTCCTGTGCGGAGTCTCCATGAGTCAATACGTGATTCTGCAGAAACCATACGATCAATTATTTGCTGAGAGGACATTTCAAGCGAAAAGAGTCCGACAGGAATATTGTGTTGCACTGCAGCCCCACGAATCATGTCGAGTGCAAACGATGTTTTACCCATGGAAGGGCGTGCCGCAAGAATGATAAGGTCGGAGGGTTGAAGTCCAGAGAGCATGCGGTCAATTGACGGAAAGCCAGACGGAACACCACGAAGACCATCTCCTTGTTCACTGATTTTCTCAAAGCGCTCCCATGCCTGCTGTGTTCCTTCCTTCATGTTGAGGATAGATTGTCCAGGTGTCAGCGCGGTAATTTTGAAGATCGTTGATTCTGCTTCGTCAAGGATTTCCTCTAAAAGTCGTTCTTCTTGGAATCCAAGCTCTGAGACATGTTCAGCCCCATTAATCAGCTGGCGGAGAACATGTTTTTTGTGAATGATTTCTGCGTAGTGGCGAGCATTTGCAGATGACGGTACGGCATTGGTAAGTTCAGTGAGGTATGTGTGACCTCCAATTGCATCAAACTGTCCGCGTTCCGAAAGCTTTGCAGACATCGTGAGGAGATCAATCGGTTCTCGTCGTGCATGAAGATCGAGCATTGCCTGGTAAATAACGCGGTGCTTTTCAGCGTAGAACGCTTCTGGAAGAATAATATCTGAAACTTCATAGAGCGTGTCTGCGCGAAGCATGAGGGCTCCGAGGAGTGCGCGCTCTGAATCGAGGTGTTGCGGTGGGACACGAAGCGAACTTAAGACTGGTGATCGCTGGTTTGAATAATCGCGTTTGAGCGAACGGCGCTCATACTGTCCTGTAGGCACTTGCTGCATATAAAGTATCTTGGCATATGACACGACCCCAATCAATGTGTATAACTGTGGATAGTCCACACGTATTTAAGCCCTATATTTCAGTTTTCCACAGTATTGACGAATGGAAGATTGTGTACGGACTTCCACATGTCGGTATTGTGTGTTCGGTAATTCATCCTGATGAATATCCACACCACTTGAGTACGTGCGTATGTGGTACAATCGACCCCATGGCAAAGAATACCGTGCTCATTGCAAAGACAGGGAAGACAACGTATCTTCCGCTTACAGATAAAGAGGAAGATATCGCG
The DNA here is from genome assembly GCA_964386905.1 of uncultured Candidatus Saccharibacteria bacterium. Classification (GTDB taxonomy): domain Bacteria; phylum Patescibacteriota; class Minisyncoccia; order Phycocordibacterales; family UBA6899; genus JAJZQJ01. The sequence continues at coordinate 54,368 of CAYLUP010000001.1, forward strand.
CTATTGCTCAGAAAAGTAAAAGCTCCACAATTGAAGGAGGGTTCTACGAAGTCATTTGACGCGAAGGCGGGCAGTCTCGTTGGGGAAGAGTGGTTCGGAATTGATCTTATTGGTGATGATTTACAGATTATTGCTCCGTATGTCGATGCTGCGTGTACAAAAATTGACCCCGAGCGTATTGCAAGTGTGGATATGTCTGCAATCAAAGCATTGGCTATTGTTGAAACAACGGGATTGCCTAGAGAGACTACTATCCATGTCATAAAGACGTCATCTACGCAACGATACGACAGAAAAACTCTTATTGAGTTCGGCGTTCACGGTGTAACGATTGAGGAACGAACCCATGGTGTGGAGGTTGGTGGAGTGCTGCATGCATATGTTCATCATGGAAAATTGTATTTTCAGAATTTTAATACAGCATCCTCACTCTTCTTCGGAATTGACAAGTTCTTTCGTGAAGCGACCGACGAAGAGGTGAATGAATTTTGTGGTCTACCACTCTTTCTCCTTGGCGAAGAGTTTGATGCAAATCTGATTGGAAAGCGACAGCGGAAGCAAATTGCTCTTTCGCTTCCGTTGATGCCAGACCTACAAAATGATCACATTCGTAAGCAATTGACTGAGTATGCAAAGGATTATCTCCCTTTACAAGAAGGTGAACGTATTATTCAAGGAGAGCATTTTGCTTTAAATTCTCCTTCAGATCTTGCATATATTTTTCATATTCTGTATGGAGACTATTTTACGAACGTAATTACTGGTGAAAAGATGATTGCAAAGAGAAGTGAGAAGTTGGTGGGAAAGTAGAGGGGTGTAGTGATTAGTGAACAGTGATAAGTGAATAGAAGAATGCAGTGGTTGGTGGGTAGTGGATAGGAAGAAGAGAATAGAGGATAGACAATGGTAAGAAAAGTTTCTCGTTGCAAGTTCCAAGTTGGACACAAATGCATTGTCATTGCGAAGACGACCTGTACCCGGGTCGTCTGTGGCAATCCAGGACTGCATTTTGTATTACCTTGAACTAAAACTATTTGGCAATCTAGGACTGTATCTGTCTATCTCTGTAGCTCAAAACTCATTTCTCATGACTCATATTCCCGTACTTTCTTGCTTTTTTCGCAAAATACGGTATACTAACCCCACTATGACATTCGCAGTTATTACCACGGGTGGCAAGCAATATAAGGTTGCAGTAGGTGATGTTCTCAGTGTTGAGAAGCTCGACGCAGAGGGTTCAGTTACGTTTGACAAGGTATTGCTTGTGGACGACGGTTCTTCAACGAAAGTTGGTACACCGTTTGTCGCAGGTGCACAGGTTACCGCAGACATCGTTGAGCACGGCAAGGGTCCTAAGATCTATGTCGTTCGCTACATGCCAAAGAGCCGCTGGGCAAAGAAAAACGGTCACCGACAGCCATTTACAAAGATCAAAATCACTGGAATCAAATAAAAAGAAACTGCTTCTGCAGTTTCTTTTTATATGCTCCATATATTTCCAAGTAATGACTCAACAGTGATGAATGTCAGCCATGTTGCCAGAAGAAAAACTGCCTCAGTTTTTGAAATTGTCATCTCTGTCTTCATAAATGTAAATAAGAGGATAGAAGAGATGACCATAAATATTCCTGCGGAGTAGACAATGCGAAGCGGAAAAGAGAACGGGGAGATGGTTGCGAGAATACCAACAACAATAGTTGCGTCTGCGAGCACTGTTCCGAGAATGTCTCCAATTGCAAGTGAGTCATCTTTGCCGCGAACGGAATTAATCGCAATCATGAGCTCTGGGAGTGTTGTGCCCAGTCCGACCACGAGGATGCCAAGAAGAAGTGGGCTTACTCCAATGAGTTGTGCGAGATCGAGAGTGGAAGTAACAGCAAAATGTGATCCAAAAATAAGGAGTCCCATGCTCACGAGAAAATAGAGAACACTCTTTATGCGACTTTCGCGAAGAATTTCATCCGGCGGTGTATCATCAGTGTTATTTCTAAGCGCAGTGTAGTAGAAGATTCCTCCCGCAAGAATAAGAACGAGCCCTTCGAGGCGAGAGAGATGTCCGTTGAATCCAAGAATGATTGGGACGAGAAGAATGAGTGGGTAGATGACATGATTTTTGATAATCTTTCCTTCTACTTTGAGCCCTCTTCCTGCAAGAAGAATAACAACTGCAAAAATAAGTGTGAGATCAGCGACGTTTGATCCGAGAAGTGTTGCAAGACCAAGTGACGGGTTCCCTTCGATAGCAGAGTTAATCGACACCAGTGTTTCCGGAAGAATGGAAATTACGGCGACAACAATGAATCCGACTGTATATTTGGAAAGTTTAAAACTTCGAGCAATGGTTGCTGCATGTTTTGTCGCACCAGAGGCCCCGCGCACAATCGCTGCAAGCGAGCCGATCAAAAGAAATATTTGAAGAGCAATGATGAAGGAATCCATAATTATTGTTTTGTATTGTGATCTGTAAAAAGTGTTGTGGAAGTGCTGCGGGCAAGAGTTGTAAGTGCTTCTCTGGCACCATGAAGGAGATCGCGGAGTTCTGTTGGGGCGCTGTCGAGTTTTTGGATGCTCAGGGTGCTGCTGATTGCTTCTGCAATATCATGTGCCTGTTTGAGTGGGAGTGATTGTGTATTGAGTTGAAGGCGAGCATTCTGGGCGTCAATGAGGCAAATATCAGTAATACGTTGCTCTGTCTTTCCAGTATCAGAACGGAGACGTGACGTAAGAACCTCTACTGCACGTGGAGCAAACTGGGTTATCTCTTGGGTGGGAGATCGAAGAAGCCGTTTCGTGTCTTTTGTGACATGCTGAAGGTGGAGGTTTATGGTGAGTGTGATTGTTTTGTATACGTGAAAGATAAAGATGAGGCCAAGAAATGGGAAGGCAAGAAGAATGCCATAAAAGATCAACTCCTGTCCATCTTTAGGAGAAATATCTCCAAAACATGCGCCAATAAAAAGTATCCAAAAAATTGCACCGATGATGAGTGCGTTTGTGGATGTTTCAGAAAGGACAATAATTCCAGGTTCCTTCCGGAGAATCTTCATTATGGCCAATTATATCATGAATTTGCTCTGGTCGGACGAGAAAAAGCATACTACAATAGAATATAACTATGGAAGAAAATGGACACCCAGAAGAGAAGCGGGGAATTACGATGCCCGTTTTTGTTGTATCGATTGTGAGTTTTTTGAATGATGTTGCCTCGGATATGATATATCCTATTGTTCCGATTTTTTTGACTACCGTTCTTGGTGCACCGGTTACAGTTGTGGGACTCATGGAGGGAATTGCAGAATCAACATCAAGTTTTTTGCGTATCGCATCGGGAGCTGCGTCAGATAAGCTCCGAAAGCGAAAACCCTTTATCGTGATAGGGTATATGCTTTCTGCGTCGTCGAAATTCTTTTATGCATTTGCGACATCATGGCATTCTGTACTTGTCGGACGGTTTTCTGACCGTCTCGGAAAAGGAGTCCGTACAGCTGCCCGGGATGCGTATATTGCACAAAATACTGCACCAAGGGATCGTGGAAAGGCATTTGGCTTTCATCGAGGAATGGACACGCTTGGAGCCGTTGCCGGCCCCTTGATCGGTATTCTTTTATTGCAGTATTTCGGAGAGGATTATCACAAAATATTTCTCTTCTCACTAATTCCAACGGCAATTGCCGTTGCATTACTGATTATTTTTCTCAAGGAAAAACCATGGGATATTCCCGAGAAGAATGAGCGCACCTCTATCCGCGGTGTCTTGAGGAACTTTCCTAAACCGCTCATTATCTTCCTTGTGATTAATATGATTTTTGCAATTGGAAATAGTTCTGATGCATTTATTATTTTGCGTACACAGGGGCTTGGCTTTACGATGATTTCAACGATTCTTGTGTATGCATTGTTTAACTTTACATATGCGAGCTTTTCGGTCCCCGCAGGTATTGTTTCAGACAAGATGGGGCCAAGGAATATTCTCGTGCTTGGGTTTATCATCTTTTCTGTAGTCTATCTCCTTTTTGGATATGCGACGACGCCGCTCTTTATTTGGATATTATTCCCACTCTATGGTGTCTATATGGCACTTACAGATGGAGTGAGTAAGGCTTATATCTCAAATATTGTTCCTGGGGAAGTGCTTGGAACTGCATATGGTATCTATCAATTTGCGATTGGATTCTGTGCGTTCTTTGCATCACTTATCGCCGGACTTCTCTGGACAAAGGTTGGCGAGCAGGCACCGTTCATTTTCGGAGGCGTCATGGCTCTCATTGCCGCACTCCTCCTTATTCTTGTTGGTCCGAAAAGGAAGCCTATAACTGAATAGTATGAAGTACGTAGAATATCTTGCGCAGCTTCCCGAACATTTTTGTCCTTTTTGTGAGGCGGCAGAGAGAGTTATTTCTGAACAGTCACTAAGCTTTCTGACATACGCACGTGCACCGTATCAGAAGCATCATCTTCTTGTGGTTCCCAAGCGACATGTCGAACACTTCCTCGATTTGTCACGAGGTGAATTATCTTCTATTGAGTATGGAATACGCGAAGCCTTCTCTCTTTTGCATGAACTCGGATATCACGACATTTCTGTATTAGTTCGAGATGGGAAAGTGGGGGATGTGCGATCGGTCGCTCATGTGCATTATCACGTGATTCCAGAACACCATATTGGAGATTTAGATATTGATGGCAAAGAACGCACTGTTCTTGAAGGGGAAGACATTGTCTTGCTTCTTGATGAGCTTCGTAAACATCTTCCGAAATACAAAAATCACCTCTAAGGGTGATTTTTGTATCATGACCTACTCCTTTATGGTTAGATAAGCATAGTGTTGGGGTAAAACATTAGTGTTGAGCGAGTAATTCAATCCGGAGACCTTTTCTGCGCGCATGGCGTAAAACCTCATGAACGTGGTTATTTCTGTTGGTTGTAAATGCAAAGACTTCTTCTGCAAGCTCGAGTTCTTTTTTGCGAGTACTGTGTTCCTTATTCACTCTAATGGTTTGCGATTCGTCCAGCTCTACAAAATTCTTTGGGTTCAGGACCTTGAGGTCCAGTAGAGCTGCCGCAAGACCATCGACAATTTCTGGAGTAATATGGCGGCTATGGTTTAGCCGGTCACGACACCATGCAATATAGCTTCGCAACTTAGTGGGTAAAATGACTTTTATCCGAGAGCCAGACGGATCAAAACGAAGTGCTTCGGTAATGGCGTAATAGTCAACGCCAGGTGAGCCCCCAGTTACTATACCAGCTCCATGAAGGAGTACCCATCGTACCGCCGCGCGGACATCTAGTTCTCTCTGCCGCGTTTCGGGTTCCTCGGATCCGGTAAACATGATCCATTTCATAGTATTGTACATTGCACCTCGCACAAAGAGCAATCATCGCACGAAGTGTTCGAGTTTATAATTGCTCTGTGACAGCGTACTTTCTCTGAAGTCCAATTTTGACTCCTCGGCGTCGCGCTTTCTCAACGAGCAGTTCGGTAGATACGCTATTATTGACCTGAAAAGCGTACACCTCTCCAACCGCACCAATCTGCCGAATGCGATTTGCAGTATACATTTCTTCTGAAACTTCATCGCCTGATGGAAGTTCAAAGAAATGTTCTGGACGCACCTTCTTTAATACCCTCAAGGCGCCTTCGAGATTATCTATCTCCTTTTTCGTCACAGGAGGGACACAAAGGTGCTTGCGATAGTAACGAATGTAGCTCTCGAGACCTGCGGGGATATAGACTTTGACATGACCTCCAGTTGGGTCATAGCGTAACGCTTCTGTGAGCGCATAATAGTCGACTCCCGTGGAACCACCAGTCACTATACCATCGCCACGAATCAGTGCGCGGCGGACTTGAGCGCGAACATCTGCTTCGACGTTTACCGTCTTCAGCCGCCACGCTCCCGTGAACAGTATCCATTTCATAAGTCTGCTTGTTAAACTACTAATGTGTGTTACTTGTAATTCTATATTTATTACACCTGATAGTGCGTATTCTTTCAATCACAGTGCGTCCACTTCGGAGCATGTGGATAATTATTGGGTTGCTGGTGACGAAGGAAAGGGGATATTTTGAAGAAAAAAATAAAATCTTCGTGCATTATGCACAGACCTGTGGATAACTCGCGTGACAGTGTCGAATAGTGTGTATAGAGAATTTAGGGGGATGAAATGAATACTAGTGGAGAGTGGATGGTGGATGGTGGATAGGAAGAAGAGAATGGGGGATAGGGGATAGAGAATGGTAAGAAAAGTTTCTAGTTGAAAGAAAATGCATTGTCATTGTGAAGACGACCTGTACTCGGGTCGTCTGTGGCAATCCAGGACGATGTTGGTATTTCGTATGAACTAAAACTAAAACTCATACTAAAACTACTCTTGGCAATCCAGGACTCTATTGGCGTAATCATCTACTGGCTTTTCCGCCTGCAATGTGCTATAAATGTATGGCTCGAAAGAGTAAAAAGCGAATAGCGAATAGCGAATAGAGTTTGTTGCATTTTCTATTCTCTATCCTCAATTCTCCATTCTCAAAATTCATTACCAGATCGTCTAAAGGTAAGAATGGCCTTTCAGGCACCAGGCATTCTTGCCCGAAAATGTCTCGCCACCGCGAGCCAGTTCAACTCGAGCAATCACTGCGTTCTTGCTCTTACGGGTAGGAAAGAGGCAAGCCTCTGTCTGTCGTTTGTGTGTTGTGCTGTGTGGGGAATATTGTTCGAAAATATAATTCATTACCAGATCGTCTAAAGGTAGGACAGAGGCCTTTGAAGCCTTTAATCTAGGTTCGATTCCTAGTCTGGTAACAAATACAAAAAAAGATACGTAAGTATCTTTTTTTTGTATTCAAATAGGTTGTGATCAAAAAACTTTTCACATGTCATTGACTCCATTACATATTTCCATTAGTCTTGAAAAAGGTTGTTCAACTATTCACCATACCCTGGAGGCTCGTGTGAGCATGAAGAAGTTCGCCCTTGCAGTGCTGTGCTTTACTGTCATATCGCTTGCAATAATGTTTGGCATCGCTTTTGCGATGGGGAAGTTCATGGTACCGCCTTCTTCACTCAATGCATTCGTGACGAAATATCTCGGCGCGTATGGTCCGCTTATTATCTACATCACGCTGTCGACGCTTGGTTCTGGTTTTGCATTTCTTGTGACCAAGAAGCTCTTTCGCCCAAAAATGGTTAAAAAAGAAGCATAAATACACATGGGGCAATGCCCATTTTGTTTGATGTTTTCGAATTGCCATCCTCATGTAGATAGCTTATGTGCTAAAGAAGCTAGTGTTTCAAACAAAAACACCCAATCGGGTGCTTTTTATTTCTTCCTCTTGTCTTCTTTCAATACAAACACATCATCTCCAGCTTTGAGTGTCTTTCCAACTTTGATCGCGACACGATCTCCCTGAACTGCTTTTTTGACTTGCTTGTGGTCTTTTTCCATTGACACAATGCTTTCTTCGTAACTTCCTGTTGAACTTCCTTGATAAATAAGTGTATCTCCAGTCTTGATGGGAGTGTCTCCCTGGACGGTGATTTCTGCAACTTGGATATTTTTGTAGAACTTTATGACTTTACCAACGTGTACCTTTTTCTGCTTTGCTTCATTTCCGCCGGTCTTTGTCCATTCATTGATTGGCTTTCCGAGGAAAAAACCTGAACTTTGTCCGCGATGATACACCGTGTCGAGTTCTGCATTGAGTGTTTCTTTGAGTCGCGAGAGTTCCTCTTTGAATGTTTTGTCGTGCTTTTTTGCTGCGTAGATAAAATCGACAATCTTGCGATATGCAGAAACGACATGCGCGACGTACTCTGGGCTGCGATTGCGTCCTTCAATCTTCAGACAGTCAACATCTGCTTCGAGAATCTGGTCAATAAAATCTATTGTTCGAAGATCTTTTGGGCTCATGACGTAGTCTGTGCCCAAGAGAAGCTCTGCGTCTCCGTCGGCTTGTTTGATGAGGTACTGTCTTCTGCATGGCTGTGTACACTCTCCGCGATTTGCGGATTTTCCACAGGTAAATTGTGACATAAAACAGCGTCCAGACATGGATACACACATCGCACCATGAATAAAGATCTCAATCTGTGCTTTGGTTTCTTTCCGAATCTGTTTAATCTGCTCAAGGGAACATTCACGGGCGAGGACAACACGCGTTGCTCCGAGTTTCTTGTAGAAGTTTGCCGCCGTGCTATTTGCAATACTTGCTTGTGTACTGATGTGAAATTCAAGCTTGTGTTTCTTTGCAAGTTCAATGACAGCGAGGTCCCAACAGATAACCGCAGTAATGCCAGCTGCTTTGACTTTTTGTAACAATGCATCAACCTTCTTTACCTCATTGTTGTAAATAATAATATTCAGCGTGAGATAGGTTTTAATCTTTGCCTCATTCGCAATGCGTGCAATTTTCTTTAAATCACCAACAGTAAAGTTCTTGGCATTGGCGCGCATATTGAATCCTTGGATTCCAAAAAATACTGCGTCCGCACCACTGTTAATCGCAGCGGTTAAGGATGTCCAGTCTTGAATTGGAGCAAGAATTTCTGGCTTCTTTTTTATGTTGATTTTCATACAATATGGGTATTGTATCGCATATGAAATATCTGTGTATATGGTGCCTTTCTTTTGTGTGTGTCACAAAGTGGGGCACTGTTTGTTTTGTCTGTATATTCCATACGCTTATGAATAAAAACACATATATTACCATCGCAATCGTGTGCGTTTTTGCAGTGGCTCTTACGGGTATTTTCTTATACGCAAAACGGAGCGCAGCTCCTGTGCCCCCAGTCGTTGAGACGGGGGAGGAAGGAGTGCTTGCTGCCTATACGGATGAGAGCTGGAAAACCATGATACCAGAATCATGCCTATCGTATTATGATGGGTGTAATACCTGTACGCGAGTCAAAGGACAAGCATCTGCGTCTTGTACAGAGAGGTATTGCACTGTGTACAGCAAACCACGATGTCTTGATCAAGATTCCGGTCCTTATACTAGTGAGAGCTGGAAGACCATTATTGATCAGAACTGCCGGACGTTTAATGATGGATGCAATACCTGTACGCGCATGGACGATGGGGGTGCGGCATGTACGCGGATGATGTGTCAAGCATATGCTCGCCCAGAATGTCTTGATGCAAAGGGATAAGAAAAACCAGAAGCATGTACTTCTGGTTTTTATGTTGTGCACTTGCTAGGGCTGAACGAGGTGATTACATAGATCATTTCTAACTTATTCAGTCGCTGAATTATGAGGTGCGAGTTTTTTGAAAAAAGGCTTTGAGTGGGTATATTAGAATGGTTATTCCTGCTTGCAATATGATGCCATACAGGATAAGGAGCGTTGCCTGGAGAGCGATAGTGGTGAGCGGGTGAATGTCAAAAAAAAGAAGGGGGAGAACGATAACCCAAGCGTGTTTGAGATCCTGATATGATGGACCGAGCATCGCACCAATATTCAAAAGGAGAAAAAGAATAATTCCACTGATGACTGAGAATGAAAGCGTTGAATAAAAGGCTAGTGCATGATGGATGAGGACAACGAGCGATTCAAAATGGAGAGAGAGCGGCGGAACGGTGGAAAGAATTGCTGTGTGGAAAAATGAGAGAATAGAGAGGCAGACAATAAAAGGAGCCAGTGCGATAAGCGCATTTCCGATGAACGGCAGTTTTGATGGTGTATGTGTGACATGTGGCTGTGGCGGGCGGATTGAAAATTCAGTTACTTTAGCCCCTGTGAGTACTGCTATACACGCGTGAGCTGTTTCATGTATTAATGCTCCGAGGATATAGGAATATCGTGTGAAAGGGGAGTTGAGATATTTCCAGTTGATCCAGTTGCTTACGTATGCGAGAGCAGAAAGCAGAAGAATGGCGATTCCCGTGGTCATTGCTTTAAGAGTATCATATTTTTCTATCTTGAGTATTTGAAAGATTTCTTTATAATACGGTCATATGGAACAGCGTATGACAGAGGCCAAAAGGTTTTCACTTGTTCGTCGCATGCAGAGTTTTGTTCATGCTGGAAGAGGATTGAATATTTTTCTAAGAACAACACATAATGCGTGGATTCAAATTCTTTGCTTTTTGGGGGTTATAATTCTCGGTATTGTGTTAAACATCGCGCGTATTGATTGGATTGCACTTCTTCTCATCGGTGTAATCGTTCTTGTTGCAGAAATCATCAATACAGCTATTGAGATTGATATCAATCTGACCTCTCCCGAGTATCATCCATATGCACGAGACACAAAAGATGTCGCTGCGGCTGCTGTTCTGGTCGCGTCGATATTTGCATTGGTTGTTGGATTGTTTGTCTTTGCCCCATACTTGTAAAAAAGTCCCCAGAGGGGGGACTTTTTCTATCGTGTCTTGAAGCGGCCGCGGTAGAGCTGTGCACGATCAATGCGATCGTCTTCGCGATCTTCATCCGCAAGGCGCTGCCGTTCCGAAAAAGGGTCTTTGATCCCTTGTTCTACCTGCTCAGGAGTGAGCATGCGAATATTCGGGTCGACACCAACGAGCTTTTTATACAGAGTCACGCGATCTTCAGGGATGAGTGTCATTATAGCCACCTTTCTTTCTCTGTGCGTATCATAGGGGGATTTTAATTTTTTTGCAAGTTACGCCCCATGTTCATGTGCACGTGCCGCAGCATTCTCCTCGCTAATCATCCTTCGAATTCTTTGTTCTTCTGCTAATGGGTTACGCAATGCGTGCAAAAGGCTTTCTTTGGTTCCGTCTGTATAATATGTTGACCGATAGCCTAGCACCCGAAGATATTCTCTTTCAAGTTGTTCAGTCGTCATATTTTCGAAGGAAGTGATGGGTGTTACATCTGTCTCTTCTCTGGAAGGCGAAAGAAGATGGGGAATTTCATTTTCTCCAACTGATTTATCTTCCGTACGAAATAAGGGAAGATCTGACCATTCAGAATCTGGTTGCATTTCCATTCTTGTATCATAACAAAAGGAGATATTTGCACAATACGCAGATGTGCATTTTGTGGTACGATAATTATATGACATATGAACGACCAGATTGGGATACATATTTTATGAATATTTGTGACGTTGTTGGCACACGTTCAACATGCGATCGAGGAAGAGTTGGTGCCGTTGTTGTTCGAGATAATCATGTTCTCTCAATGGGATATGCAGGCGCACCTCGCGGACTTGTTTCGTGCGATGATGCCGGGCATGAAATGCACACCGTCACCCACGCAGATGGTAATATGACACACCACTGTATTCGCACCACACACGCAGAGCAAAATGCTATCGTGCAAGCAGCGCGCGTCGGTGTGTCGCTTGAGGGGTCAACGGTATATGTGCGCATGACACCATGCTACACGTGTGCGAAGATGATTGTGAATGTTGGAATTCGACGTGTGGTAGTGAGACAAGAGTATCAAGCAAGTGCACGCACAAAAGAAATTTTTCGTGATGCTGGAATTGAATTAGTTATCCTTGATCAGCAGGTTGCACAATATTAAACGCCCCATCTCTGGGGCGTATTTTATGCGTGTGCTCTAGCGAGAAGTGGACTGAGCTTTTCTGCTAAATATCCACTTGTGATTTTTGATTTTTTTATCGGGTGATGTTCTGGTGTCCCGTAGGAAAGTACTCTTCCACATGGAGACAGTATCCAATCTTTTTCTTCGTGAACTTCCTTGATCAGTTTTACAAGGCAAAGGTGGTTCAATGGAAGAGATTCGTTGGGGTGAGCAATAATACCAATGAAATTGTGGTATTCGAAAATGATTACGCATGGAGAGCGTCTTTCAAAGACGAGATTGTGCACTGCGTGAAGTTGGCTATGCTCACTATGAGCAATGCGTCCGCATGGAGTGAAGACAATTTTTTTTAAATCACGTTCGAGCGCCGATTGTTTCTTCAAGAGGAGCGGATATCCTTCGAGGATTGGAGCCACGCAAGACAAGAGGTCCCGACAATTTTTTGTATAGACAAGTTTTAGGCTTTCAAACACACTAAAAATATTTGTCAGATGACCTATGGTTGCAACATCTTTCGGTGCATGTTGGAACAGTTGCCTGGCTGGGTCCACGTGAGGAAGTTCTGCATCAAGGAACTGTGCGAGTGGAAGGTATATGCGTCTTTCATCCTTCGGTGCAAGCGACTCAAGTATATCTGTGAGCCCTTGATAGCAAGTTCCAAGTTCTTGAAAGTGGTTTTTTCGGGTATCATATTGAAAGAGCTTTCCAATAAAAATGTCACCCTTTTTGAAATCGTTTCCTTTCCATGAGAATGTGTGGGTTTTGATGGCCGCAATGCGCGCTGCCTCAGAATAACGGCGAAGTGCCCAGAGTGCCGCAATTGCAGAAAGGGAAGGGTTGCTTTCAAGAAAGATGTTCATGTGACTCCTATAGATGAGAAGAGCAGGCTGATAATGATTTAACAATATTTGACATCATTTGTCAATAAAAACTCGCCCAAAAAATGGGCGAGGAATTACTTAAACGGGCAAGAGCCACAGTTTGTGCAATTGCTGCACGTTGTTGGACGGCCGTTTGTAGCCTTTCCTTTGGTGCACATGGGTACCTCCGTGTTGAAGTATGTCAAAAAAAACCTTTTTGCGCAACAGGACTTGTGTAGTTGACAAATATTTTGTTTCCTATATCATTCAAATATGCATTTGAATGATTTGTCAAAAAAGATGCGGGTCGTGAGCGATGAAAGCCGTCTTCGTATCCTTTGTACGTTATTTCGTGAGGATTATATTTGTGTATCAGATATTGCTGGAAAGAGCGATATGTCTGTCGCAACGACATCGCACCATCTTCAAGTGCTCCAAGACGAGGGTGTGCTCGAATCAAAGCGTGACGGAAAGCGAATATGCTATACGCTCGTAAATGATGCTTTCGTGCATGACCTTCGAACATTAATATGTAAATATCATCATATCTCATAAATTTATGACTACACCTACACACACAGTAACTGTATATTCGACACCGACCTGTCCATATTGCGTCTATGCAAAAGAGTATTTTACTCAGAATAATATTCCATTCAAAGATGTTGACGTGAGCAAGGATCGCACAGCAGCAATGGAGATGATTCAAAAAAGCGGTCAAATGGGAGTGCCCGTTATTGATATTGACGGACACATTACTGTTGGATTCCGCCCAGACGTCTTTGCACAACAGTTAGGAATATAACAGCATTGATATGCTGTTTTTTCTTGTATTATGCTATACTTTTGTATATGGAAGAATGGAACAAAGCTTTCCGCGTGTGGGTTGAGCGCATACGCATTGCGCCAGATATGTCACTTCGGACGTATGTGATTTCTCTGTCGTGTCTTGGTGTGATTTTGAGTGGATATACTGGATACATTGTTGCTCGCATTCAAAGTGCCGATGAACATGTTCGCCTTGTGGGTTTTGACTCGTTTACGCCGTGGACGTCAGCAGAAATGGCGTATGCACGAGGAAATATAGCTGCGCTTGGAGAAGCAGGTGCCAAAGAATTTGTTGCATCGTATGGTGGAAAAGTCTATTATCATAAAACATGCAAAGGCGTTTCTCGTATTAAAGAGGAAAATCGCGTTTGGTTTTCCGCCGCAGCTGTTGCTGAGATGAGTGGGTATACGCGAGCAAAAAATTGCTCCTGGTAGATTTAGTGTTTAATGATGATATACTCGCCATATGAAACAGTGGTTGATTCATCTTCAGCTCGCATACCTTCGGTATCGACATCGTGTGAGTCCATTTCTTTTTTTGGGGAGTTTTTTCTTGGATCTCAAAATTGTAAAGCGACCAGATAGCCCGGAGACTATTCTCTTTATCTGTATACACCTTCTTTTTACAACACTTCTTTCAATCACAGCAGCACGTGCAGCGCATTTTGATATGACGCAACAAGACGTACGCCGATGGTCTCCATCTGCTAAATTGCTTCTTGATATTGCGTTACAGTTTACTTTTGGAGCTCTTGCAAGTGCTTTGTTTGTGCTCTATTTCAAAGGGGCTGATCTTGTCATGAGTGGGATTTTTGTGCTCGTGCTTGCGATATTCTTGTTCGGAAATGAATTTGCGCATAAACACGTTTCTCGCCTCACTGTGCGGTTCCTTTCTACTGTTTTCCTTGTCTATGCGTTTCTTTTGTATTTTATTCCCTTGATTCGGGGACATATAGGATTTTCCTCTGTGTTGCTCGCAACGTTGGGTGCACTTGGTTTCACTACATTCTTTGCATGGTGTATAAAGTATTTTGCCCCATCATTATTCTTTCGATCGAGATATCTCGTGGGCTTCGCTGCTGTGTTTCTGTTTTTAAGTTTTCCGCTCGGCATTCACTATGGCATTATTCCTCCACTCCCACTTGTATTGCAGGAGGGTACCGTCGTGCACACCATTGAAAAAGATGCCGGAGTACAATACCTTGTGAGTTATGAACAAAAACCGATTTGGCAACGTCTTGGCTTGCCTTTTCTTGTCCCAACATACACTATTCCAAAACACGCTCCCGTGAGTTTTTTTACCGCAGTGTATGCACCAACCACATTCGATGTTCGGATTACACATGTATGGGAGCACTATAATACTCGGTTGCGAGTCTTTGCATTGCGGGCATCAATACCGCTTAGTGTTTCTGGAGGTCGCGCACTTGGATATAGGACGTATTCAACACTTTCGGCACCTGATGAGGGGCTGTGGAGAGTAACCGTATTACTTGGAACGGGGCAGGTGCTTGGACATCGCACGTTTCGTATTGTTCATGGTACCCCAGAAATAATTTACGGATATAGATAAAAAACACCATTTAGGTGTTTTTTGTTTTACACATTGCTGCGTGTCTCCCGGCTACAAAGCCTGTTGTCCAACATAATTGAAGACTGAAGCCGCCAGATGGACGATCAATATCGAGACAATCTCCAACAATAAAAAGTGTTGAGTGCAATTTTGAAGACATTGTTTTGGTGTTGATTTCTGAAAGGGGAACACCACCGGATGTCACAATTGCGCGATCTGCTCCCATTAGTCCAATAGGAGTAACTGTGATGTGCTTTAAGAAGTGGGCGATACGTTTTCTGTCTTCTTTTGTGAGTTGGTGAGTTGGCGTGTCGCCATCGATTCGAAGCTGGGAAAGTATCTCGCGTGCGAGTTCCTTCTCAACAATTTCACAAAGCGCATTTTTGATTTGTTTGTTTTGAATAGGCTGAAGTTGTTCATTCAGCCATGAATGAAGCGCCCCTGCATCCTGTTTTGGGAAAAGATCAATATCTAGTCGTACTTCTCCTTCCTGCAAAGCGGTAAAAATTGCTCGACTCATATTTAAGATAAGGGGAGCGCTGAGACCAAAATGTGTAAAAAGAATTTTCCCTTCCTTTTTGAGTGTGACCTTTCCCCTAACACTCAAAGATACACGGACCCCTTCCTTTGCTACACCAGAGAGCCTGTGCGTCCAAGTTTCTTTTGTCCGTATTGGCACAAGTGATGGGTTCGGTTTAAGTATGGTGTGCCCGAGCGCTTTTAGCCATTGAAATCCATCCCCAGTAGATCCTGTTTCTGGATGTGACAAGCCGCCTGTCCCAATAATGATTGTTTTCCCTTTTTGAACACCATCTTTGAGGCGCACTTCCCAAAGCTTTGATTCGACGTCCCAACGTATTCTCTGTACGATACTATTTGTGAGTACTGTAACATGTGCGGCGCCTAGTCCTTTTTTGAGTGCGTCAAGGACAACTCCAGAACGACCGGTTGCTGGAAAAAGTCTTCCTGCTGCTTCTTCTTTGAATGGCAATCCGAGATCCTCAAAGAATTGACGGGTCTCATTGAGAGAGAACTGGGAGAATGGAGAGTGGAGGAATGGGGCTGCTTGTTTAAACTTTGTGAGAAGGATGCGATTGTCTGGAATATTGTTAGCGATGTTGCATCTTCCTCCCCCAGTAATGAGTAGTTTTTTTCCGAGATCGGGATTTTTTTCGAGCAGAAGGACGGAAGCACCGTCTCTTCCAGCGCTGATTGCTGCTGTCATACCTGCTGGACCTCCACCAATTACGATAACGTCATACTGTGTGGTGTCTATGTGTTTTGTCATGATATGTATAGTAATTGAGTTCATCTCGAAAGACAAGAAAACGCGACTTTGCGCGTTTACTTTTTCTTCTCTATCGTCGTCGCAGAAGTTGTTGTCGCTGTTGCAGATGGTGTTTTCAGGCGTGAAATATTTGGAATGAGTTTCTCTACTTCTTCGCGTGTTTTAAATCCGTAGTATGCTTTACGATTTAATATGAGGATTGGTGGTTCTTCGCGAGTCCCGTAAATACTTTTGAGCGTTTCGAGTGTCGAGAGTCCGAGATTATAGTCGAAAGCGTAGATGTGAAGACGATCATACTCTTCTCGCATTTCCGTAAGCACGTGTCCCATTTTAATACAATCAGTACATTCTCCGCTATTTGAATAGAAATAAATGATGGTATTTTGATCATCGCCGCAACGACGCTGTCTTTCTCGGATAAGGAGGTAGTCCTTAATCATGAGAAGGGAGTAGTCCTTTTTTAGGGCAATCACTTCGATGTCTCGAGTTCCACGTTGGCGTTCCATTTCGTCAAGACGACGTGCGAGCTCATTCATCTGCGTAATCTGCATATATCCTGCATTTGTTTCATCGCATGCGGCATCGGCAAGGAGTTGGAACTGAATTTCTGTTTCAATAATTTGGCGATTGATGCCTGCTTCGACATTTTTGATTGCTGCCGAGCGAAGACTATAAAAGTAATTTGAAGCCAAGAATGCTATCGCAAAAATTCCTAGCGTGATCAAAAAAACAATAAAAAACTTTTTCCCTGAAATGTTCTGTTGTTGTGTGATTGGTTGTTCCATAGAAGATGGTACTATCTCCACTTTGCCTCTTTTGAGGTAAGAAGATTGTATAATGATTTTCCAAGCCAGAATGGTGCAATGAGGCCATAGAGGAAAAGGAATGAAATAGTTCCTTTTGCAAGTGTGTATTTTTTTCGAACGAGTCTGACTCCAAATGTGATATAGAGTAAAGTTCCGGTAAACAGTGCGTAGATTAGAAGGCGATTGAACGTGAGATCATAGGTAAATAAATCAAATTCAAAGCGCGGCAGTCCAAAATGAAAACCAACTGCTTGCCGATATAAGATTTCCTCATAAATAGACTTGAGAACTGTTTTTACGTACGCAGCAGTAAAGAAGAGCGCAGTGAATATGGAAATAAACGCAAAAGGGAGCGAGAGTACGCCGAGATAGCCATATTCTGTTTTAAGAAACATGTGTCTATAAGAGAAATATGCATTTTTGAGGAAACCCGAAACCCATCGGACGCGCTGCTTGTAGAGTGCGTAAACTGTTCTTGGGGGTATCGTCCAGACAATAGCAGTATGCGCATTTTCGATTTTGAGCTTGTGGGATTGGATGCGAAGAGCCATCTCCATGTCTTCCGTTTTGTATGCATCTTTGAAATTTCCAATTTTAGCAAAGAGCTCTCTGCGAAAAAGTGAAAATGGTCCGGGGGTGACATACAGCGCATTTATGCGGGAGAGAACCTTTCGTGTAAAAGCACCTACCATGTATTCTATCGCCTGAATATGTCGTAACCAGTTGTCTGGTTTCCATATTTGCACAGAAGGTGTTACAGAGACAACTGCAGGATCATTTAAGAAGTAGGGGATCATTTCTTGAAGCGCGTTGGCTTCCACGTAGGAATCTGCATCTAGGCACCCAATAATATCGGAAGTGCTTTCTGCGATTCCAAGATTCATCGCCGTGTGTTTTCCGCCATTTTCTTTTGTAAAAATGCGAATTCGAGGATTTGCTCCAAAATGTTCTTGCGCTACGGCAAGAGTATTGTCTGTGGAGCCATCGTTAACGAAAAAGACATTTAATTTATCCTCAGGGTAGTCCAGGTTAAGAATGGAGTTGATTGTACCGACGGTCGTAGTCCCTTCATTCCATGCAGGGACGATAATGGTAACACTTGGAAGTTTCTCGTCTGGAATCTTCTTCCTCGGAACAAAATGCATTTGTTTCCGTTCCTCGATATAGGTCAACAACATAAAAACCTCGAAGTAGGTAACTGCGAAGAGGATGGTGATCGTAAGAAACTGCCCAAAATGAGAAAACATAAAAGGGGAGACGTGGCGAGGCGCCGAGGTCGTTGGGTTTAATACTACTCCAAAAAAAACCTTATGTAAAGCCCTATTTTACTAAAATAAAGGAGATACTGAAAACCTGTGGACAACCTGTTCTCAGCTATACATTTTGGAAATATGGCCTCAAATATAGAAAAAGTAGAAAATTTGAACACAAAATCTCAAAATGTCAAATATACCCAACAAACAGAAACGATACGCGCAGGGAAAATACTTTTCTCGAACAATATAAATATGTTCTTATTTATAGCCATATTTTTGCCACACCTGTAAAGCTATTGCACAAAATGCATCCATCAGTACAATAACCCAGTACTCGTAAAAGACCACTCTCAGAACATTTCTTGTTTTCTGGTGGCATAGTTTCACACACCGCTCACGTCCGAACGATATTCTCCTAGTAATCCGAGCAAGAGTACAAAAACTATTTATGACACAAGAACTTTTCGAGGGTTCTGAGGTTGGTGAACGCGTGGGGCTGCATAACCCGCAGCCCCGTGCCCGCACCATCGTCGCGCTGCTTGCGGCAATCACAATGATTGCACCAGCAACCGCATTTGCAGGCGCACCCCTCGCGTATCTTGAGCAGGAAGCAGATCGCTTCATAGAGCGTATTGAAACGCGCTATGCAGACCATATTGATTCTGTTGCCATGCTCGCTGATTATGATCGCGATATGATTATATCTGTTATCGCAATTGAATCAGAAGGAAATCCACGTGCAGCTTCTCCTGTTGGCGCACGAGGGTTGATGCAACTCATGCCAGGTACTGCCAAGTACTTGGGCGTTAAAGACGTCAATGATCCTTTCCAGAACATTTTGGGAGGAACAAAGTACCTAAAGGAGTTAGAGTCTCGTTATGGGTTCTCTGACACAAAGGAGGCTTTGATTGCGTATAATATGGGCCCAGCAAAGGCTCGCCGTTTCCTCTCTCAGTATTCTGCTGATGAGCATGGTTACGTAAAACGCGTTATGCTTATTTACAATCGTATTCACGAGAAGAAGCTTGAAGCAGAGCGCCTTGTTGCATACAAGGAGCCTGAAATAAGCGAGGCCAAGCCTCTCACGCTTCGTCCAACTCCAGTTGTTGCACTTGTTGGACGGCTTGTGAACCCATTGTTGACAGCAGAAGCATCTACAGGACAAAACTAGAAAACCGCTATGAGCGGTTTTCTTTGTGTTTGTGATATAATCGTCAGCATGGTTGATGTCACAATCTTTTCAGCGTTTTTGGCTGGCCTTGTTACTTTTTTGGCGCCATGCACTTTACCACTTGTTCCTGCCTATCTTGCTTTTCTAGCTGGATCAGAGACACCGGAGCGCCATCAAATTGTAAAGAAGGCGTTCGCTTTTGTTTCTGGTTTTGGGTCCGCAATTGTCATCCTTGCGTTGTTCGTCAGTCAAATTGGGAGATTTGTTTCTCAATATAGGAATATTCTTCTTTCTATTGGTGGTATACTTTTTATGCTTTTTGGATTGTCTTTGCTCCGTGTGTTTCGAATTCCACTTCAGTCAAAGGGTCTTCCGACGTTTCTCGCCCCAACATCACATTTTGCAGCTTTTCTCTTGGGTTTTGTCTTCACATTCGGGTGGAGTCCTTGTGTTGGTCCAATTCTTGGTAGTATTTATGTCCTTGCTGCTCAATCGGGCTCAGTTTTTTTAGGGACAACGCTTCTCCTCGCATATGTTCTCGGACACAGTATTCCTTTTCTTCTTCTTGCGTTCTTCTATGAGAGATCATTTTCCATTGTGAAGACGCTTTCTCGGTACACCCCTTATGTGAATACATTTGCTGGTATTGTCTTGGTCGTCATTGGCTTCTTGATGATGATTGGGAAATTTGGTCTCGTATTTGGATTTTTTTCTTGGGTGTTTGATGGATCTTGGCAGGATATATTAACGCGTTTTTTGTAGTGCGCATGATATACTATAGACATATGCATTATGTCTATAGTTTTTTGTTATGGGCTATGTGTTTTTTCCCACTAGGGGTGCTTGCGAGTGCTGGAATTCCTGGAGGAGGAATTTGGTTTTCAAAGGACCCGTTTTTTGCTGGAGATGAAATTACGATATACACACTCGTATTTAATGCATCTTCTCAGCCCGTGAAAGGGGAGCTTGAGTTTCTTGATGCAGACGCACTCCTTGGAAGAAAAAATGTTGAGCTCGCACCAGGGGAACACAAAACGGTTGGTTATGTGACTACTGTTTCTGAGGGAAAGAGGGCCTTTCGTGTTCGTATTGCTGGTGGGGACTTTACGGATGGAGACGGAGATCCTCTTCAACTCAAAAACACAAAGGCATCTGAGGGTGGTTTTGTGGTCCAAACACAACAGGTGTTACGTACCGTACTGAAAGATACAGATAAGGATGGCGTTCCAGATGCTTCAGATATAGATATTGATGGAGACGGGCTCGCTAATGAAAAAGAAAAGGCTATCGGCACAAACAGCTATCTCGCTGATACAGATGGGGATGGTATCCTTGATGGGACCGATCAAAACCCAACAGTTCGAGATGCACTTCCTTCTGTCACAGAGACCGTAAAAATTGCAGACAAAGACGCGCTCGCTTCAACGCTTGAGAAGGTGCTTCCGGGAAAAGTTGTAGAGCCAATTGTATCGATTACAACACCAGTTATTGGAAGCATTGAAGGGTTCCGTGTCTCACAAGCGAATAAAAATAATGAACGTATTGTTTCGCGCGTTGATTCTATTGTCGAAAAAGTAGGGAGCGGTCAAATCGTTGCATCAACATCTGCAACAGCAACCTTGCCCCAATTGGCAGGGAAGCCGTCCCCTTGGCACTTGTTGTGGAGGGGGGTTGTGGATGTGAGTCTCGTTCGTTCCCCGTTTGATTATGCCATTCTTTTCTTTTCTTTGTTGTACCATATTCTCATGACATACGTTTGGATTTTTTATGTTGCTCTTGCTATTGTTGTTGTGAAGATCATTATTCTTGCGAAAAATTTTCTTTTTCATCGAGAAGCTTGAAAACGTTGACGAGTTGATGGTTTTTGTGTTGAAACATTCTTTTAAGTGTGATCTGTGCTAGAGTGTTCGTATAACCAATAAAGTTATGGATAAGAATACGAAGATTTCTGTTGCGATCGGCGTTGCTGTCATCGCGATATTCCTCGGCGTTCTTGTTATCTCTGGTGGAGATAAGAAGGAACAGCCTATTGAAACAGCTCCAGTTGCAACTACAACTGAGGATGTTGTTATTAGCCCCTTAACATCAGCAGTCACAGGGCTTCCTGCAACTGCAAAAATTCCTGCGAATAAAACGGATGGTTTATCCGTTGTTGATCAGCTCGCTGATGACCATGTTGCATTTTCTGGAGTGACTATTACCGAAGATACATGGGTTGTCGTATATGATGACAGAAACGGTGAGCCTTCTTGGGTTATTGGAGCAGGTCTCTTTTTCGGAGGTGTTGAGGAGGGCGTTTCTCCTGTGATGCGCAAGACAGAGCCTGGAAAACGCTATTACGTAACGTTGATTGCTGATAACGGTGATCGCGTCTTTGATATTAAGGCTGATCGACCTGCAGTGGATGCAAAGGTTGTTTCATTTATTGCAAAGTAACAAAAACCACCTGTCGGTGGTTTTTGTTATATAGCAGTTTCTTCTTGCCTTCTTTTTGTGCTCCTATATACTTTTTCTATGTCCTTTTCTTTGCACTCAGAATGGAATCCTGCTGGTGATCAGCCGAAAGCTATTGAGTTGCTCACTCAAGGTTTTTTTGGTGGTCATCGGATGCAAACACTTCTTGGTGTTACAGGTTCTGGGAAGACTTTTACTGCTGCAAACGTTATTGCTCGTGTTGGAAAACCAACACTCGTAATCGCACACAACAAAACGCTTGCAGCACAGCTTGCTCAGGAATACAAGACTTTTTTTCCAAAAAATGCTGTGCACTATTTTGTATCCTATTATGATTATTACCAGCCTGAAGCATATATTCCAACAACAGATACATACATTGAAAAAGATGCTGCGATTAATGCAGAAATTGAGCGTTTGAGGCATGCGTCGACCCAGGCGCTGCTCACCCGGGATGATGTAATTATTGTTGCATCAGTTTCCTGTATTTATGGTCTTGGATCCCCAGAAGAGTACAAAAAAGTCCATCTTCATATACAAAAAAACGTTGTTTTGACGAGAAATGAGCTTATTCGCAAGCTTGTTGATGTATATTTTACACGAACAACCGCTGATTTGACTCCTGGAACATTTCGATCAGTTGGTTCTCATGTTGAAATAATGCCAACGTCGGAATTGGTGATTTATGAAGTTGCTTTTGCAGGGAATGAGGTTGAAAGTATTCAGAAAATTGACCCAATCACGAGAAATATTATTGAACAGTGTCAGGACGTATTTATTTTCCCTGCTAAGCACTTTGTAACCCCTGAAGACGAGCGAGTGCGTGCGATGGAAGACATTCGACAAGAGCTTGCACAACAACTTGAATATTTTGATCGGAACGGCAAGGTGCTCGAGGCAGAGCGATTACGACGAAGAACTCAGTATGATCTTGCGATGATTGGAGAGGTGGGGTATTGCTCTGGTATCGAAAATTATTCACGGCATTTCGATGGAAGAAAAGAAGGCGAAGCTCCAACGACGCTATTGTCATATTTTCCACACAAGGCAGACGGGACGCCAGATTTTTTTACTGTCATTGATGAGTCTCACGTGACGCTGCCGCAAATTCGAGGGATGTATGCTGGTGACCGTTCGAGGAAAGATACTCTCGTTGAATTTGGCTTTCGTCTTCCATCTGCACGAGACAATCGTCCGTTGCGTTTTGAAGAATGGGAGTCACGTGTTGGACAGATTCTTTGTACTTCTGCAACACCTGGAGCATACGAACTCGAACACTCTCACGCTGTTATTGAACAAGTGATTCGGCCAACGGGCCTTCTTGATCCTGTGATTGAGATGAGGCCAGTCGTTGGAAGAGAGGGGGGTAATGGACAAGTTGAGGATTTTCTCATAGATGCAGAAGAGACCATCAAAAAAGGCGAACGTGTGCTTGTTACGACATTAACCAAAAAAATGGCAGAAGACCTCGCGTCTTACTTGAAGGACAAAGGAATCCAATCGGCGTATCTTCATAGCGATGTTAAAACACTCGAGCGAATACAAATTCTTTCTGATTTTCGAAAAGGAGTATATCACTGCCTTGTTGGTGTGAATCTTTTACGTGAAGGACTCGATTTGCCTGAAGTATCTCTTGTTGCCATTTTGGATGCAGACAAAGAGGGGTTCTTGCGTTCAGAAACAGCACTGATTCAAACATTTGGTCGCGCTGCAAGAAATGTCCGTGGTCGCGTTGTTGTGTATGCAGATCATGTGTCTGCTGCATTATCCTATGCGACTGAAGAAACAATGCGAAGACGGGCGTTGCAAGAAGCGTATAATCAAGAGCACGGAATTACTCCCAAGACAGTAAAGAAACATATCCATGATATTACTGAAGGTATGGAGAAAACGCATGCAGCGACGGTAAAGGCTGTGGCGCGGATTGATATAGCAACATATGGGAATGATATTCATGCCGTGATACAAGAAAAAGAAAAGGAAATGGAAGCCGCTGTGTCACAGCTGGATTTTGAAACAGCAGCGCTTCTTCGTGATGAGATAGCTTCTCTTGCATCCTCTGCAGGAATTGAGCACCGCGCAAAGAAGGTTGTACAAAAAACAAAAAAGCGTTAACGCTTTTTTGTTTATGGTATAATTTCAGTTATATGTCATTGATTCTTCTTTTGTCTGAACAACAACACTTGTGCGACATCTTGAAAGAGGCACTCCGTCCGCACGGTATTCAGATTGACATGGTTGCACAGCCAGAGACCTTTCTTGCTCGATGTCGTGAGTTGCAACCAGTTATGGTAATTATTGATAATGCTGTCGCTTCTGGAACTGGCCTACGGGCATTACAAATGCTTCGTGAAGCAGAGGATGTTATTGCAAAACTCCCTGTCATTATCGCGGAGGAAACGGGCGATCTCGTGGTTATCTCTGAAGCATTAAAGTATGGTATTGCTGACTATTTCGTTTCGAGTCGCTTGGATCATTCTGGAATTGTACAAAAAATATTTAAGAATCTGCCGAAAGATTCAGGTGTAATCGTGCCAAAGGAGTATATTCAGCAGGGACAACAGAAATATGTCATCCTACTTGTAGAAGATGATCGTTTTTTGAGGGATCTCACTCTGCAAAAGTTCACGCAGGAAAAAAATATGAATGTGATTACTGCTGTCGACGGAGAACAGGGTGTGACACTTGCAGAAAAGCATATCCCACATATTATTCTTCTCGACGCCATTCTCCCTGGAATTGATGGTTTCGAAGTTTTGAAACGATTGCGAAGTAAGCCGCAGTTTGCTCGAACAGTTATTGTCATGCTTTCGAATTTTGGCCAGCGGGAAGATATGGATAAGGCAATGGCGTTGGGGGCGAATCAGTTTCTTGTAAAAGCAAACTATACTTTGGATGAAATTGTAGCTGAGGTCAAACGGCTTTTAGAAATATAATGGCGAAAGCCATTTTTTTTATCTGTAAAAGAAAGGCGAGATGTGGTAGTCTGGACTT
Organism: uncultured Candidatus Saccharibacteria bacterium; assembly: GCA_964386905.1. Lineage (GTDB taxonomy): Bacteria > Patescibacteriota > Minisyncoccia > Phycocordibacterales > UBA6899 > JAJZQJ01. The sequence continues at coordinate 79,115 of CAYLUP010000001.1, forward strand.
ATGGAAAAGAAGAGAGCTCAGATGCAAGGTGAGATTGTCATTCGAGGAGCACGCACACATAATTTAAAAAATGTTTCGTTGTCGATACCGAGAAATACATTTACTGTTTTCACAGGGCTATCCGGATCAGGAAAGTCCTCTTTGGCATTTGATACCATTTTTGCTGAAGGTCAGCGACGATATGTTGAGTCGCTATCTGCATATGCGAGACAGTTTCTGCATACCATGCAAAAGCCAGACGTTGATGAAATTTCTGGCCTCTCACCTGCAATTTCAATCGATCAAAAATCTCATTCATCAAACCCACGATCAACAGTGGCGACTATTACAGAGATTAATGATTATCTTCGTGTTCTTTTTGCCCGCATAGGAGTACCTCATTGCTTAATATGCGGAAAAGCTATAAAGCGACTGACAAACGAGGAAATTCTTGCATTTGCTTTTGAGCGTGCAGAGACACTTCTGACACAGTCTGCATCAAAAGACGTAATGGGTGTTTCATTGAACGATAAAAAGATTGGCGTCTATGCACCAATTGTTCGAGGCCGAAAAGGAGAGTATTATCAAATGCTTTATGATTACTTAGGAAAAGGATTTTCGCGTGTTCGTGTTGATGGTGAGAATTATAGTTTACGTGAACGTATCGCACTTACAAAAACAAAAAAACACGATATCGACTTGTTGGTTGATGAGTTTTTTGCATCAGAATTTCATGACGATGAGCGAGGGGTGCGCGAAAGGCTTTCTGAGGCCGTTGAGCGAGCGCTCGAAGAAAGTGACGGATTAGTAAAACTAATCGTCGATAACGAAGAAATTCTCCTTTCTGCAAAATTTGCATGTCCTGATGATGGTTTTTCGTATCCAGAGATTGAGCCACGTCTTTTTTCTTTTAATTCTCCTGCAGGTGCTTGTGAAGCGTGTAATGGTTTGGGGACAAAACATATTTTCGGAGAGGATACATGTGATGTGTGTCATGGTGCACGGCTCAAGAAAGAAGCTCTTCATGTATACATACAGGGCAAAAATATTGTTGACATTACACGTCTTTCTGTGGATCGTGCATTTGATTACTTCACCCTCCTAGAACTCTCTGATTTTGAAAAAAAGATATCGGGCGTTGTTATCAAAGAAATTGTTACGCGATTATCTTTTATGCGAGATGTTGGTATTGGGTATTTGACACTCGGGAGACGAGCCAATACGTTGTCTGGCGGTGAGGCTCAACGCATACGCCTTGCATCACAGCTTGGCTCTCGCCTTGTTGGTGCGCTGTATGTTCTCGATGAGCCGACAATTGGATTGCATCAAAGGGATAATGATAAGCTTATTCGAACATTACGAGACCTTTGTGATATTGGGAATACGATCATTGTTGTTGAGCATGACGAAGACACCATCTTTGCTTCAGATTTCATTGTGGATATTGGCCCAGGGGCAGGCATCCATGGCGGAGAAGTAATGGTATCTGGATATCTCGACACAGTGCTCACTGATGGGAAGGAACAATCGCTCACCCTTGAATATCTTCGTCGCGAAAAATGCATTCCTATACCAGAAAAACGTCGTGATGCGGAGCTTGGAAAGTTGTTTATCCAGGGAGCACAAATCTATACGTTAAAAAATATTACTGCAGAAGTTCCATTGGGACGTTTTGTGTGCATTACTGGTGTTTCTGGATCTGGGAAATCCACGTTTTTATATGAGGTTATCCACAAGAACCTTCAGCATTTTTTTGATAGGAAAATAAAGCGAGATGCCCCAGTCAATGCGTCAGTGTTTTCAGGGACAGAATATTTAAATCGTGTCGTGCTTATTGATCAATCTGCGATTGGTCGAACACCACGCAGCAACCCAGCAACGTACACAGGTGCATGGACTTTTGTTCGTGAATTGTTTGCGGAAACAGAAGAGGCAAAAGTCCGTGGCTGGAAACCTTCACGTTTTTCATTCAACGTGAAAGGTGGAAGATGTGAGGCATGTGAGGGGAATGGTGAAATTGCAGTTGAAATGCATTTTCTCCCAACGGTATATGTTATGTGTGAGGTGTGTCACGGAAAGAGGTTTATGAAGGAAACGCTTGAAGTTAAGTTTCGTAAAAAAACAATTTTTGATATTCTGGATATGACTATTGAGGAGGCAGCAAGGTTTTTTGCTGATATTCCAGCAATATACGATCGACTGAGGACACTTGAAGAAGTTGGTTTGCAGTATCTTAAACTCGGACAATCTGCGACAACCCTTTCCGGTGGTGAGGCACAGCGTATTAAGATTGCTTCGGAGTTGTACCGTCCTCATCAAGACCGAACACTGTACTTGTTGGATGAACCGACTGTTGGGTTGCATTTCGAGGACGTGCGAAGGCTTATAGAAATTCTTCAGGCACTCGTTAGAAAAGGAAATACTGTACTGCTTATTGAGCACAATCTCGACGTCATTAAATCAGCTGACTGGATCATTGATTTTGGGCCAGAGGGAGGGGAGGGTGGAGGATCTATCGTTGCAAAAGGAACCCCAGAAGATGTTGCTGCAAATACACACTCTGCAACAGGACAGTACCTGGCGAAAGTTCTTCATAGAAACCCAAAGAAAAAACAGGCTCGATAATTCGAGCCTGTTATTGATTTCTCTTCAACGTCCAGATTCCTTTTTTAATTCGAACATCAAAGATTGCTTGAATGAGATCCAAGAAAAGCAAGGCTTTTGTTTGAGGATCTTGAAACGCACGCTTTGATGCATGTTTTCGCAAATTTGGTGCGTAATAATCCACAACAGCATAGTACACGATGTACTGCATTGATTCTGGGGGCTCGCCTGTTGCAAATGTAATACTAATTTTGAGATCTCTCATTTTATTGAGGACAAATTTCAGAACCTTAATCATTCGCACAAGATCGTCTTCTGGTCGTGCAGAGGTTAGTGTTCCTGGGATGTGTTTTTTGCAGTATTCAAAGAGTTGTGTGCGTACCGTGTCATCTTTTTGTTCTCCATGGAAGCCTCGAAGCGTCTGGAGAGGAATGACAACGGTCTCTCGTCCAGCATCGCTCATAGCATGCTCCGTATATCTGATTGCAATCTACGTTGATTTTATGCTATTGTCAATATTATGGTTTTGAATGACTTTCAAAAGATATCGCTTCCGGGGGCACCAGGTGTGTACTTTTTTTGTGATCATTCTGGGAATTTTCTGTATATTGGGAGGGCGACAAATTTGAAAACGCGTGTTCGGAGTTACTTCGACAAAGAACTTTCCGCTAAACGGGGGAAACATATTGTGGATATGGTTGAAAAGTCTGATGAAATTCAATATGTTCAAACAGATACCGTTTTTGATGCGATATTGCTTGAGGCTGCACTGATTAAAAAGCACACACCATACTATAATACTCGTGAAAAAGACAATAAAAGTTTTGCATATATTTGTATTACACGAGAGGATTTTCCACATGTTGTAATTATTCGACAAAGAAACATGGTGGCAGTGTCAGGTAGGCAGGATTCTACGTATCTTGCGATCTTTGGTCCGTTTACAAGTGTAAGAACAGCGGAGCAAATTTTGCATATTTTACGGAAGATGATTCCATACTCTGATACGTGTTATCCAGGATCACAGAAGCCATGTTTCTCACGGCAGGTTGGATTGTGTCCAGGAGTCTGTACTGGTGAAATTTCAAAAAAGGCGTATGCACAAGAAATACAAAAGCTTCGCCTTATTCTATCAGGGCAAAAGATTGCATTAAAAGAAAAAACGAAAAGACATATGGAGCGAGCAGCAAAGGCGCTTCGGTTTGAAGATGCAGCAAGACACAAGAAGCTTCTGTTTGCGCTCACTCATATACAGGATATTGCACTTGTTGGGGAAGAGATTAAGGCAGAATCATTTCGGTCTGCACAAAAACGTCTTCGCGCACATCGAATTGAAGCATATGACATTGCTCACCTTTTTGGAACACACACTGTTGGTGTCATGACCGTCGTCATTGACGGGAGTATTGAAAAAAGTGAATATCGGAAATTTAAGATCCGCGAACAGGCAGATGAGCGTCTCATCAATGATCATTTTCGCACGGAAGAGGTTTTACGAAGGAGATTTGCCCATCTGCAGTGGCAGTATCCCGATGTAATTGTCATTGATGGGGGGTTGGCTCATATCCGTGCGGCTCGGCGCGTACTGCGGGAATTGCATATTCGTATCCCAGTTGTCTCTGTTGTAAAAAATAAGAAACATCAAGCGAAAGGGATTATTGGAAATATAGAAATTGCAGAATCATATAAACCCCAAATTCTTCTTGCAAATATGGAGGCGCATCGTTTTGCTCTTGCATATCACCGCCAACTTCGTGATCGAATCACGGGTGCTACTATGTCCACATAAGCTTGGCGGGAAGTGTGGTATGATGTTTGTATGTCTATGCATCGGAAACGTGTTGCGGTGGTTCGCGGAGGGCCATCTTCTGAGTATAATGTTTCTCTTAAAACCGGAGAAACAGTATTGAGGCATCTTGATCGTGATCGATTTATTCCACACGATGTTGTGCTTACTCGCGACGGTATATGGTATATGAATGGTGTGCGAACAACATTTGCAGATATTGCACAGCACTCCGACGTGATATTTAATGCACTGCATGGAGAATTCGGCGAGGACGGGAAAGCACAGCAACTTTTTCGGTCTTTTGGTTTACCTTATACAGGGTCTGATGCGCTTGCTTCGGCTGTTGGTATGCACAAAGGCCTTGCCCGTGAACGTTTTGAGGCAATGGGGCTAACAGTCGCTCGTGGGGAAGTTATTCCACGTGATGCTGAGATGAAAGGTGTTGCGATGAATCTTGGCCGCGATATGGGATTTCCAATGATTGTGAAGCCAGTTGTTGGTGGATCTTCGATTGCTACTCGTGTGGCGCGAAATGAAACCGACCTTATTCTTGCGCTAGACGCTGCAGCCCAGTATGGGGATGTTCTTGTCGAAGAGTACCTTGAAGGAAAAGAGGGGACAGTTACTGTTGTCGATTCTGGGAATGGAGAGCATTTTGTCTTATCCCCAGTCTCAATTGAGACTCATCCTGAGCATGGAATATTCGATTATGATTCAAAGTTCCAGTGTACCGGCACACATGCTTGTCCAGGAGATTTTACATTGCTGACATTGCAGGACTTGATGAGCGTTGCTGTTACCGCTCACAAGGCTATTGGGGCAAGACACTATTCTCGTTCAGACTTCGTGGTGACTCCGAAGGGTGTGTATATTCTTGAAATTAATACACAGCCTGCAGTTGTAGAACGCAGCCCACTTGTTCAATCTCTCACTGCAAACAACCTGTCAATTCGTGAGTTTTTGGAGCATGTTCTTGAGCTTGCGCTTCAGGGAAAATAATAACCAAGTACTTGCAAAAAATTGGGAATAGTGTATCGTATTCCCACGAGGGCCTATAGCTCAGTTGGTAGAGCAGCGCATTTGCAATGCGAAGGTCGCAGGTTCAAATCCTGTTAGGTCCACAAAGACAAGAAAAAAGAGCGATGAGCTCTTTTTTCTTATGTCTTTGCGAGACCAAACAGGATTTGAAAGGTGAAGCCGGGCACCCTCGTCGGCTCGTCTTCGAGCGACGCAGGGCCGGCGAGCCCGGGCAGGAGCCACACCATATTTTCTGAGGTTGTGAAAGAAAATATGGATGTGAGCTGTCGCCAAAGTCTGAACATTGTCCACAAAGACAAGAAAAAAGAGCGATGAGCTCTTTACTTATGTCTTTTCGCGCCACTTGTGGCCTAACAGTAAAAACACCATGGGTTTTGCAATTATTATTCGGTGGCAAACACTTAGCTTCCCACCCCCTCCATGCGCAGAAAAGGTTCAGAAACTTTTTTAATATTGTCTTATCTCAAATTTGCTAGTATCATATATCTATACTTTAATTCTACTACTGCAATAGAGCATATCAAATATAATATAAAATTTGAAAAAATGTGAGTTGTTAAATTTCTTTTACAAGAGAAGTTGGTGAGAATGGCCGATGTTGCTAGCGGTTCGATTATTAATATCGAGTCTGAAAAGACTAAAACTCAACACTTGATACTTTAAATAAGGAAAATTCCTTGCTATCAGTGCTGATGATTAATTCAAAAAGTCATGTTTTGTATAAATTGCGGCAAACAAATTTCTGAGAAATCCGCATTCTGCACTGAATGTGGTAATCCAGTTTCTGCATTAAAAGAAAGCACTATTTCTACTAATCAGCCACCTGCGCGTTCGCCAGAAGAAATTGAGCAGGAATATTACTATTTGATACTTTTGGAGCAAGCTAAGCGAACAGCTAATATAGAAATCGCTAAAGGTGTTGGATGGGCTGCATTTGGTCTTGTGATAACTGCTATTACATACATGGTGGCGGAAGATGGCGGCACCTACTTTGTATTCTGGGGTCTTATGATTTATGGTGCTTATATTTTTTTGCGCGGATTGTCTTGGAGAATATCACCGCAGAGTTTGGTAAAAAATGCGTTAGAATCAAAAATCGGAGAACAAGAAATAAATAAAGAATAGTATTTATGTTTTGCGAAAGCTGTGGAAATAAAATGAGCAACAATGATAAGTTTTGTATAAAGTGCGGGCATTCAATTGGACAAGAAGATCAATCAAAAACTGTCTCAACTAACCACCTGGACCAAAAATGGTGGCTTCGCCTTGTGAAAGTAATTTATATCGGTCTATATATTCCGCTCCCTGTTGTTTTATTTTTAGTCTGGAGCGAAAATAGCGAGTATTGTTTTTACGGATATTATCCAAATTCCAATTTAACCTGTATTGGCACACTCAGTGAGGCGTTTTGGTACTCCCTTCTCACTTTCGTAATCTGGGTTGTAGTTTTAAGATTAGCCAAAGCTGCATTTCTTTACATTTCACTTGCGCAAAAACCACAGTGGAAAAAAGAATTTAAGAAATTTTTCTAAATATGATTTGCAAAAATTGTGGAAAAGAAATAGGTGATGGGATAAAGTTTTGCAATTTTTGTGGTGAAAAAATTATTGAAATTTCACAATCAGAGATAAAAGAAAAGGAAGCAAAAGACGTTGTTAATAAATCTCTCTACCTCAAAATTACCGTCGGCATTGTCGGACTTTTGATACTTTATATAGTTTTTACTGATAAACCATTTTCGTTTTTTTCAGATAATAGAGAAATAGATCAGAGGGTTCTGATAAGTTCCGTAGTCAATGTTTTGTGTGATGCAGGTGAAGACCAAATTACCGGTGGTTCGGGAACGATCATTGCAACCGAGGGGGTGGTGCTGACTAATTCTCATGTGATTCCGCAAAATAAAGAATTCATACTAACCTCAGATGAGGGATGTTTAATAATTTTACCAAATCAGCAGACTGGGCAACCCGAAGAAATATACTGGGCTAGGCCAATAGTAATCCCTGGATTAAGTGATGATTATGATTTAGCCTATCTTAAAATTTATGACGTATTTACGGATGAGGATAACCAAGCGCGAGGAAGATATCCAAGAACGTTCCCTTCAATTTTTGCGGAAGAACATAAACATGATGACATCTGTCAATTTAGAAAACAAAAACTAGGCGACCCTGTTAGGATATTTGGATATCCTCAAACAAGCGGCGGATTTTATCTAACAATTACTGATGGGGTTATTAGCAGTTTTTCTAATGAGGGGGTAATCCTAACTTCCGCAAAAATTGATCAGGGTAATTCTGGTGGTCTTGCTGTTGATCAAAAGGGATGCATGGTCGGCGTTCCCGTTGCGGTGAGCGAAGGAGCATATCAAAACCTTGGTGTAATAATTTCTACAGATCTAATTTTGGAATTTTCCGAAAAATTAGATTCAATATTTAATAAACAATAGTATGTTTTGTAACCATTGTGGCAAATCAATAGCGGATAATGCGAAGTTTTGTGCTTCATGTGGAAACGGAGTTTCTGTACCGTTTACAGATATTCCGAAGAAAGCTGTCGATGAAAAGAATATGAAAGGATTGGGCGGCTGGTTGGTTTTTGTGATTCTTGGATTGTTTGTTTCTGTGCTATTTCAAGCATATGGTGCGCATGAAAGTGTAACTATGTTCACTAATGGGACAGTTGAGTTTTTGGGCGACCCGTCGTCAGAAGTGTATATACCCGGATATGGCGGTCTTTTGAAGTTTGAATTTATCGGAGAAATAGTGTTTTTGATATCTGGAGTTTACCTGATTTATCTATTTTTCAAGAAAAGTAGAAGATTTCCAAAATACTATCTTCCTTTTCTGATTATTTCCGTGATATATGTTATTTTGGATTACGCTCTTCTTTCGTCTGTTTCTGTTTCTGGTGAAGTACGGCAAGTGGTTGATGATGTTTTATCGGAGCAGGGTGGAGATATTGGGAGAGCGATAATGAGCGCTTTAGTGTGGGGTTCTTACATAAGGAAATCAAAAAGAGTCAAGGCAACATTTGTTGAGGAATAAGCCATCAAAAATTTTTATGAAACCCAAACGAGTGGACAACAGAAAGCGGGTATGGGGGGATTCTGCTGTGCTCGAGCGTCACGCCTGAATGAAGTGTGGGTGCTCATTGTGGTTTTTAGTAAAATGGGTTCTGGCTGTTTCAAACAAACACTACAACATTGCGTGTTGTGGTGTTTCATTGTGGACCATAGGAGACTCGAACTCCTTACCTCATCCATGCCATGGATGCGCTCTACCAGGTGAGCTAATGGCCCATGCCCAGTATTATAGTGATTTTATTTCATATGTTCAAGGTATGATATGATGCGCATATGGAGCAGCGGGATCAGGATCTTGTTCAAGGATATATCAAAGGGGATGCATCTGCTCTGCAGTTGCTTATCCAGAGGTATTCAGCACGCATCTACCGGTATATTTTATCACTTGTTCGAGATAGAGATGTTGCTGATATGCTTTCTCAAGATGTTTTTGTCAAAATGTGGAAGCATTTACATACTTTTCGAATGCATGCGTCTTTCCAGACGTGGTTATACGTCATTGCACGGCACACCGTTTTTGATTATTTTCGCCTAAAAAGTTCGCACACAATGAACGTTGATTTTGATGTTCTAGATATATCAGCTGATTCAGGCGGTGATGTCATTGCGTCAATTGATGTTTTAATTGATTCTGAAAGGGTGTATGAAGTATTAAACCGGCTTACCCCGCATGAACACACAGTGATTGTTTTACATTATTTTGAACATATGACGTTTCGAGAAATATCAGAAATAGTAGATGCTCCTGTAAATACGCTCAAATCGTTACATCTTCGTGCGTTAAAAAAAATTAAAAAGTTCATACAATAATAATTCGTGATTGTCCATACTTTTTTGCACCCGAGTAGGGTGCTTATTCGTATAGAGAGGTATATGACTAGATATATGGACATACACCCACCTTCTGATTTTCTTCAGAGTGTGTTGGAAAAAATTGAGCAGACGAAGCTTCAGGAAAAGTATGTGAAATTTTTCTGGGGAAGTGTGTTTGGCTTTTCTTTCGCTTTTGTCGGACTTATCATATTTGCTCGCTCGTTTGTCGATGGCGCTGAGCATTCTGGCTTTTTGTTCTATGTGAGGTACTTTTTTTCGGACTTCCTCATTCTTAAGGCATCAATAGGAACACTGTTGTATGCCATGATAGAGTCCTTCCCAATCATAGAGTTTGCATTTCTTCTTGTTACTTTGTGTTTTGCAATGGGAACGCTTCGTTTCGGTGCTCGTTGCTTTGAGAAAATGCAAGCAAGGAGTTTTCGGGATGCTCTTATATTTTACCCTCGTGGTTAATTTCAATATATGATAGAAAAAATATTTACTTCAAAACAATTTCTTGTATTCACGTGGGTCATTGTGTTGTGTCTCGGCCTTCTTTTGAGTTTTTTTGCCGGAGCACGTTTTGGTTTTGCACGGTCTTTTGCATCGTGTCGGTATCATGAATCGTATCGAAAAAACTTTGAAGGTTTTGGGCGAGAATCTATGCCTGGAAGAGGTGGGGTGTTTCCGGACTCATTTGGTGATCATGGAGTATTTGGACAAGTGCTCTCGCGTACTGATGATTTACTCGTGCTCAGGGATAAGGACGGCATTGAAAAAATAGTATACGTTCTAGCAAGTACAACGATCATGAAACAAAAAGAACGAATACAGATTGGTGAAATCGCGCCGGAGGATCACATGATGATTATTGGGGAAATTAGCCACGACGGAAAAGTTCATGCAAAATTTATGAGAGTGTTACCCGAGGTGCCACCAATGTGGAAAAAGTAATATGATGACATACATACATACGTGTTTTGACTTTATCAAACGACATAAAACGCTCAGCATAATTATTGCTTTGAGTGTTTTTGGGAGCGGGGCATATTTCCTTACGCGCGATACTGACGGTACTTCTTCGTCAATTATCAGTGAAGCAAAACGCCGAGATATTGTTCTCGCCGTAACAGGTACAGGGCAGGTCCTCCCAGAGCAGCATGTTGATATAAAACCTAAAGTGTCTGGAGAGATTGTCTCAATTTCTGCGGTGCATGGCACTCGACTTGAGAAGGGGGCAGTAATTGCTCGACTCGACGCAACGGATCCGGCTGCATCGCTAAGAGATGCTCGAAATAGTTATGAAACATCACGATTGTCATATGAGAAATATATTTCGCAAAATTCCCCAGAGAAACTCGAAGCAGCAAGAGTAAAGGCATATGATGATGCACATAGAGCCCTTGTGGAATATTTTGCAGAAGCACCGAAAGTACTTGATGAGCTGGAGAAGACAATGGCAGCAGATTCATTTTCGCTTAGTCTCGTCCGGTTACATGGTGGAGATCGTGGGGTGGCGATGAGAGAGCGGGCAGAGGTGAGTTATTATGCTGCTGAAGCTCAAGGAGATGCTACTTTAAAACAGTATCGTAGAATTACACGTTTATCTACGCGGGAGGAAGTGGATTCGGCACTTCATGGTGCATACCGTACGATTGTGACACTCGCAGACGCAGTTAAGGCATTTCGAGATCTCGCGGATTATCTCTATTCTGAATCTGGAAATTCTTCTACGTACAGCATCATACAGTCTACATTGTTCAATCAGGCAAAGATCGTCAACGAACGCTCAGCTGATTTGCTCGCTGTGTCGACGAAAATTGAAGACGCAAAAGAGTCTGCCCAAGATGTTGTCTATGGAGAAAAATCCTCATTCCTTGCGCTAAAAGACAAAGAGTATGCTGTCGCTGATGCAGAATCTCGTCTCGCAGATTATGTTATACGCGCACCTTTTGCAGGAGTATTTTCTCTGGGAGATATAAAAGTAGGCGACTCCGTGTCGAGTGGGTCAGTTGTTGGGTCACTTATGGGCGAGCAACTTATTGCAGAAATTTCTCTGAACGAAGTTGATGCTGCAAATGTCTCTGTTGGTCGTAAGGCACACATTACCTTTGATGCAATTGCTGATTTGCGTATCTCTGGTGAAGTTGTTGAGGTTGATATTATAGGTACTGAATCCCAAGGGGTGGTGACGTATAATGCGAAAATACGCCTTGACCGTATTGACGAAAGGATTAAACCCGGGATGACCATTTCTGCGGAAATTGAAGTGGGGAAAAAAGAAAATGTGATTGCTGTTATTGCGTCAGCAATAAAAAAACAAGGAGGGAAGGCATTCGTTGAAATTCCTGACGAGCAAGAACACGTCTCGGCATCTCCAAAACCAGTCGAACTCATGCTAGCAACAAAACGCATACCGGTTACAGTGGGTTTTTCTAACGATGAGTATGTGGAAATCGTGGAAGGCCTCTCTGTTGATCAACTGTATGTTTCTCGCACGGTTACACAATCGCAGGCAACCGGAGTAAATACAAACAATGTCCGCATGCCTGGAATTCCAGGACAAAATACTCGTTCACGATAATGGTATGATCGCATGCACACATATTAGTAAAATTTATCATAATGCAGAGATTGAAACTCGGGCATTAGATGATGTTTCATTTCGTATTGAAGATGGTGAATTTGTTGCGATCATGGGGCCATCCGGTTCTGGTAAGTCGACATTGATGCATATTATTGGTTGTCTTGATACTCCAACCTCAGGGGAGTATGTGCTTGATTCTCGAAAGGTTTCATTGCTTTCTGATGAAGAATTAGCAGATATTCGCATTCATCATATTGGTTTTGTATTTCAGGCGTTTAATCTTTTACCACGTACTGATGTACTTCGTAATGTTTCGCTTCCACTCGTATATGCAGGGGTGCCACCTGCAGAGAGAATTGAAATGGCAAAAGAGGCACTTCGTGCGTCAGCTTTTCCAGAAAAATTTTGGCATCATTATTCGAATCAGCTATCTGGAGGAATGATGCAGCGCGTTGCTATTGCCCGTGCACTCGTGAATAATCCATCAATCATCCTTGCTGATGAGCCAACCGGAAATCTTGATAGTAAGACAGGGGAGATGGTACTTGGGACTTTTCAGCAATTACATGCAGAACAAAAACGAACCATTATTCTGATTACGCACGAACAGGATGTTGCGGAGCACGCAGAGCGCATTATATTTATTAAAGACGGTAAAATAGTGAGTGATACAAAAGGTCACCGTCGTCGCATGATTAGCACAAACCACATATGAGATACGTGGATATTCTCACAGAAACCTACACGGCACTTTCGGCAAATATGGTTCGCTCTGGACTTACAACGCTCGGCATTGTTATTGGTATTGCATCCGTAATTGCCATGGTGTCTATTGGACAAGGTGTGGGTGGCCAGATAGAATCCAGTATTCAAGGTCTTGGGTCAAATCTTTTGACAATCATGCCGGGATCTGTTGAACCAGGGCGTGCAATGGTTTCATCTGGTAGGGGTTCAGGCCAATCCTTAAAAAATGAAGATGTGGATGTCCTTCGGAGTATTCCAGGTGTATCAGCGGTGTCCGCTGAGCAGAGTAGAAGGTTCCAGGTTCTTTCTTCTGTTGGAAACAACACAAATACTACTATTATCGGCGTGACACCTGAGTATGAAGATGTACGCAATATATCCATTTCTTCTGGTTCATTTATTCTCGATCGACACATTGCGTCACTTTCTCGCGTTGCCGTAGTGGGCTCTGCTGTTGCAGAAGACTTATTTGGAGTAGATGAAGATCCGATCGGAAAGACACTTCGTATGAATAAGTCCGATTACAAAATAATCGGTGTGTTGGAATCCAAGGGCGGTACAGGATTCTTTAATCCCGATGATACGATCTATGTTCCTCTCAACACTATGCAGAAAATTCTTGCGGGATCAGACTATCTTTCGACCATTGCTGTGAGCGTTCGTGAAAAATCACTGATGGAACAAGTAAAAATTGAGGCAACAGAAAAGCTTGCAATAAAGCACAAAGTAGACATTGCGTCTCCAGATTTCTCGATTATTTCGCAATCAGATATTTTGAGTGCGTTGACACAAGTAACTGATACTTTCACTCTCTTTCTGTCCGCCGTTGCAGGTATTTCTCTCCTTGTAGGTGGGATTGGTATTATGAATATGATGCTTACGACAGTAACCGAAAGAACTCGAGAAATTGGTCTACGTAAGGCAATTGGTGCAAAAGCAAAAGATATTACTATGCAATTTCTCATGGAGTCTATTGTGTTGACACTTCTTGGCGGTGTTCTTGGCATTGTGCTTGGATGGGGGATATCGATGATTATTTCTGCTGCAGCGAGTATTGCTACGACTGTGTCGATGGAAGCAGTGCTCTTGGCTTTTGGGGTATCTGCTGTTATTGGTGTTGTCTTTGGATACTATCCCGCGCGACGCGCATCTCGACTAAATCCTATGGACGCACTTCGGTATGAATAACAAAAAAGCGCATTTGCGCTTTTTTGTGACTTGCGTCCAGCACATCATGGATGCATGGATGCGAGGAGGGCGACCTCACACGCAGAGCATGTTCTTTGTGCTGTTGTATGCGATAGTACTGTTTTCATTGATTTTGGCAAGAGTTCCCACATACTGGAACGTCGACATGATTGCTTTGTGTGGAGGTCTCACGTCGTATATATAGTATACAAAAAATTGGATATGGCACAGTCCGTGGAGTGCATAACGTGTGCATAGAGCAAAAATATTGTATACTAGAGACATGGCAGACAATGTATCATTTGATGAAAATCGCACTTCGTTTCGGTCATATTCTGAACCGAAAGGGATGGTTGGTTTTCTTATCAAGAAATGCGGTGTCCAAGACGAGTCCAATGCGAACATTATTTTAGTGGTATTCGCAATTATTATTTTTATTGTTGCAGGGTTTGTGTTTTATAGTGCACTCAACTAAAAACACCCTACATAATATATATGTGGGTGTTTTTTTTACGCAGTAATTTCATTTTCAACACCAGTCGCACGCACAAGCTGTCGATACTTGCAAAATTGACATGAGCGATTTTGAAGTGGGGCACCGTGAGACAAGGTGGTTTTCATGCGTTCTTTCAATGCAGGTGTTAAAGGTTTTGCGGGCTTCTCCTTCTTTTGCGCTGCGGGACGTTTAATGTGGAATATTTTTGCCAAGTAAAAACACCGAGGACATTCAGAGAAAAGTGTTAAATCTGATGCGGTAATTATTGGTGATTTCGTGCTTTTTGTAGGCATAAAAATAGTATAACACGTTTCTTTTCCCTTTACCGCTTTTCGTGTATAGTAAGCTATATGACAAGTGGAAATAGTGATCGATACAATCATTCAGCCATCGAGCAGAAGTGGCGAGAGCGCTGGAATACGGCCGCAATATATGTATCACGGAGAAATGAAAAAAAGAAGAAATGTTATGTTCTTGATATGTTCCCGTATCCTTCTGGAGATGGACTTCATGTTGGGCACCCAAAAGGATATATTGCTTCTGATGTGTATGCACGTTTTAGACGAATGTCTGGATATGAAGTGCTTCATCCGATGGGGTGGGATGCGTTTGGCTTGCCAGCAGAACAATACGCACTTACACACAAAGTACATCCAAGTACAGCGGTGACGAAGAATTGCGCAAGGTATAAGGAGCAATTACAGAAAATTGGTTTCTCTTATGATTGGGAGCGGGAAATTAATACAACCGATCCTTCGTATTATCGGTGGACACAATGGATTTTTCTCCAGATGTATAAACAAGGACTCGCATTTCAATCGTACGAACCTATTAACTGGTGTCCATCATGCATGACTGGACTCGCGAATGAGGATTTGGATAATGGTGCGTGTGAACGGTGCGGAACAACAGTTGAGCAAAAGCCTATTCGTCAGTGGGTGCTTCGAATTACACAATATGCAGATCGTTTATTGCAGGATCTTGACACGTTGAGTTGGCCAGAGTCAATTAAAGAAAGCCAGAGAAATTGGATTGGAAGAAGTGAAGGTGCTCTATTGCGCTTCGCATTTTCGGGAACCCAACATGCCATTGAAGTGTTCACAACACGCCCTGACACATTGTACGGAGTAACATTTGTTGCTATTTCACATAAAGAATATGAACGCATCAAACAATTAGGCCTCGTTGTTGGCACCGAAGCACTCGACACGTTTGCTCGCGAGTCTGCTGTTGCGGAAGAAGAGAATAGGGGCATGCTTCCTGAGACAATAGAAAAAAGAGGAATGCCATTGCCTGTATTCGTTGTTCATCCAATCACCGGAGAAAACATCCCCTTGTGGCTCGCAAACTACGTACTTTCTAATTATGGAACAGGAGCAGTGATGGCAGTCCCTGCGCATGATGAACGTGATTTTGCTTTTGCATCCAAGTATGCGCTCCCTATTCGACGAGTAATTCTTGGTCAAAACAATGATGATGACAATGGTGTACTTCGTGAGGCATATACTGGCGATGGAATACTGTGCAATTCAGGTGAATGTGACGGGTTGTTTAATCGAGAAGCTATTCCTCGCATCATTGCACTTGCCTCTGGAAAATCTCATGTTCAGTATCGTTTGCGTGATTGGGTTTTTGCACGACAGCGCTATTGGGGCGAGCCCATACCACTTGTCCATGATGACGAAACAGGAGAAGTATACCCAGTCCATGAATCTGAACTCCCCGTTACGCTTCCTCAGGTGGAATCATACGCTCCAACAGGAACAGGTGAGTCTCCTCTGGCAAATATAGATTCGTGGGTGCACGTTAAAGGGTACATTTCAGATGATGGTGCGTTTATTGCTGGGGAAACAGCACCGCAAGGGAAACAAATAAAAGTGTTTCGTAGAGAAACAAATACAATGCCACAATGGGCTGGTTCCTCTTGGTATTATCTGCGATATATTGACCCAAAAAATACCGATATGTTGATTGGGAAGGATGAAGAGGCGTATTGGTCTCCTGTAGATGTCTATGTTGGTGGAGCTGAACATGCGACTCGACACCTCATCTACGCACGCTTCTGGCACAAGTTCCTCTATGACATCGGCGCTGTATCGACGCTGGAACCATTTCGTCGCCTGCAGAATGTTGGTTTGATTATGGCATCTGATGGAAGAAAAATGTCAAAGCGCTACGGAAATGTTGTAAATCCAGACGATATGATTGAGACGTATGGGGCGGATTCTCTTCGCATTTATGAAATGTTTATGGGCCCATTTGAACAGGCGATCTCATGGTCGACGGATAACATGATTGGCGCACGGCGTTTTGTTGAAAAAATATATCGTCTTCAAACAAAGGTTTTCCCTGAATACTGTGACAGTGCTGAGACAGAAGTTCTCATGCACCAAACAATAGCAAAGGTCGGAGAAGATATTGAAAACTTCAAATTTAATACTGCTATTTCTCAGTTGATGATTTTTGCAAATCATCTGGAGGGGGAAAAAGCGCTTTCGCGTCTGCTATACCGAACGTTGCTTTTACTATTAGCTCCATTCGCACCGCATCTTGCAGAAGAGCTCTGGGAACGTCTTGGTGAGCCTGGGTTCGTTGTTGACGCAGCATGGCCAATGCATGATCCGAAAAAATTGTATTCTGACACAGTAACTATCGCAATATCTATCAACGGTAAAACGCGTGACACTATTTTAGTTGCCCGTGATGCTGATCAGCAAACCGTGGAGCGTCTGGTGCGTGAAAAAGTGACACTTGCAAAATGGTTGGAACACGGTACTATACAAAAGGTAATATTTGTTCAAAACAAGATCATCAACATGATTATTGGCTAGAACAAAGAAAGAATAAACGGCTGTCGCCGTTTTTTCTTTTCGAAAAATAAAATAACGCTTAAAATATACACTTTTTATACTTGACAATTTTCACGAACATGATAAAAATAGTCATAACACGTATTGGAGGGAATATGTCAATACGTCTTTATTGAATTTATTCTGTGAATTATGTCTACTACCGTTAACCTTACATTCAAGCCAAAAGCAGTTGTCAAACAATTGCTTTCAGTGCCAAACGAGAGAAATCAAGACGTCCTCATTCGACGCTATGGTTTGGGCTCTGATCCTACACGCATGACGTTGGAGGCGATCGGAGATCTCTATGGTATTACCAGGGAACGAGTTCGCCAAATTGAAAATACTGCGTTGCAGGCTATTCGAAAATCACCAGTATATAAAGAGGCACAGCCCGTGTTTGATGAACTTCGACAAGCAATGGTTGCACTCGGTGGAATTGTGCATGAAAGAGATTTTTTGCACTCCATTACGAACGATCATGCAACACAGCAGTATATTCACTTTCTTCTTGTCGTCGGTGAATTTTTCCTAAAGCATAAGGAATCAGATGATTTTGAGCACAGCTGGTCTGTTGACAAAGATCTTTCTGAAAAAGTACAAGATTCCCTCCAAAAACTCTACGCATCTCTTGGTGACGATGATTTGATCGAAGAAAAGGCCTTGATTGATCATTTCCTTGCTCACCTAAAGGATTTGAATGCAGAATATGCACGTGAAGAGATTATCAAGCGCTGGCTCGGTCTCTCACGAAAACTTTCAAAGAATCCACTTGGTGAGTGGGGTAAGGCTCACTCTCCGAATGTCTCTGCTCGAGGTATTCGCGATTACGCATTCCTTGTTTTGCGAAAACATGGTTCCCCGATGCACTTTCGTGAAGTGGCACAGGCTATTGAACAGCATTTCCGCCGCGAGGCACATATTGCAACAACACACAACGAACTAATTAAAGATGAACGTTTCGTCTTGGTTGGTCGAGGTCTGTATGCATTGTCTGAGTGGGGGTATTCAACAGGCATTGTCCGTGATGTTATTCGCGATGTGCTTGATAAGTATGGCCCAATGACACGTGACGAAATCGTGGATCGTGTCATGCGAGAGCGATATGTGAAAGAAAATACTGTTGTTGTGAATTTGCAAAATGCAAAATATTTCCAAAAGAATAAAGAAGGGAAATATGAGTGTATAAAATAAAAACACGCACATTCATGCGTGTTTTTATTATTCTGGTGTACTCATTCGAATCGACTCTTGGTGTTCTTGGAGTGCTAGTCGAATATTTGGGTGGAGAGATTCGTGTATGCTACGTATAGTAATGTGCGTACGTAATGTTGATGTCCCTGTAAGTAAAGACATGTACAGGTATTGTGCATTGATTCCTATCGCGTCAGGGTTTTGAATCGTACGCACACATTCGTCATGCGTTGGGCTGTACTCTTGTGTAGAAATATTTTGACACAACAGTTGAGCGATTTCTGCTTCTTGCGTTAAAGTAAAAAGTTTTTGTACAGGGAGCTGTGTTCCGTATGTCGCATCAAACATGGCATAATACGTGTCGTTCGATGATGAATCCGGAAATGATTTTGAAACATGAAGTGCAATGCTAATGAGTTGAGGGTGTGTGTAAAGCTCCTCAAATTGTATAGATAGAGTTCCTAGTTGAGGTGTGCTTGAAGATGCTTGTATTCCAGGAGTTATGTTTATGCGCTCGAAGAACGCTATACGTTCGTCGTCAATCATGCGTTCTATATACATGTTAATTTTTTCTGCCGCTGTCGGGTTGCTGTCAATGTACAGATGTGGTTGTTGAATTTTTGCAACACGAGAGAGCTGTTGTTTGTGTTCTATTTTTTCTTCGATCGTAAAAAAGGGAAGGCTCTTTTTGTAGGTGTCTTGATTTTGGGCGCTGTTTTGATTGCTTGGGTTTTGGTTTGAGTATGTACTATAAAAGAACCATCCGCTTCCGATGATGATGGCAAGAAAGAGAATGATGCGTAGTGTGTGCATGAAAGGACTACTTGATGCATGAGGAGCACTTGCATCCAAGAGGTTGTATTATTATATCAAAATATTCGGAACCGTAGTCGTAAGTGATTTCCTCTCCTGGGGAAATGTCCTTGATAGCTGAAATCCAAACATGCCCTTTTTTTATAATACTTTCTGCGTTTGGATTACAGGAATGGTTGATATATCGGGCAGTGTTGTATCGCGGTGAGCCGTCAATATCAATTTTTGAGTTGACGTTAAAGATATACTTATTTGAAAGGTCGTTGGAAGATGAACGAAGAACGCCAACATATTCAATGATTTTTGCACCTTTTTGGATTGGTTCGCATGCAAAAAGACCTAAGCCCGCTGTTGATTTTTTAACTTTCAGAGAAAATTGCGCTTGAGGGTTATTACGGATTTCAATAATCATGTCGCTCTATGGTAGCAGGGAATATAGAGGTGTTAAGGGGATAATGTTATTGACATACGTCAATAACTGTGGTAATAATATATTGTTCTTTTGGAGACAAAAATGAGACCATTGGTTTTGGTTAGTCTGCTCTTTTGCCTCGGTTCCAACGTCCACGCTGGACCCCCCGCGGGAGCAAGAGAGATGAAAAAAGCGCTTGCGCGCCCCCCGCGCCCTGAAGGTCGAATTGTGCTGAGGCCGTTCCACAAAGGGATGTCTTCATATTATGGCCATGGAGACATCTTCCATGGACGGACAACCGCCAACGGGGAATACTTTGATGCCTATGGGAGTGTGCTCGGTGCAAAGTATGCACTGACTGCAGCTCACAAGGGGATCATCGATGCAAATCCTGCTGGCGAGTGGGTGCTTGTAAAGAACCTGCGCACGAAGCTCGCCATTTGGGTCTGGATTAATGATGCCGGCCCGTATTATGGGGGTCGTATCCTTGATCTTTCCTATCTTGCCGCAAAAAGGCTTGGTATGACAGAGGTTGGGGTTGACCCCGTTGTCATTTTTCGCTTGGAGGACAATCACAGGCGATATCCTGTTACCAAGCGCTGAACGCCCGGACGCCGTCCGGGCTTTTGTTTACAGAAAAATGGATTTGTGTTACAATATGAGCATCTCGTCGTATCCTTTGTGGGCGATAGGGATGCGTAATGTCTCATGCATCATCCACACGTGGTGCATTTTGCAATTTGAACATAGGTTCTTTTTGCTATTATTTTCTCTTTTCTTTCATGTTTTGCCTTCTGGCATATCCTTTGAGTCTTTTTTGCATTGCGCGCTATATTGGTTAATATCACTTCATTATTATGGATAAAAAATATTCGACACGCCCCCCTGCGCGTCGACACACTCGCACAGCGCCAGAGTCGTCAGGGCTTTCGCGCGCCTCTTCAGACCCAATAAACGATCCAACATTACGGCCGAGAAGGCGAGTAATGATTTTGGGTGGAATCGGTGGCGGAGGTCGTTATGAGCCTTCTGAGCGCGAAATGCGCCGCGCACGAAAAGGGCCAGAGGCGCTTGCTGAAGACGATGTCTTCCGTGAGGTTGTAGAGGGAAAGTTGCCGAAAAAACAGGCAACAAAAAAAACCGGAGCACCGGTTATTTCTGCTGATCGTTTTATTAATCGATCTGTTTCTGTTGAACAGGATGCGCCTTATATCCCGAAACATCAGTTCCTTGATTTTGCAGTACACGAGACGATTAAAAATAATATTGTGAAGAAAGGGTACGTTATTCCCACTGCCATTCAAGATCAGTCTATCCCCCCAGCACTGGAAGGGAGGGATGTCGTTGGTATAGCAAATACTGGAGAAGGGAAAACTGCAGCATTTCTTATTCCGATGCTTCACAAGTTGATACATCACCCGCATGCAATGCTCCTCGTTGTAACACCAACTCGAGAGCTTGCTGTTCAGATTGACCAGGAGTGTGCTGATTTTGCGCGAGGAACTCGTATCACTACAGCACTCTTAGTCGGCGGACAATCATTTACGTATCAAGTACAGCGCTTAAAGCAGGGTGCACGTGTTATCATCGGAACACCTGGCCGGATTAAAGATCATATTGAAAAGGGGTATCTTGCCATTGCAAAAGTGCATAATTTTGTGCTCGATGAAGCAGATCGTATGCTCGATATGGGTTTCATTAACGATATTCGTTACTTAATTGAGAAAATGCCTGATCAGCGTCAAACATTATTCTATTCTGCTACGTTTGCAAAAGAAATCGAGACGCTCGCACAATCATTTCTTAAAGATCCCGTTCGTGTTTCCGTTAAAAAACGAGAAACAAGTAAGAATGTGGAACAAGATGTGATATTTGTAGCAGATAAAAACGAAAAATTTCATAAACTTACAGAAATCCTTTCGCGCACAGATGCTGATAAGGTTCTTGTTTTCGGAAGGACAAAGCATGGAGTTGAAAAGCTCGGACGGATTTTGTTTCGCTCTGGTTTTGCTGCGGTATCTATTCACGGTGATAAATCACAAAAAGAGCGTTTACGCGCAATTAAGGATTTTAAAACACTGAAAGCAAAAATTCTTGTCGCCACAGATGTCGCAGCCCGTGGTTTGGATATTCCAGACGTCTCACATGTTATCAATTATGACGCTCCTGAAAATTATGACGACTATGTCCATCGTATTGGGCGAACAGGGAGAGCTGGGAAAAAGGGTATTGCGTTTACATTTGTAGAAAAGCAATAATATGAAGAACGGCTCACAGCGCCTTGACGTGTTTCTTGTTGAATCAGGCCATGTGTCTTCTCGTGCTCGCGCAAATACACTCATCAGAGAAAAAAAAGTTACTGTTGATGGACTGATTGTATCGCAGCCAGCAAAGCATGTTTGCTGTACTGCCCGAATAGAACTTCTCGAAGAGGAAATCCCATGGGTCTCTCGTGCCGCACTAAAACTCATTGCCGCACTGGATGCTTGGAATATTTCTGTTTCTGATCGTGTGGTTTTAGATGTGGGTTCTTCGACTGGTGGTTTTACTCAGGTTCTGTTGAGTCGAGGTGCTGCACATGTGTATGCAGTTGATGTTGGTACACAACAACTTCACGATTCGCTTCGCAATAATGCAAAAATTACATTGTGTGAGGGTCTCCATATTAAAGACGTTACTTCTGATTTGTTTCAGTCTGGAATACCTGATATGACAGTTATTGATGTCTCTTTCATCTCTCTCGCACATGTATTGCCGAAAGTGTCTGAAATCACTTCAGGTACGATGGATGTCGTGGCTTTGATTAAGCCACAGTTTGAAGTTGGCCGTAAAGAAATAAACAAGGGGATTGTAAAAAATCCAGCTCTCCATGATGCGGCATGCCAACGTGTTGCCCGTACTGCAGAATCGTTTGGGTTTTCTGTTCAAGACATTATCGATTCACCGGTCCTTGGTGGAGATGGAAATAAAGAATTTTTATTATTCGCCACAATAAAAAAATAAAAGCATTCGCTTTTATTTTTTTATGATTACTTCTTCTTGTGCAATACATGCGTTGTATTTTTCTACTTCAGAATTATAGGTTGAAATTATTGGTTTGATCGCTGTAAGGTTCGCATTGTGAATGTCACTTTTTGCATTATACTCTTGAACTAACTGTAAGTAGGTGTCTTGATCGCGTGTCTGATGAATCATTTGATTGAGTGCATCCAGTTCTCTCTTCAGTTGACTGAGGGTATTTTCTTGTTGTGCAATAGCTGTGGTGAGGGTCTGGTTGGGGGGAGTACACGACGGTGCTGGCCTTCCAAATTCCTGCACTGCATACCACATCATACGCCCCCCAGGACTCATGCCAAGTGCGACAGCAATGCCAATTTCTGTGTATTGTGACTTGAGTATATTTGCACGATGTCCCGGAGAATTCATCCATCCCGTAACGATATCTTGACCTGACATGAAGTCTCCCATAGCTAAGTTCTCTCCTACAAGTGAATAGGTATATCCAAATTGCCCTGCGAGTTCATCCACATTTTTTCCATCAGGAGATTCATGTGCAAAATATTGTTTATCGATCATGTCTCGCACTTTTGCTTTTGCCATGGTTTCCAGGTGGGTGTTCCATGAAAATACCGGGAGTGTGTGTGTGACGCGTTCTTTATTTGTGGCAATAAAAATATCAAATTGATTGATCTGTGTTTTTGTTGGATCGTATGTTGGAGGAAGAATTTTCTCTTCTCTGCGTGTGGGTTCATGATGTGGCTGCGTACTTGTGCTTGGCCCATGTTCTGATGCCAATGCTTCTGGTTGCTTCGCTTGGACTTGAGGCGTTTGTGCCGAATGAGGAATCGGGAGAACTGGAGGGAGATTATTCTGGTCTTTTGCGGGAGAGATGAGGCCAAATAACATAAGCAAGGAGATGATGCTGTGCTTGAAAAAAACCAGGATACTTTCCATTATTCGAGTATATCATATGGTGTGGTATACTCGGAACATGGCGAAAATTAAAAATGAAAACACACTGACGAGCGGAAAAAATACAAAGTCTACGCAGGAGGAAGCGAAACCTGTTCTTGGTCGCATAAATAAACCTGAGGCAAAGGTAAAGCGCGAGTTTCATACAGTAGAAGAACTTTCACACGGTATCAAACATCGACGCACCTCACGCATTGCTGCTGAATTTGAAAATGGTCTTGAGTTTATCAAGCAGTACGACAAGTCCGTGACTATTTATGGTTCAGCACGTTTTAAACAAAATCATGAAGTATATAAGGATGCGCGTGCATTGGGAGCAAAGATTGCGAGATCTGGATATGCAGTGGTGACAGGAGGTGGTCCAGGAATCATGGAGGCTGGAAATCGGGGTGCAAAGGAGGCTGGTGGGGTATCGATCGGTTTGAACATAGAACTTCCTTTTGAGCAGATTCTGAATCCATATACAACCGCATCAATGTCATTTTATTATTTCTTTTCTCGCAAAACGACAATGTCTTTTGCGTCGGAAGCATATATTTTCTACCCAGGAGGGTTCGGAACATTGGATGAATTATTTGAAATCTTGACTCTTGTGCAAACAAAGAAAATTCGAAAAATTCCAATCTTTCTTGTCGGGTCATCTTTCTGGAATCCGTTGAATGTATTTATTCAGCAAGTGCTTCTTGAACAATATGCAGCAGTTGAAAAAAAAGATATGCAGTTGTATACCATTACCGATGACCATGATTATATACTTCGAACAATACTCAAATCTCCAGTATACCGTTCATAATAAAACAGCACATCTGTGCTGTTTTATTTTGTATCTTGAATCCCTACCGTAGAAAGAAGGGTAAGGAGAATAATTGTTCCTGTCGCAATAAAAACGTGAGAAATATTCATCCCTGGGATAAGAAGTAAGACAGAACAGAGCATCGGTGTGAATAGAAGCGCTGTCGGGCGTGCACGTCGATAGAATGCAATATACGATGGGTGCGTGTGTTCGATTTTTTTGAAGAAGTATGCATCTGTCATGGATTCACTTGCCGCAGCACCAATACGTGACACAAAAAGAAGTGTCCCCCAGAGAAAGAGCGATTGTGGGGATTGTGCAAATACAGGGAGAAGGAGAAGACTTGCCCCCATGATGATTGTCCCAGAAATGATGAATTCTTTTTCTCCAAGGAACTTATCTGCTACGTAGCCAAGCATAACAGGGAGAAGGATAAATGCTGAAAGTGCGATGGTAATAATTATGCCAAATTCATTATAATGAAGCCCGACGTGTTGAATAAGAAAAATTGGCGTATACACGGTCATTACAGAGTAAAATATCTGCAGAGCGGAATGAGCAATAAAAACAGGAACAAGGTCCGGTGTTTTCGTTCGGAGTTCGCGATTTGGAAATGCAGGAACGTCTTCATATTCCGCATCACGATATCCTTTCATTGAACGAAGGAGAACAAGGGCAATAGGGAGAGAGGCAATTGCTGCAGAGATATATATAAATGAAAAATTATATGTTGACGCTAGATATCCGGCGAGAGCAGGGGATAGCATGAACCCAAGAGAGCTTGCTGTGAAATACACGCTTCGTACGAATGCCTCATTGGTCGATTTTGTATAGGCATTCATAAAAATGTCAGACGTTGTGTAGAGAAGTGTGACCGAAAGGCTTGCGAGTATAAAAGCAATTATTGTAAAAGTGATGTGCGGTTGTAACCCTAGGGTGATGAGAGAAAATGGGAGCATGACGGCTGACGCAAGTGCAATACGTTTGTTCCCGAAGCGTCGAAGGAGCTTTGGGGTAAAGATAAAAAGGGCAAACGTTGTGATTGCCACAAGAGTAAATATATACCCCACATATGCTTCTGGGTGGGCAACATATCGAGAAAGAAGCGTCGAAAGATAAGATGAGTCAATGTATGTTGTAAATCCGAGTTGAAATGAGGTAAGAAAACTTATGATAGAGAGTGCAATGATGCCTGCTCGATCCTTCTGTGTGATATCCATCACGGGATTATACCATAGGGGAAAATGCGTATGGTATAATCAAGACATACATGTTTGAAGAGATGCAATCTCTCTATTATCTTTTCCAGGAATCGCAAGCATATACCCCCGCGATTACAGTTTTTCGGTACGCGTATAATATTATTGTCTCGTTTACATTTCTCTGGGGTCCTTGGTTGATGTGGCAAACACTTAAGCCGACACTCATCGAATTACGAAAGCAACAAGCACTAAAAAAGATGGAGTTTCGTGTTATCGAAATACGTATTCCAAAAAATATTGATAAATCTCCACTTGCCATGGAGCTGGTGCTTCAGGCGATGCATCAGCCATTTAAACGGCCGAGAGAGTGGGATCAAATTACGAAAGGAAAATACAATAGTTGGTTTTCTTTGGAAATGGTTTCTGCAGAGGGCGCAGTGAGGTTTTTTATGTATGTTCCGAAAGATTTTGTGAAGCTTGTATCGACACATTTGTATTCTCAGTACCCAGATGTTGAAGTGCGTGAAGTTGATGATTATACCTCGCGAGTACCATATGGTCGCGACACAGAAGAATGGGATTTGCACGGTGTTGAATTTGCGTTGACGAAGCCCGATCCATATCCAATAAAGACGTATGTGGACTATGGATTAGATAAGCTTGACCTGAAAGAAGAATATAAAATTGATCCTATGACCGTTGTGCTGGAGTTTCTCGGATCTATTGGTCGTGAGCAGCATGCATGGTTGCAAATTATGATCCAGGCGACTGGTGATCGTTTTGCGGCACCAGAAAAGCCGGAAGATTGGTGGAAGGTGTGGAAAGATAAACCAACACAAGATTGGAAAAAGGAAGCTGATAAGTTAATTAAAGAATTAAAAGAAAAGGGATTCGACAAACTCTCTGCAGCGCAGAAGAAATCTATTGATGCCATGGATCGTTCTGTTGCAAAGTATGGTTTTGATACTGGTATTCGCGCATTGTATATTGCAAAGAAAGAACATTTTGATAAAACAAACCTTGCTGGTCTTACAAATATACTGAAGCAGTTTTCTTCACTTGAGTTGAATGGATTTAAAGATGCAAAGGCGACAAAGATAGATCCAAAAAAAGATAAAACCGGTGAGGAGCTAAAGAAGATGAAAAGTAAGTTTTTTGACGCGTACAGCAAGAGAGAGTATTTCTACTCAGGAGGGACGCCGTTTGTGCTTAATACTGAAGAGCTTGCTACGATTTACCATTTTCCAGGGAAAGTATCAGCAACACCAACCTTCTCTCGTATTGAGTCTAGAAAAGCAGAGCCTCCAAGTAATCTTCCTGTATAACATAACACGAAAAAGCACGACAACATGCCGCGCTTTTTCATCTTTAATATATTCCATGGAAACAATCGTTACTCTTCGGGACCATCAATCACCAAAAGATGGCACAACCCGCATGTCTGTGTCCAAGTTACTCATTATGCTTTCTGCGGGTGGCGTTTTTGCTTTATTGTCAGCTGCTAGCATTTTGTGGATACTGTATGCTACCCCAAGAGGTTTTCAAAATAATACACTTTTCTCTGTCGAAAAGGGACAGACTGTGCGTGAGGTGGCCAGGCGACTAGATGAGCATTCAATTATTTCGTCTCCCTTTCTGTTTCGTGTATATGTTACTTTAAAAGGTTGTGCTAAAACACTCCGTGAAGGGGAGTACCTTTTTGTCCACGGCCATTCGCTTGGTGTCGTAGTTGATCGTATGTGCACTGGTGATTTTGGCGTATCTTCTGTGCGCGTTTTATTGCGTGAGGGGTTGGCGAGAACAGAGATTGCCGAAACGCTAAAAAAGACATTACCATTTTTTGATGAACAAGAGTTTCTGGAACGAACACAGAATCAAGAAGGATATCTTTTCCCTGATACGTATATTTTTTATAAAACTGCAACTGCCCAAACAGTAGCAGAGACACTCTACTCAAATTTTGAGAAAAAGACAGAGCCTATTAAAGCTATGGCTGCGTCACAAGGCAGAAATTGGGAGGAGGTTGTTATTGTTGCATCACTTCTCGAAACAGAAGGTAAAACAGAGGAAGATAAGCGAATGATTGCAGATATCATTTATCGACGGTTGCACATGGGAATGCCATTGCAACTGGACGCACCTTTTTTGTATTTTATGAATAAGGCATCTCTGCAGTTGACGAAAGATGACCTAATGGTTGATTCGCCATATAACACCTATCGTCACAAGGGGCTCCCCCCAACACCAATAGCAAGCCCTGGTCTTGAAAGTCTCCGCGCGGCATTGAATCCAAAAAAGAATACACACGTATATTATCTTTCGGATGCTTCGGGAAATATATACTACGCAGATACATTCGAACAGCACAAGCGAAATAAGCAAAAATACTTGCAGTAGAGAATTTCTCTCGTGGTATACTTTTCATATGTCTCTTTTCTCATATTTTCACACAACGAATTCTGATAACGATGTTGTATTGTTTGTTGAGCTTGGATCAGGATCTGTTGCTTGCGCATGCGTGCGATATGATGCTAGTGGAGCACATACGCTTGCATCTTTACGAAAAGATCTTCCATTTCAGGAGAAAGTAACTCTTGCTCGACTCTATGCACTCATTGAGGATGCGTTAAAGAAAAATCTTGATGAGCTTAGTGCAACGCACCCATCTCTTCCAATACCAAAACATGTGTGCATTGCTCTTGCGTCACCGTGGTGTGTTTCTCAAACGCGCGTTGTTCGATATTCGCAGGATGATACCTTCCAGATAACAAAGTCATCACTTCAGAATATTATTCAGAAAGAACAAGAGCTTTTTCTTCGTGATATGACGCAGCAGGCCGGTTTGTTTACGAAACCCATTGTAATTTCACATCAGATGATGCAGGCGCGAGTGAATGGTTATCCCGTTGAACACCCTATCGGAAGGACCGCTACTGATATTGAAATTTTTACTCACTATTCAGCGATGTCCTCACATATGCATGATGTTCTTGAAAATATCCTCCATTCGCGGTGGTCAAATGTTCCTATTTCGTTTCAGACGTATCTTTTTGGAATTTATGTGGCGCTGCGGGATGGACAGAGCGCCCATCAGTCATTTGTTATTGCAGATGTTGCATCAGAAGTTTCTGATGTTGCGATCGTGCATGAAGGTGTTTTGTTAGAGTCTTTATCTTTCCCAATCGGAACAAAGTCACTCGTTCGCTCTTTGGCAGCATCGCTCTCTCTCTCACCATATGTTGCAGAAACCGAACTCCACGCGCATGTGCAGGGAAAACTTTCCGAGCATCGTTCTCAAAGAATTTCTCAGCTCCTACATCAATCTCTCGAAGAGTGGGGAAAATTTTACCTACAGGCGATTCGATCATTTCAGAAGTCTTACCCATTACCACAAAAAGTTTTTCTCGTTGCACGACATTGGGCTCGGCCACAATTTCAAAAACACATCGAAGAATACATAAATGACGAATTGTATACTTTGCGAGATGATTCACGAGAGGGGATTGTTGGCGATGTTCCGGAGTACCAATATGCAAATTGTCATGATCCTTTTTTGTGTGTTATGATGTTGTTATACAAGAGCTATTCTCACGTACATAGCACCTATCACTCGTAATTCTATGCAAGAATACATCCCAGAAGAAGATGCAACACCAAAAAAACGCCGAATTATTCGACGTGTTGTTCGTCGTATCCCTAAACCTTCAGTCGTAAATAGTAATTCAATTGAGAAACATTCTGAATTTGATGCACATGCTCTTCATCATGAAGTAGAAGAGCTTCAGGGGACGATTTACCATGCGAATGACTCCATTGCAGAAGAAACGCCTGTTAGATCCGAGGAAAGCGTTTTGCCTTCACAAACACCATCACATCGTCCAAAAGATATGATTTTGGAGCAATTTGCACATAAAAAAGAGAAGAAGGACACCGTGGGATATACATCTTTTGATGAAACTGTCGATGACGATAGCTATCCCGAACGTGGGGGGAAGGGTCATGCATATCGCAGTGCATTACCACAAGAGAAACAGAAGTTCTTTTCTTGGATCCCCTGGGTCATGGTTCCACTTGCCGTCTGTGTGTTTGTTATTGTTGGATTGTCTTATTTCTCTGGTGCAGATGTGGTGATTCAAGCAAAACAATATCCTGTGTCAGTAGACATGAAGCTTGATCTTGTAAAGGACGGAGGTTCCGATGGTCAGGTGCCATTGACCGCGTTTGTCATCGAAGACACATCATCGCTTGATGTTATCGCGACAGAATCAAAAACGACCATTGCTACCGCTTCTGGTAAGGTTACGTTGTTTAATAAGCAAAAAACTTCTCAGCAATTAATAAAGACAACGCGCCTGGAATCACCCGATGGAAAGATTTATCGCATTCGTGAAAATGTAAAAATTCCAGCCGCAGTAGGGGAGAAGCCGGGGACGCTTGATGTCATGGTATATGCGGAGTCTGCTGGCCCTGATTACAATAAAAAAGCAGGGGTTGAATTTACCCTCCCGGGATTAAAAGGAAAGCCACAGTATGAGTTGGTAACGGGAAAAAGCATTTCAGATATTTCCGGAGGATCTTCTGGTGTAAAGAAAACAGTCCCAGCTGAAGTGATGACTGAAACCGCGAAGATGCTTCGCGTTGAGCTTGAAAATAAATTGAGGGCACGGATTTCACGTGAATTACTTCCTCAACATGTTGCGTATGAATCCCTTTATCAGTTTACGTACTTTGATCCAGTTTTAGAGCCATCTGACGTGGAAGAGAAGGCGCGAGTTGTTCTTCGTGGAACCGTCGTTGTCCCTGTTATTGAGCGTACCGTACTCGCATCTGTTGTTGCCAACAAGACACTCAAAGATTTTGATCAAGGAAAAGTATTGTTAAAACAGCCAGAATTGCTCCAGGTTGCATACGCCACGGAAGAGAAAATAGATTTTACAAAAACTGAAAAAGTATCCATTTCTGTAAAGGGTGATGCAATCGTCGTGTATTCCGTGGATTCAATCGCATTCGCTAGAGCGCTCCTAAACGTTCCAAAAGGGGATGTGTCAAAAGTTGCATCAAGATTTGCTGGAATCGAGCATGTGACAGCAACTTTACATCCATTCTGGAAACAATATTTTCCAAGTGCGGTTGATGATATTGATATTAAAATTGTTGAATAAAAAACACGCGTACGCGTGTTTTTTATTGTGAGAATATGTGAAATTTGTATTTCAAGAGCCGCTTCATCCCTTGTCACATTTGTGGTTTCAGATGAATCTGAATCCATGGTATACAAGCAGGGCTAAAGCTCGCCGGCCGTGTGTTTCAAAAGTACTGATGAATCAGTACTGTGGCGCGACAACGGTGAACCCGGCTCCGCTTTTCTCATCCTCGATGGAGGAAAAAGCAAACCACGAGAACGCTATCGCATTCTCGTGGTGCTTTTTTGTCCCCCCTCGAGGACTCGAACCTCGGACCGTCTCGTTAAGAGCGAGCTGCTCTACCAACTGAGCTAAGGAGGGATAGGAGTATATTAGCAAAAGTACATAAAATTGCAAGAGAAAATGCCCACAACATATGTTGTGGGCAGATATTTAGTCATCACCTCGCATGACTGAGTATTCAGATGGGGGGATGGAGATGAGGCGCTTTGTCGGCGTGAAGCCGTGCGAGTGAGCGCAGGTGTCGAGATCTTTACACCGCATGACACCGGTCGTCCGATTCGAACGAACTGGTCCACCGCAGAGTGCACATTTCTCGACCTTCTTGGGTTCCATGAGTCGGATGTCGGACGTCATGGATTCCTTGTCATGAGACACGACGGTCCCGACACTGGACCCAAGTTCTTCCCTAAGTTTCTTGGACAGCATGACAAGCGTGCCGTCCGGAGTGCGAAGGGAAGGGGGATTGAGAAGGTACTTCATATTGTTTAGCCTCAAAGGAGGGGTTGTTGTTGTGTGGCGAGTTGCCACGGTCCTTCGGGATTTTAACACTCCCTGCACATTTGTCAATTGTGTCATGAAGGAAAAGAACGCATGTACAGAAAGCAAAAATCCCTCATCGGGATTTTCTTGAGGCACGGGCGGGAATTGGTGTCAGCTCACAGCAATATTTTCTTTCGTTGCACTCAGAAAATATTGTGTGGCTCCTACCCGAGCTCGCCAGTCCTCACTCGTAGACTCGCTGCGGACTTGGCTCCACTTTTCAATTCCCGACGAAAGCACCTAATTGAGGTGCTTTCTCCCGTGCAAAAAATCCCTCATCGGGATTTTCTTGAGGCACGGGCGGGAATTGAACCCGCGCATGGCGGTTTTGCAGACCGCAGCGTTACCACTTCGCCACCGTGCCGTGAGAACACTATAGCAGGATTCACAAGAATTGGCAAAGAATTTTACGAGTAACAGTGCTTTTCAAAACTGCAATTTTCATGTACGATTGCACTACGCCCGGGTGGCGTAATGGTAGCCGCAGGAGACTTAAAATCTCCCGTCATTATATGACGTGCGGGTTCGAGTCCCGCCCCGGGCACATAAAAAGAGCAAGTCTTCTTGCTCTTTTTTGTACACGGGGAAGAAGCAAACTGCTTTGCTTCTGTCGGGACTCGAAGCCACGGAGCATGTCGCTTGCGACGGCGAGTGGCCGACCGAGAACACGAGATATGTTCGAGTGTGCGAAGAACATATCCGTGATTCTGGGTCGAGTCCCGCCCCGGGCACATAAAAAGAGCAAGTCTTCTTGCTCTTTTTTGTACACGGGGAAGAAGCAAACTGCTTTGCTTCTGTCGGGACTCGAAGCCACGGAGCATGTCGCTTGCGACGGCGAGTGGCCGACCGAGAACACGAGATATGTTCGAGTGTGCGAAGAACATATCCGTGATTCTGGGTCGAGTCCCGCCCCGGGCACATAAAAAGAGCAAGTCTTCTTGCTCTTTTTATGTTTACTGATGGTCGAGGAGTTCGTCTACTCTCTGCCTATTGTATTCTCCTTCATCTGCAACAAATGAGACAAACGGGATGATATGAAGGCGTGTTTTTTCTTTGAGAAGATCTCGGAAGTCGTCTTTGTGTCTGTTCAGAAAATCAATTGCACCGTGTTCAGCTGTTCGTGGAAATACGGAAAGCAGAATATTTGCATGCTTTAGATCTCTTGAGAGTTCAATGCGTGTGACAGTAAGAAGTGATTGCCGATTTGAGTGCCTTGCAACGAATTGGGCTGCCATTTCTTTTAAGAGGTGCTCTGCACGTTCGTCTTTTATTTTTGCAATTCTATCATTCATATTATTGCTTTTTCTCGATAATAAATGGAACGAGAACATCTCTTTCTGCGATAGTAAAACGAGATTCAACCATCAAACCACATTCATTTCCTTCCGTAACTTCTTGAGATTTCATTTTTTGCTGTTGGAGCTCGAGTATTTTTCCTTCGCCAATTTCTATTCCTTTTCTTAGGATGGTGAAACGTGTATCTTTGATGATTTTTCCTGACTCAACATGGCCACCAAGCACCTGTTTGTCTTTTTGTTGAGAAAAGAATCGCAGAATACGGAGTTCGCCGAGTGGAGTTTTTACTTCAATGTGTGGTGCTCGTTCACGTACAAGGTCATCTATAAACTCAGTAAGTTTATAGATGATTGTGAAATCATGTATGTTTACATTATTTCGAGTGACAAGGTCCTGTGCAAGCGCATCGTGCTTTACGTTGAATGCAAGGATTACCGCATTTTCTGATCCAATTGCAAGCTTGACATCATTTTCGGTGACAGCGCCGACCCCTTTTGAAATGATTCTGAGCAAAACGCGAGGGTGAGTAATTTTAAGGAGCTCTCCTTCAATAGCTTCAAGCGTTCCCGCAACGTCTGCGCGAATGATCACGGGAATGATGACACAGCGCTCATCGTCAGATTGTTGTTGCATTGATACACACAGAGGGGAATCAGAATCAATAAAACATTCTGCTTCTTTTTTTGAATCAACTGTTGTGACTCGTGCTCCAATTTTTGGCACCGACGTCCACCCGGTTATGCGTACAGGTGATGAGAAGGATGCGGACTCAACCGGTTTACCCTGGAAGTTTTCAATAATACGAAGTGGAGCATATGAGCCATCGCAGACAATGAATTGTCCTTTTCGGACAGTTCCGTTTGTAATAACAAGTGTTGCTGTTGCTCCTTTTTTTGGATCCATTTTGGACTCAATAATGACGCCATCAAGAGGTGAAGATGCGTCTCCTGTTAATCCTTCAAGCTCTGCGGTAAGAAGAAGGAGGTCGAGAAGAGCATCAACTCCTTCTCCTGTTTTTGCAGATAGGAGTACGTAGGAAATATTTCCACCGTATCCTTCGACAAAAATATCAGCCTCTGCGAGTGATTGTTTTGTTCTTTCTGGATTCGCATTCGGCTTATCAATCTTATTGATTGCAACGATGAAAGGAATATGTGCTTCTTTTATTGCTTGATATGCTTCAATGGTTTGCGCTTTAACACCATCTTCTGCTGAAACTACAAGCACTGCGATATCCGCAACTTTTGCACCACGCGCACGCATTCCAGTGAATGCTTGGTGGCCTGGAGTATCGAGGAAGGTAATGCGCTTTGATCCGCCGTCACCAGTCTTATGCTCAACTTCATACGCACTTATGTGCTGGGTGATCCCGCCTGCTTCAGTGGCAACAATATTCGTATGACGAATATAATCGAGAAGAGTAGACTTCCCGTGATCAACGTGGCCCATAATAACGATAATTGGTGATCTCTCAGACATAAAAAAGCGCGTTAGCGGAATAATGACAATATTTTCAAACTACCACAAAATATGATATTCGTCTATAAAAAAATAAGCATACTTCATGCTTATTCTTTCTCGATAACACAGCGTTCTTCTTCCGTGAGCTCAATGTCAGATTCACGTCCTGTAACAGGTTTTGCGTACATGCTGACTTTTTCTCTGGTATATAGAGAGGAGATCACTGCTCCATTCCCGTGTTCATCGAGGAATGCAGCTGCAAAGCTGTGATTTCCACCAGTGCCTGTGTTTTGAAACGGATTAAACCTTTTCAAGACAACACCATGGAGTTTCTTCTGCATGCGAAGATCCAGCTTGTTGAGTTCTATTCGCATATTATCTTGGAATTCTTTAAATGACTCAATGTCTTCTTGATTTTTGAGGATAATGTGTTCCAGGGAAGTTGCACTGTTCCCAGATAGTAGGGTGGAAATCTTTTTCTCTAAGAGAATGACCCATATGGTTAAGACAATGACTGACGTCGATAGAAGTCCTATTGCAATGACGGTGTAATGCATGCATGTATCATACTGTACGAGTGGGCACTTTTGCAAATCGAAAACGTGTGGCAAAATAGTGGTATGAAACGAACGTACCTTGATTATGCAGCTTCAACCCCACTTGATAGCCATGTTGCTGAAATTATGCTTCCTCTTATGACTGTGAGCTATGGAAACCCTTCGGCAATTCACTTTGATGGTATGCTCGCAAAACGAGCTATTGACGGAGCGCGTGAGAAAATTGGCAATGTGCTTGGCGTCTCGAAAACGACATGCGTGTTTACTGCATCGGCAACAGAATCTATAGGCCTTGCGCTCCTTGGTACCATTGCATACTGGAAGCATATTCATTCAGGAGAGACTCCAGAGATCCTTCTGTCTCCTATTGAACATGAAGCTGTGCGTGCATACGCACGTGCCCTTGAAAAACAAGGGGTGATTGTTCGTTATCTTCCAGTGAGTGAGGATGGCGTTATATCTCCAAGAGAGGTTTTTGATCGTCTTACTCCAAACACTGTGCTTGTGAGTGTTGGTTTGGTAAATAACGAAATAGGAACAATCCAACCTATTTCGGAAATTGCCAGAGAGATCCGCCGATACAAAAAGCTCATTCGTGGAGTAACAAGAGATAAGAGTCCAATTGGAGACGATGTCTACCCACTTCTTCATACTGACGCAACTCAAGCAGTGAATTATCATGACATGAATATCCCTCGTCTTGGGGTCGACTTGCTTTCTTGTAACGGAGCAAAAATTTATGGTCCGAAAGGTATCGGTTTGCTCTATCGGGGGACTCATGTGCATATTGAATCACATCTGGTTGGTGGTGGGCAAGAATTTGGGTTGCGCTCCGGAACAGAAGATACAGCTTCAATAGTAGGGTTTGCAGAGGCGATTGTTCGTGCGCAACAGGCTGCACTTGACGAAACTGTTCGTATTCTTCCAATAAGGGAACACCTTTTTTCTTTGTTGCATGATGTGGCTTCTTCTCTCCGCATCTCAATGCGCGTCAATGGACCACGTGGAGATTGTCGAGTTGTAAATAACGTTCATGTGTCATTTGATGGCGTCGACCATGAATATCTTGTTATTTTATTGGACAATGAAGGCTTCTCGCTTTCGACGAAAAGTGCGTGTGATGAGCGAAAAAGCGAAGAATCTTTCGTGCTTTCAACGCTCTCTGAATATTCAGCTGCCCCCAGACCGCTTTCGGGTATTCGTGTTACCATGGGGAAGCATACCCTTCCTTCTGATATTGATGCATTTGCTGGGGCGTTGCGCAAAGTGCTTCCATTAGCACAACATACAATTTAATTTTCATTTTATGCATTACGAACCAAAAAATTTTACACATCTTCTCGGTATGAGTGGTTTTTCTGATGAACTCCTTCAAAATCACTTTACGCTGTATGAAGGTTATGTAAAAAACACGAATACACTCCAAGAGAAATTGCAAAACTTCCCACTTGATGAAACCCCACTTGTTGAACGATCGGAGTTGCAGCGACGATTTGGTTGGGAGTATAACGGCATGAAACTCCATGAATACTATTTTGAAAACATGACTCAAAATGAGGGCACCCTTCCATCAACAGAACTCACCAATCATATTGCACATCATTTTGGTTCATTTGAACGCTGGAAACGCGATTTTGTCCAAATTGGTATGATGAGGGGAATTGGTTGGGTTCTTTTGGCCTGTGATGATGCTGGAGTTTTTCGAAACACCTGGGTTAGTGAACATGATGGTGGACTTTTGGTGTCTCACAAGCCAGTGTTCGTGATGGACGTGTTTGAGCACAGTTATATACGAGAGTACGGTCTAAAAAAGGCCTCGTATATTGATGCGTTTTTTTCACATGCCAATTGGCACGTAGTTGAACAAAGAATTTCAAACGCATTGACTAAGACTGAAATATAGTGTATTATATTCTATAATTTTTTTGACATATGCCTCCATTTCAGAATTTTACCGCAAAAGCAAGAGATGCAATTCGTAGAGCGCATGAACTTGCAATAGAAAGGGAACAGACACATGTGACGCCAATGCACTTGCTGGCTGGTCTTTTGCTGCAAGAAGAAAGCATGATTCTTTCAATAATTGAAAAAATGGAAGTCGATGGTTCTGCTTTTACTGAACAGGTTATTGAAAAAATTGATGATGGGGGAGAGCGTGTTGGAGGAACAGCAGCATCATATCAGCTTTACCTTACTGCCGAGCTTGCGCAAGTTCTTGAGGCCTCACAGTCTATTGGACTCGAGTTAAAGGATGAGTTTATTTCTACTGAGCACTTATTGCTTGCTTTGCTTTTTGTCCCATCTCCAGCACAGAACATACTTGAGTCACACAAGATTTCAAAGGACAAGGTGCTGGTTGCTTTGAAACAAATAAAGGATGCAGAGCAGCAAGGGGGTGCTCATCAAGACGGTGCAAACACAAAACAACGTGCAATTTCGAAGTATACGCGATCATTAACTAAACTTGCCGAAGAAGATAAATTAGATCCGGTAATTGGTCGTGATGAAGAGATTGGTAGACTGATCCAGATACTTTCCCGTAGAACAAAAAATAATCCTATTCTCATTGGTGAAGCAGGCACGGGAAAGACTGCTGTTGTTGAGGGGCTTGCACAGCGCATAGCAAAGGGGGATATCCCTGAGTTTTTACGTGGAAAAGATCTCGTATCTCTTGATCTTGGCTTGTTGATTGCAGGAACAAAATATCGAGGTGAGTTCGAGGAGCGCTTGAAAGCAATTATGAAAGAGGTTGAGCGTTCAGAGGGAAAAATTATCCTCTTTATCGACGAGATTCATACGATTGTTGGAGCAGGTGCTGCTGAAGGGTCGATGGATGCTTCAAATATGCTAAAACCCGCTCTTGCGCGCGGAGAGCTTCGCGCGATAGGCGCAACGACAATAAAAGAATACCAAAAGCACATCGAAAAGGACCCCGCACTCACGCGCCGCTTTCAACCGGTATATGTTTCAGAGCCATCAATCGAAGATGCGGTTGCAATTCTTCGTGGGTTAAAGGAGAAATATGAAATATTCCATGGTGTTAAAATTACAGATGATGCGATTCTTGCAGCAGTGAATTTGTCCTCACGATATATTACAGATCGTTCACTTCCAGATAAAGCAGTCGACCTGATTGATGAGGCTGCGTCAGCATTGCGCATTGAATTGGAAAACAAGCCTGCGCTCCTTGAACAAGCACACCGTAAAATCATGCGCTTAGAAATCGAAAATGAAGCTTTAAAGCATGAAGCAGAAGGCGAAGGAGAAAGCGCAAAGAAAGCAACTGCTCGGATGAAGGTTATCGAGCGTGAAATTGCGGATCTTCGTGAAGAGACACGCGAGTTTGAGCTTAAGTGGAAAAACGAAAAAGGTCTCGTCGTTGATCTTAAAAATATTAAAAAAGAGCTTGAGTCTTTGCGAGTGGAAGCAGAGAATGCTGAACTCAAAAGTGATTTATCTAAGGCAGCGGAAATTCGCTACGGACGAATTCCCCTTTTGACGAAGCAGCTTGAAGAGAAAACAGGTAAGCTGAAAAAGTTGCAATCATCTCGTCGCATTCTCCATGAAGAAGTTGGCGAGCAGGATATTGCAAAGGTGGTGGCACGTTGGACCGGAGTTCCTGTTTCGCGCATGCTTGAAGAAGAGGTTGCAAAACTTGCACGAATGGAAGATGAGCTTCGAACGCGTGTTGTTGGACAAGATGATGCAATCGCAAAAATTGCGAATGCTGTACGACGTTCGCGTGTTGGAATTGGTGACCCACATCGCCCCATTGGCTCATTTCTATTTCTCGGCCCAACCGGAGTTGGAAAGACTGAATTGACAAAGGCGCTTGCAGCATTTCTTTTTGATGACGAAAAGGCGCTTATCCGGGTTGACATGTCTGAATTTATGGAAAAGCATGCCGTATCAAAACTCGTCGGGGCTCCTCCTGGATATGTTGGTCATGAGGAAGCTGGCTCATTGACAGAATCTGTCCGTCACCGTCCGTATTCGGTTGTGCTCTTTGACGAAGTAGAAAAAGCACATCCAGAAGTCTTTAATATACTTCTTCAAGTACTTGATGACGGACGTCTTACGGACGCAAAAGGCCGTGTAGTGAATTTTAAAAATACGGTTATTGTCATGACTTCAAATATAGGTTCCGAGTTTATCGACAGAATGCAGAGTATTGGCTTTGGGACTGGTGATATCAGCGTCGACGCCGAATACGCACGAACGAAGGAGAAGGTTATTGAGCATCTTAAAGACTATTTCCGACCTGAATTTATTAACCGACTGGATGAAATTATCAATTTTGATATTCTTTCTCCTGAAGTTGTTCGAAATATTGTTGATGTACAGATTGGGCGTGTCGCGGAGAGGTTGTCGCATAAAGAAATTTCTTTAATTGTAACGACAGATGCTCTTGAAAAGCTTGGGAAGGAAGGATACAATCCTCAGTTTGGAGCTCGTCCGCTTCGAAGGCTCATTCAAGAGAAAATTCTTAATCCAGTTGCAAATGCAATGATTAAGGAGCGTCTGCTTACCCATGCAACCGTTTCCGTGTCTGTGAAAAACGATGATTTTGTTGTGAAAGTAGAAAAAAAGAAAGGACTTGGTCGAACAAAAAAAGTTCGAACGTCATAAAGACACCCATAGGGTGTTTTTATGTTGATGGTAATAACTCAGCGGTGCAGGTGTATTCCAGAGAGATCAGAAGGCGAAACAATGGAGGGGGTTGTCGGGATACCGAGAATCGAACTCGAGCATCACGCACCCGAAACGTGCATACTTCCACTATATTATATCCCGTTCAATGTGTATTTTACAAAAACTCTATATGTAAGTAACGGAATGTACATTTTATGAAAAACATGTTATAATTGAAGCCATTTATGTCTACTTTTTGGAATACATTACCACGTCCATTCTTTGCTGTTGCTCCAATGGCAGACGTCACTGATCCAGCATTTCGTCGAATGTTTTCTCGATATGGAAAACCAGATGTCATGTGGACAGAATTTGTATCTGCTGATGGCTTGATGAGTGCTGGACGAGACGTTCTTCTTCGTGATCTCCGTTACGTTGAAGAGGAGCGTCCTATCGTTGCACAAATTTTTAGTAGTACACCAGAACACATTGAAAAGACGGCGGCACTCATACTTGAACTTGGTTTTGATGGTGTCGATATCAACATGGGGTGTCCAGATAAGAATGTTGAGAAACAAGGTGCGGGAGCATTTCTGATAAAGAATCCGACCCTTGCACAGGAGATTATTGCTGCAGCAAAACAAGGAGCAAGAAAAAACGAGAAACATATTTCTGTTTCTGTAAAAACACGAGTTGGATACAATACAATAGAGGTTGATTCATGGATTCCAAAAATTCTCGAATCACGCCCTGATGCATTGACAATTCATGCACGTACGCGAAAAGAGATGTCTCTTGTTCCTGCTCGATGGGAGCATGTTGGAGAAGTCGTATCGATGGCAAAGGGGAGTGGAATTCCCATTATTGGAAATGGAGATGTGGTGAGTCGTGAAGATGGTATCCTCCGTGCGCAAGCATCAGGTGCAGACGGAGTTATGGTGGGTAGGGGGATTTTTGGAAATCCGTGGTTTTTTAATCCACATATATCCATAAATAACATAACCATACGACAAAGGCTTGAGGTTATGCTGGAGCACACACGGCTGTTTCTTGAACTCAACGAAGGGAGGAAGAGTTTTGCGGTCATGAAGAAACATTATAAGGCATATGTTCATGGTTTTGATTGTGCGAAAGATCTTCGTATACTTCTTATGAACGCAGATACTCTGGATGAAATTGAACATCATGTTTTTACGTTTATTCGTGAGCATGATGATATTGTTTCGCTGACGCCAGGTGCATTTGTGCAATAAGAAGTTTGTTATGCACAGCCTATTAATTATTTCGTGGTAGAATACATGAGTACACGAGAGTGTATTGCGATGAACGACTTTCTCAAAATGGACATCTTCTTTTCTGTGACAACGGCTATTGTCATAGTCTTCGGTGTTTTTGGGGTAGTCGCTTTTTATTACGTCATTCGGATTTTGAAATACATAACACAGATGGCACGCATTGCCTCTGAGGAAGCGGGAGAGATTCGTAATGATATTGCAGACATTCGTGCTGAGGTCAGAGAAAAGGGTGCACACATCAAACATATCATCCAATTCTTTACTGGCGCACTGAATGCTCCTGTGCAACAATCGCGAAAAACAAGGTCAAAAACTAAAACTAACAGTAAGAAAACATAATCATATGGTTAAGGCAAAGAAGGCAGGCCTCGTCGCTGGTATTGCGGCAGCAGCAATCGGTGTGGCGGCAGCTGGCGCAGCATCATACTATTTCCTAGGTGCAAAAAATGCCGATAAGAATCGCAAAAAAGCAGCTCGTTGGGCAAAAGACTTGCAGAAGGATGTGATCAAGAAGGCAAAAAAGCTCAAAAAGATTGATGAGCAGGCAATGCGCACGATTATCGACGAGTCTGTAGATGCATATACAACCCTGAAGGATGTATCCGCTGATGATCTTCAGCGTGCTGCAACTGAATTGAAATCAGGATGGGAGCATGTCGCAAAGGAAGTTCGCAGGCTTGTGCGAGCGGACAAGGAGAAAGTTGCCGCTAAGCTCTCTAAAGACATAAAGGTTGTAAAAAAAGCTGTTAAAACTGCAACAAAGAATGTTGTGCCTGCAGTAAAGAAGGCAGCTAAAGCAAATCTCTCTCTTGTAAAAAAGAGTGTTGCCAACAAGAAGACGTCTTCTAAAAAGGCTGCTCCAAAGAAAATTACTTCAAAGAAAAAATAAAAAGCCGTTGGCTTTTTATTTTTTTTCCTGTCTCATGATATACTAAAGCTGTGAATATTCAACGAGAATATGTCCATAAATCATATCACACTCATCGTTCTTTGGATCGTGTGTTTTTTTTGTGTGCATATGGATATATTACACTCTTTACTGCACTCTATGTGTGTTTTTGGTTTATTCAGCTTCCAGCATTTCGAGTAGAACGTATTGTTGTCGACAGTGGAATGAGTCAGTATGCGCAGCGTATTCAAGAAATCTTTCATATGCACACTTCAATGCCTCTGTTTTGGATTTTCCCAAGAAAGAATATATTTCTTTTGCCGAAAGATCGCATTTTGAGCGATATTTATGCACTCGATAGCCGTATTCAGCACGCATCTCTTAGCGGGAGTCATCCCGATATCCTTCTTCGCACGACGATGTTTACTCCATCGTTTCTGTATATTTCGACTTTTTCAGACACCTCTTGTGATTTGGCTGTCTCTCAGTTTGCATCAGACGAGAACGCTGAACGTGCACCATGTACTGTTTCTTTGGAAGAACATCGTGTGCCTGATGTTTTTTGGGTCACGCAAGATGGATATGTTTTTGACAATGCTCCGCAGTTCACCGGTGCGCCACTCCCCGTATTGTCTCAGGATGATGAGATTGAGGTTCGTGTGGGATCGACTCTTTCTCGTGAATACATGTCATATGCCCATGAATATATGCGCGAAAGTGCAGAATACGGCTTATCTCTTCGATCAATACATTTTGGAAAAGAAGGAGATGCTGTCGTGAATTATGGATACCGTTGGAATGTGCTTGTTTCGCTTCGTAAGTCTGCACACGACACGGTAGATCAGCTCGCACTCGCGCTTAGAGAGCTCGGGACACTTGCTTTTGATGCTGGCGGCTCTCTTTCACGAATAGACGTTCGATTTGGAAACAAAGTGTTTTACAAATAGTATAGCTGCTATATTTACAAAAGTATAAAATACGATAGACTGTGTATACCACATGCGCGTTGTGGGAAAAATAGGGAGACCTATTTTTTTATTGAAATGTTTACATGGTATACTAATTGCATGTCCGTGTTCTCTCTTTTTCAATCATATCTTCTTTGGCACTACGTCTATGCGGTTCGTGACGGATACGCACTTTTGAGAAATGCATTCTGGTTCATTGGAAGGATATTTTCTGTTCCCTTACTCATTCGCACATTATTTTCCCCCTGGCATCGTCTTCATGAAGAAGTGCCGCGTTTTTTTGAAAACCCAGGAGAATTTTTTACCAATATCATCGTGAACATCATTATGCGATGTGTTGGTTTCTCTGTCCGTTTCGCATACCTTCTCTTGGCATTCATGTTGTGCATTGTTATCGTCGCGTTTTGGATATGTGCTTTGCCGCTGTGGTATGCGCTACCTCTTTTGTCTACATTATTCTTCCTCGTACCGCTGTTTTTATGATTTTTCAAATAACGCACAAGTACACAACACGGTTTTATTCTGCAGTATGCTCACTAGACAGAATTTTTTCTCCACGCGCACGCCATATTGTTTCTTGGAGTGCTGGATTTTTTGTTTTCGTTTTTTTGTGCTTGTCTGTTCTGATAGTCTGGGGACAGCTTGCTCTTCCTCCTTGGGCTTCTTTGTCACTTTCTTACCTCCTCGCTTTCGTTGATCATATCCCAGGTATTGATATTACAAATGCAAGTTTTTTATATCGTTTACCAATTAGTGAACACTTTTCTGTTGCCTTTCCGTTTGTTTCAGGGCTTGGGTTTTGGAATATTATATTTGGGTTGAGTATTGCTACGTATCTTTATACAGCGTTGCTGACAATATTTGCGCGTTCTGCCTATTTTCAAGATCTTGCCTCAGCAGAGTTGTTTCATGAGCGTGTCCTTTCATATGTAGTTTCTGAAATTTTTCAACAAGCTGAAGAAGGTGACGTGCTCCGATCTTTTGTTCAACATCCAATTGGAAAGCACTTTTTTCAGCGTATTGAAGTGACACAGAGTGAATTGGGACAATTTCTTGTTACGCGAATGCACATCGTTGACTATCGTGAAGTCCCGAGTGTGTATCGTGTCCATACAATATCGGAACTTATCCTTTCTCTCTGTCAATCTGAGGAAGTTGCGTTGTGGTTGCAGCGAAAGGGAATACATTCTGAAGATATTGCTATTGCGGCTTCGTGGGTTGAGTCAGAATATCGTATCCAAAAAGAACAAGAAAGGTGGTGGGGAAGAGAGGCGCTTGCGCGAATTCCTGTTTTTGGTGAGGAAATAGCATATGGATATGGATTACTCATAAAAAAATTCACGACACCAGTGCTCCCGGTGGAGTCTCATCTCCGGTTT
Organism: uncultured Candidatus Saccharibacteria bacterium; assembly: GCA_964386905.1. Lineage (GTDB taxonomy): Bacteria > Patescibacteriota > Minisyncoccia > Phycocordibacterales > UBA6899 > JAJZQJ01. The sequence goes on from CAYLUP010000001.1 coordinate 123,116, forward strand.
ACGGGCGTAAGTGCGGAGGATCCTGTGGCACAATTACTGGAGTTACTTCAACGCTCCGATGGGACAAATGCACTTATAATTTCCCCAAGTATTGCGCAGGGAATGGATATTATGCAGTCTGCGGTGGCTGAGATTTCTCGTTCACAACATCCAAGATTTACACACAAAAAATGTCTTCTGTTCGACATTCCGTATTTTGAGCAACACGCAACTACTGTTAGCGAATTTGAGAGCATTCTTACGTCGATTCTTCTCGACGCACTCCGCTCGGGGAATTGCATACTTATTATTGACAATATTACCGCATTGATCCAGCGCGGACTTCTCCTTGGAGCTGATGTTGACGGAATCCTCCGTCCCATTCTTGAATCAGCAGCTCTTCAAGTGATTGCACTTACGAGTATAGAGCAATTTCATGGACCTCTTTCTGCTCATCAGAATATTACTCACGCATTTCATGAATTACACATTGAACAACTCTCTGATATCGAGCATCTTCGTAGACTTATTGTGTATGTAGAGCATCTTGAGCGTGAACAATCGGTACTCTTTTCAGTGCGTGCAGTGCACCAGATTATTACTGACGCAAATCGTGTTCGCACAAATCGCACACTTTTTGATCAGTCACGAGATATTCTTGCTGGCATCGTATCGACTACAGAGAAGAGTGCGCCACTCCTTATCACTAAAGATGATGTTGATGAATATGTTGCACAACACACACATATACCGATTGGCCCAACTGGCAAGGATGAAGAGATCCAGTTGCTCAACCTGGAGAAAGTCTTGCATCAATCTGTTGTTGGCCAAGATAAGGCTATCCATGCGATTTCTCAATCATTACGAAGAAGTCGTTTGGGGTTACGTAATGAAAACCGTCCGATTGCCTCGTTCCTATTCTTTGGTCCAACTGGTGTAGGGAAAACAGAAGTCGCAAAAACAATTGCGCGGGAATATTTTCATAGTGAAGAAAATATGCACCGTTTTGATATGACAGAATTTTCTGATCATACTGCTTTAGAACGCTTTATTGGTGGTGTAGATTCCGGAGATGGTGCACTAGTGACCTGCCTTCTCGAGAGGCCATACGCGGTTTTGCTCCTTGATGAATTCGAGAAAGCGAACAGAAATATTCACGATCTCTTCTTGCAAATTATTGATGAAGGGTATTTCCATGATGTGAGTTCGAGAAAGATAAATTGTACAAATCTTGTGATTATTGCGACGAGCAATATTGCAGCGGAGGAAATCTATGCACACATCCGCAATGGAACAGTGCTTACAGATGTGCACGAAAGACAGTTAATTGCTCATACTATTGAACAAGGTCTTCTCAGGTCTGAATTATTGAATCGATTTGATGAACTCATTTTGTTTCAGCCTCTGTCATCAGATGCATTGCGGCGTATTGCAGAGCTCATGCTATCGAAATTTGCAAAGCGTTTACTTGAAAAAGGAGTTGTGCTACAGATTAACGACGTTCTACTTCAATATCTGATGAGTCATGGAGTCGATCCCTTGTTTGGAGCACGTCCAATGCAGCGTGTTATTCAAAATAGTATCGAGCCTATCATTGCAGAGAAGCTTCTTCGGCACGAATTATCATCCGGTATGAGTTTTGCTTTTACAGAAGCTGATCTTCCAAAATAAAAAGATGAGCACCATAAGTGCTCATCTTTTTATTGTGCGCCGGGTAGGATTCGAACCTACGTAGCCCATTGGGCGACAGATTTACAGTCTGTTGCGATTGACCGCTCCGCCACCGACGCAGTGAAAACTGTTTTTGTATTATACGGCCAAAATTGAAAATTGCAAGCAATGTGTCGCATTTGTTTCCACAGTGTGTTTTTCATATTTGTTGTATAATAGATACAAATATGGAAGTCAGTCCGCTTACAGCGGGTAAGGCGCAATTAGGGAAAGTTACACCACCACATGGAGGAAGACTCTTAATTACTCTTACCAGTGTCCTTTTGTTCGTCATGATACTCCTCGTCACAGTGTTGACGTATTTTTTGCCAGAAACATTTTTAAATAAATATACGACGTCTATTGTTGCAAGTGTCGTTGGTGCATTTTCTATTGTGATTATCATCATGATGCGTATAACCTTGAAGCCCTATTTTGCATATGCAGAGCGCGCTATCGAAGTTGTGCAAACCGTTGCTGTTTCAAGTGATCGACATGCTCGTGCGATTATTGGCTCCGGTCTGGGGTATTGGGATTACGATATCATCAGCGGCGCCGTGTATTTTTCGCCTCATATGATGGCATTACTCGGATATGGGGAACAAGAAAGAAATGATCGCATTGATTTTTGGTATAGTCTTATTCATCCTGACGACGTTGAAGGTGTTCGCCGTACAATGACCTATCATTTTGACAGAAGAACGCCGGAATACTCTATCGAATATCGTGTTCGTCGTGCAAATGGAGAGTATATCTGGGTCGTCGATAAGGGGCGAGCAGAATATGGACTTGACGGGAAAGCCACAAAGCTCTCCGGGGTAACACAAGACATGACGAATCTTCGTCGTGTTCAAGAAGTTTTGGACGCACGTACTCGCGAGCTTGAAGTCGCAACGAAAAAAATCGTCGAGGAATCTCGAAATGCATTGAAGTTTAAGATGGCAACTGATGGTTCTGTTCAGGCTGTTGCGATTACTGATCCTGAAGGAAAAATTGTCTACGTGAATCCCGCATGGTCTCAGCTGAATGGATATCTTTTTGCGGAGGTCAATGGCCAGACGCACCGAATTCTTAAGAGTGCAGACACGCGAGAGGAACTTTTTGCTCAAATGTATCAGGCAATTATGGCAGGAAATGCATTTAAAACAGAAGATATTTTTAATATTCGAAAAGATGGTACAAAGTATCAAGCTGCGTTAACCATCGTCCCTATTCGAGAAGATGGAAAAGTGATTTTCTACGTTGGTCTTTCTGAAGATATTACTCAAAGGAAGGAGGTAGATAAAGCAAAAACAGAGTTCGTTTCATTAGCATCTCATCAACTTCGCACGCCGTTGTCGGCAATTCGATGGTATTCCGAAATGCTCTTGTCAAAATATGTTGGTGAATTAAATGAAAAGCAGAGACAGTATGTTCAAGAAATCTATCATGGAAATATCCGTATGGTAGACCTTGTTAATGCGCTTTTGAATACATCGCGAATCGATCTCGGTACTTTTGCCGTTGAACCCGAGCCCGTTAGTTTGATTGAAATTGCAGAGTCAGTTCTTTCGGAGCTTACTCCTCAAATCATTGAGCGAAAGCAGGAGATCGAGAAAGTATTTCAAGCTGCTCCGGCTGTCTACAATGCCGACCCTAAACTAATTCGCATCGTCTTCCAAAACCTTCTCTCAAACTCGGTGAAATATACACAAGTGGGAGGAAAAATTGGAGTCGAAATTAGCACAAAAGGTTCTGATCTCTACTTGAGTGTTTGGGATAACGGATACGGTATTCCACGACACCAACAAAGTCAGATGTTCCAAAAATTGTTCCGTGCTGATAATGTGCGACAAAAGGATACGGAGGGTACTGGTTTGGGTATGTATATCATTAAGGCCATTGTTGAATCGGCGAAAGGCCGAATCTGGTTTGATTCTGAAGAAAATAAGGGAACAAAATTCCACGTATTAATGCCACTTTCTGGCATGATTAAGAAGACGGGAACAAAAGGGCTTTCATAAAAACACCTCCAAGGGTGTTTTTATGTGGATATGCAAAGAGTTTATTTCTGATACAATATGATAATCATATGAATTCACAAGAACGTACCCAGACTGTTCTCGTCGTCGAGGATGAAAAACAGCTTTCATTTGCTGTTACGGAGGCACTTCATGCACACGGATTTACCGTATACAACGCAATTTCTTTAGATACAGCAATAGAGCAATTGCAATCAATTGGTACTGTTGATGTTATTTGGCTTGACCACTACTTGATGGGCGCAGGGAACGGTATCGATTTTGTGGTAAAATTAAAGAGTGACCCGAGATGGAGTCAGATTCCTGTATTTATTGTTTCAAATACAGCATCAACACAAAATGTTCATTCATATATTCAGCTTGGCGTAACAAATTATTATACAAAGGCTGATTATGATATTGGACAAATTATTAGTGATATCAAGTATACGCTTGCGCAGAATGCGTCGCTTACGCATACAATATAAACATTATGGCAACATTGTTAAATAAAAAAGTTCTTGTCACTGAAGATGAAGCGCCGCTTCGGAATGCCGTCTCTGATATTTTGACATTTGAGGGCTTCACCGTATTTCAAGCGAAAAATGGACAAGAAGGTCTTGATATCGCTTTAAAAGAGCATCCAGATCTCATCCTTCTTGATTTGATGATGCCGGTCATGGATGGCCTGACGATGCTCCAAAAGCTTCGTGAGGATGAATGGGGAAAAACTGCTGCGGTTATTCTTTTGACAAATATCAATGATCCAGAAAAAGTCGCTGCTGCAACAGATGCGGGGACGTATGATTTTCTTGTGAAGTCTGATTGGAATATCGAGGATGTTGTTGGCAAAATCAAAACCCGACTCGGTGTCTAAGTTTATGGTTTTGAAGAAATAACCCTTAGTTCGATACGTGACACGTTTACTATGTTTTAAGCACGGCCCACTTGTGTTCACGCCTCTCCGACAGGCGCAATTTCATTCAAAATTTTGAGTGTATAAAAAACGGCCTAGGCCGTTTTATTTATGCGGGACGGATAATAGTATGTCCATCTTTCGTGTCTTCGAGGGTGAATCCGCGAGACGCGATACGTATTCGTATCTCATCTGCACGATTCCAGTTTTTGGCAATTTTCGCTATACGTCTTTCTTCTGAAAGGCGAACAATATCTTCTGGTATTTCGAACGAGGTGAGTTCTTCATCGCAAGAGATGAGTAAGCCCAAACCTAGAAGCTCATCAATTTTTGCAATTGTTGCCTTGTCAATATCGCTTCCTGTCGAAAGAAAGGTATGAAGGAGGGCAAGAACGCCAGAAGTGTTTAGGTCTTTATTGATGAATTCCGTTACAGCATCAATATATTCTTGCTTTGGTGAAGTTCCTGAGGGGAGTTCCGCAACTTTCTTCCTAAGCCGTATGAGTGCGGTTTCGGCGGCACGTACTGCCTCTGCAGTAAAGTTGACTTGCGTCCTATAGTGAGAGGTGAGAAGCCAATAACGGTATCCCAAAGGGGAGATCTCAAATTTATCTTGAAGTTCTGTGACGCGATATGTGTTTCCAAGAGATTTGCTCATTTTTTGCCCATCAACATTCATAAACGCAACATGCATCCAATATCGCGCAAATGGCTTCTCCGTTGCACACTCGCTCTGGGCAATTTCATTTGTGTGGTGCACAGGGATATGATCGATACCTCCAGTGTGAATATCTATGGTTTCAGAATCTAAACATTTCATAGACATTGCTGAACACTCAATGTGCCAGCCGGGAAAACCGACACCCCATGGTGAGTCCCACTCTTGAAGACGATGTTCCCCGGAAGTGTTGAGTTTCCATAAAGCGAAATCAGTTGAATGACGCTTCTCTCCAATGTCAACACGTTCTCCGGCAGAAAGCCCAGTCAAGTCAAGGCGTGCGAAGTCTGGGTAGTGAGAAAATTTTGATGTATCAAAATATACTCCATCGCGCGTTAGATAGGTGTACCCTTTTTGTTCAAGCACACGAATAAGTGCGATTTGCTCAGAAATATGTTTGGTAGCTCTTGGGTAGTCGTGTGCTCGGCGGATGTTCAGGGCATCAGAATCTGACAGGAAAGCCTCTGTATACTTTTGAATGATGGTCTCGACATTCGTTCCGTCTCTCTTTGCTCCGACTTCGATTTTATCCTCGCCCTCATCAGCATCGGAAACGAGATGTCCAACATCGGTGATATTGATGACTTGTTTTGTTGTATAGCCATTCCACTCGAGCGCCCTGCGGAGTGTATCTGCAAAAACGTACGCACGCATATTTCCAATATGCGCATAATTATAGACGGTTGGGCCACAATGATATAACAATACTTCTTTTGAGTTCGTTCTTGGAATAAATGGAATAAGATCTCGCTGTGCGGTATTGTAGATGTAGAGTTCTTGCATATTATTTCTTTCCTTGATGCTTGTGACTTAATATCATATAGGTCAATATGAGAGTTGCAAGCGTGGCTGTAGTAATAAACCAAAATCCATATTTCATGCCATGAATTGGAGATCCACCAGCATCCACAAGCAAGAGGGTCGCAAGAAGTGTTGAGAGAAAGATGGGAACAGATGCAACAGTAAGTGCACGCATGGCCGTATTTGTTTTTGCGGCAAGCAGAGAGTCGTTTGTTGAGCGGAGTGCGTTGACCATCTCCTTTCTGTCTTCGAGTTTCTCTTCAACTTTTAAATATTCCGACATGAGTTTGGATGCCCAATGATGGAAGTCACCATTAAATAGCACAGACGCATGTTCTTCAAGCGTGCGTAATACTGTTTTGTGGTGGCGCAGGGCACGGTTATATAGCAAGACATCGCGGTGAATCTTTGAAAGCTCTTCAACCATATATTGTTCTTTGCCGTGGAATATTCCATCCTCGGCTTTTCCAAGACGTTCCCCAATATGAGAAAGCGAGATAAGGGTAGAGTCGTAGAGTTTTCTGAGAAGGAAATACAAAAAGTAGCCAGCGTGATTGAGTTCCGGTTTTGATTCTAAGATGGCATCGAGTTGAAATGATTGAACAAAGGTATTTTGTGGATCGTGATCATCGTATCGAACGGTTATAAGTTCATTTCGAAGTAATACAAAGTCAACTTCGGAAAGTGCCCTGTCTCTTTCTACGGTGAGGACAGGGAAGTGAAGAACGAGATAAAGTATTTCCCCATATTGCTCTACTCGTTGTCGAAGCGATGGCATGAGAAGGTCTTCGCAAAGGAGGTGGTGGAGCTGAAATTCTTCGCGAATAGCGGAGATATCGTTTAGCGTTGGCTTGTGAATATCTATCCATGTGATATCTCCAATAGTGTGTCTTTGTATCATAATATAGAGTATATCATGGAGGTTTGACTGATTCTTAAATATTCCCCATAATAGGGGCATGAAAGATACCCTCGCAAGGCTGTATTCAAAAACAGGTACATATATCTTGTTTGGCCTCACAATATTTGTTGTAGGTCTTCTTGTTGGATATTATCGCGCACCTGAGGTGAGTAAAGTTGCTGGCATTATTAATGCGACCCCGGACATTCAGCAGTTGGAAGCCTCTGGAACTGTCTTGAAATGCACAGATGCGCTTGGGAATGATGTTTCTTGCAATGAGACGGAAAAAGTAAAAGATAGAATCTTAACAATCCCATCTCATTCTGTCGCTGACTTTAATCAATTTTGGAGAGCGTGGAATTTGATTAACGAGCGATACGTGCCAGTAAAGGGAGAAGAGATTTCTCAGCAAGAAAAAATATGGGGAGCCATTGCAGGCCTTGCTGATTCACTCGGAGATCCATATACATTTTTTCTCCCACCAAAAGAAAAGAAGCTTTTTGAACAAGACGTTGCTGGTTCATTTGGTGGAGTCGGGATGCAGATTGGAATGAAAGATGGCGTCCCTACGGTTATTTCTCCTTTGAAGAATTCTCCTGCAGAGCGAGCAGGAATTATGTCAGGAGATAAAATTGTTGAAATAGATACAGAAACAGTCAAAGGACTTTCAATTGACACTGTTTTGTATAAAATTCGTGGGGAGATCGGAACAAAAGTTGAAATCGCACTCCTCCATGCAGACCAAACAACACCCTACCGTGTGACTATTACTCGCGAAGAGATTAAGGCGCCAACACTAGAGACCGAGAAAAAAGACGGGGTGTTTATTATTCGTCTCTTTAGTTTCTCTCAGACCGCAGGAGAGCTCTTTGCCGACGCAATTACCGCATTTCAACAGTCCGGAACAAAAAAGCTTATTGTGGATTTACGCGGAAATCCCGGAGGATATCTAGAAACATCCGTTGATATCGCGTCTTGGTTTCTTCCCGCAGGTAAAATTGTTGTAGAGGAGAGTGGTCGCGGAGAACATTATGCATATCGAAGCTACGGCCATCCGGGTCAAGTAAAGGATGCAAAAATTGTAGTATTGGTTGACGAAGGGTCAGCTTCCGCGTCTGAAATTCTAGCTGGAGCACTGCAGCAGCACGGAATTGCAACTCTTGTTGGTACGAAAACATTTGGAAAGGGAAGCGTTCAGGAGCTTATCCCAATTACAATGGAAACCTCACTTAAGTTGACTGTTGCTCGATGGATTATGCCAAACGGGAAAACGCTCACTGATGGCGGGATTGATCCTGACATTGACGTTCCAATGACAAAAGATGATGTTGAAAAGGGGAAAGACCCCCAACTGATTCGTGCTTTAGAGTTTTTAAACGATCGATAAACGTACACGATAGTGTGCGTTTTTGCTTGCGAAAATGTTTGCTTGTGATATGATGCGTATTACCACTAAAAGCCCCGTGGACGTTTTATTTTGTCCCGGTTTAAGTAATTAAAGAACAATATGAAGGTAGTATTATTACAACACGTTCCAAAGGTCGGTAAAAAATATGAGATCGTTGAGGTCGCACCAGGATATGCACGGAACTTTCTTGTTGCACGCGGTCTTGCAGAAGCAGTCACACGCGCAAATGTCGCACGTGTTGAGGAGTTGAAGAAGCGCCGCGCTCTTGAGGTTACGAAGGAACATGCACGCATGGAGAAGGCCGCAGGCGAGCTTGCTGGGAAAAGGATTGAAATTTCTCGCGAGACGAATGAAGAAGGGGGTTTGTACGCACAGATTTCTCTCCATGATATCGCACAACTCATTGAGGAAAAGACCCAAGTTGCTTTGCCAGTACACCATATCCATCTCGCACATCAGGTGAAGACGACTGGTGAACATGCCGTAAAGGTGGAGTTCGGAGAAAAGACCGTAGAATTCACCCTTGTCGTAAGCGCAGCATAAAAAACACGTAAATGACGTGTTTTTTTGTATGTTGGACGTGCTATTGACAGAATTAATTGACATGATATAATATAAACAGTCGGGGTTTTGTACCATCGTGGTACAGTTACCCTAAAGCTCTTCAATGCAGCCCTGCATAACACATGATGTACTGTGTGGGGCTGGTCGCACCACTTACTGGTGCTCACAGGCCAAGGAGGCCACATGTTCAAGAACATCATTTTCGCGATCATCTTCGCGGTGATCGGGTCCATGAGCCTTCTGGCTCAGCCGAGCACCACGAGTGTTTCGGCCGGTGTCACCGACATTCCCGGGGCCTACCAGACCCTGGATGACATCACCGCCGCCTACAAGGCCGGTCACCTGGAGTACTACACTCCTCGTGACCCGCGTGGAAAGAACGTGAATGCCCCGGACGGGAAGAGAATTCTCGCCGCTCCCATGGGAAGGCTCACGTTCGCGGAGCTTCAGATCTTGGGCGGAAAGGCTTGGGTCGCAATCAAGCCGACGGATATCGTCCGTCGTCTTGCGGGCCGAACCACGCCTTTTGCTCTCGACTGGTGTGGGAATCGGATCTATCGGATCGCATATCCGAATCCTCTCCCCACGCGTGAGCTGCCTCCTCCGGTCAAGCCCGAAGCTGGAACTGTCACCGTGAACAACGATGTCAATGTTCCAGTGCAGCCTGTCACTGAGGTGGTTGAACAAGGAGGAGATACGGTTGTCAACAATCGTATCACTCTCCCGGCCGCTTCTGCTCCCGTGGTCTACAGGAAGGGCAACGTAACGGTGAATAACCGCATCGTCGTTGCTCCCCCCCAGACTCAGGTTGGGCCTCCGGCCCCCGCCACTGTCGTTCGGCCGCTGCCTCCTCCCATCGTCGCTCCTTCGAGTGACCAGATGGGTCCGCAGGCTCCGCGCCTGCAGGTTCCTGCTCCCGCGCCCTACCAGCCTCAGCCCTACACCCCTGTGGTGAAGAAGGGTTGGTCGACCGGAACGAAGATCCTGTTTGGTGTTGGCATTGCTGGCGGTGCCTACCTTCTCTCCAAGGCCTTCAAAAAGGAAGACAAGAATGGCCCCCCGAGCGGTGATACGCTTGGAGAGGGTGGCGCTCCCTCCGGTGGCCTTGCTGCCCCTCTCAAAATGGGGAGTGGCGACGCTGCGCTCCTGCGGAGCATGCAGGGGCAGGCATTTCGGCCTGGGTTCAACCCCGCCGAGTTCGCCGCCGCTAATGGCCGCGGTGTATATATTAGCATCGGCCGTCGGTTTTAGACGGCCGCAGGCAAAACGCATGAGGATTTTCCCTCTGCTAGTACTATCAACCCCCGTGTTACGGCATGGGGGTTTTGGTTTTATATAGTTGACAGAATAATATAATCTGGTATAATATATTGCATATCACGATATTTCCTTGTAGAACTTGGAATATCTGTGAAAGGTATTATTAATACGCCGAAAGGCACAGAACACAACAAAAAAATTATTATGTCTACACTCAAGAAAATTTCAGCACTCTTTGCACTTGCTGCTGCTTTCTTCCTTGCGGGAACGCACGGAGTATTTGCTGCAACATGTGACTCTGCATTGCTTAATGGGTACGTCAATCCAAATGGCTATCCGACTCAGGCGTGGTTCGAATACGATACCAATAGTTCTGATGTTTCAAATGGAAATGGAACGAAAACTGCGAAGCAGACTTTTTCTGTTCCTTCATATTATAAGCAATCAATCACCGGGCTTTCAGAGAATACTACATACTATTACCGAGCTGCTTTCTCTAATCAGGCTGGTACTGCGTATGGCAGTGTAAAGTCATTTCAGACACTCGATTGTTCAGATCAGGGTGGTGATGCACCAGAAGTAACAACAAATGCAGCAACAAATGTGCAGGATACTTCTGCAACGTTGCGCGGATATGTTGATGTAAACGGATCAGATGATACGGTTCGCTGGTTTGAGTGGGGTCGCTCTTCTAGCGATCTTGATCGGACAACGAGCCGCATATCGATGTCAGATTCGGGGAGTGTTTCTGTGTCGATTTCAGACCTCTCACCAAATACTCGCTACTACTTTCGTTTACATGCAGAGAATGACGCAGGTTCAGACTCTGGAAGTACACTATCCTTCACAACTTCTGATGATGGTGGATCAGATGATGATTTACCCGAAGCCCGCACTCGGTCTGCATCAGACATTGATGAAGATTCAGCAACACTCAACGGATATATTGATACAAATGGAACAGATAACGTAGAGCGTTGGTTTGAGTGGGGCCGATCTTCTTCAGATCTCGATCGCACAACTTCTCGCTCAACAATTTCAAGCTCACGTGATGTGTCAGCGTATATTTCCGGACTTGACGAAGATACAACGTACTACTTCCGTGTTGTTGCACGCAATGACGCAGGAACTGTGCGTGGAAGCACGTACTCATTCCGAACTGACGATAATGGTTCAGGTGATGACGATGATCTTCCTTCAGTTTCGACACGATCAGCGACAAACATCAATTCAACTTCTGCGACATTGAATGGGTACGTGAATACAAATGGGACTGATGATGTGGAACGTTGGTTTGAGTGGGGGCGTTCTTCCTCAGATCTTGATAACACCACATCCCGAAATTCGATTGGATATTCCGGTGATGCATCGGCATATATTTCCGGTCTGAATTCAAACACAACCTATTATTTTCGTATCGTAGCTCGCAATGATGCTGGCACTGTGTATGGGTCTGTATATTCATTTACAACACGCGGAAGCGGTGGTGGTGACAACGGAGACGCTCCAATAGTGACAACACGATCTGCAACATCTGTTACAACCAATACTGCGACACTCAATGGACACGTCGATGCAAATGGTGGTTCAGATACATCTGCATGGTTTGAGTGGGGGACGACAGAGAGCATGACAAATGTCACAACACGTCGCAATCAGGGTGATTCGTCAGCAAATATTTCTGCTGCTCTTACTGGCCTTCGTGCAGATACTGTGTATTATTTCCGTGCTGTTGCACAGAATAGCCGTGGCACGTCGCGTGGAACAATGTATACATTTACCACAGCACGCTCTGGTGGCGGTTCACAGGGGCAAGTTCCGACAGTGATCACAACGCTTCCGACGAATATCACAGGATATTCTGCAACATTCAACTCCTTGATTCTACAGAGTGGAAACTCATCATCAGAAGCATGGTTTGAGTGGGGATCATCTGAGGCCCTCGGACGTCGAACATCAACAAAGAGTGTTGGCTCAGCACCTTCTTTGCGTCATACAGAGACAGTGAACGAATTGACGCCGGGTGTAACATACTATTACCGTATCGTTGCGGAAAATCAGTATGGTCGTAATTATGGAACACTTCAGAAATTCGTTACTCGTTCTTCTGTCGTAACCCCACCACCAACACCTAAGCCAACTCCTAAGCCAATACCAAAGCCAGTTCCGGTTCCAACACCAAAACCAACTGTGGTATACGCTGAAGGGGTGAATAGCTTGGTTATGTTGACGATTGTTGGCGAAGAAGAGGGTGTTTCTAAAAATGAACAACAAACCTATACGATTACATGGCACAACAAAAGCGAACAGACATTGAAAGATGTTGTCTTGCGTATCATGATTCCAGCACAGTTGTCGTTTATTAGTGCAGATGATGGACAATACTCAACAACAGATGGTATTCATACACTTGAACTAGGAACCCTTAAGGGCTCTGAGACAGGTGAATTGAACATTGTCTTGAAGGGAAGTCAGGTATTGGTCCCAGGTGACCTTATTGTAACAACAGCAAATCTTGTCTATACAGATGAGTCGAATGTACAGGGTGACGCTCTCGCATATGTAACGCAGCGCGGTGAAGCCGGTGGGTCAGTCCTCGGTGCAAGCGCAGCAGGAGGAGCATTCCCATATGTTCTCTTAGGTTGGCTTCTCTTAATTATTCTTCTCATCATCTTGGTTATCTTGAGTCATCACTTATACAAGCGATTATCTCAGAAGAATACGCAAGCGTAACAAAAATACACCGAAAGGTGTTTTTTGTTTGTTCTATTCAAAAAAATAAACACGCGAGTGCGTGTTTATTTTGCAATGTATGCCATTTTGTGGCTCTTGCGATTGCCATCAAAACCAATCTTGCGAACAGTCTTGAATTTCACAGTACCATCCTGGACTGCGAATAAGGTGTGATCTTTGCCCACTTTGACACCCTCACCGGCAACGACGCGTGTGCCGCGCTGGCGAACAATGATGTTGCCAACGATAGCCTTCTGCCCGTCGTGGAGCTTAACGCCAAGATATTTTGGCTTTGAGTCGGTGAGGTTCCGCGCGGTACCTCCGGCCTTTTTGGTCGACATGGTGTGTTGGGATTATGAATAATAAGCGCCGTGCACTCACGGTGCTCAACGTGCTGATTAGTATAACAGAATGTTGAAAATAATCAAGTGATTCATTCACATCTCGGAAATAAAAGTAGCACATAATACCTTTCTTTACATTTTGATAATTTATTAGTATAAATTGACACTCCATGAGGCCTTGTGTATACTTACTACGCATTCCAAACTAAACATTTGGGTAATTTATTACTCATATTTAAAGCATCCGCATGAAGAAATACACGAAAAAGTCAATTCATTCACCAATCGAAAATACCCTTCAGGTGATCGGGAGCAAGTGGACCGTACTCATTATCCGCGAGCTCATGGATGGAACTCGTCGTTTTGGCGAACTTGAGCGCGCACTTACTGGTATCAGCCCAAGGACACTCTCAATGCGTCTTGGTGATATGGAAGGGCATGGAATCATCGAAAGAAAAGTATTTCCTGAGGTCCCCCCACGTGTAGAATATAAACTTTCACCACTCGGAAAATCTCTCGAACCAGTCTTGAAAACCCTGTCACAGTGGGGACAGGAACTCAAAAAATAACCGAATGGTTATTTTTTGTTGCGCAAGATCGAAAGTCTGTGTATGATGCGTGCATGTCATTGTCTATTGGAATTGTTGGCCTTCCAAATGTTGGAAAATCAACGCTGTTTAACGCTTTAACAAAAAAAGGCGCAGAAACTGCTAATTACCCTTTTTGTACTATTGACCCATCTGTGGGTGTAGTTACTGTTCCAGATCACCGTTTGTGGAAACTTGCAGAATTTTCTCGTACACAAAAAACGGTTCCTGCCATTGTTGAATTCGTAGACATTGCAGGTTTAGTGAAGGGTGCGTCTGAGGGACAGGGTCTCGGAAATAAGTTTCTCGCAAATATTCGAGAGACAGATGCGATCGCGGAGGTTGTGCGTATTTTTGAGGATAGCGACATTATTCACGTTGATGGAAAAATCGATCCTGTATCAGATGTCGAAGTAATAAATATGGAGCTTATTCTTGCTGATCTTCAAACTGTTACTACGCGAGAACAAAATATCGGGCGCGATGTGAAGCGGGGAGACAAGGTCGCGATAAAAGAAAATGCAATATTAAAGAAGCTTCGGGTGATTCTAGAATCTGAGCATTTGGCGAATACCATACAATTTGAGGATGAGGAAGAGGCTCGTATTGCAAAACAGCTCAATCTCCTAACCCTAAAACCATTCTTGTATATTTTGAATAAGAAGGCCGGAGGAAAGAATCTTGACGAAATGCAGGACCCTCGTTTTGAAAAGCTCATATCTTACCTTAAGGAACGAAAAGCACAGTATTGTATTGTCGACGCTCGAATTAGCGAAGAGTTAAATGCGTTTGAGGGTGAAGAACGTGCAGAATTTGCGAAAGAACTTGGTGTTAAGGATGATGGTATTGATGTCCTTATCAGGGCGGGGTATGAGCTCCTTGGTCTTGTGACATATTTTACGACGGGCGAAAAAGAAACACGCGCCTGGACGATTAAAAAATATTCAACAGCACCAGTTGCGGGTATGGCAATCCATACGGATTTCAAGGATAAATTTATTCGTGCAGAAGTCATCGAATGGGATACGCTGCTTGCCGCCGGATCGTATGGAAACGCACGAGAAAAGGGGCTTGTACGCACAGAAGGAAAGGAATATATTGTACAAGATGGAGATGTCATTGAATTTAAGATTTAACACACGAGAATGTCTTGTGTGTTTTTTGTTATACACAGTATGGAAACATGATATGCATGATATACTATGGGCAGCATTTACATTGTGCTTCTTTACCCATGTCTTCACCTCGTGTACTTATGCTTGGATGGGAATTGCCGCCACACAACAGTGGCGGTCTTGGCGTTGCCTGTGAGGGGCTGACGAAGGGCCTTGCGGACCTTGGTGTCCAGATTGATTTTCTCTTACCATTTGCTGGAGTTGATGATACGCATCCCTATATGCGCGTACATGCAATGGTTAATGCAGCGGTAGCAGACAAGGAGACACTTGCACAATATGCGCGCCTGCTTGCATCCCCATATATGTCTGAAGAGGAATATGCGACTTTAATCCAGAAAACTCCCGGGCTATCGCTATATGGTGCGTCACTTTTTCAGCTTGTTGAGCTTTTTGTGGATTATGCCGAGAGAAAATCACGAGACCTCTCTTTCGATGTTATTCACGCGCATGATTGGTTGACATATTTAGCCGGTATCCGTATCAAGGAGCGTACAGGAAAACCTCTTATTGTACATGTTCATGCAACAGAATACGACAGGACAGGGGACAATCCAAACCCCCGTATAAAAGAAATTGAACTTCTCGGCCTTCATGTTGCAGATGCTGTGATTACTGTCTCTGGACACACAAAAAAGATCGTTGCAACCAAATATCATATCGAAGAAGACAAGATTTTTGTCGTTCATAATGGAGTTTTGCCTATTCATCCTGTGAAGCGTCTTCCCCCTGCCATTGGCCTTCTTCGCGCTCAGGGTTATCATATTGTTCTTTTTGTCGGCCGCATCACTATACAAAAGGGGCCAGAATATTTTTTGTATATGGCTCAAAAAGTGTTGCACTATATTCCAAAGACTGTTTTTGTTGTATCTGGATCAGGGGATATGGAACACCAAATGATGACGCTTGCTGCGTCTCTCGGGATTAGCCAAAGTGTAATGTTTGCAGGATTCCTTCGCGGGAATGAACTCATGGAGGTGTATGGTGGATCAGATGTGTACGTCATGCCTTCCGTTTCGGAGCCATTCGGAATTACCGCTCTCGAAGCAGCACAACATGGCTCTTCACTCCTCCTTTCAAAACAGTCTGGTGCGCGAGAAGTTATTGGTGGTGCATTTGTTGCAGACTTTTGGGATACCGATGAAATGGCAAATATTGTTGTAAATATTATCCGAAGTCCTGGGCTTCGAAAGACCATTCGTGACCACGCGAAAGAAGATGCTGCACGTGCGACTTGGGATCTCGCAGCAGAAAAAACCTTAGCAGTCTATTCACGATACTCATAATTATGCCTTCACTTTGCTTTTACTTTCAAATTCATCAGCCATATCGTGTAAGAAAGATGCGTGTTTTTGATGTAGGTTCCCACGGAGGATATTTCGATGAAGAACACGATACGCTAAGGAATAACCGGAAGATTGCTGAGAAGGTGGCGATAAAGTCATATATCCCAATGCTTCGTTTGTTAAAGCATCTCTTAGACGTTCATCCTGAATTTCGTTTTTCTTTTTCTATTTCTGGTGTTGCCCTCAAACAGTTTGAGGATTGGGTGCCAGAAGTTATAGCGCTCTTGCAAGATCTTGCGCGAACAGGGCGTGTGGAATTTTTGAGTGAAACATTTCACCACTCGTTGTCGTTTTTATACTCAAAGCGTGAATTTCAAAGACAAGTGGAGGCGCACAAGCACTATATTGAACGCTTGTTTGGTGTTACTCCAACATCATTTCGTAATACAGAATTAATCTATAATAACGAACTCGCAAAACTTGTCGAAGACATGGGGTATGTCGCAATCCTTTCTGAGGGGTGGGATCCACTCCTCCAGGGAAGGTCTCCAAACTTCGTATATCAAGCACCAAATGTGTCACGAATCGTTACCTTACTAAAGAACTACAAACTCTCAGATGATATTGCTTTTCGTTTCGGTTGCCAAGGATGGGAATCCTGGCCGTTAACATCTGAAAAGTTCGCGCATTGGGTACACCAGACAGCCGGTAATGGCGAGCTCGTCAATCTGTTTATGGATTTTGAGACCTTTGGTGAACACCAGTGGTCTGAGACTGGCATCTTTGATTTTATGAAGGCACTTCCGGGAGAAGTTCTTAAGCATCCAGATTTTGACTTTGTTACTGTTACAGAAGCAGCAACGCGTTATCCTGTCCGAGGAATATATGATGCACATGCTCCAGTGACTTGGGCAGATACAGAAAGAGATCTTACCGCATGGATGGGTAACCCTATGCAGAGAGAGGCACTTAGAGCATGTTACGCGCTCGAAGATGCAGTGTACGAAACTGCAGCAACAGACATTATCGAAGACTGGAGAAAGCTCACAACATCTGATCATTTTTACTACATGTGTACAAAATACTTTGCTGACGGAGACGTCCACAAATACTTCAGTCCATTTGAATCACCATATGATGCGTTTGTGGCGTACTCAAACGCACTTGCAGATATGCGTTCTCGGCTCCATTTGCACTCAAAATAATACTATGCGTTCATTTTCATACGGAAACGGGTCAACACTTCTTATGGTAGACAATCTCGGAAGAATTCGAGATTGTTATTTTCCATATGTCGGTCTTGAGAATCACATTGGGTCAAATCAAATGCACCGTATTGGTGTGTGGATTGATGGAGTTTTTTCCTGGACCGATGATGGGACATGGGCGATAACATGTTCAAGCGACACGTCGTATGTGGGGCATGTTTCATTTGTATCAGAGTCTCTCGGGCTTATTCTGGAATGTGAAGATGTTCTTTATAATGGAAAAAATATTTTCATTCGTCGTATTCATGCTTTGAACACACGAAATGGAAAGCGAGTGTTGCGCATCTTTTTCTATTCACAGTTTGAGATTGCAGCAACGGCAAAAGGGGATACTGTTTTTTATGATCCTTCTATTAATGCAATTATTCACTATGAAGGATCGCGCGCTTTCTTACTTGCGGGTGATGTTGCTGGAAGAGGGATGAGTGATTGGACTGTCGGTTTGTCACAGATTGAGGGTAAAGAGGGAACATATAAAGATGCAGAGGATGGTGTCTTGTCTCAGAATCCGATTGAACATGGCCGTGTTGATTCAACATTTGCACTCGAAGGTGAATTGGACGACAATCTGCCGACTGTATTTTCTCAATGGCTGTGTATTGCTGAAAGTATTGAACAGGTACTTGATTTGCATGCAGACGTACTTTCTCGATCGCCTGAATATCTTGCTTCATCTGCACGAAGTTACTGGCATGCATGGATTACTCGCAGTGATTGGAATTTTTATGCTCTCCCGGCTTCAGTTGTTGATCTCTTTTTGAAATCACAATTTATTCTACGTTCACACGCAGATAAAAATGGGGCAGTTATTGCCTCAGGTGATGCAGATATGCTTCAGGGTGGCCGAGATACGTACTGTTATATGTGGCCACGTGATGGAGCGTACATCGCAAGTGCATTTATATTATCTGATGATTATGCCCCAGCTCGACGATTTTTTGAATTTTGTTCTCATGTTCTGACACATGAAGGATATATGCAACACAAATATCGTCCAGATGGAGCACTGGGTTCTTCCTGGCACGGCTGGGTTGTCAATCATAAAAAAGAACTCCCTATTCAGGAAGATGAGACTGCGCTTGTGCTTTGGGCGCTAAAAGAGTACTGGTTGGCGACAAGAGATATGGAGTTTATTGAAAATATGTACGACTCGTTTATAAAAAGAGCGGGTTATTTTCTCGTGTCGCACAGAGATGTCTATACCGGACTCCCAAAGCCATCTTATGATTTATGGGAAGAACGTTTTGGTGTTCATACGTATACAGCAGCTGCAACATATGCTGGCCTGGTTGCCGCCGCAGAGTTTTCCTCGTTGCTAGGAAAAGAGCGAAATGCGTCTGATTTTCTGCAGGTTGCCGAAGACATGCGATCTGCAATCCTTAATCACCTCTACGATGCATCTTCTGGGAACTTTTATCGTTTGCTTTATGTGTCTCCAGACAACATATATCTTCCAGATCTAACGATTGATGCTTCAAGCGCATATGGGATATTTATGTTTGGTGTACTAGACAAAAATGATAGTAGGTTGGTTACGGCAATGAAACAATCAAAAAAGGCTTTGTCTGTAATGACTCCTGTTGGCGGAATCGCTCGGTATGTCGGTGATAAATATTACAACACAACAAACATTGCGGAGGGAAATCCTTGGATTATCACGAGTCTTTGGTGGTCCCAATATGACATTGCCCGTGCTCAAAATGATGATGATCTTGACCATGTTCGTCAGAGCCTCGAACGCATCGCTCGTTTTGGTGGAGCGACTGGTATCCTTCCTGAACAGCTGCACCCAAATACTGCTGCGCCGCTTTCGGCCTCTCCGCTTGCATGGAGTCATGCAGAATACGTTCGCACTGTAGTTTTGTACCTAGAAAAGTGTAAAACGCTCGGCATTATCCCTCACATTCATCAATGATATGATTATGAAGTATTCTTCCAGGCACGTTAAAAAGCGCGTACTACCACTTGTCACAACATCGCGTATGCAGCGTATTCATGCACTCCAAAAAAGCTCTATCCATGAATACCAAGAGTATCTTGATGTTTTGAAAGCGCCTTTCGACCCACAGTTCATTGTTCACTCAGAACTGATGGTAAAAAAGTTGTACAGCAATAACTTGAAATGCATTTTTGTCGTTGGTATTGGCGGATCAAGTTTGGGTACAAAGGCGATTGTTTCTGCGCTACCAAGAAGAAGTGGTCAGCCTGAAATCATTTTTCTTGAGTCTCTGGAATCTGCTGTGTTTGAACGATGTGAGTATACAATATCCCAACTGAACAATAACGATGAATTCGTTGTTTGTCTTATTTCAAAAGCAGGTGGAACTACAGAATCAATAGCAAACTTTTCTGTATTATTACGTCTTCTTGAACACATACCAGGGTATGCTGAACGTGTCGTTGCTATTACGATTCCCAAGAGCCCTCTTGCAGACGTTGCAAAACAGCAAGGCTATCAATGTCTCTATATCCCCGAGCGTGTTTCTGGCCGTTTTTCGGTATTTACCCATGTTGGCATATTCCCACTCCTTCTTGCGGGATACCCTGTAGTAAGTGTTTTGGAGGGCGCTCGACATGCTGCAGCGTCTCTTGGTACACCTTACGATCCCACAAGGAGACTCACAGAAGATATTCTTTCGTCCGTACATGAAGGTTTAATTGGGATTGATTTCTTTTTCTTTAATTCTGAGTTAGAAGATCTTGGGAAATGGTCTAGGCAACTTTATGCGGAAAGTCTTGGAAAAGAACACGATAACGATGGGAGGGAGGTCCATGCGGGAGTATTTCCAACAGTTACAATAGGGAGTGTGGATCTGCACTCTATGGTTCAATTGTACTTTGGTGGGCCAAAACGCCATACAACCATTTTTATTCCACCACTTACGGGAAAATCATTTGTGATTCCAGCGCACCCAGCCACCACTATTGTTCCAGGCGTTGCAGGTCGCACACATCATGAAATTAATAGGGCAATTTATGAAGGCGTGAAAGAGGCCTACGCGCAACACGCACTTCCGTATGTGGAAATGGAATTTGCTGCATTGAATGCTGAAATGCTCGGGTTTTATTTGCAGCTCCACATGCAAACTGTTGCTCTTTTGGCTTCTGCATTTCATATTGAAGGGTTTACTCAGCCAAATGTGGAAGATTATAAAATAATTACAAAACGCATACTCTCAAAAGGCCTATGACATTCGCACTATATGATATTGGAGGGACAAAGACACGTATCGCCATTAGTCGTGATGGAATCAATTTTGAAGAACCTCAAATTATTAATACCCCGAAAGACTATCGTGAAGGCATCGACAAGATTGCCCATATTACAAAAGAGCTCGCACAAGGTGAAATTACGGCGGCCGGAGGCGGAATAGCAGGAGTTCTTTCAAAAGACAGATCTCTTTTTCTTGAAGGTCCACACTTACTCGGTTGGGGTGGTCGAGCAATTCCAAAGCTATTGTCTGATGCACTTGAGTGCCCTGTGTATCTGGAAAATGATACTGCAATTGTGGGTCTCGGAGAGGCCCATAACGGGGCAGGGCGCGGAGGTGAAATTGTTGCATATATGACTGTTTCGACTGGTGTTGGTGGTGTTCGAATTGTTCATGGGAAAATTGATGTTGCTACTTTTGGTTTTGAACCGGGACATCAGATCTTCGACGCAGGAGGTGCACTTCATAAGGGTGTTGCTGGGTATGGCATTGATCTCGAGGGTTATATTTCAGGAAGCGCGGTTGAAATGCGTTACGGAAAGAAACCTTTTGAGATTACAGATCATGCGTTTTGGGATGAGATGGCCCGTCTTCTTGCATATGGATTGAATAACACGATCGTTCACTGGTCTCCAGATGTTGTTGTTATCGGAGGTTCGATGATGAAACAGATTGGTATTCCAATAAATAGAGTTCGTGAGCATCTTGCGGGTATTTTGCATATCTATCCACAGCTTCCACGTATTGTTAAGGCTGAACTCGGAGATATTGGAGGAATTCATGGTGCGTTGCAACATGTAAAAAACTCTCTCAAAAAATAAAAAGGACGTTTCGTCCTTTTTGTTTTCATTTTTCAAATATTCGTTATACTTCAAGCATGCTTCGATTTGAAATAACAAAACGGTTTGGAAAACTTGGAAGAACGGGGATTATCCATACCCCTCATGGAAAAATTCAGACTCCTGCATTTATAACCGTTGGGACAAAAGCGACTGTCAAGGCTCTGACTCCTGAAATGGTAAAAAGCCTTGGAGCACAAGCAACACTCGAAAATACATATCACTTATATTTGCAACCAGGAGACGATGTTGTGTGTGATGCGGGAGGAGTTGCAAAATTTATGCATTGGGACGGTCCGACCTTTACAGACTCAGGAGGATTTCAAGTCTTCTCTTTAGGTGCCGCATTTGGAAAAGGTGTTTCGAAGGTTGCCTCTGGTGAGAATTCAGATATGAGTGAAGATGGGAGGTCTCGTCCGCAGACCACGCATGCTGCGCTTGCACACATTGATGAAGAGGGTGTTTCGTTTAAATCTCATATTGACGGGAGTGCACATCGCTTCACTCCTGAAAAATCCATGGAAATCCAGCATAATCTTGGTGCAGATATTACGTTTGCATTTGACGAGTGCACATCCCCACACGATCCAGAAGACTATCAAGTAGAGGCGTTAGATCGAACACACCGTTGGGCAAAACGCTCGCTTGCGCGGCACGAGCAACTTGGTGTGTCTTCTGCAACAGGGAAACAGCAGGCATTGTATGGTGTTGTTCAGGGGGGAAAGTATAAAAACCTGCGTGAATATTCTGCAAAGACTCTTGGGGAAATGGATTTCGATGGATATGGTATAGGCGGATCGTTCAATAAGGAGGATATTGGGACTGCAGTTGCATGGGTGAATGCAGTTCTTCCTGAGGATAAGCCGCGTCACCTTCTTGGGATTGGTGAACCAATTGACCTTTTTCTTGGATGTGAAAATGGTGTTGATACATTTGACTGCGTCGCTCCGACTCGTTTAGGGAGGAATGGGGGAGCATATACAAGAGAAGGAAGAATCAATTTACGTAACGCACAATACGTAAAAGATCTTGCACCGATTGATGAGAAGTGCCCTTGTTATACCTGTACGCATTATACAAAAGCGTACGTTGCACACCTCTTTCGTGCAGAAGAAATGCTCGCCGCAACGTTACTTTCTATCCATAATTTGTATTTTATTACACGTCTCGTTGATGAAATTCGAGTACACATGGAGACGGGGGCAGGATATGATGAATTTAAAAGGAATTTCCTTCAAGGATACTATAAAACATAGATATACCCAGGAATATTTTCTTTCGCTATTACTCTAGAATAATTACGGTACAATAGGAATATGAAAAAGCTGGTTATTGCATGTGTGCTGTTACTCCCAATATCTCTTTTTGCACAATCCGTAGATTATGACTGTGAAGGAAAGGGTGTTATTTGTAATCCCCTAATTCACCAGACTGTTAATGGAGAACAAGTAGAAACGCTTCCACAGTTGTTAAACTTCCTTCTCGACTTGCTCGTTCGTGTGTCTATACCAATTATTACTGTCGCTATTATTTGGACTGGTTTTGTCTATGCTACCTCTAAGGGTGATCCTACAAAGCTAAAAAAAGCTCATGCAATGGCATTATATATTGTTCTTGGCGCAGGACTTGTTTTTCTGTCAAAGGGTCTGCAGCTCGCCATTCAATCAACAATAGATACATTGAAATAGTATGAATAAATTTTCTCTCGTTATCGTGTTCATTTCATTTCCAGCACTTGCCGTTGCTGCGAATTTTCGAGATGCTGCTGAGTTCGCACTTGGGGTTGTTTCGACACTAATGCAAACGTTATTTGCTTTTATTTCCTTGGGGATTATATATACAGTATATAGGTATATTTCGGCTGTTAGGAAAGGAGATAAAGACGCCGTACGGTTTCGCTCAATGCTCATATGGGCTATTGTCGGGCTTGCAGTTGCCTTTGCGTTGTGGGGGATTATCACGCTTCTGGCAAATACTCTTGGATGGTCGAATGTTGGAATCCCACAGTTAAAAGCACCTACACTTTAGCCTATGACAAAACGTATTTTCTATTTGTTTAGTCTCTCAATTTTCATTTTTCCAGTTATTGTTTTTGCCGCACCTGGAGATAATGTACAGTCGCTTTGGTCATATGCAATGACGATTATTCAACGCCTCACACAGTTGTTTTGGGTGCTCTCTGTGATGACTTTTTTGTGGGGCTTGATTGATTATCTTCGAAAACAAGATTCTCCTGCCGAGCAGGCGAAAGCAAAGCAATTGATGATTCACGCAGTTATTGCTTTTACGATTGCAGTGTCATTTTGGGCATTCGTATCATATGTTATTCGATCTGCAAATCTTGATGCTGGGCAACAATCAATTCCTAAGGTATATGCAAAATAAAAAACTCCTTACGGAGTTTTTTTATTATCTGTCGATAACATCAGGGATAACATTGCTGATGTTGTCTGGTGTACCAGCCACTTCAAGAGTTTGGTTGTCGAGGCCAACTGTTTTTGAAACATAACCAAGAATGCTCCAAATTCCTACCATAAGGAAGAGGGCAACGCCTGAGTTCACCATGATCTGTTTTCCTTGCTTTTTAAGTTCTGCATTTTCTGCATTCTGGATGAACTTGATAAGACCCCAGAAAAAGAATGCGACTGCAAGTGGAACTGCAATACCAAGGAAAAAATTGAGTACACGTTTAATTGTGTCGAGCGTGTCGTCGAGTGGTGTCTGCGCCGATGCAATAAATGGCATTGCAAGCACTGCTGCAAAAATATATCGTTTATACATAAGTAATGTAATACTAATAATCAATTGATTACTCTTATAGTATACGGTGTTGATAGCGCATTGGAAAGGATGTTGTCCACAGTGCGATGATATAAAATGGTTGTGATATACTATAAACATGAAAAAAAGTGCGATTCCGCTGGCGTTTTCCATGATTGCCGTATTGCCTCAGATTGTTTTAGCGGTCGAAATTACTCATTCAGTCAGTAGCTTTATGGGGAAGGTGTACGAAAATATCGTTAACCCAGCGATAACTGTTTTATTCGCAATTGCAATTTTATACCTCTCCTGGTCGGTTTTTCAATATACATTTCAAGGAGATAAGGTAGACAAAGACAAACTCAAGGCCTCACTCATCTATGGTGTCCTTGGTGTGTTTATTATGTCAACGGTGTTTGCAATTGTGAAATTTATTGCGACTTCAGTTGGTGGTGATGCAAACAGTGTAATGAACAGCATTTAAATATGATAATCGTATGATGAAATATATCTTTACTGTAACGGCATATTCCTTGGTTCTGTGTTTTCCAGTATTTACATTCGCAGCAGGCCAAAATCTTGATTCAACATTTTCCTACATCTTTAACATTCTCGAGAAGATCTCTCAAATGCTCATTCCAGCTGGTTTTCTCTTCTTCCTTTTCCGAATGATGCGATTTATGAAGGATTCTCATTCTGGATCAACCGATCTCGCCAAGAGCAAGAGCATGCTGATTTGGTCAGCGATAGCATTATTTTTTATGGTAGGGATCTGGTCAGTTGTTGCATATGTTCAAGGAACAGTATTTGGTGGAAACATGCAAAGTGATATTACCAATCGTCCAGCACTTCCGACTTCTCTTTAATCCAATACAAAAAGCCCCGCAATATGCGGGGCTATATGATTATCGTGCTATAAGGACAATTCCGATGCGATTGTTCCCCGAATAGAGGTCAATCTGCATCTGGCCATCCGTGCGACCGAGGAACTGTCCGGAGACATTTCCTTGTCTCCACGTTCCGGAGCAGGAGCTCCCACGCACAATCCCTTCAAGGATTACGTGTTCGGCGCCTTGTGGGGCAATGACCGTGAGCAGAATTCTTGATGAAGTAATTTGCCCTGTTGTATGAGTTTCGACTTCTCCCATTCCAAGGAAGGAGAGTGGTTCTTGAACTCCAACAACCTCGGTTTTGAGATAATCGTCTCCATGAGTTGGTGCGAGAGAGGGCTCTACCTGGGGCTGGGGCTGCGACTGAATCTCGGATTTTTCAATCCGAAATCGTTCAGCAGCACCATCTTCACTCACGACAGCAATGGGCCCATCGCTATCAAGGTATTCCCCCTCAATGGGGCGAGCGGCAGTGATGCTTCCATGCAGAGAGCTGCGCGCTGCAAGGTTTTGTGCGCGCTCTTTTTCAAGACGCTCGCGTCGCACCGTATCAATCTTCTTCAGGAAGTTTAGCTTCTGATCCCAAAGAATCATGATATGGGTGCCAAGACTGATGCGCTTGTCTCCAATCTTTGCATGCCAGAAACCAATGAGAATAATGGCAGCAATGACGATTCCAAGAATCGGCTTAGACTTCTCCCAAACCGCTTTCATCAGTTTTGTTGTTTCTGTTTCTGCCTGTTGTGCTGTCATCCAGCTCATCCCCGCGCTTGCAATAAGAAGCAGGAGAAGTGCTGCAATTCCACTCAGGACAGGTGCTCTATCAAAGGGTAGGGTGATGAGTGCTATCCACCCAATCGTGTGATAAGCGACTGGACGTGCGGCTGCTCTCTTTTTGTCAGGGTCACTTCCAAAAAGACTAGAGGTAGCAGCGACGATAATAATCAGAAGGGTTGAGAGTAGGGTAAGAAGAAAGAGCGTACCCATGTCTTCATATCCAGTTGCAAATTTCAGCCCGACTGCCGAAATGAGCAAAATGACATAAAGAATGAGCAAGGCAATTCCCCAGCCAGACTTCAGGTACTTGAGATCAAACCCTGTTGTGGTGCTCGGCGTCTCATCGGCCATGGTAGCTCCTATAATTGTGAAGGAAAGGACGGTTTTTGGGCTACTATCGTTCTACCATACAATTTCCATTATGGCAAGTATAATCCTAATATATACAAAATGGCTTAAATAGGCTATGATTTGACGGCAGAAAACAGATTTGCCCGGGTGGTGAAATGGTAGACACGCCTGCCTTAGGAGCAGGTCTCGCAAGAGGTGGAGGTTCAAGTCCTCTCCCGGGCACAGTCCAAAAATCTCAGTTTTTAAACTGAGATTTTTGTTTACTGTGACCTGGGAAGCAAGTGCCTCAAAAAGGCACTTGCGTGAGGGCTTGAAAAGTCCTAAATCATAGTCGTGTGCAAAGCCATACTCCGTGTTCAGGATAAACTCCGCCAAGCCCGCAGTGAGTCTTCGGGATAATCTTGAAAAGTCCTGAATCATAGTCGCGATAAGAATCGCTCCTCGTTCAGGATAAGCTCCGTCAATTCCGGAGTGAAGCCTCGAGTGAGGACTGGTGGGTAACACACGCAGATTTATAATGAAGGAAGTGTATATACAGAAGTGCCATGAACCAAGATTCTTTCTGTGTATTAAAGTCACCATACCTATGTTACAAAAAAGCACGCAACATGCCTACGTGCTGACTGATCAG
The DNA here is from genome assembly GCA_964386905.1 of uncultured Candidatus Saccharibacteria bacterium. Classification (GTDB taxonomy): domain Bacteria; phylum Patescibacteriota; class Minisyncoccia; order Phycocordibacterales; family UBA6899; genus JAJZQJ01. Next base: position 150,226 of record CAYLUP010000001.1, read on the forward strand.
TAACAAAAGGGTGCTGTCTCTACCGGTGGAAGAAAGGTGCCTGCACGAACAAGAACATAAATGCACCACCGCACATGGAAGCTGCAATTCGCCCAGCCTTGAAAAAGAAATAATTGACCAATACCGACCTTGTGTAAATCCGGCTCAATTAAGCCTAGAAATACAAGAAATCCCTTGACCTTTTTAAAATAGTTTGCTAATATATATAGACCGAATCCAGAATGTCGGAAACTACTACAAACGAATCATTTATAAACGGCGAAATCATAGAGGCGTTACCAAACACCTTTTTTCGTGTCGAACTCCAAGATGGCCGAGAGGTCATCGGTTTTCTGTCAGGAAAAATGCGTATGCACCGTATCCGTGTACTCGTTGGAGATAAAGTGATCCTTGCGGATAATCCGCATGGAGGAAAGTTTCGTATAGTAAAGCGCGTCTAGTCATCTTTTGGCGCACCTGGCACTGTTTCGTCACTGAACTCGCTCGATGTACTTCAAGTACACCTCGCTTGAGTTTCGGTGACTCCAACAGTGCCACTTGCATCCAAAATCTGACTAGCCGTAGAGAGAATGGCTTTAGAGCCTTTTTCTAGCCGATGCTTTTTCCCTTATCAGAGTATTGGAAGTCATGCTCCACATGACCCCTGTATTCATTGGACGGCCTGGAAGTCCTGGAGAAAAAAGTTGAGGTGTTATTCATCAGCAAATAAACTATGCGCGTTCGAGCATCAGTAAAAACAATTTGCGCTAAGTGTAAGTCGGTTCGCCGCCGCGGAGTACTCCGTGTGATCTGCGATAACCCACGACACAAGCAAAAGCAAGGTTAATTATCTGTCAAAACCATATGCGTATTTCAGGTATTACCGTTCCAGATGAGAAGCAGCTTTGGGTTGGCCTCACCGTATTTTACGGAATTGGTTTTTCAACTGCAAAGAAGATTCTCAAGAATGCTGGAGTTTCCGAGGATAAAAAGCCCGGAGACCTCTCAGAGACTGAGGAGGCACATATCCGTAAGCAAGTAGAGTCTATGACACTTGAGGGTGACCTTAAGCGTGAAAAAGCTGCTAATATTAAGCGCTTGAAAGATATTCACTGCTATCGCGGTACACGCCACTCAAAGGGACTTCCATCACGAGGTCAACGTACCAAGACCAATGCTCGCACCTTGAAAGGTGTGAAGAAAACCATGGGTTCTGGTCGTCGCAAAGTAGAAAAGAAATAGTTATTGAGAGTTTCTCTCAATTACGTTCTTCACAGGAATGTCGCCGATGTAATATGTCGTGTGCACATTCCTCTTAATCATTTAGTTAAATTGTACAATGGGTAAGAAGCGTATCGTCAAGAAGGCTGGCTCATCTGTTGACCAGGGTCTCAAGGCTCGCGCACTCGCACGTTCTTCAAAGAGAAAGGTTGCTCATGGTGTGCTCAACATCCAGTCGACGTACAACAATACAATTGTGACGCTCACAGACGCAGAGGGGAAGGTCCTCATGTGGTCATCTTCAGGTTCACTCGGGTTTGCAGGTGCAAAGAAGGGTACTCCATTCGCTGCTGCAAAGATTGGTGAACTTATCGCCGAGAAAGCACAGATGATTGGCTTGAAGTCTGTTGACGCAGTTGTAAAAGGAGTAGGATCAGGCCGTGAGGCTCCAATCCGCTCATTTATTGCAAAGGGAATTGAGGTTAGCTCAATTCGTGATGTCACGCCGGTTCCACACAATGGTCCTCGTGCGAAAAAACCACGTCGCATCTAACGTAAGACTTATATGGCAAAGAAGAATACATGTAAAACATGCCGACGCCTTGGTGAGTCTCTCGTACTCCGTGGTGGAAAATGTGCATCAGGAAAGTGTGCGTTTGCACGCCGACCGACTCCGCCAGGAAAGCCAATGGCAGAGCGCAAGCATCGCTCAACCATGACTGAATATGGTATGCAGATGCGTGAAAAGCAGAAGGTTCGTTTCTCGTATGAAATCTCAGAGAAGCAATTCGCTGGATACGTCAAAGAAGCAGCTCATGCAAAGGGTGTTGCCCCAACAGAAGCTCTTTACGAGCGTTTGGAGCGTCGCCTTGATAACGTTGCATTTGTTCTCGGTTTTCCAAAAAGCCGCGCGCATGCACGCCAAATCGTTTCTCATGGTCACGTTACTGTGAATGGGAAGAAAATGACAATTCCTTCATATCAAGTTCGCGAAGGAGATGTTGTTGCTGTCCGTGAGGGGAGCAAGTCATCACCAATCTTCGCAACAGCGCGTGAGGATATGTCAAAAGCTCCAGAGTGGATTTCAGTTGATTCTTCAAAGCTTGCCGCAACCGTAAAGGGTATGCCAAAGCTCGACAAGAACCGCATGACGTTCAACCTGCAGTCAGTTATTGAGTTCTACTCACGCTAGTTGAGTGTGCTCAAGTCAATTGTTTTGAACACAAAACTTTTGTTTTTCATAACAGTAATTTAGACGACTGTACAAAAATGTGGTACAGTAGAGTCAATTATTGTTTCACTAATAATATTATCTTTTCGCTATGCCTGACTATAACGTTGCATTGCCATCAAAGCCAAAGCCAGTTCTTGAAGAGGGAAACCTTGGTATTTTTGAAATCGAAGGTCTCTATCCTGGCTACGGACACACTCTCGGCAACTCGCTTCGCCGTATCATTTTGTCATCACTTCCTGGGGCAGCAATCACTGGACTCAAGATCGATGGTGTACTTCATGAGTTTACGGCCATGGAGGGGGTTAAAGAAGATGTCGTCGCACTTATTTTGAATCTCAAAAAAGTACGTTTTGCTTTATTTGGTGACGATCCGCAAACATTGACACTCAGTGTTCAGGGTCCGGCAGTCGTTACTGCTGCAAACATTATTCCCAATGGTCAGTGTGAAGTGCTTACTCCAGAGCAATATATCTGTGAACTAACAGACAAGAATACAAATCTTGTCATGGAGATGACAATCGAGAAAGGTCTGGGATATCTCCCAAAAGAGATGATTCAGAAAGAGAAGGTGGATATCGGTGCAATTGCACTTGATGCAGCCTTTACCCCAATCCGCCGTGTGAACTACGAAGTAGAACCAATGCGTGTCGGAGATCGTACAGACTACAACCGATTGAAGATTTCTATTGAAACGGATGGAACACTTACACCACGTAAGGCAATTGAAGATGCAATCGAGATCATAATTCATCAACTCAAGGCCATCGTAGGTTTTAAGGAGGAGGAAGTACTTCCAGAAACAATCCCAACACCTGAAGAAATTCGTGAGGAGGCAACTCCAATGCAGGAAGAAAAGGTTGATACAGAGTTTTTGAAAATTCGTATTGATTCACTTGATCTTTCTGCACGAACATTGAATGCACTTGGGAATGCAGGTATTCGAACTCTTGGTGGACTTGTGCGGAAAACCGCAGATGACCTCCTGGATATCGAGGGGCTTGGCGAAAAGGGCTTACAGGAGATCAAACGCGCACTATCAAATTTTGGTGTGACGTTGAAGCAATAATTCGTCATGAGGCATCATAATTCAGTAAAGAAGTTCGGACGACAATCAGGTCAGCGCCTCGCGCTCATGCGTTCACTGATGAACAATATGATCACACATGGTCGTATTGTCACCACTGAAGCTAAAGCGAAGGCACTTCGTCCAGCTATTGAAAAGCTTGTCACTAAGGCACGATCAGTTGACGTTGCGACAATTCGTGACATCACTGCTCGGCTTGGAAACAACAAGGAGACGACCACAAAGCTGACTAAGGAGATTGCTCCGAAGTATGTTGGTCGTAACGGTGGATACACCCGTATTATTAAACTTGGGGCACGCTCAGGTCGTGGTGATGCAAGCCCTATGGCACTCATTGAATTCATTTAATTATGGAACACATCATTGATGCTAAGGGTCAATCACTTGGCCGCGTTGCAAGCGAAGCAGCTCACGTCTTACTTGGTAAGGATACAGTCGATTTCGCAAAAAACGTTGTCCGAAAAGTAAAGGTGAAGGTTATCAACGCATCTCAACTCTCTATTGATGAGAAGAAGATGGGTCAGAAAACATACCACATTTACACCGGATATGTAGGTAACCAAAAAAGCCCAACCCTCGCACAGGTCGTAGCCAAGAAGGGGTATGGGGAGGCTGTGAAGATTGCGGTAAAGGGTATGCTTCCAGGCAATACTCTTCGTGACAAGCGTCTCAAGAACCTATCTGTTGAAGAATAATATGACAACAGCAAAGAAAAAGGTTGGTCCTTCATATATTGAAGGCATTGGTCGCCGAAAAACAGCTGTCGCACGCGTCCGTATTATCGCGGGAGGAAAAAACTCCATGGTAGTAAACGGAAAGGATGTTACAGAGTATTTTGGCCCAGAAAAGCTTGCCGCAGTTGCTCTTTCTCCTGTCACACGTGATGGTGCAGAAGGGAAGTACGAGGTAAGCGTGAAGGTTTTGGGCGGTGGCCCTTCAGCACAAGCTGAGGCAATTCGCCACGGACTTTCACGAGCTCTTGTTATGGAGGTTGCTGACGTAAAGAGCTCATTAAAAGCTCTTGGATATCTCAAGCGAGATTCTCGCGAGGTTGAGCGTAAGCACTTTGGTTTCAAGAAGGCACGCAAGGCTTCACAGTGGAGCAAGCGATAAAAAATCCCGTATGGGATTTTTTATATACCAACGAATGCTATGGTATACTAGTAGTATGTTGAAGCGAGTATCAGCACTTTTTGCGTCAGATAAACGCCCTGTAGATTACGTATTTTTGACACTGCTTGTGACATTGATTATCGTTGGCTTGTTTATTTTTTTCTCAGCCAGCCTCCAATCCCTCGGCCAGGCAAAGTGGAATAGTCTTATGGTCAGGCAAATTGGATATAGTTTGGGTATTGGAGGTACGCTATTGTTTGCATTCTCACGCTTTCAGTACAAAGCTCTTGCTCCATGGGGACTCGGTCTTCTCATTGCTGCTTTTGGTGTTTCTTCCCTTGTATTTATTCCTGGACTAGGTATGACGCATGGAGGTGGACAGCGCTGGTTGGATCTTGGCGTAATTAATGTTCAGCCTGGTGAGTTTTTGAAATTTGCATCCGTTGTTTTTTTTGCTGTTTGGTTTGCGAAATGGAAGAGAAAACTTGAGGATTGGAAATTTAGCGTGCTCCCACTTGTTATAGTAGTTGGGTCTATTGGTCTCTTATTGTTTCTACAGAAAGATATAGGGACACTTGTGATCATTGCGTCAACGGTCTTTTTTATGTTTTTAGTAAGCAATGCATCTCGAAAACACGTTCTTCTTGTTCTTTTGTGTGGCTTCTGTTTTGCAGGTGCTGCAGCTGTTTTTATTCCACACGTCAAGCAACGAGTTATGACTTTTATTTCTCTCGATGATCCACAAGGAGCTGGTTGGCAGGTTCGCCAATCTCTTATCGCTGTTGGATCTGGTGGAGTGGTTGGGAAGGGTTATCTGCAAAGTGTTCAACGTTTTAACTATCTTCCTGAAGCCCATGGTGACTCTATCTTTGCTGTAGTTTCAGAAGAATTTGGCTTTATCGGTTCATCACTTCTTATTATTTTGTATGTCCTTTTCGCACTTCGTGCATTTAAAATAGCAAATAAAGCCCCTGACGATTTTTCAATGCTTCTTGCTACCGGGTTTACCTCGATGATTATTGTACAATCTTTTTTGAACATTGGCTCTGTTATTAACCTTATTCCATTTACTGGAGAGCCACTTGTATTTATCAGTCAGGGAGGAACAGCACTTGTTATTGCTATGTCTGCGTCAGGAATTATTTTAAATATTTCTCGTTATCAAAAAGGTCTATGAAAATACTATTTACTGGAGGTGGCACAGGTGGTCATTTTTATCCAATTATTGCAGTTGCGGATGCTGTCCGTTCCGTAGCAAAGGAAGAGCATGTTCAGGTCCCAGATTTATATTTTGTTTCAGATAATCCCATAGACGCATCGCTTCTTGCGGCACTTGATATTGGCTATATTGAGGTTATGGCAGGAAAAAAACGAACGTATGCAGCTCTGCAAAATATTCTTGATATCTTTAAAACACTCTCTGGCATTTGCATTGCTATTTGGAAGCTTTTCTCTATATATCCTGACGTCGTTTTTGGAAAAGGTGGATATGCAAGTTTTCCAATTCTTTTTGCTGCACGAATACTACGTATTCCTGTTGTTATTCATGAAAGTGATTCAGTCCCTGGCAGAGTAAATGCATGGGCAGGAAAATTTGCGCAATATATTGCAGTATCATATCCAGAAGCATCCTCCGCATTTCCTTCAGGAGCGCACATTGCTCACACAGGACAACCTGTTCGAAAGATCCTCTTGACCCCTGTTGATATTGATGTCTATGAGACTTTCGGGTTGCCAAAAGACAAGCCAGTTTTGCTTGTGCTTGGTGGTTCTCAGGGATCACAAGCCATTAATGACGTCCTCCTTGATTCGCTCCCAGAACTTCTTCATCACTACATTATTATTCATCAAGCAGGAGAATCAAATCTGGAATGGGTTCGATTGAGAGCGAGCAGCCTCCTTTCTGGCCATCCACATGCAGAGCAGTATCTTCCGTATGGCTTTATTGATGGACAAACCCTTCGTGCATTTGGGTCAATAGCTACGCTCGTGATTTCGCGTGCTGGATCGACAATCTTTGAAATTTCTATGTGGGGAAAGCCATCGATCTTAATTCCTCTTCCAATTGCCCATGGTGATCACCAGCGTGTAAATGCGTATGGATATGCACGAAAAGGTGCTGCTCTTGTCCTCGAGCAGACAAATTTGAAGTCTTCAATTTTTGTGACAACCATTACTCGCTTAATAGCTAATACGCATCGTTTGGAAGAAATGTCTCACGCCGCGAAAGAGTTTTTTATCCCAGATGCGCCAGAAAAAATCGCACACGTTCTTCTTTCTATTGCAACATCTCATCAGAAATAGCAAAAATACTATAGTTGTGAATCCATTGTCATGGAAGAGAAACGTGATAGAATGGCTATAAATAAGGAAATATGGAAAATTCATCCACTAAGATTATTACTCGATTTGCGCCATCACCAACTGGCAAATTTCATGTTGGCGGCATACGCACAGCACTCTATAACTATCTGTATGCTCGCAAAATGCAAGGCACTTTTATTTTGCGTTGCGAAGACACTGATCCTATCCGTTCAAAAAAAGAATACGAGGATTATTTTCTTGAGCTATTTGAATGGCTTGGTCTAGAGTACGATGCATATTATCGTCAAAGCGAAAGAACTCATATCTACAAAAAGTATCTTGAAAAACTGATTGCTGAAGACAAAGCGTATGTTTCAAAGGAAATTCCCAAAGAAGAGGGGCAGCGCGATGAAGTCATACGTTTGAGAAATCCTGGTAAGGTTGTAACCTTCCATGATGAAGTTCTTGGGGATATTTCTGTTGATACGACGGACTTGGGTGATTTTGTGATTGCTCGAGAACTCGATTCGCCCGTATATCATTTTACTGTTGTTGTTGATGATTATGAAATGGGCGTGACACATATTATTCGAGGGCAAGAGCATGTTTCAAATACACCTCGTCAAATCTTGATTCAAGAGGCAATTGGTGCTCCTCGACCAAAGTATGCCCATGCTTCTGTTATTTTAAATAATGAACGAGCAAAGTTAAGCAAACGTGATCCTCTCGTTCGGCCCGCTCTTGAATATAAGACTGAAGGATACTTACCACTCGGAATGTTGAACTTCATGGCACTCCTTGGATGGAACCCTGGTACAGAACAAGAAATTTTTTCAAAAGATGATCTCATTCATGCATTTTCATTGGAAAAACTTCAAAAGCCTGGTGCAATTTTCAATCCTGAGAAGCTGGAGTGGGTAAATCGAGAGCACATAAAACTGATGAGCGCGGAGAATCGCATCGCTATGGCAAAAGCATATTTCCCTGAGGATGTTCGGAACCACCCCGCATTCGACAAAATGTATTCCGTTTTTGCCCCGTTGCTTATTGAGCGTATTTCGCATTTTGGGGAAATTGCTGACCTTGTTGCGCAAGGAGAAATTGATTTTTATCTCAATCCTCCACAAATTACACGTGAACAATTATTTTGGAAAGAAGAAGCTGATCCAGTACAGATTGAAAAAAGGCTTCGCGTTGTCCGTGAAAGAGTACAGCAACTTGCCGACGATATTACCCCAGAAAGTGCAAAAAATGCTCTCTGGGATTATGCAGAAGAAGAGGGGAGGGGTCAGGTGCTATGGCCAACTCGCGTTGCTCTTTCTGGGAAAGAAAAATCACCAGATCCTTTTACACTTCTTTCGCAGCTTGGAAAACAGGAATCACTTGCTCGGATTGATCGTGCAATTGGAGTCTGTCGTATTTAATCTCTTATGTTCACAAAAAAGTCCTTTTTGAAGTATCAATTATATGCAGGGATCCTTGCGCTTGTGGTAGGCGCAAGTTTTTCAGTATCTCATCGTGCAATAGCACAGACCGCTACGGCGATTCAGGATAAAATCGAAAACCACAAAGACTCACTTGAAAAGCTAAATGAAGAAATCGGACAATTAAAAAATCAGATTGATACGATTGGCAAGCAAAAAAAGACCCTCCAGAATGAAATAAAAAGTATAGAACTTGTCCGGCAAAAAATACAAAAAGAGGCAGAAATTACTAGAATTAAAGCACAACGGACAAATACTGCAATTTCATCTTTAGAAAGAAGCATTAAGGATAAACAGCTCGCGGTCGCTCGCCAAAAAGAGGCTGTAACATTTGCAATACAGCGTATTGCAGAATATGATAACCGCTCCATGCTTGAAATGCTTCTTTCCGCCGATTCACTTTCCGATGCGTTTGAGGAGGCTGACCAGCTGGAGCAGGTACAATCTTCGTTTGTAGAGCACATGAGAACACTCCAGGGTCTTACGAAGGATCTTGAAACAGATAAAATACGTCAACAAGAGGAACATAAAAAAGCAAAAGCGTATTCGAAAGAACTTACCGAACAAGAAGGACTCGTTAATGAAAAAAAACTAGAGCGCACAGCTCTTGTAAAGGAAACCAGTAATAAAGAGTCGCAATACCAAGCGCAGCTTGCAGAAAAAGAAAGAAGAAAAAAACAGTTTGAGCAAGAGCTCCAGCAATTTGAAGCAAGCTTGAAAGCAAGTGTTGATTCAACAACATTTCCAAAGGCAGGTACAAAAGTATTCCTTATGCCTATTGCGAGTACTCGAATTACTCAACATTTTGGCTATACCGCTGCAGCAAAGTATCTGTACGCTTCAGGAAAACACTCAGGGACAGATTTTGCCGCACAGGTTGGTACTCCGGTGGTATCAGTTGCACCTGGTATCGTTGAGGCTACGGGAGATACGGATATCGCATGTCGTGGTGCTTCTTATGGTAAATATGTCTATGTAAAGCACAAAAATGGCCTCTCTACGCTGTATGCACACTTGAGTCGAATATCGGTCGCACAGGGTCAGGAAGTCGGCGCACAAGAGCTCCTGGGCTATTCTGGGAATACAGGATACTCAACTGGACCGCACTTACACCTTGGGTTGTACGTGTCCTCAGCAACGAAGGTAGACAATGTGCCGAGCCAATCCTGTCGTGGTGCAGTATTTCGAATGCCTGTTGCACCAAAAGAAGCATACCTTGATTTTGAGAACTATATCTAAAAAAACCACCCTATATTATTAGAGGTGGTTTTTAAAACAACACATATTAAGAGGGGGGTCAATGGTATTAAAAACAACACTGCGGAAAGCAGCACATAGGTTTGATGGTTGCAGATGGAAAGATCCTCGCACGAGATGGTATATGCATAAGACAGTAATTATCTAGATCGGAAAGCACACGTGAATGTTCATGAGTGCGCGTATTGTGGTGTTCGTTGAAAACGGGCGCTGGTAGATAGTGCGCATGCTATATACATAGCTATATTATTGCATATATAATGTCGTAAAAGATATATTGTGCGACATATCTAAATATACTGAATAGTTCAAGGTATTGATCAATCCATCCCTATAAACCCCTTTTCCCTGCCCAGTACACAACAAAAAAGCCCACCCCTTGTTTTAGGATATGTGGGCATTATTGATTGCTTATGACACGAGACTGGCTTCTTCTCTTGGAAACAGGATATCAGGTGGCGCCGCAGAGAGTATGAGCTCAAAGAGCGGGTCTATCCACGTAGTATTTATCACAGCAATGACTTCACAGGCATTCATTCCTGAAAAGAGTTTTTGCCAAGCAAGATACTTTCTTTCTGTGACGATGCTCTGTTCATTTGATGTTGATGAATCAAGGCTCGGCTTAATATGTACGCGCTCTATACAGTTCGCAAACTCAAGTGGAGAAAGAGTCCGGACGGCTCCGGCTGGTGCGTGAATAGTGTTAAACTGAGAAATAGATGCGATATGTATCGATGAATGAATCCAACGTGCCTGTAGCTCAATGCAGACTTCTTCTGCAGTCATGCACGGGAACAAGGATTCCCAACTCCCCTTTTCTTCGAGTGGCACAGAGACAATACTGATGGTGGTTATTCCGGTATGTCTGCGAGGGTGGCGTAGATGCGATACAAAGATGGTCATAAGAACCCCTATAATAATGAGCACAACCTGTATATATTGTACTCTTTTTGTGTGTTCCTATACAAAAATACTGTGTATATCTATTTGAGGGTTAAGGAGAATAGCGGGGTGTGTGAAATGTTTCCTTGCGCTATTCTATCTCGTCGGAAGATACAGAGGGTATCAAGTCGTAATACAGAAAGACGTTCTGTAATATCGCATGGTGGGACAATCGAATTGAGCAATGTCCCCTCCTCTGTTTTTGCGATAGTGATATGTGGGGCAGATATTTTTGCTCCAGATGCTCTTCTCCCTTTTCTATCTCTTGTAAATCTCCATGTTCCAATTTTCCAGCACGACTCCTCGAGCTCCTCGACGAGTTTCTCGTACCATGAATTGCTATCATAGCGTATCCATAGCCTATCAGGTTCGTCTGGTCTCATAACGAGCAAACGCCCATTTTTGCAGGTTATTGGATGGATGCGTGAAGCAGTGTTTTCGATAATGGTGATAAGTGACTGAAGAGTGCTCTGATAGATTTTTCCGAGCGACAAGAGCGTGATGAAATGGCCCCCAGTGTGAGGAATAAGGAGTGGGTCGATGTCATGATCTTCGAGGAGTGTGTGAATTTCGTTTGAATGCGCCTCAGAGACCAAAAACCCTATTGAGAGGAATATCTCATTTGGATGGTGTGTGGATTGGTTCATAAATACTTGTAATTGAAGGGCTACGGTTACGCATTACATCAGAAAACATTTTTAATCGAGCAAAGTATTCGCGAACATACTGTTTTGCAATAACAATATTGTTTCGTGATCCTGGGACGACATACGCTATTGCATCTATACCATTCCAATGCGCAATATATAAGGCACGCTCTGCATGATATCGCTGGGTGATAATAATTGGGTTATTGATTCCGAATACATCACGGGAACGAAGGATTGAGTCATATGTGTCTCTGCCTGCGAAATCCTCAATGATTGCATTTTCTGGGATTCCATATAGCAGTAACGCATGTTTCATTGCGCGCGGTTCATTGTAATACTTTGTGCGATTATCCCCAGAGACAATAATTTGTCGAATCACACCTTCTTGATAAAGGCGTACAGCTCCGGCAATACGTTCTGTGAAGTACGTATTTGATTCGCCCTGAGCTGTTTTTGGTGTTGTCCCAAGTATGAGTCCTACCGTATATTGTGAAGGTATTTGCTCGTATTTTGAAAATATTTGTTCTTGCTTTGATATGTGTATATAGATATGAAAACAGAGAGATAACACAAAAAGCACAATTATTGCGAAGACTACATGCTGAACAAATGATTGGAGTGTACGGTTGTGTGTCATCTATGTACTCATTATATAGAATTAATGAAAAAGTACACGGATTTTACTGTGTACTTTCACCGATAACAATATACTTTCTATTCCAGTCTTTATTTAAGAGTAATCTTGAAACAAAATGTGGCTTTTCCTGACGATAAAGTGATTCTGGGTCAAACAGATACAATCCCTGAATATCACCTGAATGAGTCTCTGCGTAGCCAACTGCAAGAACAAGGTGTGGACGTTTAATACCAAAAAGTTGTTTTGCTACTGAAAGTATGACGAGATTTCCTTTTTTGAGTTCCCAGACAACATCATCTATAATTCCACCCTCTGTGCGATATCCGGAGAGCCCATATGAGGTCGCCATATCTACTATGCCTTGATGATACCACCCGAATGACTCTGTGAAATATCCTTTTTCTTTTGCTGTTGAGCATAGTGTCTCAATTGAAGATATGGGTTTGTAAAAATGATCTAAAATCATTGCAAGGCAGACGCCCCCACATGCCCTATTCGTCCAATATGGATTCGAAATATCAAGAAGTTGAGAAAAGTAATGAACTGAATGAATATGCTTTTGGTACCCAATTTTTTCCCCATGTGCGAGGTAATGAAGCAGATTGTGTGTGGAGTATAGGTCAGTTCTATCCTGTGGAATAGTAACGCAGTATCTAGGCTCATTCATCTCCCCCATCCTTCGATATCCGACAATGTGGCGAAACGATGGTGCAGCATCAAGGTCTTGTACATACGTGCCATTGATAGAACGACTCGAATGGAGCACTTTGCCTTCTCCGAGATAGATGCCGACATGATCAACGCCCTCAGGAACAACCGTGCCGTGCCTCCATTCGATTGATGCGTAGTGGATCTTCCCTTCTCCTGAGTTTGAAAATATCAAATCGCCATATTGAAGATCACCTTTTTGTATCTCCTCAAGAAAAATATATTTATCTACAGTAATGGATGGCATCCATGAAAGTCCTGCAACAGTTGCAATATAGCTCACAAGGGAAGAGCAAGAAAATGCATTTGGGGCATCTTTTTGCATGATTGACGGGTTTTTGTACGCTGAGCCAATAAGTGTAGGGACTACATTTTCAATACGAGCACGTGGTGTTTTGAACGTAAATTGAAAATTATTTTGCTGAAGTGCGTACACGATATCATCATGCGACACGGTGTTTCCAAAGAACGCCTTTGCATCGTCAAGAGAAAAACCAATTTTATATTCCCAGGACATACTATATAGAACCTTGAGCAATAAGCGTATTCATAAATATAATACCAATAGTGATTGCAACAAGCATAAAGCCGTTTGCAATGAGAATGGGGTGTTGTTTTTGAATGCGAATCACGGCCGCAAGAACAAGCGCTACAATGGCAACGATAATGATTGCATATTGTAATGAGATAGAAAATTTCGGTATATAAGAGATAGTTTTCTCGATCAACGAAAGAGGCTTCTGTTCAACTGATGTTCCGAGAACAGAATTTTGCTGATGTTGCGATGCTGTTTCTTGAAGTTTTGGTATGCGTTGCGCTTGTGTGGCAGGTGTATTGTGTCTTCGTCCAAAATGTTGAACAACAAAAATTGCATCTCTCCCCTTGTATTTCCCTACCGCTGTAGCAATTCCGATTTCAGAAAATTTTGCATTCAGTATATTGTCTCGATGTGTCGGAGAGTTCATCCACGCTGTTGTGACATCTGATGACTCAATAAAATTAACTGCGAGATTTTCTCCAGCATTTTGATATTGGTAACCTGCTTGTTTAAACCAGTACCACGGCGTTGTTCCGTCAGGTGAATTGTGAGCAAAATATCCATACTGAGCCATATGGTCTGCCTTCATTTGTGCAGATGAAACAAGTTGTTCATTTGTTGTTAATGATGGAAGAAGTGTTTTTGTGCGCTCGGTGTTTGTTTGTTCAACAAGAGTTGAGGCAATAACAGCTGCAACTTGAGAGTTCCCCGGAGCGATAACAAAAGCATATGTAAGGTAAAACGCCTGTGCGAGAAGCACGAGAATGAGAAGGGTTTGAACGTTATCAGAACGAAGAAAATGAGGTTTATGGTCATTTTTTTCGTGTGGGATGAATAAGTCAACAACAATTTCGAGGATTCTCATAAGGTCATTTCAACATAAATATTCAGATTTTGCAATAGAAAACACATAGGAACTATGTGTTTAGAAATACGGCGTGGAGAGATGAAATACAACACCAAGAACGGCTAGAATCATGGAAATTACCCAGTAACGCATTGTGACTTTGTATGGAGGCCATCCTATTGCTTGAAAGTGATTATGTAGTGGTGCAACAAGAAAAACCTTCTTACCGTTTCTTAGTTTTTTGGAAAGTATTTGAATTGCGCTTGAACCAGCGGTAACAATAAGCGGAAGTGCAATAATGAGTGTTACAAATTCTGCGTTTGCAAGAAAAGCAACCGTTACAAGAGAGGTTGTGAGGCCCATGGTTCCTGTTTCAGAATTGAAAAATCGTGCAGGTGGAATATTAAACCAAAGAAACGCCAGGAGGCCACCAACGACGACTGAACAGAACGCCGCAAGATCGATCTGGTTATTGGAAAATGCAATAATTGCGAGCGCAGCATAGATTGCTGTAAAAACGCCACCAGATAGACCATCAACACCGTCAATAACTCCGCCTGAATACATTCCAATAAGATACAAGATAAACACAGGAATAAAGAAGATTCCAAGAGTAATTGTTCCGAAGAATGGAAGATCAACGGTGTTCATTCCAAGTTTAAAATAAAACCACAATGAACCGATGATGCCAAGAAGAAACACAAAACCAAGTCGAATTGTCGGCGATAAGCCCCCACCTGCATACTTGCCGCTATCCTTCTCTTGGCAGACAAGGTAATCATCAATAAGACCGCAAAGTGCACCAGCAATAAGCGTAAACATTGGTAGCCAAACTTGTTCGCGGGAGAAATAGTTTAATTTTTGAAAGAGATCTGCAAATTGAGAGTGATCAAACACAAGCGCTAATACAAAAAGGGCAAGCGTTGTTATTGCTGTCGATCCCCAAATTACTACTCCTCCCATTCGTGGAGTTTTTCGTTCCTCATCTCCATGAATTTTTGCTGTTATCGGAGCAGTCCCGCCCCCTGTTGCCCCCTGAACACTTTTCTTCTTCCACATTTTGTGTTTAAACAAAAAATGAGTGAGAATTGGTGTTCCAAGAATACCAATAATAAATGAGAGCAGAGTAGGAAATAATATTTTAATTACATCGATCGTCATAGTTTATCAAGGTTATTGCACATTTACTGTTTCCCGTGCGGCTGCAAGGAGGAGTTGCACATCGTCAAATCGGGATGATTTAGTTGATCCTAAAACAACAATAATGAGTGGCTTCTGAACCCCCACATCAACGACTACTGCCAAGTTTCCACCGGCAAGGTCTGTGTACCCTGTCTTTCCACCAATAATTCCAGGGGTCATGGAGGCAATTTCATTTGTATTTTTTGCAACATGCGCCTGTTTCATGTTCGTTGTAAACACCATTTCTGGTAGTGCTGTGTATTGCATGATGTTGCTATGTTTCTTGATGACGTATTCAAGCATTCGCGCAACATCACGCGCACTCCCCTCCCCACCTGCGATACCGTACTCGTCTAATCCTGTTGCATTTGTAAACGCGAATGAAGTCAAACCAAGTTCCTTAGCTCGCTTATTCATCCCTTGAACGCACGCAGCAACCGCACTAGCATGTGGTGCAGCTTCCCCAAGTATGCTTTTTCCAACAGCAGAGGCAAGCGCAGTGGTGCCATCATTAGATGAAAGAATTAAAGAAAACGCTAAGAGGTCCTCGGTTTTCCATTGTTCGTTGAGAACAAGGCCGGAATAGCCCTCAACATCTATGTCATCTTGAGAGATCGTGATGAAGTCACTTGGCTGCAGAGCTTCAGATGCAAGGATTGCAGACATTACTTTTGTGATGGATGCAAGTGGGCGTTTTGTTTCTGCATTCTTTGCATACAGTACTTTTTGTGCTTGAACGTCAAATACGTATGCACTTTTTGCCTGAATATTAAGTTGGTCAAAGTATGATGTATGTTTTTGCTGTGTTCGATCGCTTGCGAGCCCCACGCTACTTGTTGATGCAATCTGTGTCTTTGGTTCAAAAAATTGCTTCGCAAAAATCCTTGGACCGACAAGGAAGCCAGCAAGGATAAAAATCAAAAGCAATTTAATGTCATTTTTTGTAATAAACATACACTCTTATTCCTATTAGATTATACAGCGTTGTGATCCTCGCTGGTTGGATGAATATACTCTTTCGCAGCAAGATTCTCATCAAGAACATCTGCATAATTTTCTTCGATGGAAGTGGTGTCTACGCACTCTTCCTCAGTCAGTATGCCGTCCCCATTAGTATCGCAGGTAACTGCTCGTGTGTCAGAAGAATCATCCCGAGATGTTTCATTTGAGAGATCCTCTCGTGTTTCTTTAAATGAAGCTATTTGCGCAAGAATAACATCATACTCAGGGAGTTCCTCGATACGTGTAATCCCCATAAACTCAAGCGCCTGTGTTGTTGGTGCGTATAATGCGGCACGCATATCACGAGGATTGTCGCGTTTTTCGATAATTCCACGAATAAGGAGATTTCGAAGAATAAACGTTGAATTTACACCACGAACATAATCTATTTCGGAACGTGTGAGCGGGCCACTATAGCAAATTATGGCGAGTGTTTCTAATGCAGCCTTTGACAATTCTTTACTGAGTTCATCCCTCGTGATTTCTTCAATAAGTGCACTTGCCTCAGGGGTCGTACCGAGAACGTATTCATCATCAAGAGAAATTAACCGAATACCTGAATGAGAATGCGAGAGACGTTCTTTGAGGAGGTCGAGTGCGACTCGAACCTCACCAACAGTTGTTTTTGTGATCGATGCGAGTTTTTTTATGCTATGGTGATCTGCTGTATAAAATAAAATAGCTTCGACGAGAGAAGATAGGTGCTCTGGTGTATGTTTAATCTTGTCCATATTTTGGTGTGTGAAGTTCAATTGGCTCAATGCTCATATCATCAAAATCTTGTTGCTGTGTTACATGTACAATGCCTTGTTTTACAAGCTCGAGCATCGCTAAAAAAGAAATGATAACATGTACCTTCTCTTCCTTTGGAAGGTGCCTGCCTTTTGTGTATGAGGAAAAACTTGAGAATCCCATGCGAAGATTTTCCGTAACACGAGACGCAAGACGTGTCATCATTTCTTCGATTGATACAACTTTTTTTATGGTTGCTTTTGGAAGTTCTTGTTTTTTTGGTAATGCGTGAATGACCCGCTGTGCAGCCACATGTAATTCATGTGATGTGAGTGTATGGTCTGGGGCAAATATTTCAACGTGCTCTGCTCTGCTTGTTTTTTCGAAAATAATACTTCTCCCGTAGCATGTTCGAATATACTCCGCAACATTTTTGAAAAGTTCATGAAGTGCAAGCCTGCGTTTGAGGTCACCAATATCCTCCTCTTCTTCCACTGTCAGGTTGAGGTCTGGGAGAATAGATTTAGATTTAATAAGAACAAGTGTAGATGCAATGAGGAGAAAGTTGGCAACGTCATCCATCGGATATGACTCGAAGCTTCGAACTTTTGCAATATAATCATCAGCAACTTGAGACAATGAAAAATCATTAATAAAGAGTTTCCTCTTTTCGATAAGAGAAAGCAGGAGGTCAAGAGGCCCTTGAAAGTGCTCCGTATGGATATGAAAATCAACTTTTGTGTCTCCTGCAATAGAGTCCATGTATATATGAAGTATATCACAAATTATGGCCTCAATAAGCCATTATCTGTTTTTCTGTGTATAAATAAAACATCGCATGCGATGTTTTATTTCTTTTCAATGACGAGCCCAAGTTCTTTGAGCTGCCTTTGTTTCATTGGGCTTGGGCTTCCGGTCATCAATTCTTTACCCTCCCCATTCTTTGCAAACGCAATGACTTCACGAATATTTGGTTCATTTTGAAGAATTGCGACCAAGCGATCGTATCCCCAAGCAATTCCCCCGTGAGGTGGAGCTCCGAAGCTAAACGCATCAAGCATGTGGCCTACAGAGTGCCGTGTTTCCTCTTCAGAATACCCCATAATACGATAGACTGCTTTCAGTGCTTCTGGGTTGTGGTTTCGTACAGAGCCACCACCGATCTCGAATCCATTCAAGACAATGTCATACTGCGCGGTGATAATGTTCTGGATATTTGTTCCATTCATGAGATCCTGCTCATATTCTGGCATTGCGGCGCTGAACGGATTATGTGTAAACGTCCACCCACCTTCATCAGTTTTTTCAAAAAATGGAAAGTCGATGACCCAACAAAATGCGAGAAGATTTGGGTCATCTTTGTCTTCTCGGATATCTGGTCTATCTGTTTGATATTTCTCCATTGCGTCCTTATAGCTCATTCGGGGAAAGGGTATTTGTTGTATACGCTTCTGCGGGTAGAGTTCTTTTACTAATCCAATCAGGAGCTGCTCGTTGATCTGCATGACCTCTTCCCTGTCAGTAAAGGAAATTTCCATATCAAGCTGGGTAAACTCCGGCTGGCGGTCTCCACGAAGATCCTCATCACGAAAGCAGCGTGCAAATTGGAAGTAACGTTCAAAACCTGAAGCCATCAGAAGTTGTTTATATTGCTGCGGTGATTGTGGAAG
Organism: uncultured Candidatus Saccharibacteria bacterium; assembly: GCA_964386905.1. Taxonomy (GTDB): domain Bacteria; phylum Patescibacteriota; class Minisyncoccia; order Phycocordibacterales; family UBA6899; genus JAJZQJ01. The sequence continues at coordinate 168,810 of CAYLUP010000001.1, forward strand.
TGCAAAACATTTCCCATTTTCAACACGGGATGGAACTATATAATCACGCGCACCCTCAGCAGTCGCAACGGTCAAAATTGGTGTGTCAATTTCTGCGAATCCAAGCGCGTCCAATTTGTTGCGCAGGTATAATGCTCCCTTGTGGCGCATACGAATATTTTCTTGAAGCCGAGATCGACGCAAATCGAGATAGCGATATCTGAGACGAACGTCTTCACCAATATCCATTCCGCTCCCCCGGATATCGAATGGGGGTGTATTTGATTGATTCAATATACAAATTTCTAGGACCTCGATCTCGATTGATCCATTGAGTTCGTCTGGATTTATGTTTTTCTCTGGTCGAGAGTTTACTTTTCCAGTAACACGCAAGACCCATTCTGGGCGGACCTTCTCTGCATGTTCGTGCGCCTCTTTGTGAAACGGGAGGGCAACCATCTGCACCTTTCCGGTCGTATCGCGAAAATCAATAAAGATAAGTTTCCCCTGATCTCTCCTAACATCTACCCACCCCATAATATTTACCTCCTCACCTACATGAGAAGACAGGTCTCGAATATATGTTCGCTGTGTCATATGTTATATGCTAATTCCTATCGTGTTTCTAATAGCATGCATTTTAATCTGTGCAATATGTCGTGCTTGCTCACTTCCCTTTTTGAGAAGATCGACAACATCAGAATCTGAAATTTCATTGCGTTTTTCACGCATAGGAGAAAAGTATGTATCAATTGCTTCTATGAGTGATTCTTTCAAAATCTTGTATTTTCCACGATTGTGCTCATACAATGCATGAAGAGTAATTTCGTCAACAAAAAGGCGGTGGATTGCGTAGACATTTTGAGGAATATCACCAGAAGAATCTGTGACAATGGACATCACGTGTTTTGCAATTTCATCTCGTGATGCAAAGAGCGGTATGATATTCCCATAACTCTTGCTCATTTTTTTTCCATCTGTACCTGGAACGATGCCTACATGCTGTAAGATCATTTCTTTTGGTTCTTTAAAAAGTGGGCTGAAGAGAGTGTTAAATTTATGTGCAGCTTCTCGTGTATATTCGATGTGTTGCCGTTGGTCTTCGCCCGTTGGAACCACGTCTGTATCGTAAAGTAGAATATCTGCGGCCATGAGCATCGGATATGTAAAGAGGCCTGCATTTGCTTCAAGACCTTTTGCTACCTTATCTTTATACGAATGCGCCTGCATTAAGAATGGCACACTTACAAGACAATTAAATATCCATGCAAGCTCTGTGTGTTCTGGTACTTGTGATTGCTGGAAAACGAGTGCATGAGATGGATTTACCCCAACTGCAATATAGTCTTTTACTATATCAATGATATGTCTACGCATACTCTCTGGGTCTTTTGATGTTGTCAGCGCATGATAATCTGCGACCATGATTGTACTTTCGTATTCCTCATATACGTCTAAAAATGGCTTTAACGCACCAAAATAGTTACCAATATGAAGGTTCCCAGAAGGTTGCAGACCAGTCAGGAGTTTCTGTTTCATTCTCTAATACTAGCAAATATTGATGTCTCCGTCTAATAAAAAATGGCTTTCGCCATTTAAATTTCCAGGAATTCTGTCTGGGAGGGTGTTTCTGGTTTGACAAGTGTCATGCAACCTTCTTTCGGAAGCTCAATTGTAAATATTGCTCCTTTCCCAGGACCAGGAGAGTCAATATGAATTTGCCCGTGCATACCAGAGATCAGTTTCTTTGAAATATAGAGACCTAAGCCAGATCCATCTGTAAATTGACGTGCACCGCGTTCTCCGCGTTGAAATTTTCCAAACAAAAGGCGAATGTCTTCGTGTGCTATGCCAATCCCTGTATCCGAAACTTCGATGAGTTGAGTATTATTGTCGCTATTTTTTATACAAATCGTAACTTTTCCTTGAGGAGTGTAGTTTATTGCATTATCGACGATATTATGCAGTACCTCTCTGAGTTTTTGCTCGTCTGCGAGCGCAAGATATGGGGTTTCTGATGGTTGAACATCGATAAACAGATGCAGATTTTTTTCTGTAGCCTTCTGGGAAAATTCGTCAACAACTTCGTGAACAAGGTGGACGGTATCTATTGGTGTAATGTCATATGCAAGATCTCCTTGTTCTATACGTGAAATTCGCAAAAGCTCATTTACAAGATTTGTAAGCCTTACAGCAGACTTGTGCGCTCGTGTGATGGGCATGTTCAATTCAATTGGAATTTGTCCGTAAGAATGTTCAAGAATCATTGAAAGATATCCTGTGAGGGCTGTGAGCGGTGTGCGAAGCTGATGTGATGCTATAGATATAAATTCATTTTTGCGTTCAGAAGAGATGCGGAGCTGTTCGTTGCTCCTTGCGAGTTCCCAGTTTTTATTTGAGAGACTCCTGGAAAGTTCTCGAAGGCGAACAGCATCCATGCTTGCATGAATGATTGCCCTCCGTGTGATATAGAAAACTACTGGCATTGTTGCAAGAAGAACAATGCCCAAAATTCGTTCGTTCCATGTTTTTGAGAACACAAAAAGAAGTGCCCCTATAGTCATTTGTACAAGAAAGACGAGAATGAACATGCGTACAAATCTATTCATGTATATAAGTGTATCACAAATTTATATACGTATCCGTGGATAATAAAACGAGAAGGCTAGTACCCTTCTCGTTCTAATTCTTTTAAAAGCTCTTTTGCTTTTTTTGATGGGCGGGATGGTTGCTCAAAGAGGAGTTTGATAAGAATATCGCTTGGTTTCCCTCGTCGTATTCCAGGAATCCCTTTCTCTTTCATTCTCAGTATCGTTCCAACGGAAGTTCTTTCTGGGATATCAATTTCAAATTCATCACCTTTCACTGACTTGAGTGTTTTCTTTGTGCCAAGAATCGCTTCAGTCATTTTGATTGGCAATTCAATGTATAGATCATCGCCATCACGTTTCCATGTCTTATGCGGTTCAACGTGAACGGTTATGTATAGATCTCCTGGTATTCCATGGGGGATTGCCTCACCTTTTCCTGTCATGCGAAGCGTCTCACCATTTCGGACTCCTGGGGGAATTGGGATTGCAATCTCTTCCTCCTTCCTCGTGACGCCGTCACCTCCACAATCACGGCAAAGCTCTTCTGGAATTCTTCCTGCGCCATCACATGCATTACACACAACACTCGTTTGTATTGAGCCAAGTATTGTCTGCTGAATACGTATGGTTTTACCTTTTCCATGACACTCTCCGCATGTTTTGAGTTTCGACCCAGGCTTTGCGCCACTTCCACTGCATGTTGAACATGCAGTGTGTTTTCGTAGTCGTGTAGTTTTTGTCGCACCATACACAGAATCAGCGAATGACATTTGAATATCAATTTGGATATCTCTCCCCTGTGGTGTTCTCTGTGATCGTGCGCCGCCGCCGGAAAACATATCAAATATGTCACCCATATCAAAACCTCCTTGAAATCCTGAAAAATCAAAACCTCCAAAGCCTCCCCCTGCTCCGTTGAATTGAGGACCGTCTGCTGACCCATATTGATCATATCGCGAACGCTTCTCATCGTCTGAGAGAACTTGGTAGGCCTCGTTGACCTCTTTGAACCGCTTTTCGTCGCCGGTCTTTTTATCTGGATGATATTGATGTGCAAGTTTGTAGAATGCTTTCTTGATCTCGTCTTTTGACGCGTTTTTTGATACACCGAGTGTGTTGTAGTAATCTTTTGGCATGGCGGTTTAAAATATGTATTGCATTATAGTCTTTTTTGTGAAACTGACAATAAATGAGCTTGAATGCAATGTATAAAAGAAAACAGTTTTACATTCGTAATATACAATATGCACTATTGAGTGGCTTTTGAGAAAATACACAACCAAAGTTGTGTATTTTCTTTGGACTATATGTCCCGCACAGTATCAGAATCACCAGACTTTGCAGCTCCATCTGCTGAATTTGTCCCAGCATTTTCTGTTGATTGTTGTTTTGCCATCGCTTCACCAATCGTGCTCAATGCAGAGCTCAGTTCCTCTGTGCCTTTTTTGATTGCATCCAAATCATTTCCTGAAACAAGAGCTTTCAGTGCAGACGCTTTCTCATCAACATTCTTCTTGATATCTTCGGGGATTTTCCCTTCGTTATCTTTTAATGATTTTTCTGCGGTGTATAGTATCGTTTCTGCAAGATTCTTTACTTCAACAGCTTCCTTCTTTTTCTTGTCTTCATCAGCATGGATTTCAGCTTCTTTTGTCATACGCTCAATGTCGGCATCAGAAAGAGTAGATCGTGATTCAATCCTAATAGTTTGTTCTTTGCCGGATGTTTTGTCTTTCGCTTTCACATTGAGAATACCATCGACATTTACATCAAACGTCACTTCAACCTGCGGAACGCCTCGGGGAGCTGGTGGGATGCCGTCGAGAATGAATCGACCGAGTGTTTTATTGTCAGCCGCCATTGGACGCTCGCCTTGAACGATATGAATTTCAACAGAGGTTTGATTGTCGGCAGCTGTCGAAAATATCTGCGACTTACTTGCTGGGATTGTCGTGTTTCGCTCAATAAGTTTTGTTGCAACATTACCCATTGTTTCAATACCAAGAGAAAGTGGAATGACATCAAGAAGTAAAACATCGTGAACATCGCCCTGGAGGATTCCGCCTTGGATCGCTGCTCCAATCGCCACAACTTCGTCAGGATTAACTGACATGTTTGGCTTCTTGCCAAAGAAGTCTTCAACTGCTTTTTGTATTGCTGGCATACGTGTTTGGCCGCCAACCATGACAATCTCATGGATTTCTGTTTTCGGGAAAGGTGCCGCATCGATAGCACGCTTTGTTATCATCATCGCACGGTCAATGAATTCTTGAGAGAGTTCCTCAAGCTTTGCTCGTGTCATCTTAATCACTAGGTGCTCAGGACCATTCGGGCCAGATGTAATAAATGGAAGATTGACTTCCGTTTCAACGGAAGTAGATAGTTCAATTTTTGCTTTTTCGGCTGCCTCATCAAGACGTTGTTTTGCAAGAGCATCTCCTCGAACGTCAATCCCAGAGCTTTTCTTGAATTCTTCAGCAAGCCAATTAATGATCTTCTGGTCAAGATCCTTTCCGCCGAGGTGTGCATCACCATCTGTTGATTTAACTTCAATAACATCTTCTCCCACTTCAAGGATAGAAATATCAAACGTACCACCACCAAAGTCGAAGACTGCGATTTTTTCATTCTTCTTTTTGTTAAATCCGTATGCAAGTGCGGCTGCAGTTGGCTCGTTGATAATTCGCTTCACATCGAGTCCTGCAATTTTTCCAGCATCACGTGTCGCTTGTCTTTGCGCATCATTGAAGTATGCCGGGACTGTAATAACTGCCTCTGTGATTGTTTCTCCTAGTCTAGCTTCAGCATCTGCTTTGAGCTTTTGAATGAACATTGCGGAGACTGCTTCTGGGGTATGCCAGTCGTTGCCCATTTTCACTTCAATTCCACCATTTGCTGATTTCCGCATTTCAAACGGAACCATTCCTTTGTCTTTCTGTGTAGCCTCTTCATCAAACGAGTGTCCAATAAAGCGCTTGATTTGGTAGATTGTATTCTGCGGATTAGTGACAGCTTGACGTTTTGCAGGAAGACCCACAACACGCTCTCCAGTCTTAGATAGTGCAATTATTGAAGGTGTTGTGCGTGCTCCTTCCGCATTTTCAATAATTCTCGGTTCCCCTCCCTCAACAATAGCAAAGGCTGAGTTTGTGGTTCCAAGATCAATTCCAAGTATTTTTGCCATAGTTACGTAAATAATATTTTATAAAATTCAATGCTCACTTACGCGAGCGAACGAAGTAATTATTGCAAAAGTTTTAAAATATGCAATACTATAGGATATTAATATAATATATTAATCAATGTCAATAGTAACCATACCATTAGAATCTGACCTTATTGCTTTTATTGAGGCAGAAATAAAGGAAGGCAATGCAGAGACAAAAACTCAGGTTATACGTCAAGCACTGAGAAAGTTGCGAGAGGAACGCGCTTTCGCACGACTTCGCGAAGCGGAGTCTGATGTTAGAGAAGGTCGTCTGCTGAAGGGAGATCTGAAAAAATTACTTGCTCGTCTTCCAGGTTAATGCCATGAATGTTTGTTATACAATGCGCTTCCTGAAAACAATAAAACGCTTGCAGCCAGCAATCCAGGAAGACGTGCAAAAGTGCATAGAGCGTATTGAGCATCCGCAAGACCGCGACCCTCTCCATGTCTATGCTCTATCCGGAAGACTCAGAGGGCTCTCTGCGTTTACTGTGAATTTCGCATATCATGTTATCGCGATCGCAAATGATGACACACTGATACTCTTGGATACTGTCGAAAGAGAGCAACAATAAAACACACCTTCGTGTGTTTTATTGTTGCTGAACATAAGTATATACTCGCACTTTTGGTGAACGTATAAGCTTCTCACCAACTTGATACCCTTTTTGTACAACATCACAAATGGTATGATCGAGATTCTCGTCGGTCGTCGGCACATTCTCTACTGCCGTGTGAATCTGGGGATCAAATTGTGATCCTTGTGGGACAATGTCTTTGAGGCCGTAACCTCCGAGGGTCTCTAGAAATTGCTTGTGAATATACTCTACTCCTACTCTCCAGTTCGAATCTACTTTTTCCCAGGCTTCTTTATTTGAAAATGCCATGTCAAAACTTTCAAGCACTGGAAGGAGGTCTGAAATAATCGTTTCTCGAACATAACGGGAAAGATCTGCCTGTTCTTCTTCTGATCGTTTTTTCAAATTTACATAGTCAGCTTTTTGTCTTTGCCAGCCATCAAGAAACGCTTGTTTTTCTTTCTCAATCTCTCGAATCTTCTTTTTTAAAGCTGTGATTTTGCTCGCAGGATCACCATGCGAAAGCTCCTCTCCAGAATCATCGCATGTCTCAAAAGTTAACTCTTCACTCCCCTCTTCGGAGCACTCGGGCGTATTGCTCATGTCTGTATTCATGCCAGGATTGTACCATACAAATTTTCAATTTCAATGCCACTACTCAGGAATGATGAAGTTTTTTAATGTAGGGAGACTCTCGTCCTCGCCATGAAGCGTAACGCCAAGAAGTTCTTTTTGTACATATCCTTCAAGTATACTTTTTTGTTGGTCGAATTCGCCAGAAAGCCACTCTGCCAAGCTTATGCCATCTTGCGAGAATAAAGTGTATAGATATCCTTCAGCTCCCTCGGGACGATCTTCAGATGCATGGAAAATAACATAATCATGTTCACCTCTGGGATTTGCGCCGAGATATCCTCTTTCAATAAGATCGGCAACAGTTGCAACAATATCTTCTTTCTCGAGAGTATTTTTTACTGCGTAAGCACGCACAAGATATGAAAAACTCTCTCGTGGCGATGAACGTGTAATGAAACGTGAAATGATTCGAAGGAGACGACTGCGATGTGTCCAAGTATAGTATGTGACACTTCCGAATACCCCAGATACTAGCGCAACGGAAAGAAAGGAAATGCTGGATGTGCCCCGAGTCTTTTGATTCTCAGGGATAATAAGGTTTTGCGGATAACGGAGAGCAACTGTAATACTTTGACCTTTAATCATCTCTGTTGCTATACGATAACCTGCGGTGAGACCTGATTTGGAGAGAGGAAATACAATACATTCCCCACCAATGGGTGCAAATGCGCAGGTTGCAGTTGCTGTTTGTTCGGGAACAGGTATGGGAAAATAAATATCAGCCTGAAACTTTCGTATCGGTTCGCGGACAGGAGAGAGTATTGTCCATTTCAAATCAGTTTCACCTGCAACGTTCTTTAGCGTATACTTAATATCATAATAATGAGTTCCTGTAAGCGCCTTTGTGGGATCACCAACTTTGATTGTCGCAATATTACCACCAGAAACATGTTCGAATGGATACGGCGTAGCCGCTTTATCGGTAACGGAAAGTGATGAGAGTGTAAAATGTCTTCCGTGCTCATCAAGAACGAGTGGAATCGAACGTATAATTCCGCGTCTAGGGCTAAGCGCATAATCAAAAATAAACTCTTCATTTATTGACAAATCGCCATTACGCAACAAGAGCGCCTTAACAGAAAATGCGGCATATGCCTGAGACTCCTCCGTACGCTCTTGTGCATGGAGCGTCTGCGGGGTAAGCAGAGGTAACACAAAAAAACCCGTGCACACCAACAATTGGAGTGACTTATTCAAGAGATTCAATTTCTTTTTTAATTTCTTCGAATTCATTTTCAATATCTTTTAGTCTTTTTTTCGCCTGCGAAACAATCTGTGCACCCTTCTTTAGGTGGACGAGAGATTGTTCGAGATCGAAATTATCTTGCATATCGAACCATTGTGCAATATGACGAAGCTCATCCATGGCTTCTTTAAGATCAAACGGTTGGGTTTTGTGGGCGTCTTGAGAAGGTTTCTTTTTCATATGATTATTCTTTGTGTGTTACTGTTGAGTAAATGACACCGTCACGAAGTGTCGTCTGCAATGGAGAACCCACTGTGATTTGTGCAATGTTGGTAACTATTTTATCATGATGGAACGTCAAACTAAAACCTTTTTTTAATATCGCAACAGGATCATGGGCCTCGAGGAGACGCTCTGCGTGTATTATTGATTGTTGTACATGTTCGCGTTGTGCATGCACACGCTCAGTCAATTTCTGTTGGATGCTCAATAATAGTGATTGCTCCCGTACGTGGCGAAGCGAAATTTGTTGCACATACAAATAAAGTCTCTCTTTCTCTGCAAGAATTTTTTTATTCGGTTGTGACAGAATGTGTAATAGATCAAAAGTACGTAAATGCAGTGTGTGCTTGTGCGAAGCGAGCGCATCTCTCATACGTTCGGAAACATGTTTCATGGTGCTAACAAAGAACCGCTCAGCTTCGCTCCAAATCGTATTGATACTCGTTGCGACAAGAGAAGGTGTGCTGTAAGACATATCTGCCGCAAGTTGCGCAAGGGGTGTATCCGAGTCATGACCGATTGCACATAATACTGGTACACGGCTGTGGTATACGGCACGAACAACGTGTTCATTATTAAATGGTTGGAGGCTTTCGAGTGAACCACCTCCACGTATTAAAACAATGCCGTCTGGAAGTAATGTATTAGCTTTTTTAATCGCAGCAAGAATATCCCTGACGGCCGTTACACCCTCCATCTTTGTATCAATAAGAGATATTTTCATGCCTCTCTGTGCAAGATTATTCATGAAATCATGGATAACAGCTCCTGTTTTTGACGTAATAAGAACAATGGATTTTGGGGGAAATGATAATCGTGTTTTATGTTCTGGCAAAAACAAGCCTTCTTTTTCGAGCTTACGCTTCAGTTCCATATATGATGCGCGAATTTGTCCTTCCCCAGAGAGCTCTATTCCATCGCAACGGAAATTGAGTTTTCCAAATTTTTTATATATTTCTGTAATTCCAGAAACGATGATTTCCATACCAGCAGCGAGCTCGATCCCAGAAAGTATATATGCATCATGCCACATAAAAACGGCAATCGTTGCACTCATATCTTTTTCCTGAAGAGAAAAATATACGCCTGATCCTCTAAATTGCACTGCTACAACTTCACCTTGAATTTTTGCACGTATTTGTGAAATGCGTATATTTACTATATCGATATACTCTCCAACCGTGTACACCCTTTCGCAAGGTTGTTCTGTTGCTGTAGGGAATGATTCCGTACTACATCCTCCCGAAACGATATTTAAAATTGTTTTGCCAAACTGCATATATTTTAATTCCTTGATTCCTGGGATTGAGCAAAGGTCTTGTTTCGTTTCAGGCCTTCGGCCTGCAATTTCCTTGAGAGTTTTATCTGGAAGAATACGAAAATGCTCTACACCACGTTTCTGTGCTTCCATATTTCTCCACTCGACGAGTTTGGCTAACAGTTCCATTGGAATATCTTACCAGGAATATAAAAATAGGCCAAAAGCCTATGTTTATTCTAAAATTGCTTTCCCTGTATTTCGAATGATATCAATAACAATCTGACTTCCAAACAAGACAGCTGCACCAATCACTGCGCCGAGGAGCCTTTTCTTTCCAGCATCAATTTTCTTGGTGTCACCTTTTGCTGTGGCGAGTTCAAAGCCCGCATAAATAATAATAAGAGTAATGACAGGAGTAATGAACCATCGAGCAAGAAGAAGTAAGAAGTTAATAAAATCCCATTCATTTGTACCAATCCCCGGGGCCGGAGAACGAAGTTTTACTTGCTCCGCAAACAAAACGACTGGCACAAAAAGAAATAATAGAATCAATAGTCTTATGTTTGTCATGCAAAGAGTGAGAAAGTTTCGTTAAAGAGTAGGCCAAAAACAAGTTTCATGATAAGCCACGCGGAGAGCATGACAACATATCCTGCAATCGTGTTTGTAAATATTGCTTGCGCTTTTGTTTTTGCCTTAGGATCCCCGCCACTCGTAATGAGCGTGAAACCTGCATAACCGAACAATAAGACTGCAACAGGTGTTGCTAAGTAATAAATAAGAAAATTAATAAACGCTTGTACGCCGGTTATTAGGTCTGAATATGTACACTCAACCAACGGGTCTCCTGCTGACGAGCCGCCATATCCACATTTTACAATATCACTTCCTGTTTGGGCAGAAACATATACAGGGAGAGACATAAGGATAACCATCAGGAATTTCCGAAATGTCATAATTGTGAATATTATTTAATAAGCGCACTAAACTCTTTTGATAAAAATGCAGTTGCATCACTTGGAACAGCAAACTTTCCTGACAATAAGCCTTCAACCGATTGCTTCATGATGGCTGAAGTTTTATCTGCATCTGGGTCAATCCACGTTTTCGCACGTAATGCAGATTGGTAAAAAATTGGTTGAACTGAATCTGTTGGCGTTTTAGACAACAAATCTTTTCGTGCAGGTGGAAGTTTTGTACCCGAAGACCATTCTATGATGAAGTTTTTATCATAAACGAGCGCAGTAATTGCACGAAGCGCGGCGGCATTTCTTGGAGATGCTTTTACAGCTGCCAAGCCATAGATAGACCCAGAGGTAACTTCAGTTTTTGCGTCCCTCACTTGTGGGACAAGGCTCACTCCAAAATTTAGGTGAGGATTCTTTTCTTTAATAGTAGAGTAATCACTTGCCTTACCAATATACAACGCGAGCTTCTCAGAAATAAATGCATCACGCGAATTTGGAAGCGTCCTGTTCCAGCTGTAGAGTGTTTTCATCGGATTTGCAAAATCTACATAAAATCTCAGTGTCGAATCCGCTGGAGGTTCTCCCGAAACACGTACTGCTGGTGAAAAATTGCTTACGTAAGAATCATTTTGCGTTCTTTGAACAACCGGTATCCCTACCTGTAAAAAAAGCGTCGACAAAATGTGCTTTGCATGCATAATATTTCCAAATTCTCCAAGAGCAATTACTGACTGGTCAAATACAGTAGATTGACTGCCTCTTTTTGTGAGTGACGCCTGAATCGGAATAATTTGATCCCAATATTTTGGCGGATGAACTTGGGAAATATTTGTAAACATGTCTTTATTCCAATACATCACAACCGGGTCAATGATTGCAGGCAGGGCAACGTAACCTCGTGATGTAAGAAATATTTTTGAAATATCTACAAATTGGTTCTCAAATGTTGCAATGGGCAGGTTTGCAAGTGGTAAAACCGCCAACTTATTCTCTAAGCGATAAACGTTGCTTTCGTTAATCAAAATCATGTCCGGAGCCTTCCCGTCCGCAATTGACTCAATGAGGCTTTGCGCAAATTGATCCTCTTCTATGTGCTTATATGTAATACGAAATTGTTCACCGTGTGTTTGGTTAAATTCGCTCAACGCATCTCTTAGTCCTTCATGCTCATCAAGAGTTCCCCAGAATGCAAGCTGAACAGCTTTTTGATCTGCGTTTGAATTTGTTCCGGTTCCACTTGCAAAGATAATAATCGCAACTACGACTGCAACAATGAGAATACCCAATAAGATATTTTGGAATTTCATATGAGTAAGTATACCATGCAAAAAATTATGTATGGATAAAGTTCCTTCGCAACAAAATTGCCCAGTGATGTTTTTGAGTTCGAATTTCTTTTTCAAGGGAAAAGCCAGCCTGCATAGCAAGCTTGAGTGCTTCTTTCTCAGAAATAACACGCTGAATATCTGGTCTAAGTCCTGAAAATGAACTACTCCAATCAGTAAGCAGAAGCAAACCGCCTGTATGTGTAAGACGTGCAGCCTCAGCAAGCATCATCAGTGGATCTTCAGACTGGAACAGAGTATTTGCGAGAATGGTAAGACTCGCCACTTCGTCATGAAGTGGGATACCGCGAATTTTATCTGCATTTGCATGGATGCATGTAACGTTTTGGATATGTGCTTCATGTATATGACGAGCTAGACGCGTCAAAATTTCTTTTTGGACATCGACCGCATATACATGCCCATGAGGAAGTCTTCCTGCAAGCGTCAAGGTGTATGTTCCACTACCAACACCTATATCAACAACATGTTCGTATCCTGTAAGCTCGACGTCCTTCAGAATTTCAATTGGATGAGTAAACATACTTACAGTATACTATTATTTAATTAATAAAAAAATAAGTGCGTTGCACTTATTTATTCCGCCATAAGTTTTTGGATCTTTTCTTTGTAGTCCATCATGACTGTCATTGTGGCCTTGTTTTGATCCATCCCTCCATCAATCTTCGCCTTTATCTTTAATGCAATTTCTTGAAAGAGTTCTGGATTTTTTGTTACAAGAGCAATAATTTTTTCCTGCTGGTCTTTTGGTAGATTTCCAAGCTTACTTTGAATAAGTTTTTTCATCAAAAATTCTTTAAACATAGTATGTTGTATTATGTGGTAAGTTTAATTATTGCAAGTTCAAGCGGGAGAGAAGGAATTGAGGTTGTTTTTAGAAATTGGGATACAGAAAGAAGTTCAGTAAGAGTCTGTGAGTGAATGGCAGGTGGTTGTTGTTTTGATAGTTCGAGGATAAAATGAAACTCTTCGGGAGATAGCTCTTTTTGTAAGTCGTCTCCATACTCAGGGGCATATCGCAGCAGCATGATCGAGCGCACGCGCAGCAAGATAAGCCGATAGAGAAACTGCATATCAACATGCTCTCGCTGTGCATTTTGTAGCGCCAGGAGCGCCTCCCTTGAATCCTTCTTGGAAATTCCGTTGAGAATCGCATGAATTGTTTGGGTTTTGGGGGCACCGATAATCTCAGCAATACTGTTCTCATTTAATGCAGACCCCTTCCCTGCATGTGTAAGTACCTTTTCTAGAATAGATAATGCATCACGGAAAGAACCATCTCCCGCGAATGCAATAAGATTTGATGCGCCTACATCGAGTAATACTTCCTCACATTTGGCAACCTCGGATATATGCTCTCGAAGAATGTCGACACGCGGGCTCAGGAAGCGAAATGTCTGACAACGCGATACGATAGTGTCTGGAATTTTTTCATCATTTGTTGTGGCAAGAATGAAAAGAACGTGTGCAGGCGGTTCTTCAAGTGTTTTCAAGAGCGCGTTAAACGCTTCTTTTGTAAGCATGTGGACTTCATCAATGATATAGCATTTATATGGTGAAGAGAATGGTAATGTTTTTACTGCCTCTCTGAGATCACGAATATCATCAATCGTACGGTTTGATGCTGCATCCAGCTCATAGAGATCTTCGTCTGCAACACCAACAGCTCGCGCAAAAATACGTGCAACAGTTGTCTTACCCGTACCGCGACCACCAGAAAAGAGGTAAGCATGACCTATGGTTTTATTTTTGATCTGAATTTGCAACGTATCAACAATGCCACCTTGCCCTTTGACATCAGAAAACTTTTGTGGTCTATATTTTCTATAGAGGGTAGTATTCATATGATTGTCTTAGTATATCATGATTCAAGTCTGAGTCATCTAGAAAGTTTCTAGACGCATTGTATGAATATATTATACTTTTGATATGGAACACACACCAAGTCAACACAATGCTATTCTCGATGCTCTCTCCAACATTGATGCTGAGCTTCTTGAGGCACTTGACCATGCACTCAATTTCGAAGGGTATGGGGTAGATACACTGACTCGCGCATATCAATACCTTCACGAACCCCAGAAAGAGGCGCTGCTTAACGCGATAAGAACATTTGCGAGCTCCACAACAGAGCTTGATCGCAGAAACGCACTTGAAACAATCGTAGATCTCCTTTCATAACAAAAACATGCAATCGCATGTTTTTATTTTCCAATATAGTGTCTTCCACCCATATACGGACGTAATGCTTCAGGGATAAGAATTGAACCATCTTCTTGCTGATAATTTTCAACAATAGAAACAAGAATACGCGGTGTGGGAATGGCGGTGCAATTCAATGAATGTGCAAAACGCATCTTCTCATGTTCATCACGATATCGAGTATTCGTTCTCCGTGTTTGAAAATCATGAAAATATGATGCAGAAGAAATTTCACGGTATGTACTTTCACCTGGAACCCAGAGTTCAATGTCATACTTTTTCACTTGACCAAGACCAAGATCTCCTCCACAGTTCACAACGGTATGATATGGAATATTGAGAAGTTCAATAAACTCTTCTGTGTTGCGATTGATTTCCTCATGAAGACGAACAGATTCTTCGTGGCTTGCTTCACACAATATGACCTGTTCCCACTTGTAAAACTCGTGGACACGAATGAGACCGCGAACATCTTTACCATGAGCGCCTGCCTCACGTCGAAAGCATGGAGAGAAAGCGATAAACTTCTTTGGAAGTTCACTCTTTGAAAGTACTTCATCCATGTGATATCCCATAACAGGAACCTCTGCGGTTCCAGCAAGGTAATCACCGTCTTGAGTTCGGTAAATCTCATCCTCTGCTTGAGGTAAGTATCCAGTGCCAAGGAGTGCCTCACGTCGTACAAGGGATGGAGCAAGAATAGGCATGAAGCCCTTGCCTGTCCAGTGCTGAAGTGCAAGCTGCCATACAGCATTTGCGAGCAGAAAACCATCATTTTTGAGAAAATACCCCCGGAAGCCAGACACTTTAGTCCCACGATCAAAGTCAACCATGTCGTGCTGGACCATAAGATCGATGTGATTTTTCGGTGTAAAAGTAAACTGGGATGGATTCCCCCATTTGTGAACTTCTTTATTGTCTTGGTCAGACTCTCCGTCTGGTACTGTTATGTCCGGAATATTTGGGCACAACAACATGAGATTCCTCCACTCAATCATCGTTGTTTTTAACTCCTCTTCTTTGCGGCTAAGTTGCTCCTTCAAAATTTTCATTTCTGAAATCTTCTGCTCTCGTTCAAGTTGTTGCTGAGTTGAAGAAATGAGCTGGCTTGCCTGATTTTGTTCAGCACGAAGTGCCTCAACCTCTTTCAATAATGCCAGGCGTGCGTCATCGACTGAGCATAATGCATCAACATCAAAAGAAATTTTCTTTTTCTGCGCAGCATGTTTCACAAGTTCAACGTTCTCGCGGATAAATTTAATGTCTAACATGTACACATACTATACCAATTTGAGAAAATTGTATATTCAAAATTTGTATTGTGGTATACTATATTGATGTATAGTCATAGTACACCTATGCAATCATTTGATACTCCAAAGATACCACAAACAAATCTGTTTTGTGTTGGGGACACCTCACTCTTTCAGTATCCAATTATTACCATCGTTGGACCGAGGAAACCAACAGCATACGCAATCTACGTGACAAAAAAAGTTATTGGGTCTCTAGTAAACGCACGTATTGTACTGTGTTCCGGATTAGCAGTTGGAATTGATGCAATAGTTCATGAAGAGGCACTTCGTCACAATGTGCCCACAATTGCATTCCCGGGATCATCACTTGAACAAAAATATTTGTACCCAAAATCAAACCATCGTCTGGCTGAGCGTATCGTCGAGAATGGTGGACTTCTTTCTTCCCCATGGGAAACGCAACCCGCTACTACATGGACTTTTCCACAAAGAAATAAACTTCTTGCGCGCGTGGCAGACTTTGTCCTCATTGTTCAAGCAGGAGTGCACTCAGGGACCCTGCTTACTGCACGTGCCGCTCAAGAATATACGACTCCGCTCGGGGTTGTGCCAGGGCCGATAGATAGTGAGCTCTGTACCGGAAGCAACGCTCTTCTTCAAGAGGGAGCACTGTGCATACTCTCAGGTGAAGATATACTTCATAAATTGAATATACCTCAAGAAACTCCATTAGCACATACTCATCCACTCATAGCATCCATCACAGGCCCAATGACCGTTGAAGAACTCGCATTCCATGCTGGATATCCTCCGGAAGGAATAGCTTCAATGATCACACAACTTGAAATTGAAGGTGTAATCAGCATTGATTGTTTTGGGATTATACGCAAACTGTAATTTTACAAATGAATCAGAATGTGGTACAGATATACACCATGAGCATCTCTCAAAAAAAGAACACTCTTGTCATTGTCGAATCACCGGCAAAAGCAAAAACCATTGAGAAGTATCTCGGAGATGGATATATTGTTCGTGCATCTATTGGCCATGTTCGTGATCTTCCAAAATCGAACAAAAAAGCAATTGATATTAGTGCAGGCTTTGTTCCAAAATATGAGGTGCACCCCGAGAAAAAAAAGGTGCTTGCGGAACTCTCTTCCCTTGTAAAGAAAACGGGGCGCGTTCTCCTTGCAACTGACCCTGATCGTGAAGGAGAAGCGATAGCATGGCATCTCGCAGATGAACTTCACCTTGATTCTCCTGAACGTATTGTATTTCATGAGATTACAAAAAATGCGATTCAAGAAGCAATTCAGCACCCTCGTCCGATAGACATGCATCTTAAAACTGCGCAAGAAGCGCGACGCGTCCTTGATCGACTCGTTGGTTATGATTTATCAGGTATCATTTGGAAAAAAGTTCGTTACGGCCTTTCTGCTGGGCGTGTCCAGTCCCCTGCTCTTCGTATAATTATGGAGCGCGAGCGTGAGATACGCGCGTTTATACCAGAAAAATTTTGGAGAATTTCTGCAGACCTCTCGCACAAAGGCGAACCATTTTCATTTTCTTGCACTGAAGAGCCACGCAATGAATCTCGTGCGGTATATATTACAAAAACAGGAGAAGGTGCGAAGGAGTGGTTTGTTAGTGATGTGAAATCTACAGAAGCATCACGCTCCCCAAAAGCACCTTTCACGACGTCAACGTTGCAGCAGGCAGCATCGACACGCCTCGGATATGCACCGTCACGGACAATGCAGATTGCACAAAAGTTGTATGAGGCAGGAGCGATTACGTACATGCGCACAGATTCAACGAACTTGTCTAAGGAAGCGGTTGGGACAATAGCACATTACATCGAGGAGCAATTCGGTAAACCGTACGTACATATTCGTACTTATAAATCGAAATCTAAAAATGCCCAAGAGGCACATGAAGCTATTCGTCCAACATCAATTCGAAATCTTCGCGCTGGAACCACTTTGGAACAACAAAAATTGTATCAACTCATCTGGAGCCGAACAGTCTGCTCTCAGATGGAGGATGCAAAAATACTCAGAACGAAAGTTTCCGCAAAGGCTATCCCTGATACGGAATTCCCTGACTTTCACCTTCACGGTGCACAGACAGTGTTCCCAGGATGGCTTGCGGTTGACGCTGATGCAGATGGTGCCGATACCGTTCTTCCGGCGTTTTCTACGGGAGACAGGCTTGTTTTTGTCTCCATAAACAGTGAGGAGCGGTACACGGAACCACCAAGTAGATACTCGGAAGCTGGGCTTGTAAAAGAACTTGAAAAGAGAGATATCGGTAGGCCATCTACATATGCATCGATTATCAAGACGCTTATTGATCGTGGATACGTTGAAAAAGAACAGAAGGCACTCAAGCCGACAGACACGGGTGATGTTGTTTCGACATTCCTCGAGAACCACTTCGCTCGCTATATTAGCGATACGTTTACGGCGGAGATGGAACAAGAACTCGACGACATTGCAAACGGCGATCGAACATATGTTCCAGTTTTAAATGAATTCTATAGAGTCTTTCATGAGGCGGTAAAGGCAAAGGAGCATATAGACAAAGTAACGAAGCTTGGAGATGCGGATGATTCTATTCGTTGTCCGAAATGTGACGCGACGATGGTCATAAAACTCTCGCGTACAGGGAAGTTTCTTTCTTGCTCAAAGTTCCCTGATTGTGATGGTGCTCGACTTGAGGATGGGACGCTGATTGAAGGACCGCGTCCAACTGGAGAGACATGCCCAAAATGTGAGAAAGGAGAACTTGTTGAGCGATCTGGACGGTTTGGAAAGTTTATTGCATGTGCAAGCTATCCAAAATGTAAATATATCAAAAACGACCCCACTCTCAACCCAATGCGCTCGAGTGGAGTTCGCTGCCCACACTGTAATGCAGGAGACATGATTGAACGCAAAGGTCGCTTTGGCATATTTTGGTCCTGCAGCAATTATCCTGATTGCAAGCATGCAATTAAGACGAAACCAACCGGAAACATGTGTGTCATTTGTGGATCGTTAATGATGGAGGGTACAAAGACAATTCCCGAACGCTGTAGTGTAAAGACGTGCCCGAATCATAACCCACACAAACTCGATACTGGCACAAGAAAGAAAAAATAAAACAACAGGGCATCAAAAATACACGCGAGTCATTTTGCGTGTATTTTTTTATCCCCATTTTGACAACTATCTTGCATTCCGTATGATGAGTGTATGGAACGCATAACACCCCTCGAAGATATTCTCGATGTCATGAAAAGCAGAACAGCCGATGATCATGCGTTCGTCACAAAGGCATATCACTACACAGAACTTGCCCACGGAGGGCAAAAACGATATTCTGGAGCACCGTACTTTGTCCACCTCTCCGCTGTAGGATTCACTCTTGCTGATATGGGTATGGATGCAAAAACGATTGCAGCAGGACTCCTTCATGATGTCATAGAAGACGCAAAGCGTACGGAGGAAGATATTCAAATTGAGTTTGGAGATGAAGTCCTTCTCCTTATTCAAGGAGTTACAAAGCTCGGAAAATTGAAGTATCGTGGTGTTGAAAGACACATGGAATCTCTTCGAAAACTTCTTGTCGCAACAGCGAAAGATATTCGTGTCATAATTATCAAACTCGCAGATCGACTCCATAATGTTTCCACGCTTCGGTACGTTCCCGAGCATAAGAGAGAGCGCATTGCGCTTGAGACACTACAAATATACGCACCGATTGCAAATAGGCTTTCCATAGGATCCATCAAAGGCCTCCTCGAAGACTACGCTTTCCCCTACGCGTATCCGGAAGAATATAAAAAAGTCGAAGCGATTATTGCAACTCATGTGCGCGACAATGAGAAGCGTATAGAAAAACTATACAGAACGATTCAAATAGAGCTCGCACAAAATGGAATAACAGACACAAGAGGCTCATTTCGTGTAAAAAGAACATACAGTCTATACAAAAAACTCCTCAAACATCATATGAATATTGAGAATATTTACGATATTCTCGCTATTCGACTAATCGTACCAACAATTGGCGACTGTTACCGTGCGCTCGGAATCGCACATGCGCTCTGGAGACCACTGCCTGGACGTATTAAGGACTACATTGCTTTTCCGAAACCAAATGGGTATCAATCAATACACACGACAGTTTTCACTGGTGACGGCGGTTTTCTTGAAGTGCAAATCCGCACACCAGAAATGGACAACGAGGCATCACTTGGCGTAGCTGCACACTTTGCATATAAGGAAAATCTCAATACAAATGGAAAATCGCTTCCTACCCGTTTTGCGTGGGTGAAGGAAATTAGCAAACTCCAGAAGGCAGCCGCAACAGGTGATTATATTCAAACACTTCACACTGATTTTTTTGAAGATCGCGTCTTCGTCTTCACTCCAAAAGGCGATGTCATTGACCTTCCTGTCGACTCAACACCGATTGATTTCGCGTATGCAATTCACAGCGATATTGGAAACCATATCGCAGGAGCAAAGGTAAATGGTAAGCTTGTCTCTCTCGATACAGTTTTAAAATATGGTGATATTGTTGAAGTAGAAACAAAAAGAAGTGCAAAACCAACAAAAAAATGGATCGATTATGCAAAAACTGCACTCGCAAAAAAACACATTCGCGTTGCACTCCAGGAGGAATCGAAAAATACCGCTAAATAAAGCGGTATTTTAGTTCTCCTAGACACTTGACAAATTTATGAATTAATGCATACTGTATATCGAGGCCAGTCCTTCGCACCACACAAGCGGCGACGGCAAACCCTCACACTCTTGAACGGGATGGGGACGCGTGAACTTTACGCCTCCCCGTCTTTTTTATATCGTAAATCCCGAAACAGAGTAAAGTTCGTCATCGGTACTGTCCTGAGCTGCTCTTTGCTCGCCTGTACTTCGATCGTCAATCGGCTCTGTTATGTCAGATTCAGTGATTGATTCATGTGAGACAATCTCTGAAATTGCATGTTCTACTTCGGTGCCATAGGATGGAACAGCTACCGTGTCTTGGCCTCCTTCATTTTGAATATACGTACCATAAGGAGGATATTGTTCTTGGGTCTGCTGTGCGGACAATACAGGTTCTGTAGCCTGCTCTCCCGTCAGTGAAACAGTTGCAAGCGGAGTTGCAGCAATAAGTGTTTCCATAGCCTTCTTCCCTCCACCCATAAGTCCTTCACGAAGCGCTCGTGCGTCAGCGAGTGTTGCTTGCGCATTGATGCGATCAATAAGAGCCTGAACATCTTCCGCCGCAAAGAAATCAATCACGAGTCGGCCACCACGCTCTTTCGGTTCGATATGCACTCGAGTACCAAGTGACTCTGTAAGCTCTTGCTCCATACGTGAAAGTTTTGGATCGATGTTGATCTTCTTACGTGTCTTCTCTTTTGCAACATGACGTGCCACCTGCTCTGCCTCACGTACTGTCAATTTCTTCCACATAATTTCCTTAAAAAGTGTAGACTGCTCGGCCTGTTTATCATTGAGCATAAGGAGTGGTCTTGCGTGTCCCTCGGAAATTTTGCCCGTCTGGAGTGCAGTAAGAATATCTTGTGGCAGTGCAAGTAGTCTGAGGCTATTTGAAACATACTCCCTACTCTTTCCAACTTTTTTTGCAATTTCAACATGCTTTAGTGAAAATTCATTTGCGAGACGTGCGAATGACAGTGCGCGATCAACTGGATTTAAATCCTCACGTTGGAGATTTTCGATGATAGCAAGCTCAAGCTTCAGTTTCGGGTCAACAAAACCTTGCTGTATAAGTACGGGGACCTGTAAGATGCCTGCGATTTTACTAGCACGCAAGCGACGCTCTCCTGCAATAAGTTCATACTCAACAGTCATTCCACCGCCCTCAAGTTCAATTTCACGACGAGTAACTGTCAGGGGCTGCAAAATACCATACATTCGAATAGAGTCCGCGAGATCTTGGAGATGACGCTCGTCAAACTCTTTTCTTGGTTGATATGGATTTGGTTTAATTTTCTCAACCTCTACCCAAAATATTGTATTGTTCACGAATTCAGACATGTGTGCATTGTAGCATGAAGACTCCTGTCTGTGCACTGTGCATATCATGTGAATATGGCTTAAATTTTGCAGATTTTATTATTTTTGCTATACTGCTCACATTGCCGGAGTGGCGTAATGGTAGCCGCGCTCGACTCAAAATCGAGTATCGAAAGATGTGGAGGTTCAAGTCCTCTCTCCGGCACAAAACAACCACCAGAATAGACATATTCTGGTGGTTTTGTTTTGGAGCTGGAAGAGGACTTGAAAGACGGAGCTGGGCACCCTCGCTGGCGAGTCCTCGAGCAGCGCAGGGTCGGCGAGTCGGGGCAGCAACCACTTTGTATTTTGCGAATGCTTGGAGCAAAATACTTTGTGAGTTGCGCCAAGCATTTTGTCCTCTCTCCGGCACAAAACAACCACCAGAATAGACATATTCTGGTGGTTGTTTTTAGGCAAAACGGGATACAAAATTCTAAATCTTCCCAACCAAATCCATCCCTGGCTTCAATGTGTCATCTCCAGGCTCCCATGCTGCAGGGCAAACATTGCCTCCGTGTTCACGCACAAACTTTGCCGCACGAAGCTTTCGCAGAGACTCCTTCGCCGAGCGGCCAATTGAATTATCGTGAATTTCGATAGTTCTTAAATTTAAATCCGGATCAACGATAAATGTTCCACGGAGAGCAAGCCCCTCCTCGGGAATATATACCCCAAAAAGCTTTGAGAGCACTCCGGTCGGATCTGCAGCCATGCGATACTGCACCTTCTGTATCGCATCAGAATTATCATGCCACGCTTTATGAACAAATACCGTATCCGTTGAAACGGAGATTACATCTGCTCCTTCCTTTACAAAATCATCGTATAGTTGTGCCATTTCTTCAAGCTCCGTAGGACAAACAAACGTAAAATCTGCTGGGTAAAAAAGGAAAATTGTCCACTTCCCCAAAAGTGACGCAGTAGTCGCTAGCTCCTCTGCATCTTTCTTTGGATTATAGACCGCAAACGATAAATCAGGGAGTTTGTCTCCGATATGTAGTGAATGTTCCATATATTTACAATTTTACTTAGTAAAATCATTATACAGAATAAAAAAATGTAGACAAGCTACATTTTTCTATGAATCATATCGGAAACAAGTTTCCCATCCGCAAGAGAAATAGTTCGATGCCCTTTTTCTGCGAAATCTGGTTCATGCGTTACCATAACGATAGTTTGCCCCTCTTTGTTTAACTCCAGGAACGCCTGCAAAACGTTATTTCCCGCTTCTGAGTCAAGGTTGGCTGTTGGTTCATCGGCAAAAACAATCTTTGGGTCATGTGCGATTGCACGTGCGATCGCAACACGTTGCTGTTGCCCACCAGAAAGCTGACTTGGAAGGTTGTTCAATCTCTCAGAAAGATCTAGGCGAGCCAGAGCCTTTGTTGCTTTTTGTGTTGCAGCATCAAAATCCATCCCCATCATCAAAAGTGGTACCATAACATTTTCAAGAGCTGTGAGCGCCGGAAGAATTGCGTAGTCTTGAAAGATATAACCAAGATAATCTAAACGAACGTGAGTCCGATCTTCTTCTGTAATTTCACCAACGTTAATACCATCGATAATAATTTTCCCAGATGTTGGTTGATCAAGGAGTCCGAGTTGATATAACAACGTAGATTTTCCCGATCCGGAGCGTCCAGTAATCATCAGAAATTGCCCATCTGGAACTGAAAACGACACGTCATCCACCGCACGGATTTCTTTATCACCGCTCGTGAAAATTTTAGACAAATGTTCAACTGTAATCATATATTATCGTCCTAAAATTGCGGATAACGTATTCTGCTTGATAATGATACGTGCAGGAATATATCCCGCAATGAGTGTAGCACATAGCAATACACCCGCACGTCCAAATGAGCCAGGGATCGTCGCAACCAGAATTCCATCAGCAAATGGAAAGTCTATTGGATTTGCGGCAATACCGGGCTTGATAAAGAAAAAGACAAGAAAAAGGCCGACTGCTGATCCGATAACAGCATAAAACATTGCCTGTGTTATATAAGAGACTTCAATAGCACGATGAGAAATACCCACTCCTTTCAATATCCCAATAAACCTCCTTCGTGTTATAGCGTTCACAAAAATGACAATAAATATAGTGATTGAAGAAACTGCGAGACCGATAACACTAAGAGCTGTTCCAAGGATAGCAAACGTATTTTCCATATCCTTCACGAATTTTGGAATTGCTTCACTCAAAACCTGTACCCGCGCCCAATCCCCTACTCCGTTCGCAAGTAAAATATCTTTTTGTGAACCCGCAACGCTTGTTCCGCCAGCGAAGTGAATAGAAATTTGGCCGGCGTTCAAGTCAGACTGCCCCATAAGTTTTCGAACCTCAGAATCGAGTAGTGTCACGCCTGCATCTACGTCAACCTTACTCTTAATTACACCGCGAACAACATACTCTTTTGAAACAAGAGGGGTACTGATTCGAACTTTTTGGCCAACCCGTGCTTCTTTCAACTGCTTGAATGCTGGATCCTCGATGTTTGTATACGATTTCACGAGATTTGCACCAATAACAACACCATTTGTATCTCCTGCCTGAAGATATTCACCATCAACGATTCGATTTGCAATCGTTGAAAATCTTCGCTCAGCCTCGGGGTCAACTCCATACAAAATTGCTGGCACCTTATCTCGAGTTTCACCAATGCGAACAGATGTTCTGTAGTCAGATTCTATAGATCCACTTCCGGTGTATCTCACAACGTGATTCTTATAATGCGGAAGATTCTTTACCTGTTCAACAATTTCAGGCGTATGAGCAATATCTGTCTTTTTGGGCAATGCTGAAATCGCCACATCACCTGTGACATATCTTCCATACGCATCGATAGAACCGCGTATCAGACCAACAAGTATTCCACTCACAACAACAAGGTTCAAGAATGTTAATGTCATGACAAAAATAATGAGCCCTGTTGTCCACTTATTCGCACGCAAAAGTTCACGTTTTGCTAGAAACAGCCCAACGCGAGTATCGTTATAGAACTTGTAAAAATATCCTTTCTCTGTAACCATATATACTATTCTTCACTAACAATTCCCACGCGATCGCCAATTGCCACACCAGAGAGTATCTGTACAATGCCACCATCTCCCTTAATTCCGAGTACAACCTTCCTTTGCTCAGTCAAAAACTTCTTCTCACCCTGAACTACCGTTATCACAGCTTCTCCTCCAATTTCATTGATATACCTTGTAGGAACAAAAGGAGATGTATCTGCTGCTGCTGTAATGATCTCGAGGTCTGCAGTCATTCCGGGACGCACCTGCTCAACACCATCAAGAAGTGCACGAACTTTATAATTCACAACACCGTCTTTTGTTGTTGCTGCAAGATCGACAAGCGAAAGCTCTGCTGGGTAAATCTTCCCTTTGCCAAAAGCTTCAAAAGTAATGTTCACTTTTTGACCAACACGCACTTCTGAAATATCAGCCTCATTAACATTCGATTCAACATAAAGGCTATCAACATTTTGCAATGTCATAACCTGTTGGTTTGCAGGAACGAAGTCACCAAGCTTGATATCAATTTTTGTAATCGTACCGTCAAGTGGGGCTCGAAGAATCGTTTTTTCAAGAGCAGCTTCCGCTGAACGAACGCCAGCATCGGCAACGAGAACATCGGCACGAGCAGCATCGATATCCACTTGCCGTGCAGCGGTCTTCAAAACATCAACGCGTGACTTTGCCGCATTAACAAGTTCATCTCGTGTTGCAAGTGCTGCATTATATGCATTCAAATATGTCGTATAATTTTTCCCTTTTTTATTAGGTATAGAAATAGTCCACTCATCATTTAATGCATATGAAAGCGTAGGAAACGTTACAACAAGACCCTTATTCCCGAGATTTTGCGGAAGTGCATACACAACAACCTGACCATTTTCTGGCCCGCTATACTGAAGGTCTCTATTTGATTGTTTAAAACTTAGAGTATATTGTGTTTCTTTATCGCCGAGATATGTCCCTGTTATTTGAGGAGCAAGAGCAGGATCCATATCTGTTCGTGTAGGCTCAGCAACTAAATCAGAAGATAATAGTGTCCGGAGTGCGTTTTCTACTAAACGATTTTGCGTCTTCTGTATATTCTCATACGCATCAACTGCAGCAAGAACATCTACGCTACTCGAACCTTCTAGCACCTTATTATATCTTGCTTGTGCACCCAAAAGTTGTCCGCGAGCGCGAGTAAGATCCGCTTGTTTCTCTGCATTAGAAAGTGTCGCAAGAATTTGACCTTTTTTAACCTTATCTCCAACATGAACGGTGATTGACTTCACAATATTTGTATCCTGGAAAGACAAATTGAGATCTGTTTCACTCACAACCTTGCCTGATGCAAGTACAGTTTTTACGATCGGCTTTTCAGTAATCGTGTAGACATCACGTACTCCGCCATTGTTTTTTTGTCTTCCAACAAAAAGAATGACGGTGGCAATAAGCAAAACAAAAATACTACTCAATATGATCTTTGTTCTTTTTCCGGTTTTTACGGTTCCGACAAGTGTTGAAATTACTTTTTCCATTGCTATAGTATACAAGAGTTCGAAGACATTTCTAGTCTCATAAATTAGTGGTACACTGTCAGTATGAACAAACTTTTATCCATCGTAGGACCTACAGCAACAGGAAAAAGTGACCTTGCGGTCTATCTTGCAGAATCATTTGGGGGTGAGGTTGTTTCCGCAGATTCACGACAAGTTTACAAAGGCTTGAATATTGGGTCCGGCAAAGTCACAAAAGAGGAAATGCGGAGTATTCCACACCACCTTCTTGATGTCTCTGATGTCCGTGACGAGTACACCGTCTCTCATTTCAAAAAAGACGCAACAGCCGCGATTGAAATGATTCATCGCAAACAAGAACTTCCAATTTTGTGTGGCGGTTCAGGCTTTTGGGTTGATACTGTTTCCCGTGGCCTTCAGATTCCAAATGTACCGCCAAATTACGACCTGAGACATGAGTTGAGCACCAAAACACCACAAGAGCTTTTTGTTATCCTTACTTCACTAGACTCACGTCGCGCCTCTGAGATTGATCAAAATAATCCATACAGGCTCATACGTGCAATCGAAATTGCAACAGCGCTTGGACAGGTTCCACCAAAGGTTTTTTCTTCACCGTACGATCTTCTTACGATTGGCATTACTGACGCAAAAGATGTCTTAGATGGACGCATCGAAAAACGACTTGATGCACGCATTGCCGAAGGCATGATTGAAGAAGTACGCAATCTTCTTATTGATGGAACTGCCCCAGAAAGACTCATTGCACTCGGACTCGAATATCGTCACATTACCCTATTCTTGACACATCAGTACGAATCAGTTGACGCAATGCGCAATGCGTTACTTTCAGACATTGTCCATTTTGCAAAACGACAAATGACGTGGTTTAAACGACACGAGGATATCCACTGGATTAAACCAGGAGAATGGGAGCAGGCAAAAAAAATAGTTACAAGCTGGTATTATTCACATTAATTGTAATTCCATGGACAAAGAGTTAAAAACAACTTTTGCACAAAAATATCAACTGATTCTTTTTGGATGCATTATCGCAGCATCAATTATCAGTTCAGTATTCATTGCATCTGCTATTTTTGCAAACATCCGCACGTCTGATAATGTTATTTCAGTTTCGGGCTCAGCAAAACAAAAAGTGCAAGCAGATTCTGCACGCTGGACAGGCCGCTTTACTCGAACAGCATTCCAAACAGCACTTGCAAGCGGATATGCTGATATGAAGAAGGACGAACAAGTTATCCGAGCGTATTTTAAAGAACAAGGGGTTGATGTGTTTGAGATATCCCCTGTCTTCATGAGTGAAGTTTACAAAAACGATCAAAATGCACCAAAAGAATACAACCTCTCACAGGACATTGAGGTTAAGCTTGACGATCCACAAAAGCTTAAAGAGATTGCCAAGAACAGTGAGATTCTCGTTTCGCGCGGCGTGCTCTTCCAGCCAAATCCTGTTGAATACTACTACTCAAAACTTCCTGAGCTTCGTGTGTCTTTACTCCCCGAGGCGATCAAAGACGCTCGCGCACGCGCGCAATCTATTGCGTCAAGCAGTAATAATGTGATTGATACTGTTCGCTCAGTCACCATGGGTGTCGTACAAGTGCTTTCTGAAGGATCAATTGAAGTATCTGATTATGGTGCGTACGATACGTCAAAAATTGACAAAGAGGTGATGATAACCGTAAAAGCAACATTTGGACTGAAATAAAAAAACCTTTCTGGTTTTTTTATTTACTCTCACGCTCGCACTCCTTGTGCAAACGAAAACCAGAAAAATGTTGTCACATTTTTCTGGTTCGTTGCGGGCAGGATTCGGTCACAAGTCACTAAACACATGCGGAGCAAAGCTCCTTATGTGTTAAGTGCTCGCGACCCCGCCTCCCGACCGTGCGCCGCTCGAGGACTCGCCGGCGACGGTGCCCGGTGCGGCTTTCGAATCCTCTTGGACCGCGCAAACGAAAACCAGAAAAATGTTGTCACATTTTTCTGGTTCGTTGCGGGC
>CAYLUP010000001.1:197025-210276 GCA_964386905.1 uncultured Candidatus Saccharibacteria bacterium
CCGCGCAAACGAAAACCAGAAAAATGTTGTCACATTTTTCTGGTTCGTTGCGGGCCCAAGAGGATTCGAACCCCTGTCAACGGTTTTGGAGACCGCTATTCTACCACTGAACTATAGGCCCAATTGTGTAGCTAGTATACATGTTTTTTTGGTTTTGAAAAGAAGTTGAAAGTTCTTAAATCCATGAAAAAATATCTTTATGACGCACAAACTCCCTGAAGAGCTCTATCATCTTTATAAACACTGGAACAAACACATTGCGCACACAGCCATAAATACCACCAATGAAATCGTTTGTGATAACAATCAATTGCTTCAGTCTATTATTACATTTGCCGAAGAAAGGATGAATGTCTGGAACAAAAAATATGCACGCCTTGAGCCGCCATATTCAGATGATCCAATATTACAGAAGTATAGATTCTGTAATATTTTTAGAGAATTCGATCGACAAACGATATTTTTTCACAAACATCTTTCTTCTTTACAGGATGATTTTTCACTTTGGCTACTCAATATGTTTGCCGCTCGACTTATCGCAAACACGGACACAGTTGCAAAACTTCCTGTGTTAAGATTTTCAGAAGAAGACAACAAGCGGTATTACGATTCCCTCACAAGACTTCCGCCTCCAAAATACGGCACACCGTACGTGTTTCCAATTTCCACAATTCTAAAAACCGATCACCCTACAAGGGAATTGTTTCTTGCCTTCGGACTTCACGACAAGATTGCTCGTGCCGCGAAATATATTGTACAATGGGACAACGTAGGGGTTGCAGATGGTGTACACGCCCTACTCGCAACCTTTGGGCCACATCTTGAGTTTCTGTGGACTGAGGTATTAATTGATGTCGCCTACCAATTTCCAGAACATATTAACCTATTTGCACCATTTCCCGTTGGACCCGGGGCAAAACCGACACTCCTAGAGCTCACAACAAAAAAACAACTGAGTGAGGCGCTGGTGATGTGTGCCTCACAAAACCCCCTAAGCCTCCTGCAGTATAAAGAACGAACCATACCACTGTCGGCAGAAAACTGGGAAGGTATTTGCTGTGAATATCGAAAGTACAAGAATCTCTCTAGCGGACATGGAAGAAAAAGACTATACAAGGCATAAACTCTTGCATTTTTTCTAATTTACGGTAATATATGAGGACTTATGGCACAGGAACAACTCGTCGTATTGCGCAACAAGGAGACTGGCGAAGCCATCTATACGCGCAAAAACAAAAAAGGCGTGCAGCGGAAGCTTGAACTCAAGAAGTTTAGCAAGAAGCTCAAGAAGCGCGTTACTTTTAAAGAAGCAAAGAAATAGTCCGATTAAGGGACTTTTTCTTTACACAAAAAACTGGCAGGAGCCAGTTTTTGTGTATGTATTAGAGAACAGTAATTGATGCAATGGAATCCCCTTCGCGGAGCTTCATAATACGGACACCCTGTGTAGAGCGAGAAAGGACAGGGATGTCTTTCAATGGGGTGCGGATAACCTGCGCATTTCTTGAAATGGCCACAAGCTCCCCCTCGAGGTCTGGGATAATCATACCCATCACTACACGACCAGTTTTATCTGTCACATTCGCTGTACGAATTCCACTCCCAGATCTTCCTTGAGTCTTGTACTCATCAATCTTCGTCATCTTTCCGTATCCATTTTCACTAATGACAAGCAAATAAGCATCATCACCATACACTTCGCGAACCACATCAGCAGTGATGAGCTCATCTCCGTCTTTAATTGTCATACCACGAACTCCAGCTGCAGTTCTACCCATCTCGCGGACGTCTTCATGATTAAAACGAATTGATTGACCATCTGCAGTAACAAGCGACACATCATCTTTTCCTTCCACAAAGCGACATGCGAGCAATTCGTCGCCATCATGAAGAGAAATAGCGATGAGCCCATTCCGACGAACATCAGAAAATGCATCAGCAGCACACTTCTTTACAGTCCCTTTTTTGGTTACCATAAAGAGTGAAAGATCCTTAACCTCCTTTGCCTCTCGAGGCATAGCAAGGATAGATGTGACTTTCTCCTCTGTAGAGATATTCAAATAATTCACTATAGATTTTCCACGAGTCGCACGGCGACCCTCAGGAAGTTCATATGCCTTAATCTGGTACACCTTCCCCTTATCGGTAAAGAAAAGCAAGTCATTGTGTGTGGTACATGCGAGGAAAATTTTAATAAAATCTTCTTCTTTTGTTTCAAGATCCACGACACCAACTCCTCCACGTTTTTGTACGCGATATTCTGATGGATCTGTACGCTTGATATATCCTCCACTACTGAACACGACGATAGTTTCATTGTCAGGAATCATATCCTCGATTGAGATATTTTTTACTCCGCCTCCAACAATCTTTGTTCGGCGAGAGTCGGCATACTTTTCGCGAATCTCAACAAGTTCATCTTTGATGACTTTCATCATTTTCTTTGCCGAACCAAGAATCGACTCGAGTTCCGCAATAAGCTCCTGAACAGCTTTCAGCTCATCTTCAATTTTCTTCCTTTCAAGACCAGCCAGCTTCTGCAGTTTCATTTCCAAAATCGCCGTCGCTTGTCGTTCTGAGAACTTGAATTGTTTCATCAAATTCGCATGCGCGGTAGGAGTATCTTTTGACTGCTTAATACATTTAATGATTTCATCAATGTGGTCAAGCGCCTTCTTCAAACCAAGCAAGATATGCTCTCGATCTTTCGCTTTTGAAAGATCGAATTCTGTTCTGCGTCGAACAACGTCCTTGCGGTGACGAATAAACTCTTCAAGCATTGTCTTTAATGACAATGTATGAGGTGCACCATCAACAAGTGCGACCATATTGTAGTGGAACGTTGTCTCTAACTCTGTATGCTTATAGATCTGATTCAGAACACTCTGTGGAGGGACGCCAGATTTTACAAAAACGACAACACGAATCTCACCTTTCGCCGACTCATCGCGAATATCCTTAATTCCCTCGATTTTCTTTTCATGGACGAGATCTGCAATTTTCATGATCAACTCAGACTTATTCACGCGATACGGAATTGATGTAATGACAATTTCAGACTGGCCTGCTTTTGTTTCAACAATTTCGGCTTCTCCGCGACACACGACGCCTCCGCGACCTGTTGCGTAGGCATGTGCAATATCTTTCTTGTTGAATGCGAGTCCGCCAGTCGGAAAATCTGGACCTTGCACATACTCCAGTAAGTCATCAGTTGTCGCCTCAGGATCATCAATCAGGCGAATTGTCGCATCAACAACTTCCCCAATGTTATGCGGAGGAATGTTCGTGGCCATACCCACTGCAATACCAAGCGTACCATTTAAGAGCAATGACGGCACTGCAGATGGAAGAACGGACGGCTCTTTTAACCTACCATCATAGTTCGGGCGAAAATCAACAGTCCCTTTATCAATATCACGAAGCAATTCACTTGCCATTTTACTCATTTTTGCCTCGGTATAGCGCATCGCAGCTGCGGGGTCGCCATCAATAGAACCAAAATTCCCTTGACCAATAACAAGCGGGTATCGAAATGAAAAATCTTGTGCAGTCTTTACCATCGCTTCATAGACGGCAAAATCTCCGTGTGGATGGAATTTTCCAAGCACATCTCCAACGATAGCGGCAGACTTACGAAAGCGGGAGTTTGCGGTGAGACCCATTCCGTACATGGTAAACAAAATACGACGATGGACAGGTTTTAATCCATCTCGAATGTCTGGGAGCGCACGCGACACAATGACGGACATGGAGTAATTCAAATAGGACTCCCTCATAACAGTGGAGATGTTTGCAGGAACTACGCCACTGTTTTCTCTTTCTAGAGCACCTGCTGGTTCAATGTTTTCTTTTCTTTTTGCCATAAAATATATTATTCGTTCGTTAGCCGCTCTACTTCGGTGTCGGTCAAAATGTTCTCCGCGTCGTTGCTCGTCACTACTTCGTCTGAAAGATATGCTTTATTGAATTCTTTAAGAGCCGAAGTGGCTTCCCCTACCGCCGCCTTCCCTTCTGAAAATATTTTGGTAAAGGCAGCAAACGCGGACACATGCTCTCCTTGCGAAATCGATTGCGACACTGTTTTTGTAGCAACTGATGCACTATCTGCTTTTGTACGCATGTAAAACTGAGCATATCCAACAAAGAGAGCAGGAAGAAGCGCTCCGAAAAACGCAATCGCATGTTTCGTTTTAGGCGACAGTGATCGTAAGAATGCGAGAGGTGAATGTCTTTGTTCCATGGGATGTGTTGTATTCAAAAAATATTACGCACGAAATGCAGGTTCTAAAATAACAAGCTCACCTTCTTTTCCTGCAAGGTCTTTCTTCTTAATCGTAATTTTATCAATCGGAAGCACGCCTTCTGCTGACATTTCTTTCTTAAAGGCAGAAAGATGCTTGTCGTCATAGCACACGGGGACGACGATGGATGCATCAAGCTGAACTGCGACTTTTTCGGCATCTGCAGGGGTGAGCAAGTCTCCTCCCCCAATAGGGACGAAAAGAATATCAACCTTTCCAATACCCTCATATAGTTCTGCAGAAAGTTCTGGCGACGAGAGTGCGCCAAGGAAACAAAGAGAGATATCTTCGAGTTGTACTGAATATATCGTATTCAGTAAACCGAGTTTCCCATAAGGTTTTGGAGAAAGAAATCCTGAAATTGCCACTTCCTTTATTTCATACTCACCAGGCCCATGAACAACAAAAGGCTTCCTGTCTCCATATTCAAGATTTTCAACACCATTCATATCAGCATCATCAACAGAGACAAGAGCGATGTCTGTCCCAAAGCGCACGGGCTTGTACGCACCATCTTTACCAAAAGGATTCACTGCAATTGCCAAATCACCCTGGGTAATCTTAAAGAAATGTCCGCCAAAATATGTGATAACCATAAGCATATTGTAGCAAATTTTTCCTTAATTTACAGTGGAAAAACCTTGCAACACAATGATAGATTATTGGCAAACAATATACTGATGTTCATAAGGATATTGACAAATGCATGATTCATGTCAGTGTGTCATATAGACAACCAGTGAGGCCCCTATGGGAACGCGTTTTTCTGAAACAATATTTTATATCGGTCTCGTGTCCTTTGTTCTGGGAATTCTCGTACGTTTATACCTTTCGACATATTGCAAAAAGCGAAGAAGGTATTTTGCACACATCGACGCACTCACTGAACAGACCCGAAGACTCCTCTATGAATCCCGAGAAAGATCACATGAAGTATATCACTCTGTACACTCGGGTGATTTTCCAGCAAAGAGTGCGGCGGCAAGAGCGCTCCTTGAAGATATCGATAAGGCAGAACAATATGTGACAGAAATGCTTGAAGGAGAAGATTCGGTAGAGCTGATAGAGCCTGCCATCAAATCCAGCCTTAAGAACATTATTCGCTGGTCAAAAGAAATTGACTCGCTAATGGTTCAATCAGAAAATTGCGCAGCACCGCTTTAGCGGTGCTTTTTACTTCACAAAATGAAAATTTTATGGTAGTGTTTCAGGACAACATTTATGCGCACAAAAGAGTAACCCTTGCGTGATTTCTCGAGAATACACAAGATACTTTTGTGATTGTTGGTGTGGAGTATCTCCACAAACGTAATTTATGACAAAAAACGATTTCGTCATTGACGAAGGCATTGTAATTGACCCCGGTCACCCAATGCACAAAGTTCTTGAAGCAACAACCTCACGACCAAAAGTTGGAGATGTTGTCGATGGAAAGGTTATTTCTGCTGACAAGCGATCTGTCGTAGTTGATCTTGGTCACCATGGTATTGGATTGATCTATGGTCGCGAATACATGAATGCTCGTGATCTTATCAAGCACATGGCAAAAGGAGACACCATCTCCGCCAAGGTTGTCGATACAGAGAATGAGGACGGCTATGTTGAGCTTTCTCTGAAAGAAGCTCGCCAGTCACTCATCTGGGCAGAAGCTGAAGATCTCGTGCGCAAGAAAGCACAGCTTGAATTGACAGTCAAAGAAGCAAACAAGGGTGGACTGATCATTGAGTGGCAAGGCATCATCGGATTCCTCCCAGCATCACAACTTTCTGCTGACCACTACCCACGAGTAGAAGATGGGGACAAAGACCGTATCCTTGATGAACTTCGCAAACTTGTTGATCAACGTCTCGTCCTCACCATGATTGCTGCAGTACCAAAAGAAGGCAAGCTCATCTTCTCAGAAAAGGAACAGGGCCACAAAGAAAAGGAGGAGCTTGTCAATAAATATGCTGTCGGTCAAATCATCGAAGGCGATGTAACAGGTATTGTTGATTTTGGAGCATTCATGAAGCTTGAAGATGGTCTTGAGGGACTCATCCATATCTCCGAAATGGATTGGGGTCTCGTAGAAGATCCACGGAAGTTCTTCAAGGTCGGAGAGCACGTAAAGGCTCAAATCATTGAAATCAAAGACAACAAAGTTTCACTTTCAGTTAAAGCATTGAAAGAGAACCCATGGCGTGCCGCTGAAGCGAAATTCAAAAAGGGAGACACTGTTCGTGGTGTCGTTATCAAGTTCAATAAGTATGGCGCTCTTGCATCAATTGACGAGGGTGTTGCAGGACTTGTTCATGTTTCTGAATTTGGTTCTGAGGATAAGCTAAAGGCTGCTCTTGAACTCGGAAAGGTATATCCATTTGTGATTACCCTCTTCGAGCCAAAAGAACAGCGTATGACCTTGTCATTTGGAAAAGCATCACAGCCAACGAAATAAATCAAAAAATCCCCAAATTGGGGATTTTTTGTATGTGATTTTCTTAAAACAAAAAACACGGTATCATATAGGCATGCAATGGTATATTGTTGGGCTTGGTAATCCTGGGGCCGAATACGTCTGGACACGACATAACGTTGGTTTTTTTGTTGTTGATGCTATACGTAGCATGCATCACTCTGGAGACTGGAAGAAAGCGCTGCTTTCTCGTTCCTATACTGCGCTTTGTGAAATAGAAAACACACAAGTCAAACTCATTAAACCGCTTACGTTTATGAATCTTTCCGGAAAAGCTGTTCACCGCCTCGTAAAGAATCATGAGGCGAAACACCTTATTGTCATTCATGATGATATCCATATTCCACAAGGGACATTTAAAATATCATTTGGGAAAAATGATGGCGGGCACAATGGTATAACATCCATCATAGAATCACTAAAAACAAAAGAATTTATTCGCATCCGCGTCGGTATTCAACCAAAAAACAGTACGCATATTTCTCTTGAAAAATATGTGCTTGAAAAAATGCCCCTACCAGAGAGGACCACGCTGGAACACACATCATCAAAAATCAACGCAGCCATTGAGCACATTTTGATGCACGGGCTTCAGTCTGCAATGAACACGTACAATGTATAGCAGTCTCACCACACATTGACACTTGCGTCAATGTGTTTTTTTATTGTAGTATAGGTGCATGAATAATATTGATCTTCGAGAGCAACAGCAAGCGCAAAGCATGCAGCAGGGGCCAGAAAACCTTGCGAGTCCTGAAAAATCACAAGGAAAACTCCATCAAATCATTGATGCCTTAAAGTATATTCTCCTTGCCCTTGTCGTCGTTATTCCTATTCGTGCATATATCGCACAGCCTTTTATTGTTCAAGGCAATTCCATGTTTCCCACTCTTCATAATCATGAGTATCTGATTGTGAATGAAATGGTAAAACTCACACAAAACTACAGGCGTGGAGATGTTGTCATCCTTCACTACCCAAACGATCCATCACGATACTTTGTTAAACGAATAATCGGACTACCAGGGGAAACGGTGACAGTGAAAGGCACAGAAGTAACCATTTCCGGCCCCATGCATGCAGAACCCTTTGTCCTTGATGAGCCCTATGTTGCGGAATCTCAAAAAAAGAATGATTTTGTAACAAGAAATTTAAATTACGACGAGTTCTTCGTCATGGGAGATAATCGTGCGCAAAGCTCTGATTCGCGCATCTGGGGGCCGGTTCCTCGTGAGTACATGGATGGAACTGCAATGATTCGTCTTTTCCCGTTCACAAGCATTGCATATAAACCAGGAAGTCTCGAGAAATTTGGCAATCCGTATGAAGGAATGATCGCAACAAGCACGCAACAAAAATAGTTATGCCAGCAAAAACATCAACAAAAAAACATATCTCAAAAAAAGAGCAGTACGCAGCCTTTGCTGAAAAAGCTGCAGAAATCTCTCGATATTATGGCTTTGAGCAACTCTGCGAACCAACCGAAGAAGAACTTGCTGAGATTGCTTCGCACATTAAACCAAACAAAAAGGCACCATCTTCATCAAAAAAACAATCTGATCAATCGTTTCTGAGTGAAATCTCTCCAATCATGCGGGCATATCTTGAACAAAATATGCAAGCAAAACCACAGCCAGTAAAACTGTACTGCAGTGGGACAATCGAGCAGACTTCTGAAACAGATCCCCTCCCTTGCCCGGATAACGAGTACTCGCTGGAGGTTCTTGGCTCGAATAAGTCTATTTCAGATGCAATGGTTATTTTTATCGCAACTGTAGCGCTTCGGGAGTCTGGCTTTGAAAATCTTCTTCTCGATATTAACTCACTCGGAGATGCAGAAAGCAGAAAAGAATACCAAAAACAACTCATCGCATACTACAAGAAAATATCAACACATCTTTGCACAGAGTGTAAGCACAACCTACGATCGCGTCCTCTTGCACTTCTTGAATGCGAAAAAGCGGGTTGTCAACCGCACAAAGAAAAAGCACCACAAACAATTGCACACCTTTCCGTAGAATCAAAACAGCACTTTAAAGAAGTGCTTGAATTCCTTGATGCCCTCAATATTACCTATCGCATTAATACGAACCTTGTTCGTGGTCTCGATTTTTACACTCACACCGTCTTCGAAATCACAGAGCTTTCGCTTGACGAACAAGTGAAGTCGGATTCAGTTATCCTTGCAGCTGGGGGACGATATGACGGACTTGCAAAAAAGCTTGGTTCCAAGAAAGATATTCCTGCTGTCGGATGCACCATACATCTTGATCGCGTTGTTGAAAGTGAACATTTTAAACAGTCTCCAACAAAAGCACTGAAAAAAGCGAAGACCTATTTCATCCAAATTGGCTTTGAAGCAAAGCTCAAAAGCATGGAAGTACTTGAAATTCTTCGCACTGCACGCATCCCGGTCATGCATGCACTCGCAAAAGATTCCCTCACACAACAGCTTGCAACAGCAGAAAAAGCAGGTGTTCAACATGCAATTATCTTCGGGCAAAAGGAAGCAATTGATGGAACTGTCATCATAAGAAACCTTGACACAAGAGCTCAGGAGATTGTCCGTATTAAAGATCTTGCCGATTTTATCAAGCGTGAACTTTAGGAAAATTCCTTGCATTCACGAGAAAATATGTTATTATAACCCCACTTATGGCAAAAATTGCAGAAGTTAAGCGCAACAACAACGAATCAACTTCAAACCTTCTTCGTCGTTTTACCAAGCGCGCACAATCAACGAACGCTCTCACCGTGGTTCGCGGAAAGCGATATCATGAACGTGATCTTTCAGATCTCAAGAAAAAGCGAGGTGCACTTGTGCGTATCGAAAAGCGAGAAGTATTTGAAAAATTGAAAAAGCTCGGCAAGAGCATTGAAACAAAAAAGCGCCGCTAAAAACCGTCTCTGACGGTTTTTAGTATGGTATACTCAAATAACATTTATGCCTGTGCTTTGCATATCAAAAACAGTTCGTGAGGAACCTCCAGAACTCCCCTACGAAGAGCTTCTTTCGTTTGTCTTGCCACAAAGATATGAGTGTTCATTGGTTTTTGTGGGTGATAAGAGAAGTCGCACACTTAACATGGCGTATCGTGGCAAAGACTATGTTCCAAATACTCTCTCCTTCTCACTCGACGAGCATCACGGTGAAATATTTATCAACCTGAAGGAAGCCCGAAAGCAAGCAAAAAAACGCTCCGAATCTTTTGAATTTTACATTGCATTATTGTTTGTTCACAGTTGCCTCCATTTGAAAGGTATGGAACATAGCGATATAATGGATAAAAAGATGTACACAATCTTAAGAAAGGCAGGGATACACAATTCTCTTGAAACAATACTATGAACTCGCGCATTATTACTGGAATAGATCTTGGGACACAGTCTACACGCGTACTCATTACTGAGTATAGCGGTTCTTCTCGACCGAAAATTTTAGGTGCTGGAGTCGTCGAAAGTCGTGGTATCACTAAAGGATATGTTACAAATATTCGTGAAGCGGCCACAACAATTCGCTCGGCCCTAAACGCAGCAGAGGAGCAAGCAGGTATCCGTGTTAATGAGGTCTATGTAGCCATTGGCGGACTTGGCCTTGATGGAATTCAACTGAAAGGTGAAGCAACCGCGTCTCGAAGTGATAGTATATTTACTGACAATGAAATTGATCGTTGCAATAACTATGCTCAAAACAGACTCCCCGACGCAGAAAACAAAGTTGTTCTTCATAATTTCCCTATTGCATACTTTATTGATGGAAAATTTGTACCAATTACGTCACCAATAGGGCTCAAGGGACTAAAACTTGAAGTCCAATACCTATATATCACCATCCTTAAACAACACCACGATGCCGTCCGTGTCGCGATGCACGAGGCTGGCGTTGATGTCATCAACTTCTACCCTGCACCGATCGCGACAGGGTCTGTAGCACTCTCTCGAAAACAACTTACGAGCGGTGCAGTTCTTGTTGATATTGGAGCAGAGACAACATCGCTCATAACCTTTGAAAATCAAATTCCAATTTCTTTACAGATATTTGATATCGGTTCGAATGCTCTTACAGGCGATCTTGCTCGTGGACTTCATGTTTCCATTGAAGAAGCCGAGGAAATTAAACTTGGAGCACCACACAGGCATTCAAACAAAAAAATTGTTGAAATTTATCACAAGCATATCGACACACTCTTCTCTCTTGTTGCAAGCCACATAAAGCTCATCGATAGAGACGGAAGACTTCCTGGAGGACTTGTTGTTGTTGGAGGTGGATCACAAATTCCTCATATCGACCAACTTGCCTCTCCAATTGTCGACATCTACACAACAACTGATACACCACTAACAACGGGCCAGAAAAGTATTTTTGAAGACACCTCTTTTCTTACAGTATATGGGTTATGCATGCTTGCAATTCAAGACGACTACGAACAAGGTATCGGGAACGAGTCCCCTATGAAGAAAATTCAAACGAGTTTTAAAAATCTCTTACATCAGCTTCTTCCATAAAAAGGCCAATTAGGGCCTTTTTTGCTGCCTCATCGGTCGATTTATGAAGATAAACATTTATTGCTATTTAGGAGGCATCTGGTATACTTTGTTCATTACTCACATATCCCCTATTGGAGAAATTGACGTTTATATGGCTAAAGTGAATCCTGAAATTGAATCATTTGCACGTATCAAAGTTATCGGCGTTGGAGGATCCGGAAAAAACGCCACAAACCACATGGTTGACGCTAAGGTTGCAGGCGTTGAATTTATCGTCGTAAATACAGATGCCCAAGATCTTCATCTAAGCAAGTCAGGACGGAAAATCCACATCGGAAAGAACCTTACTCGTGGTCTTGGTACAGGAATGGATCCAGAAAAGGGACGACGGGCCGCAGAGGAAACACAGCAAGAGATCCAAGAAGCACTTCGTGGATCACAGATGGTGTTCATCACAGGAGGTATGGGCGGCGGAACAGGAACAGGAGCATCTCCTGTTGTTGCAAAGATTGCACGTGATCAAGGTGCGCTCACGATTGGCGTTGTCACGAAGCCTTTCTTCTTCGAAGGCACACAGCGCATGAACCTTGCAGACAAAGGTCTTGATGCGCTTGAGCAAGAAGTGGACGCACTTATTGTCATTCCAAATGACAAACTTTTTGACATCAACAAAGAGAAAGTCACAATGCTCAACGCTTTTGCACAAGCAAACGAAGTCCTGCGCCAGGCAGTTGAGGGAATCTCTGACTTGATCACCACTCCAGGCATCATTAATGTCGACTTCGAAGACGTGAAAAAAGTGATGGCAAATGCAGGGACAGCATTGATGGGTATCGGTATGGCGACAGGTGAAAATCGTGCCACCGAGGCAGCACAAATGGCGATCAATTCCCCCCTCCTTGATGTCACAATCAATGGCGCACGAGGAGTCCTCTTTGCAATTGCGGGGAGTGAAGATATGACCATGCAAGAAATTCAGGAAGCTGCTCGTATTATCACAGAGTCTATCGACGCTAATGCAGTTGTAATCTTCGGTGCAATTATCGACCAGAAGCTGCGCAAGGGCGAATTAAAGATTACTGTTATTGCGACAGGGTTCCCAGATTCTGGACGGCCAAAGCGCGTAATGGGGTTGGGTGCACGGAACACTGCACAAACACAGTCTGTCGCACAAATGCAACCTCAACAAGTACGCCAGGAAGTCCAAGCAGCAATACCTAAAAAAGCTGAGCAGCCCATTACTGAAGAGGAGGAATATGCTGATGATATAGACGAAGACGACAATGACGTGCTCTTCGGAACACCCAGTCAAACAGAGCAAGAAACCACCATCCAAACAAAAGAACAACCTCGTGCAATCTTCAACTCAACGTTCAAGCAAGAATCACAGTCAATCCCCCAGAGACCAGTACATCGCGACGAGACCCTCGACGATGATGACGAAATCACCATCTTTCCATTCATGAAAAGGAATCGAAAATAAAAATAGCCAAACGGCTATTTTTATTTTGTCTTCAATTCAACATAAATGTCTTCAAGTGCACGTATTGCATCTCCAGACGCAATACCAATCTGATGATAGAGTCCATCAGTACAGTCACCAGCGGCCCAAATACCTGGACAAGTTGTTTTCTGTGTACGAGGGTCAACGATAATAGTTCCAGCTGGGGTGAGGTCTACTAATCCATTGAGATACTGGGTGTTTGGTATGTGTCCAATTTCTGCAAAAATACCTGCACAAGGGAGAAGAATAACTTCTCCAGTCGAGATATCTTTGTATTCGATGCCAGTAACAAAAGCTTCTCCGTGAACTGCGATGAGTTCTGTGTTCGTAATCCCTTTCATCTGTGGATGCGAGAGCACCTTCTGTACCGTTACTGGATCTGCACGATATTCTTTTCCTCGCTGAATCAGAGTAACTGATTTTGCGTACGCGAGCAGTTGTGCAGCAGATTCAAAAGCAGCATTCCCTCCGCCAACAACAACAACATCTTGGCCAGAAAACATTGG
>CAYLUP010000002.1:0-194540 GCA_964386905.1 uncultured Candidatus Saccharibacteria bacterium
TTGTGATTTTTTCAGTTCATGTTGTCGAGAATTTCCAGATGTCACAGAGGAACCTCCCATTTCGGAAGATGAACAAGGGATCCGTAGAGAAGAACTGCCACAGCTTCACGCAGGGATGAATCGTTTCGCAGAATTCCTTTCTCGAATGAAAAAGTGATTGTAAAACACGGAGCTATGCTCCATGTTTTTTTAGAAAATGCACGCCGCGTGCACCGCAAATAGCAAAGTCAACACCATGTGCTTTCTGTTCTTCCGCTACTTTGAGATTTCTGGCGGTTTTTTAAAGGTGCGGAGCATCCTCCCGAGTCCGAATCTAGGTGGGCGATTCTGGCCTCGACCTGGTTGGACTATATTTCCGACAGTATCACACGTGCCCATACCACGTCCTGTACGGGGGCCTTTGCCTCGAGGACCTGTTTTATCCATATTTGGCATATATAGTTATTGCTTATGATTAGTATCCTATTAATACAAACGTGATAATAATCTATAATGAGTATATACCCATTATGGCGTGTGTCAAATGTTGCATATTTATTGTCACGGCAGACTATGTCTTGGAAGTATTTTCACGTTGTTGAGCAGTGAGCAGTGAGGAGTGAGGCAGTTGAAGGTGGACGTTTGACACATGATTAATAATGGGTATATAATCATTACGAATTATGCCGTCATCAATAGAAAATAAGAAGTGCGCACCTTTATCTTGTATTATTAAAGAGGGGCACCCCACCTTGAGGAAGATTGCAGAGGAAGTTTCTCTCTCGATACTTCATACTCATGATTTTAAAAAGATATTACAGGGATTGAGTGTTGCTATGCGCACGAGAGATGATAGTGCTGCGATAGCAGCCCCGCAAATTGATGTTTCGATGCGCATTTTTGCTATATCAAGAAACATAAGAAAATTTATCCAGCAATACCATCCGGAATTAGTGTTTTGTAAAAAAGGAGATATGTATTTTATTAATCCTCAGATACTGTGGATTTCAAAAGAGAAGACATTCGCAACAGAGGCTTGCCTCTCTGTAGATAATGTACAAGGAGAGGTGGGGCGCGCGACCTTTGTAAAAATTGAAGCGCATGATCAATTAGGGAGAAAAATGATTTTAAAAACTCACGGGATGCTGGCGAGAATATTCCAACACGAGATTGATCATCTAGACGGTATTCTCTTTGTCGACAAAGCTTCAAATATTAGACCAATTCAATAAATATATGCCACGACCACCACTTTGTTTCTGTGAAAATATTCACTTTAAGCCAGAAGTAACATATTTTAAACCACAAGGCGTTGCAATCTCAGGGCTAGAAATTATCAGTCTGTCACTAGAAGAGGTTGAGGCATACCGTCTACGCCATCTTCAAGGGCTCGAGCAGCGAGAGGCTGCAGAGAGGATGCACGCAAGCACTAGTACATATCAGCGCATCCTTAACTCTGCATACTCAAAAATTGCTGATTTCATTATTAATGGAAAGGCACTCCAAATAACAAAACATTAAATATGCACCCACTTTTAAGTATTATACTTCTGTCGTCATCTATTACAGTATGCGTATTTGTTGGAGCGTTATTCCTATTGGCGAGCAAAGAAAAAATAGACAGAATACTCATTCTTCTTGTTTCCCTTTCTGCGGGGACACTCATTGGTGGAGCTGCATTGCACTTATTGCCAGAGGCTGCTGAAAAACTAGAGTCAGATGTTCTTTTCGAGGTGTTCCTTCTGTCTTTCACGTTATTTTTTTTCATCGAAAAGGTGTTGCATTGGAGGCATTGCCACAATCCATCTTGTTCTATCCATCCGTTTGGATATATGAACCTTATCGGTGACAGCGTACATAATTTTATTGATGGATTACTTATTGCTGCGACGTTCGTCGCTAATCCTGGACTCGGCGTTGCAACGACAGTGGCTGTGGCGGTGCATGAAATTCCTCAGGAAATTGGTGATTTCGGTGTGTTGCTCTATGCTGGGTTTAAAAAGAAAGTTGCACTGGTGCTTAATTATGCGGTAGCACTCACAGTGGTCTTGGGAGGTGTCGTTGGGTATGTTACATTTCATTACATTGGGTGGATTATTCCGTATTTACTCCCATTTGCTGCAGGAGGATTCATCTATATTGCAGCATCAGACCTCATCCCCGAAATGAAGAAAGAAAGTAGTATAAAAAAATCAGCCTATACATTTGTAGTTTTTATTTTTGGAATTGGACTGATGTACGCGGTAAAATTTATTTCTCATTAATTTCAAAATCATGAAAGTATTAAAATTTGGCGCAATATGGTGTTCAGGTTGTGTTGTTATGAAGCCACGCTGGAAAGAAATTGAAGCAGAGTACCCGTGGCTCGAAACGAAATATTTTGAGTTTGATGAGGCCGCAGACATGGTGCAGAAATATGGCATTACTGACACGCTCCCCACCTTTGTATTCCTAGATAAAGGCGAAAAAGAAATTATGCGCCTGCAAGGAGAAGTGTCAAAGGCCGAAATAGTGACGTTGATTAATAAATATAAGGATCAGTAATATGAAGCGGGACATTCTATCTGCCCTGACTGTTATTTTTATTGGTTTGTTATTTAGCATGCCCACGGCACTTCTCGCTGCTCAGAATACAACTATTAATCTCTTTTATGGTGATGGTTGTCCGCACTGCGCAAGAGCAAAAGTATTTCTTTCCTCTGAGACGATTACGTCAATCCCAGATGTCGTCGTGAAGGAATATGAGGTATATGGAGACATGCAGAATGCAAAAATCCTATCAGAGATAGGGGAGTTGCTTAAGGTTCCTTCTGGGGGAGTACCCTTTTTCGTGGTAGGAAATCGAGCTTTTGTTGGATTTTCCGAAACACTGACGCCAAAAGAACTACTTACTCAGATTGA
Organism: uncultured Candidatus Saccharibacteria bacterium; assembly: GCA_964386905.1. GTDB lineage: Bacteria > Patescibacteriota > Minisyncoccia > Phycocordibacterales > UBA6899 > JAJZQJ01. Next base: position 2,881 of record CAYLUP010000002.1, read on the forward strand.
ATATTGCAAACAACACGGCTGCGAAGATGTGGTTCAAAAGCTCATAGAGAGCAAGAATTCGCACGGAAAGGTCGTGGTGCCAGCCGTTGAGGAAGTGAAAATTGAGCAGATGGAGAAAAAACACGTCGACGCGGGTAGCTTCGATGCAGCACCGTCGGTTGTAGCACCAGTGAGTTTAGGTCAAGCAGAAGAAGTGAGCACTTTACCGAGCGTTCCATTTATCGGGGACTTTGACATACGCTCCGCCTCACTCCCAATTATGGCTATCATTATCGGATTAATTGATGGATTTAATCCGTGCGCGATGTGGGTCTTGCTCTTTCTCATTTCACTCCTTATAGGGATGAATGATAAAAAACGTATGTGGATATTAGGTTCAGCATTTATAGGTGCTTCTGCTGCGGTATATTTTTTGTTTATGGTTGCATGGCTCAACGTAATGCAGTTTTTATCTTTTGTTCCTTTTATCAAACCAGCAATTGGGACGGTAGCTGTTATTGGTGGTATGTATATGTTCACGACGCATATCCGTGCAAAGCAAAGTGGCTGTAGTATATCTGAGGGAAAGAAACATAAAGAGGTATTTCTGCGGATAAAAAATCTTGTCATGGAGCACAGATTTCCAATTGCTATCTTTGGGATCATTATGCTCGCTTTTGCAGTGAATGTGGTTGAGCTTGTGTGCTCGGCTGGGTTGCCTGCAATGTATACGCAAGTTCTTTCAGCTAATAATATTTCTTCTTGGGAACGTTATGCTTATATTGCGCTATATGTGTTATTTTTTATGATTGATGATTTGATCATATTTGGGATAGCAATTGCAACCTTGCAAGTTACTGGAATCACTACTAGATATACCCATGTGTCAAAGATGGTTGGTTCACTCGTCTTAATTGTGTTGGGCGCAATTCTGCTTGTAAAGCCAGGCTTGCTTATGTTTGCATCGTAGCATGTGTGTAGAGGCTAGCTTGTTTTCGAGTGAAAGGAAGATCTACAGAGAAGAATTACCACAACTTCACGCAGAGATGAATCGTTTTGCAGCATTCCTTTCTCGGATGAAAAAGTGATTGTAAAACACGGAGCTATGCTCCGTGTTTTTTCTTATTGCAAAATGCTCAATTACGTTTAGAACTGAAGGGGAACTGAAGGGGAGAACTGAAGGGGACAGGCACATTCAAGAACTGAAGGGGACAGGCACATTCAATAGCAGATAGTTATGGTATAATTATATAGTATGCCTCGCTCTTCCCGTGTTGATGTTGGTGGCCACATCTATCATGTCATTAATCGTGCTGTTGGTCGCTTGCAAATATTTAATAGTCCAGAGGAATATCTGGACTTTTTGAATATGATCAGAGAAGTAAAAACATGGGTGGACGTTGATCTTCTTGCATATACCTGCATGCCCAATCATTGGCATATCGTCATGAGAACAAGAGAAGATGGAGATCTCTCGAAGTTCATGCATCGACTGACAAATATGCACACGCGTCACGTTCACTCAAAAACACATACTATCGGAACGGGCCCACTGTACCAGGGAAGGTACAAGTCTTTTCTTGTCTCTTCTGATGAGTATTTGTCTATCCTTCTCCGTTATGTAGAGAGAAATCCGGTCCGTGCTCGGATTGTCGACAGGGCAGAGGACTGGAGGTGGGGGAGCGCATGGGTTCGAACGAATGGAAATATTGAACAAAAGAAAATTCTATTACCACTGGAACTACTTGAGGACGAGATATACTTCCCATCCAATATTGCTGCATATTTAGAGTGGGTCAATACGCCAGATGAAGACGAAATATTGAGACCAATACGAAATGCGGTAAAACGTGGAGTACCCTATGGTCGCCCAGCATGGGTGAGTCAGATGGTAGCTCAGTATGGTCTGGAAAGCACTGTTCGGCTTCCAGGAGGGCAGATCGGTGTTCCAAAAACCAAGATATTTGATTAGAACACGAATTGCAGGGTGATGGCGGTGCCTGTCCCCCTCAGTTCCTATTTATTTTTTGCATCCTGCTCGACAGGAGTCCTTTGTCACACTGTACAGGTATTCGGCATAGTTAAAATTTTTCCTTTGCTTGCATAATTCAATTTTTTCAGTAGTATTGCTCTTGGAATATTCTAAACAGAAGGGAGGTGATACAGATGACGATCAAAGTGACGAAGCGTCGCAAAACGGGGCGGACCGGCAACTCGCTCGGCAAGACCCAGACCAGCAACTGCTAGCTCACCCTGGTATGGCGGCGGAAGATCACTTCCGTCGCCTTTTCTTAAACATGAGGTGCATGTATGATTTTTTCAAATCTTGTGGTAAAGGCCAAGGCAGACGATTATTTTCAGCTCATCAATATAACAAATGAGTCTGATGCTATTGTAGGAAGAGATGTGTTCGATTTGCTTGTTGCACTGTCTCAGAAAGCTACTTTGAAAGAGTGCTCTGTGCCAGAACAAAATTTGTTAGAGCTTCTCGGGGAAGAGCTTGAGATTTATATTCAAGATGGAGTTGAAGATCTCGTTATTCGGTCAGGAGCACTGACCAACCTGGAGTTTTATATTACGAATGCCTGTAATTTGCGCTGCAAGCATTGTTATTTCTTCGCAAAAGGGAAGCACGAACGTGCACAATTTCTCGATCTCGAAGTCATGAAGCGTACGATTCTCCGTGCTGAGGAAATGGGCATGTACCGCATCAAGTTATGCGGGGGTGAACCCCTTTTCTATGACCGGATGGAGGAACTTATCCATTTTTTGAACACAAGAAAGATTGGTGTCACTGTTATCTCTAACGGTCTTTTGCTTCATCGCTATGTGGGACTCTTCGATCCACTCAAGGTGTCATTTGTAATTAGTCTCGATGGATTCGCTCCAGCACATGATTATCTTCGAGGAGCTGGCACATTCGACCGTACGGTACAAAATATCAAAGATGCGCTTGCGCGCGGCTTCGATGTTTCGGTGAACATGGTCGTGTATGACCGCAATAAGGACGACGTTGAGGTATTTACAGACTTTGTCATTGGCATGGGCGTCCGAGTGCTTAATGTTCAGGTTGTTCGTCCGAAAGGGATGGCCTCGGAACACCTTGAGACCGAACTCGTTGCTGATGAAGACTTCCTTCGCGACATACACCAGAATGAACTTGAAGACCAGGCTGCAAAGATTGCTTGCGGAGAACGGTTCTGCACTTCTTGTACAACCGGGCTTACTATTGACTTTGATGGAAGTGTCATCGGTTGCCCTTTCCTTGAGCAAGAAAGAATTGGGAATGTGATCCATGAGGATATTGAATCCATTTATCAGCGTAGTATTCGAGAGAATCCACTCCGATTCGTTCCTGAAAAGGCAGAGTGCCTGAGTTGCCCTTTGTTTGGTGAACTGTGCGCTGGGGGATGTCGGGCGCGTGCGCAGAAAGTGGTTGGGTCGATGTATGCATGCGATTATTGGATTCCGTTCTTGTTGAATCATCCAAAATTTAAAGAAAGCCCTAGGCCAGCACAAGACTATCTCCTTATTTGAGTCACAGTACGACCCGCCACTCCTGTGGCGGTTTTTTAATGCATCTTCTTCTGGGGCGAGACAAGAAAATTAAGCCAATTATGTATGGCGTTATTATTGTATGGAAGTATAATGTTGAAATGAAGATTTTTATTATCTGCAGTAAGCGTTTTTATGATCGCATTCCAGGGGTTGCGACAGAGCTTGAAAAGAGTGGGCATATCCTTACAATGCCAAACTGTTATGATGCTCCACAAACAGAAGATGAATATCGGAATCAGGGAAAAGAAGTCCATGCAATGTGGAAATCGGAAATGATTCGCCATAGTGTTGATGTTATCGAAAAAAATGATGCCGTACTTGTCCTCAATTTTGATAAAGGAGAGGAGAAAAACTATATTGGAGGAGCAACATTCCTGGAAATGTACGATGCGTTTCGTTTGGGAAAGAAAATCTATCTTTTGAATGATATTCCAGAAGGGATGTTGCGAGATGAAATTATTGGATTTAGTCCTATTGTTTTAGGTGGCGATTATTCTCTATTATTATAATTTCCTGCATTACGCATGTAGCGAAGTCGGAATTCGCAGATTCATCAAGCTATTGAGGTCTCTCTGCTGATATCCCAAGCATGAGTGTTTGGGCCATCACAAAATGTAAAAATAGCATATACTAAAGATATCATATCATTCACTATGAATACCCCAGAACAGACAAATATACCAAACGGAAATATCGACCCAATAGATCAGGCGACACACGAAGCACAGGTGGCTCTCGCGAGCGCGAATCCTGAATATGTAGAGACCATAGACCCTTTTGTAGGCGCAAAGCCAATTTCCCCTGAAGAGCGGGCGCGTATTGAGGAGAACATTGCCAAAGCAAAAAAAGATGCGGTGATTTTGGCGGAGGAGCTCCAGGGTCTTTATCGAAACCCCGACGGAACCATTGCCCTTGCGGATCAGCCTGTCAATGCACAACCAACAGGGAATATTCAACCTTCTCGTAGTTTCAACAAACCGGGGCACGGTGCTCCTCTGCTTTCGGTTAACCCTCAATCACTTCCCATAAGAGAGGGGGACATGCAGCGAGGAAGGTTGCTGAGAATGGAGAGTGGGGCGCTCCGAGAGGTCCATTGCCAGCACGGACTGACCCTAAGCCTCAAAGTTGGTTCGGTCGTTGGTTTGGAAAGTAAAGAGCGTAACCTCTTTACTTTTTTTGAGCCGGTGCTAGTTTTTGCGTAGACAAAGGAGGGCAAAATGCGAACGGCAACTTTATTAAGTACTGCCGGTCATATTGATATAACCACAAGCATTCGTGCAGAAATCAACTCTCAGGCTTGTGTGATGAGGTTGTTCTCGCGAGGTGCGCAGGAGTTATCAATGCGTTACTACCCCAATCGCCCACCCCAGGTTGGCGATGGCGTTGACGGCGACGGTGGGCCTTGCCGATATCTCGCACGACTCTCTCTGGTCGAGGGTTCGCCGGGAATCTTTTACGCAGTGGAAGAGGTTTCCTCGCCCGGAGAGCTTCTCCTCTTTGTAAACACGATCGACTCGCTTCGTGGCAGTCGTCGTGGCGTGTGCATCTTTCCGAAGGACAATCGTCCACCGTTGCCTCATTCCACAAGTAACGCAGCTGGATTCATGGGTTGGTATGGCCTCGTGCTGTTGCGGCCAAATGAGGAGTGTTTGGTGCACACATCCGCTGGGCGGGCCACTGTCATTGCCTGTAGAGAGGGTAGCACGCTGGAAAGTTATGATTGTCGCCCACATCAAATCAGGGCACTGCAAGACGAATTGAACGGAGCCGCTCGATTGGCACATTGATTGTCATTTTTGTTTGCAATGGCGCCTACTGGGCGCCTTTTGATTCTTCAAAGGCTGAAATACTATTTCATCATTACTGACATCTGCAGCGTCGCGATCGAAGACATTTGTGTATTGCACAGGCATTGACAAAACAGTATGGCATGGCAATATGAACTCGAACCATTTGGTTCTTTGCCAGAGGAGGCGTTGTGAAGTACTGCCCTAATAGAGAGGTTATCTCACGCATCATGAGTCTTGCCGCAGTGGCTGACTCTGACCCAGACCGTGACTGGACGCGCGTCATGTTTTTGTCGTTCAAGCTCGAAGTCGTGGAGCCACGACTCCGACTCATCAAGCCCGATGAACGTGAAAAGATCACGCTCGCCCTGCTCAAGCATGGGCTTGATGTGGGGATGAACTTTGACACCGATGATGTGCGTGAGCACGCACGGAGCGAAAACCTCATCCTTCTCGGGCCTGAGGAGTTGCTCTACTACGTCGACCACCCGTCGGAGATTCCTGCAGAGTGGAATGAATTCATCTACTTTGCCGGAGTGCGAATTTCGGCTGTGGACGGAGAAGACTGTCTCGAGCTCGTCCCGTTTTTGCGCTATGACTACCAGGATCGTCGGTGGGTCATCGGTGTACACAACCTCGCCGAAGAGCACAACGTTGCCGGCGTCACCTCGATCGTCGGACACTTCGCTTGTGCACTGCGCAAGCGTTAATCAATTCCAGACCCACCACGGAAAGCCTTCCGCTTGGTGGGTTTTTGTTTGCGAGCGGTCCCATACGTGTTTGTGGTAAAATAATGGGTTCAGGCCCCAATATTTCTTTTTTGCTTGGGGGGAGTTGGATTTTACTTGCGATTATGCCTGTGCTAGTATCTGTTCAGAATTGGCACGTTGCCTATTCATCAGCGAGGAGATGGTTATGGCACAGGAAATCGAACGGAAGTGGAAGTTGTCTGCTTTGCCGATGCACATTCTTGGTCAGTCGCTCACACCGAATCACATACGACAAGGATATTTGGTGGTAAGTAACCAAGGTGAGGTCAGGTTTCGTCATGACAAGGATGGCTACACACTCACCTTTAAAGGCGAGGGCTCGATCTCGCGTGAAGAGGAGAATTACACGCTCAAAGGTCCCATGGGGTTTGAGCTCTTCTTGACACGCATGGTTGGTGGAGCTATCGAGAAGAATCGATATTCATTGGCGCAAGGTGACATCACCTTTGAGATCGACGACTATCAAGGGGCGCTCACTGGTCTAGTGATTGTGGAAGTTGAATTTTCTTCCATCGAGCAAGCGAACGATTTCATTCTGCCAGAATGGCTTCGCGGGGGCACGGAGGTTACTAACGACAAGCGTTTCAAGAACAAATATCTTGCGACACACCTCGACACTGTTCGTGGAGAACTTGGGTTTTAATTTCAACAATACTCTGACCGCTACTTCGTGAGATGAAAGCCAACGTTCCGTCTTTCAATGGAGTGGCGGCTTTTTCATATATTCAAGTTTCCACTGTACCTCTTTTCAGAAATCTTAGAATCTATCTTTTATCAATTCAGCACATACTTGACTCCAGTTTACGGTTTTGTGGTCGTCCGCTCATGGAGGAGGGGAATTGGGTCAGGTTTTTATCATTTCTTGTACTAAAGTCTGGTGCATGGCATCAAGGCCTTGCATTAAATTCATATCGAGCGCTTTTGAGGGTGTCGTCTATGTGTAACATTTGTGTTCCTTGCAAATCCTGGTAGATCAAAAAACATGAGAACACGAGTTGTGTGATGTAATGGGATCTGACCCCATTATTTTAGATATGTTGCGACAGTGGAGGTAGCATGTCGCCAGCCTGTACTGTAGTTGTAGGCCGAGAAATTTCTGCCGCTGGATGTTTCTATTTCTCTAACATATCATGCAAGAATTCAACAACTCCTTGCCGCGCATACCATATATAGTACGGGAGAAAGTCAGGCAATTCTTCTTCTGTGCCATCATGATATCGTTGCACGCGATCGGAGTATGAAACAATCGCATTCGGGAAAAGTTTTTCTGTATATGGCCTGAGTGCTTTCGCATCAAGATTCATGTTTTTCACTGTTTCTAGAGTAGCATATGATGCGGCTATTTCATCGAGGTGAGGGGAGAGATACGAAAGGAGTTCTTCTGGCTCGCCGTGAAGAGCTTTTGCGACAAGAAGCAATTCTTTTTGAGTCTTTTCGTTTTGCATAATTTTGAGTGGGAATAAAAGAGCGCCGTAGGGCGCCAGAAATACACGTTTAGCGTTTTTTTGGTGTCGGAAGATCCTTCGCCCAGTCTGGCGGAGTACTGGGAATCGGATCTTTTCCAGTGACGATTGTTTCGACCTTATGGTCCATTGCAGCAGATTTCTCAGCCGGGTTTTGCGGAATCGCGCTCCCCGTGAGAACTTCTGCATTCTGGTGGTCACTGTTCTTCTTGTTGGAAGACATTGCTTCCTCCTTTCTTTCAACTGTATTCAGACTATCACTATCGGTAATCAAGTCAAGGATTGAGTACACCGGGAGCTGAAGGGGGCAGGCACAGTCAAAGTCCCCTTAAGTCCCTCTCAGCCCTGGAAAGCACTGTTCGGCTTCCAGGAGGGCAGATCGGTGTTCCAAAAACCAAGAAATTTGATTAGAACACGAATTGCAGGGTGATGGTGGTGCCTGTCCCCTCCAGTTTCGTATTTACGTTTTCGTATGCCTTTGTGTGGGGGTGGCCTAAGCCATCATACAAGAAACGCTCTCATTATTTTGCACGCGCAATGCAGCTTGATAAGGAGGGAAGAGGCACACTGGTGTCATGAATAACATGAGGTCTCACCTCATTTTTTTGTTCGTGGTATACTCTCTGTGTGAAACGAGAAACTACCGTTGTCTTGAGTGCGTTCGTTGTGATCTGCCTTTCTGTTGCAGCGTTTGCGCTCCTTAAAAGTATTCCGGCTCCTCTTCCTGAAGTACAGGTCACTCCTTCTCCCTATGATGGCGTCTATGTGATTGAAGGGGTTTCAATTCCACTCCAGAACAAAGTCTATCATCACAGTGCAGGTACCCCAGTGGTTATTACACGATACTTTGGAAACGAGAAGGAATATGATGTCAATAAAGATGGCATATTGGATAAGATCTTTCTATTGGTTCAGGAGCGTAATGATAATAAGAGTGAATATTTTGTGACAGGGATTGTGTCTTCTGCGACCGGAACACAAACAGTCCCTGCAATACCTCTTGGTGTAAGTATTGCTCCCCAGACTATCGGTATCGAGGAGCATGGCGTCATTGCGGTAAATTATGCGGTGACAGGGGAAAGCCTTCGTGAGACTATTGGGGAAACATTGCGTTTGAAATATGATGCCCGGGAAAATATGTTTAGTCTTGTCGCACCGTACGTTGAAGAAGATACATCTACTGAGAGTATGTCACTTCAAATGAAAACGTGGGGGTGGAAGAGCACCGTTGTCGGAGGTGAGACACATATTCCGCAGAAACCTGGGGTCTTTGCGCTTACCTTTGTATCAGATCGCACTTTTAGCCTCCGCACAGATTGTAATGGTGGGGGAGGTGAATACACTGTTGAACGCCAGAAGATCACGTTTTCTCACATGATCTCAACCCTCATGTATTGCGAAGGATCACAGGAGCAGGCTTTTCGAGATATGCTTGCGCGAGTCTCTTCGTTCTCCTTTTCTTTAAAGGGCGAGCTCGTGCTTCACACCTCTCAACAAGAGGAGATGATTTTTCAATAAACGCCAGTGGGCGTTTTTTGTACAGATCATTCATGTGATGGTATATGGTACTCGTGCAATCGTGATTGCATAGACAGGTTGAATTTTTCTGCTATCTTTCTACAAGAATAGGAGAGTATATGATTTCGGCAGAGCCAACGTTAACGCTGCTCGGTACAATGACTCCGCGCGCCAGTCGAGGGTTTTTCCTTGCCGTTGTGGAAATCCGAGGTTCGTATTTTCGCATAAACGAAGAATTGTCATCCTTGTCGGATGCATGGAATTTTGGTGCCTTCGTGCGAACGCAAGGGAGATTTGCTGTGTACGATGAGTATGGCAGGAACCGTGTTCGGGCATGACCAGACTACTTCAACCCCACACCTGTGGGGTTTTACGTATAAAAACCCGCGCATGTGCGCGGGTTGTTCTTAAATCAGGATAAGCTGGAGTGGAGGGAATCCATTGAATCCCACCGATGAGTAGCTCATCGTGTATGCACCCGTTCCAAAGAAGAGAACCGGGTCATCTTCTTTCAAGCCAGGGGGCACACTGTAGAGGTGCTTCTGATACAGGATGTCTGCGGAGTCGCAGGTATGTCCTGCAATAATGGCTTCCAGGAGATGTTCTGGGTCCACATCGTGTCCAGGGAAGTAGAGGGGATATTTAATCGACTCTCCTTCAGTTTCTGCGAGACCGTGGAAACGACCAGTGTTCAGGAAGAGCCACCACTCATTACCATCAATACGCTTTTGCGAAAAGAGAACAACTTTCGCTGCGACAATCCCTGCATCTGCAGTGAGAGATCGTCCTGGTTCGACGATGATGTCGAGATCTTGCATGTCTCCAAAATGTTTTTGGATATATCCCATGACAGCATTTCCGTAGTATGCAGTCGATTGCGTTGGGCGCAGATACTGTGCAGGAAAACCGCCTCCAACATTCACACACTTCAGTTCAATGTCTTGTTTTTTGAGTGCGTCGAAGAGTGCGCGTACGAGGGTGAGCGCGATGTCCCACTGGCCAATAAAGCGCTGTTGGCTTCCGACATGGAATGATACTCCGTACGGAATGAGACCGTGATCTCGTGCAAGAACGGCAAGATGTTCCACCATGTCGAGGTGCGCACCAAACTTACGGGAAAGAGGCCAGTCGGCACCCTCTCCGTCGAGAATGATGCGAAAGTTTACTCGAGATCCTGGTGCATGCATTGCAAGCTTGCGCACGTCGGCAATTGCATCGGTTGTAAAGAGCCGGATGTCATTTGCATATGCAAAGGCGATATCTTCTGAATGCTTGATCGTGTTTCCATAACTCATTTTTGAGCCGGGGATTCCGAGGCGAAGTGCTTGTTCGATTTCTGGACGCGAAGCAACATCGAGATTTCCGCCGCGGGAGACGACGAGGCCAAGTACCGCATCAACGGGACAGGCTTTCATTGCAAAAAAGATGCGCGCGTTCGGCATTGAGCGCTCAAGCTCAGTGTATGCCTCGTCAATTTTCGAAAGGTTCAGGACGAGATGTGCGTCCTTGAGGTCTTTAGTCATCTCCAGAATGCGCACGATATCGTGACCTTTTGCGAGTTCCGCGGCACGAGTGTAGTTTTCCACAATAACTCCTATAGTGAGAAGGAACGGTTTTTGGCTGCTGCAAACAATAACACGAAAATGTCGATTAGGCAATACTCTTCTTGCGATATGTAGTGAGAGGTGTATGCTGTTATATATGTTTCAAGACTACATACATTATTTTCGAGACAACCCGAAAGGGTATTGGTTTAAGGCAAAGTTATACGGGTGGGGATGAACACCGGTAAAGTGGCAAGGATGTGCTGTGATTCTTGCATACCTTGCTATACTGTTCTTCTTATCTCAAGGCATTACTCCTGACCAGTCATTTCAAGATCTCTTGGTCCCATTCTTTATCCCGTTTATTGCCGCAACAGGGTTGCTTATTACGGTATGTGCAATTAAAGGCGAGAAACCGCGCTGGCAATGGGGGCCACCAAGGCAAAAAGACGACAATGTATAGTCGTCTTTTTTGTCACACGATGTTTTGTGTTTTGTTATACTATATATTATTCATTCTTTACATACATATGGTAAAAAAATTTATTCCACTTTTTCTTTTCGGTTGTCTATTTATCGCTCCGCTTTCTCTGTCGGCTGAGTCAGTAAAACAGCCAAATCTGTATCTGTATACAGAAGCACAGCTTATCGAGTTGATTGCGAAGCTCCAGAAGCAGCTTGCAGAAATTCGCGCAAATACATCGCAGTGTATCCTTGCTGAAGTTGATTTGTCTGTTGGGGACGGTGAAGACGCAAAGACGCGAGAATATGTAAAAGCAGTACAATCATTTCTAAGGGAGAAGGGATACCTGGGTGTTGAGCCGACTGGATATTTCGGAAAGCTTACACGACAGGCCGTTGTTGCATTTCAGGCGGCACAAGGACTTCCTCAGACAGGTGAAGTGTCCTCTGCAATGCGCACAAAAGTAAAAGAATTTCAATGTATCAAAAAGTACATTAAGCAGGAAGTGAAAGACAAGAAAGAAGAGTGGAAAGAGGAGAAGAGGGAGAATCCCGTAGAAGAAAAAAGCGGAGTGAGTTCTATCTCGCTCACAGTGAGTGGAAAGAATGTGTTCTGGAGTACTGTTGGATACTCAAAGAGCGGATATAAGATTGTGTGGTCAAAAAATACTGCACCAACATACCCAACGAGAGAGGGTGATGCATATATTTATTTATCAAACCCAAGCGCAAAAGAGGCAGCAATCCATGCGTTTGCTGGTCCTGGTGTGTATTCAGTCCGTGTGTGTGAGTACCTCGGAGGAAAGTGCGGAATCTATTCTAATGAAGGTCGCGTCACGATGGATTAGAAAAACACTGCAGGTGCAGTGTTTTCTTTTACCAGAAAAGTTGTCTTCGCATGTTTTGAAAGAGTCGATCTTGCTCTTCCCAGTATGCACGAAGTGTCTCTTGCCGTTTTTTCCAAGCTTCTTCAGTTGCACGAACTTCCTCTTCAGTAATGGGGGTAGCCTGTGTTTCTGTTTGCCATACTCCATCCTTGAATACACTACGAATTTCGCTCCGTGTTCCATAGGGCGAAGTGACGATAGGCTGAGATGTTGAGGAGGTTGTAAACGCATGTTCTTTCAGTGTATGAAGTTGAGATTCTAGCCGATGGAGCTGATATAACGTAAATCCTTGTGCAACAAGTGAGAGTAGAGCGAGGCATGCGATGGTCAAAAGAAGTATGACCCTCTTTCGAAGAAAAAGATATTCAAAAAATGATTTCATATGTTATTGGATAGGGATTTCTCGCCGAGTCGAGAGTCCCGTTTTTGTTTTTGGAATGCGAATAATGAGCTCGCCATTTTCATATGACGCACGAATATTCTCACGATCTATATTATCTGGAAGAGAAAACGATCGTGAAAACGCACTATAGTTATATTCACATCGAGAGTATTTCTTTTTCTCACGGTGTAGCTCCTCTTGGGTTCGTTCTGCAGAAATTGTGAGGGTGTCATCGTGAATGTGAATTGTACATTGTTCTTTTTGTATTCCAGGTACGGCGAGCGAAACCTCATAATACCCCTCTTCTTCTTTGATGTTGGTCGCGGGTAGGTTGTACCCGTGAAATAGATGCTTTTGGAAGTCCCCACCAAAGAATTCGTCTAATAATGAAGGAAAACGGGGGGATGAATCCTGTGTGTTATTCCATGTTATTAAACTCATATTGTGTGTACGTAAAAACGTATAATATGCAACATCCTGTTGCGACTTTATTGTAAAAAGAGCGGTATTGTTCGTCAAGATCCTTGCGAACAGAGGTTCTTTTGTGTAGAGTCGGTAGAGATGGTTGGAGGCAGTATGCCCTTTACTCTTGCAACAGCAATTGGCATTGCCGCGATGGCACACAAAGATCGGAAAGATAAAACACAAAAGCCATATATTTTTCATCCCCTCACGGTCATGATGCACCCATCGCTCCAATCACAAGAGGAGCATATGGCAGCAGTTCTCCATGACGTGCTGGAGGACACAAAAATTACTGTCGGTTTTTTGCGTTCATCTGGGTGTCCTGAGGTTGTTCTTCAGTGGCTTGATTTTTTGACAAAGAGAAAGGAGGAGGAGCACGACTACGAGGCATACATCGACCGTATTGCCCGTGCTCCTTCGCCAGTAATACGAGTGAAGCTTGCTGATCTGTGTCACAATAAGGATCTTTCTCGTTTTGTTTCCCCGACCGAGAGAGATATCGTTCGGACAGAGAAATATGAGCGTGCGCACGCTCGACTCCGTCATGTTTTAGAATCGCGAGAGTTTTGCGAATAAAGTCAGCCAGCATTTTGCTGGCTTTTTGTTGCTTTATTGTATCGTTCGTGTACTCTTGGAAAAGACATGGAGGTAGTATGACTACACTCAGTTCTCGAACACCATACATCGGTGTTACAGATGTCCCTTCTTTTAGTCGTGCGAGTGACTTGTATCATCACTTCCTTGGCTCCTTGCGATCTGGTGTGCATAGGTCTTTTCACGTGGGAGTGATGACGAGTAGAAAAATATTGCTTGGAGAACCAACAAGGTGGGCAGCAGTATACCCACAAAAAGAGATTCTTGCAGGAATTCTTTCTCACCCACTGACGTATAATTGCGTGCATTATGCAGATTACGACGATCTGGGCGTAGATGAACATCTTGATGCGACATTAAGTTGTGTCGCAGATTATGCTGGGGCGCGGCTCGATGCAATTCAACTAGACATGATTTGGCCTAATCCTCATCTGCTTGCACGATTCAAGGGTGTGAGAGAGTGTGAGCTGATTTTGCAGATTGGAAGGAAAGCACTCGATATTGTTGGCGACAATGCAACACAACTCTGTGCGCGGTTGCGTTCATATGAAGGCATCGTAGAGCGCCTGTTGCTCGATATGAGTGGAGGGGAGGGGCGAGAAATGCAATCTGAGCGCCTTCTTCCTTACTTACGATTAATACGGGATCAACTCCCAGATTTTTCTCTCGGAGTTGCTGGTGGGCTTGGTCCATATTCGTTGCATCTTTTGGAGCCAATTCTTCCCGAATTTCCAAATATTAGCATTGACGCACAGGGGCAATTGCGAAATTCAGGAAATGCAATGGACCCCATTGACTGGTGGCGCGCTGAAAAATATCTTACCGAAGCGCTACGTATTTTGGATCAATAAACGAAACCCGCGTTGCGGGTTTTTGTTTTGTTGACATAATAAAATTTTAGTGTTGAAATATTTCTCTTTCATCACACTTTGGATTTCAGGCGTAATATATATCATAGAACAGGCATGATTATTGCCTCGTCTACTATAATTATCGCATATTATGAAAAAGACATATTTTATTATTCCTGTGCTTTGTGCGCTTTTGCTTCAATCGACAGCTGCTTTTGCTGAAAGCCGAAAGGATGTTGGGCGACCAGAAGATAAAGTTCGTCCAGCTGTAACGCGTGAGGAAGAAAAACGACCAACCCCAATGCCTCTTGGTGATAAGGATTGGAAAAGAAACGATGCTGTAAAAGGGAAGGCATTTGTGGGAATTGTGAATACGGTGGGCACGACGAGTTTTACCATGAAGCTTACCGCACGTTATGAGGGTGCATCAACAGGAACAGTGTTTACTGTTGATACAACAAATGCGAAGTTCTTACAGTCTGGAATCGTGGAATCTGGAACTTCGACTGCAACAACAACAGGGAGCTCAACTCCAGCAACAATCTCACAGCTTGTTTCGGGTGCACGCGTGCTTGTGAATGGAACGATCGAAGGAACAACAATTACTGCAAAGAATGTGCACATTGGTATTCCCGCACGTGCAGAAAAACGCGTTGAAGATCGCAAGGAAAAACGCCCAGAAGTGCGTCCAATTGATTTAATTCAGCAGGGAGATGGGCAGCCAGTCATTGTCGGAATAGTAGGAACTACCACTGGCTCATCGACAACGTTCGTGCTTACAAACAAGAATAATGTTGCATACACAATTGATGCCGCAAATGCGAAGGTGTATCTCAAGGCCGCAACAGGTACAGTTGCTGACATAAAAACCGGAGATCGTGTTGTTGTACAGGGTACAGTGACCGGAACATCGATCGTTGCAACGACAGTGATTGATCATGGGCAAGTTGCTCTCAAGCGTATTGATGATAAGACGGGTCTTGTAAAACCAACAATCGCAGAGAAGGTGAAGGGTTTCTTCAAGAAATTCTTCTAATAGAAAAACACACAACAATACTGTTGTGTGTTTTTTGTGTATTGTTTTCTGTTCTTTAGAGATAAAACTTGTTACAATGAAGACGTGAAGTCGGTGTTCTTGAAAATACTGCCGATTCTTTTTCTCGTAGGAGCGTCCTCTGTCTTCTATGCTTTTTTCTATGCGGAAAAGGTTGGTGCACAGGTCTTTCGATTGTTTCCAGAATCGTGTGAGGGTGGATTTGATAATCCTGATCGTGCAGCAGGAGTGTACCAAGTGTCAACACTTGATCCGGATTTTATCACAACCGGAAATTCAGCGATTCTTTTTGATGGAAAATCAACACAAATGATCTGTCAGTCTTTCCGCGGAGATGTTCTGCCAAATACCCTTCCGAAGCAGATTGCAATAAAAATAGCCTGGAAGTACGGATATGACAAACAGGTTCTTCGTATGGAGGAAGAGGGTGTTGCTGTCTCTGCCAGTGGAACAACGGTATTTATCGAAGAAAGTGCACCGCTAGAGATCGCCCATGATATAGACACACCTATCGCTGATTCAACTGAATCGGGTGTTGTGAACGCTTCTGAGGCAGTGGTTGGGGACACGGTTCGCATCCCAGAGGACCAGAATTCCACCCTTGATGATCCAGATCCTTCTTCTAGTGAAGGGGGGATACCTCCTCGTGAATCTCCAGTATTGAGTGAGGACAATGCTTCTCCTCTGCAAATAGAAGAAGCCACGCAGATAGTAGAGCCTGTTCCTGACGTGTTGTCACCAACACAAGAACCCGCAGCTTTTGATGGCGCGATTCCACCCGCAGGAGAGTCTTCCCAAGAAGTATCTGCGCCCGCGCCAGAGCCTGCTCCGACTCCGACCCAGGAGGCCTCAAGCGTTTCTTCTCCTGACAGTGGTACAGTTTCTTTTTTAGAGTGGTTTATCGCGCGTGCATATGCAGAAGAGCTTGCTGTTGGTTCATCCCCCGAGTCTTCCTCTACTGCTCTTCTTGTGAAGACACCTCTCCCCGAAGATTCACAATCTCCTGTTGCTGATCAAGGGCAAATAGTAGACGCATCTCTTCTCACTTCTTCAACTTCTCCAGATACAGTCTTGGTGTCTTCATTGGATGAGGGTTCTTCTGCATCAGGAACCTTGTTATTCAATTCTGAGACAACGTTGATGGCATCATCAGCTTCATCTTCACTCACACAAGAGCCTGCCGTGTTCAACGAACAAGTGGTTCGGACATCTGGGCCAATAGAAGTGCTCTATTCCTTTGACGGTGACAGTTGGGAATCTGCCGGTTTTGCAGACCCGGAGAATTACCTGGAACATACATTTCCTCTCGTACTCGCGTCATCAACAACGTGGGAAGAGCTTGCTTCTGTGCGTGTTGCAATTCGTACACATGCAGAAATAAATGATGTGCCACTTCTTATTCTTGTTGATGGCATGTGGCTTGAGGTTGCATATGAAGATACCGTTGACGATCCACACCCTATGCCGTCAGAATATCGAGGAGATGTTTTTCTTGGTTCTGTGACAAGCGACACAAAGACTGCACTTCTCGTTGAGAGACCGCTTCGCATTGGAACTACAACTGCATCTACAACAGAGTTGTGGCTCAGGGAAGGATTTGCGTCGAGTACGTCGTGGAAGTATGTTGCTGGAAGTGAACGAGTCGCCTCAACTACAAAAATATTTTTCCGAGAAGGACATATTGTCTGGATTGGCATCGATCGCGCACTCTGGGTTTTCAATCCATTAAGTGATGCTTTTGATTCGCTATCAATAGATCCGGTGGAGCCAACAGAGTATCTCTTGTCTGGACCTACTGGAGAAAAAACTGTTGTGTATGTAACGCAGCCGGATGATGTTGTTGCTTTTGTTGAATATGTGCCTGTTCCTCTCAATCTAGAATAATAGTACTTATGTTTTTCCATTCATATCACTCGAAAAGAATACGTGCAGTATGGTCAACCATGCTTCTTTTTGGATTGTGTTGTGGAATACTGTACGCTCCTCATCTGCTCACTTTTTTTGCAGGAGGTAGCGAGGTTGCGATGAAAAAGGCAGAGGCATCATACCAGTTTGCCCCAACAGGGGGAGGCATTGTGATGGGCACAGCGCCCGCTGTACGTGCTGCAACAACCGCAGCGACCGAAGGGGTGAATGTGGGAGACTGGAAGGGTGCGAAGGCCGACGACAATTTGCACTTTGGTATCACCTCAACGGCATCCGGATATAATGCGTATCTTGATATTGGAAATGTTGAGTTGCATGGAGCAAACAAGTTCATTATAGAGACAGAGTTTGATCTCGACGCGACAATTCCTCAGACCCGCGTGCAAATTTGCGACTGGGTCTCGTCAACGGGCGTGGCGAATGCTGCTGATGCACAGTGTACTGGTGGCGGTTGGAGGAATTTGAATCTGAACGACACAGCCATAAATACTGCAACGTATGGAAGATATAGTTGGCATGTGTATGATGGGTATTGGAATAGTACTGCGACAACGAAAATTGCGACACCATTGTCAAATTTCGTGAACGGCTCCCAATCAATTCGTGTTCGGTATTTTTCTACAACAAGTAGCGCTGCCTCTATTGTACACATTGATTATTTGCGTGTGTTTGCAGTGGTAAACCCCGTATATGCTCCTGCTGGGGTGACACAGATTTCAGGGGGAACGCCTCTTGGTGATTATTCTCTTGCCGCAATGGGCGGTATGGGCCAGACGGGATCGGATAACGCGTACTTTCGGGTTCCTGGCACCGTAGGTGCTCCGTCAGACTTCTACTATACCTTTGCAAACGTGAAGTATTTTGCTGGTGCAAACACAATTCTCTTTCGTGCGGAGCATTCCTGTTCTGGAACAAATGCAGGGGTGACATATCTTCCAAAGATTTTTAATTTTAACTCTCAGGTATGGGACGATCTAACGTCTACTCCTATTGCGTGCTCGACGACAGACGCAACCAATGCATGGGCACGAAGTAATATTTCAATGGGGGACTATGTCAGTAATGGAGAAGTACGTGTCGGGTGGTATGCAACAACAAACAGTACATTGGAAATCCGCAATGACATCGCGTACATTATGATAGGAGCGGTCACAAATGGTACCAGCGAGATCACTTTTGGAACAAATGCTGGTGGCTCTGCGGCGAGCACACAAGACCTCGATATGACAGGTATCAGTAGTACATGGGACATTCAGTCTGTTGATGAATCAAACACGTTCAGTACGCCAATATATGCCTTTGATAATGATGCTGATGCAACCGTTGAGGAAGCATCGGCTGCAAATATCGATTTCTCTCTTCGTCCTCCTACGAACGCTGCGCTTGCGGGAATTTATTTTGCGGGAAGGTACCGCTCGGGAACTGCTGGGACCGTGAATCTTGGTGTCGCTGATATGGCTTCTCGAACGAATACACAAGGTGGCTGGACGCAGGTTGGTGCAAACGGAACAACGGCATTATTGTATTCCGATAACATCAGTGTGAGAGCGGTCACTTCAGGAGGGTCTGCTGGTCTGTATCTCAACCCAGAAGATTTTATTATGGCAGAAACAGGGCGCATGAAGATGCGTTTGCGCACATCGACATCTGGTGCGACGACAAATAATTCTATTGCGCAATGGGATTTCGCGATGCTATCGCTTTCTTGGATTGAAGACATTGAGCATCGTTCTGGTGATTCATCATATACGCCATCGGGTGGTGGAATTGTGACTGGAACAGGCCCTGCTATTCTTGCTGCCACAGCAGCAAATACCGAAGGAACGAATCTTGGGAGTTGGCGTGCAACAAAAGCGGATGATAATTTTCATTTTGGTATTACGTCGACTGCATCAGGATATAACGCATATATCGATTTTGATGATGTCTACCTCAATGGTGCGAATATTATGCACATCCAAACGGAGTTTGACCTTGACGCGACTGCTCCGCAGACCCGCGTGCAAATTTGCGATTGGGTCTCATCAACGGGTGTGGCGAATGCCGCTGATGCACAGTGTACTGGTGGAGGCTGGAGAAACGTAAGTCCGAATGATGCGCTGATTACTACAACAACACCAACTGCGTACCATTGGCAAATCTATGATGGATACTGGAACAGCACTGTAGTTGCAAAAATTTCAACTCCGTTAACAAATTTTGTGGATGGAAATAATACGGTCCGCATTCGATACTATTCCACAACAAGTAGTGCCGGTTCGATCGTCCATATTGACCACGCTCGCATTATGCCTGTTGTGAATCCGGTGTATTCCGCATCTGGAGCAACACAGATTACTGGGGGGACTCCTCTCGGCGATTATTCTCTCACGGCTATTGGTGGTGCAGGGCAGACGGGGTCGGATAATGCATATTTTCGTGTTCCTGGAACCGCGGGTGCTGTTTCTGATTTTTACCTTTCATTTCAAAATGTAAAAACATACCCTGGGGCAAATGCAATCCTCGTACGTGCAGAGTATTCATGCTCTACGACTGGCATTTCCCATCGGCCTAAGATATATAACTTTAACTCGTCGAGCTGGGAGGATTTGACGACTGCTTCCATTGCATGTTCGACAACAGATGCTACGAATGCCTGGGCAAAAGGGAATGTGACAATTGCAAACTATATTTCGAATGGAGAAATTCGTATTGGATGGCGAGGACTGGCAAACGGAACACAGGAAATTCGTATTGATCTTGCATACGTGATGATTGGTACGGTGAACAACGGAACATCTTCAATAACCTTTGGAACGAACTCCGCAGGAACTGCTGCAAATACTCAAACGCTTGATATGAATGGGACTGCGAGCACATGGAATATTGCTTCGGTTGATGAGTCGAATACTCTCGGTTTTGCAATAAACGCAAACGATAACGACAACGATGCGACTGTTGAAGAGGCTACGGCTGCTAATATGGACTTTACGTTGCGAGTACCAGAAAATGCATTCCCTACAGGAGTATTTTTTGCAGGACGATATATGTCGGGGGTAGCGGGGACGGTAAATCTTGGTGTTGCAGACTATCGAGGAAAAACGAGTACCCAGGGGGGCTGGGTTCAGGTTGGTGCAAATGGAACAACTGCTCTGACCTATTCTGATAATATTACAATGGTGTCGGTTGCTTCGGGTGGCGCTGCTGGCTTGTGGACGAATCCGCGAGACTTAGTGAATGATACGGCGTCTACTATGAACATGCGCTTAAGAACATCTCTCTCTGGAGCAACAACAAATAATTCTGTTGCGCAGTGGGACTTCGCAATGCTGTCTTTGCAGTGGATAGAAACGCCTCCGCCACCATCGACGTTATCCTTTAGTATTTCAGATAACACGATTGGATTCGGAACACTCACTGCCGCACAAATGCGTTTCGCTTCAGGTGGTGGAGGGGGAAGTACATTGCAAATTTCCGCACATACTATTTCTGCCGCTTCAAATGCACCTGGTGGATACGTGGTAACGATTGATGGAGAGACGTTGACGTATGGGCCATATGAAATTTCTGCAGCAGGTGCAACTCCGATTATACCAACAGCTGGAATTGAGCAATTTGGTATCAATGCAATAAAGACGTTCACGACAGGGTCTGGGTCTCCGCTCTACCCGTACTCTGCAGGTTTTGCTTTTGATATTGGGAATTTGCCGTCCCCAATTCTTGCAAACTATACAAACGACAACATTGAGGACACGTATGATATGTATTATTTGGCGAATATCTCTGCGGATACCGAAGCGGGAGAGTACGCTGCAGTGGTGACATACACAGCAACAGCAACATTTTAATAACACGCCCGTTTGGGCGTGTTATGCTATATATATGATACACAGAATATGTTTTTGTTTCTCATTCTTCTTTTGTATGAGCATCGCATTTTTTGTTCCCGCTCAAACGCTTCTCGCTGCATCATTATTGCAGCTCTCTGACATGCTGTCTGCCCAACGCCCAAATGCTGAATCGAGTCATAGAATCCAGTTTCAAACTCCGACGGGTATTAATGCTCCTGGAGATACCATCGTCATCACCTTTCCTGCGGACTTTAATTTTACAGGCAAGGATGCGACATTCGTAAATCTTTATCATGGTGCGACTGGCGGCGAAACAGAAGAGTATATTTCGACAACACCAACACTTGGATTTTGGGGCGCTGCTTTTTCTGGAACGCAGAATCGAGTGCTTACATTGACTCCTCCAGCTGATGGGGTGGGGCAAGCAGAGATTTTTGCGAATGAAATTGTCCGAGTAAGGTTAAATCCGACTAACGCCCTTAATCCCTCGACTGCAGGAGACTATATCGTTGCCATCTCTGGCGGTTTTGGAGATACGGGAAGTATATTGGTCCCCATTATTAGTGATGATCAGGTCTTCGTTTCTGCAACAGTTCCCCAAGCGCTTTCATTTTCAATTTCAGACAATAGTGTTGGTTTTGGTCCACTGTCTGCTTCTGTATCTCGTTATGCAACCGGAGATGGGACAGGGAGTGCTACTCCTGTCGTTGCGCATACAATAACCGCAAGCACCAATGCATCCGGTGGGTATAGTATTTCCCATGTGTCAGGGACGTTAACAAGCGGAGCGCATAGTATTGACGCCATTGGAGGAGTCCCATCAAGCCCAATTCCAGGATCAGAGCAGTTTGGAATTCGTGGAGACGCTGCGGGTGGAAAAGGAGTGATGTCAACACGGTATGGATCTGCTCAATATGCCCTCGATGCGAGTGGATTTCCAGATACTTTTGCTTATACTATGTTTGCAGGTCCAACTCCTGAGACAACGTATTCAATATATTATCTGGCAAATATTTCATCTGGTACCGAAGCAGGTGAATATGGTGCTCCTATAACCTATGTCGCAACTGCAATGTTTTGACATTATCCACATAGTGATGTGGATTTTATGTTATACTGAAATCAATAACATGTTCCATCATGTTGCGAGAAATTACTATACAATGTTCTTCTTTATGATCAAAAAATATTCAGTATCTATCACGGCCCTTACACTTCTGGTGATTCTCTCTGGGTTACCGCAGTTTGTATTTGCTGCAGCACTCACAAATCTTTCAGATACAATGTCTTCTGCAAAGATTAATACCGTATCGAGCCACGTCATTCGCTTTACAACGCCGACTGGTGCAAATGAAGCAACCGATACCATTATCATTACTTTCCCAGCAGATTTTGATTTTACAGCAAAAGCTATTGGTTCAGTAACGTTTACACATGGCGCATCGACAGGCCTTGAAACAACTGAAACACTTGCCGCGGCTCCATCCGCTACTGCATGGGGGGCTGTCTTTTCGGGAACTGAAAATCGCATTTTAACACTCACAGCTCCAACAGATGGAACGGGAACTGCTGTTCTTGCCCCAGGAGATAAAGTTATTTTTACATACTCCAGCGCAAACTCTACAAATCCAAGTACTGCAAACTCCTACTCAGTTAGCATTGCGGGAACTTTTGGTGACACTGGTTCAATTTTGGTTAATGTTATCAATGATGACCAAGTTCTTGTTTCTGCAACTGTTCCACAATCACTGACCTTTAGTATCTCAGATAACACAATTGGTTTTGGTTCATTAACTTCAGCATCGGCACGCTTCGCGACAGGTGATGCAAACGGGAGCGGAACAGAGACGGAAGCACATAATATTATTGTCGGAACGAATGCAGCAAATGGATACACGGTAAATCTTGCCGGTTCTACATTGACTTATGGTGGAAATACAATTACTGCGATTGGGGCAACAAACAGTGCATCAACTCCAGGAAGCGAACAGTTTGGTTTGCGTATGAGTGCGTCTGGTGGGACTGGGGCAGTATCCGCACCATACGCAGCAGACGGATTCGCCTTTGACTCAGCGGCATTTCCTGATCAGATTGCATCTGCCGCGGGAGCATCTGCAAACACGACATACTCGGCACGCTATCTTGCAAACATCAGCCCATCGACTGAGGCTGGAGCGTATACTGCAACATTGACATATACTGCAACTGCAAACTTTTAAAACCGGCTATGGCCGGTTTTTGCTATTGACTATTTATATAAGTAAGAGAAAATAGAGATATCATATGAAGCACATATTTGCTCTTACCCTCATTATTACTCCACTCTTTTTTTGTGTGCCTAGCGCGGATGCGTTAACTGTTTCGCCTGCAAAACAAGAAGTTCGTGCGAATCCTGGACAGGTATTGAAAGGTGAAATCGAATTGTTTAATGAACAGAATGAGACGAAAACCTTTTATACCTCATTTGAGAATTTTGAGTCACGAGGTGATTCAGGTGCACCATACTTTATTGGTGCACAGGGTGGCCTGGCAACATGGATGAAATCTGAGGAATCTGTCACAATCGCTCCTGGTGACCGCATGAAGGTGCCATACACGATTACGATTCCTCAATCCGCAAAACCGGGTGGGTATTTTGCTGCACAGTTTTTCGGGACTGAAAAACCAAAAACAGGTGATGGAAACCTTGCCATTGGAGGAAAGATTGGCGTCCTCTTTTTGCTTCGTGTTAATGGTGACGTTGAGGAGGCGGCGGGCGTAACTGGCTTTACTACTGAGCAGAATCAACGTTTCTTTGTCTCTACTCCAATCCGATTTGAATATTTTGTGAATAACACAGGTGGTGATCGCGTTGTTCCAAAAGGAACTGTTGTCATTCGAAATTCTTTTCGAATGACAACAGAGAAGATATCTGCAAATGACAAAGAGGGGAGTGTCTTACCAAATGGCTCAAGAACATTTCCGGTATGGTGGGGTGACCCAGCAGCTTCTCTCAATAATGTATGTGATTCCAAAGATGATACATGCGTTCAAGGTGGTGGATTTTTTAGCCGTGTTGCATATGAGTGGAAGAATTTTCACTTCGGATGGTACTCTGCAACACTTGATGTTGCTTGGGGGGAAAAAGGTTCAACGATGAATGATACAATCCATTTCTTTGTACTTCCATGGCATCTTCTCCTCGCTCTTGCTGTTATCGCACTCGTGCTTTGGGGCCTTTTGAAAAAATATAATGCGTATATTATCGCACGTGCTGCAAAACGATAATGTTCCTTCTTTATCGAAAATTTTCTTTTCGTGTCGCACTCGCCTTTGCGTTTTGTGTACCTCTCGCCGCACTTGCTGCCATTACCGTAGAAATTACGGCTACTGTCCCTGGGTGCGGCGATAGTGTTATTGGCGTTGGTGAGCAGTGCGACACAACAAATCTTGGGGGTGCGACATGCTCTACGCTTGGGTATGCCTCTGGCGTTTTGTCATGTTCCAGTGTGTGTACGTATGTTACAAGTGCATGCAGTGTGACGCCGGTAACGCCTCCGAGTGGTGGTGGTGGCGGCGGCGGATATTATGCTGTTCCAGCAACAAATATCGTCTTTTCCGGGAAAGCATATCCACGAAGTACGGTGACCATATTAAAAGATGCTCAAGTTGTTGCAACGACCATTGCCGATGCACAGGCTGAATTCCAAACAACGATATCGGGTATTTCATCGGGAAATTATAATTTTAGTGTCTACTCAGAGGATGATCGCGGTGTGCGCTCCTCGCTTTTGTCTTTTCCTATAAGTGTGAGTTCTGGGGTGACAACAAAAATTGGAAATATCTTTATTGCGCCAACACTTTCGGCAGATAAAACTGAAGTTCGAAAGGGTGACGATATTGTATTGTTTGGAAGAACAACCCCAAATGCAGAGGTGTCTATCTCAGTTCATTCTTCAGTTGAGATGTTTTTCAAGCGACTCGCTGATGCAAGTGGTGCCTACCTTTTTCGTATTAATACACTCCCACTAGAGTATGGGGCACATGCAGCAAAAACAAAATCAGCGCGCGATGAGGAGCTGAGTTCCTTCTCGCAATCAGTTGGTTTTACTGTTGGAATAAAAAATATTGCATCTCTGTCGCAACCTGGCGTGCATCAGCAATGGTCAAAAGGTGATGTCAATAAGGATGGCCGTGTGAATCTTGTGGATCTTTCTATTGTGGCGTATTGGTATAAAAATGCGTCTTACCCAAAGCATCTTGATTTAAATGGAGATGGCCATGTGAATCTGGTCGACTTAAGTATCCTTATGTATTTTTGGACTGGCTAATATGCGTACATATTTCATTGTTATTTTTATGGCACTCTTTGCTCCCGCAAGCGTGTTCGCCTACGAGTTTCGTGCAGAGGTGCGCGAAACACAGATTGGGCCAGGGTCTACGGTTATTGTTGATCTGAAACTTGCAGCGCGGACACTAGTAAATGCGTGTGAAGGATATCTTCAGTATGACAGTTCCGCATTTGATATCGTTCGTATTTCTTCTGGAAATTCTGTTGTTAATTTTTGGATCGAGGAGCCAAAAGTCACTGAGTACGGGATTCGATTTTCAGGAGCAACTCCTGGTGCATTCTCTGGGCAAGATAATCACGTGTTGAGTGTGGCATTTCGTGCGAAGCGAGAAGGCATTTTTGATTTTGTTCCCCATTCTTCTGTCGTATATTTGTCTGACGGGCATGGTACATCACTTGTGCCTCGAGCTCACGCAGCAGCTGTCTCCGTTGATGGTTTTGCTCGTAGTGAGCATGTCGTGGATGGAGACACTGAGCTTCCTGAGGATTTTACCCCATTTATTGTTGAGCATCCTGATATGTTTTCTGGAGAGAAAACTCTTATCTTTGCGACGCAAGATAAAGGATCGGGAATCTCACATTATACTGTCAAAGAGGGATTGCTCGGGTGGTATCGCACAGCATCTTCTCCCTATCTCTTGAAACATGATGCATTGCATCGTACAATATATATACGAGCCTATGACCATGCGGGGAATATCCGCACAGTCATCATTCCCGCTACTGTACCGCGTTCAGCATTCTCTTGGTGGATGGTTGGTGGACTCACCGTTCTTACCTGTTTCGCACTTTTGACAATAGTATGGAAAAAATATTTCATCAGACGATAATTGCTTTTTGCTTTCTTGCATTCCCATGCATATCTTTTGCTGCAACCCTGTCGCTTGCACCGTCAGTATTTTCGCCACAGGTTGGGAGTACTTTTGTCGTTAATGTGAATGTGTCGACTCCTGATAAGGTGATGAATGCCGCTTCAGGAGTTCTTTCGTACGACCCTGCGCTTCTTGAAATTATCTCTGTGTCCAAGACAGGGTCTATCGTGTCCTTGTGGGCAGAGGAGCCACTATTTGACAATACTAGCGGCCGCATGAGTTTTGAGGGTATTTTATATGCGCCAGGGTATTCTGGCCCGTCTGGCAAAATTTGCGCAATTACATTTAAGGCAAAAGCCGTTGGCAGTACAGTACTTCGCTTCACAAATGGCTCGGTGTTGGCAAGTGATGGATATGGGGAGAATATTCTTTCTTCCATGAGCCCGCTCTCTCTTGCTGTTGGACAGCCCACCAAGAAGCAAGTTCCTATCTCGCTTGCTGGCGAGGTAGAGAAAGAGCCTGTTCGAATATTTGGGCGTGCAGTTGCAATTACATCAAGTTCACACCCAGATGCGAACGCGTGGTATGCAAATAATTCTCCCGTGTTTTCTTGGGTTCTCCCCGAGGGTGCACTCGAAGTTAAGACATTAATTAGTCGTCTCAGCTCACGAAATCCAACTGTCCCGTACATTCCACCAATTGCTGAGAAAAAGGCGGAAAAAGTGATTGATGGGACACATTATTTTAGTCTTCAGGTTCGGACGAGGGATGGTTGGTCTCCAACATCACGATATCAGGTGAACATTGATACTGTCCCGCCAAATAAATTTACTGTCGCTATTGTAAACGAAGACCGAGATAAAAAAACTCCCCCACATATTGCATTCGAAACACAAGATGCACTTTCTGGTGTCAGTCATTATGAAGTGCGTGTTGATGATGGCGAGGTTATGCGGACATCTTCTCATGACATGAAAGATCCGTTTGCGATTCCCGCACTTCCTCCTGGTGGTCATATTGTTACTGTTTCCGCCTTTGACCACGCAGGGAATATGACGCAAGCAGCACTAGATTTTACGGTAGATGCCATTCCTTCTCCTAAAATCATTGCGCTTCCACAGGTTGTCTATGGGGGAGAGCGGTCAGAGATTCGAGGAATCTCATCCCCGTTTGATACTGTTTTCGTGAGATATTCTGATGGTAATACCTTTATACATGAAGAATCAGTAACGACGGGGGAGGCTGGGGCATTCGTGATACCAGTAACCTCAAAAATTCCACGTGGTTCATATATAGTTTCTGCGTATGCTGTTGATCGGTCTTTGTCGCGAAGTTACGAAACAACACCAGCTATCCTCTCTCTCCGGCCGTTTTATGTAAAGGCGTCATTTCTTGCATTTGCGCTTTTTGGCGTTTTGTTCCTTGTTGCTATTGGGGCAACTATCGCTATGTGGTTATATGCGCGTCGACACGGAGAACGTGTTGCACGTGTTGCTCTTATGCGCATTCGATATGCTGAACAGGAGACAGAAAAGGCCTTTGATATTTTAAGAGAGGAAATTATTGAACGTGTTGCGCTGCTTAAGGCAAAGAAGCCAAAAAGGAAATATACTGCAGAAGAAGTACACTTCCTTGAGACACTTGAGAGCTATCTTGGAGAGGCGAAGGATGTCATCGTTTCAGATGTTCGAAAAGTTATTGAAAAATAAAACACGACAACGTCGTGTGTTATTTTTGGAAAATATCCCACAACTCGTTAGAAGAATAAAAGAGAGCCCCAAGTTCTCCGTACGTGTATACGTGACCACCTGTTTCAATTTGAGCACCGCCAATGACAGGTGATTCTTTGGGGGATGATTTCTCAAAACCCAGATTAAAGAGTGTTGTGAGAACGCCGGCATTGCCTGAGATGTCATATCCGGCCTTTTTCCATTGTGCAGTAATCTCTTGGATAAATATTGCAGTGTAGAGATAGGAAAAATAATGATCTTTCGCATCTGTAAGGCGTTGATAGAGTTGTTCTCCCGAGCGTGTCTGCGTGGGGTAGGCGATAAGTGGCGAAATGTGATTTCCTGGATATAAGGGAGAGGAAGAATCTAATGCATACCTTTCTATTGCTTCAGCAGTTTCTTGTTTAATCCCAGTTACGCCAAGTGAAAATTGCGAGAGAGAGCCGAGAATTTTTAATGGTTCAAAATATCTTTTAAACACCTCTCTTTCTGCTGTGAAGAAGCGAATTTGTTCGGGGACAACTATGCTTGCAATAATGCGTGGGGATGCACCAGTCTCCTTCGCAACACGATTGATAATGTGAGCGTCCTTTCGAAGTCCTTCACGAACAACGGCCCACTCTGCTGTTTCATTCCAAGAGCACACAGACTCCTCTTCGGAGATGCAGGTTCCTGAATGTATTGAGTCATCTGGGGTGTGTTGTGTTTGTGTCGTAGGCGCTGTGCTCTGGAAAAATTTGTTTCGTTCTGAAATAGATCCGCGAACATTGAAGAGTCCAAAATGCATTGCGACAAATACAAAAGTAAAGAGAAGCCCAATTCCAGCGAATATGAGCGTGAGGATAATCACCGTTGTACGAAGATGTCGATGCATTGCTGCACGATTATGACGTATTTTAACTCTTTTCGCAATGGCGTATACTATGGATATATGCGACGAGTCATTGTCCACGATAAGATGCAGGATGGGTATGTATATGTGTGTACAGAGCCTGTAGGGAAAAACTTTCATCCTGATTTCCGCCCAGATCTCAATCCGCAAGAACTTCTTTCTCTCGGTGTTTTTGGTGGACGCTATCTCCGTGATTGTCGACAGGAGTTTCCTTCATCGTGGTTTTCTCATGGACGTTTCCATGAAGAGGGTATCCCAGGGCATTCTCCTGCGTTGAATTGTTTTGGTGTTGATGCAAGCCAACCTCTTTCCGTATGGAGAGACAAGGGGTGGATCAACCATGCGCACGACCCTCGAGGGTGGTTTCAGTGGTATTGCCGTTATTATATGGGGCGGAGACTGGAAGATGAGGATAATCGACAAATACAGCGCTGGAAAGCGATGAGAAGACACCTGGCACAGCTGACGAAACATTGCTCTGGAAAAGGGGATGGATGTAGGAAAAAACAGCGCCAAGCACTCCTCCATTGGGCGTATGATACGAGAGATGCACATACTCGGCACTAGGTGTTGTCTCTCCTGGTGCACGTGCGATGTGTGTTATAATGTATATATGAAAGGATATGTAGCAAATATTGAAGAGCTTTCGCTCGAGAATACCAATTTTAGAAAGGTTTTGTATACGACAAAAAATTCCCAGCTCGTACTTATGTCTTTGCTCCCGGGTGAGGATATTGGTATGGAAATACATACGGAAAATGATCAATTTTTTCGTATTGATCAAGGAGAAGGAAAGGTTATTATTGATGGCAACGAATATGCCGTTTCAGATGGATTTGCAATTGTTATTCCGAAAGGTGCTGAGCACAACGTGTTGAACACTGGGGGCGAAGAAATGAAGATCTATACGCTCTATATGCCGCCACACCACAAGGATGGTACCCTCCACGAGACAAAACAGATTGCCGAAGAGAATGAAGTGGAGTTTGATGGAGAAACGACAGAATAAAAAACACACCTATGGTGTGTTTTTTTGAAAGACAATCCGAACATGAAGGCCACCATGCGTACTCTTGTGATATGTAATGTTTCCTTGGTGTGTTCGGATAACGTGGTGTGCAATCGCGAGCCCAACTCCCTTAGTGTTGTGTTGTTTATGAACATCAAGTAGTGGCGTTCCGAGGAGTGGAAAATATACTTCTGGTACACCGATACCATTATCCTCGATATCAAGAATTATCCGTTCTTTCTGCTCTGTTACACAAAACCATGTTGTGAGTGTCGCCCCTTCTTTTGGATGCTCAGCAGCGTTTTTGAAAATTTCGAGCAACGCACGTTTTAGGAGGAGCGGATTTCCTTCGATAGGCATATCGCCCATGTCGTGTTTGGTGTTTATCTGTTGTGTACACGAGGCGACAACGTCCTTGAGAAGTGTGCGGAGAGAATGTACTTCTCCTGCTGAAATGATTGTGCTTTGTACGCGAACGAGATCAATAAGGCCCTGGATGGTAATTTGTGATTGCTCAAGTACGGCATGCTGTGCGTCGTGTGCATTTTTTCTCCTCGTAAGTGAGATGAGATATTCTCGAAATCGTGCAATATATAGTGATGTCTGTGTTTTTCTCTCATCTTTTTCTTCTCGCTGCATTTGCTGAATGCGAGAAAGGGTGGAAGAAAGCTTCGATTTTTCTTGTTGTAGTTGCTCAATACATCCAACACGTAAGAGTAGTGGAGAAATAGTGTGTGCCAGATCTGTTAGAAACCGGATGTCATTTTGAGTACACGTTCGAGACTTATTTTTGAGCTTTCCAGTGAGTACACCGATCATATGATTCTTGCATATGATAGGGATAAGAATGTCTGTATCGATTGTATTCATTGCTTGTTGCGCACATGTTTTATGCTCATATTCTGTTTCAGGGATACCATAGAGGACTGTCTCTTGTGTGTATGCTGGTGGATTCGTTGAAGATTTCATCCGAGCGACAGAAAGTTCTGCGATTGCGTTGCCAACGTTTGTCGGGCAACGCGCAGCAGTGAAGAGACGAACATGCGCTAAGCCAATGTAATCATGAGCAATACGAATAATCATGTGTTCAATGTCAATATACGATGAAGCAAGCATGAGCTGTTGAAGAATTTCATTCGGGAGTGGTTGATCGGTATGCGGGGAAGTTGTGCGCGTTCTTATTGTGTGAATGACGCGAATAGCTTTGTTCCCAAGATAAACCGACAATACATAAATGCACCCTGCAATTATTATTGCGCTGAGCATATCATCCGTACGTTTATAGAAGAACGCGAGCCCAACAATGCAGAGAGGAATGCTTGTTATCCATGGAATAGCATGAAGTAGGAGGGAGAGGAGGATGTGTCGAATACTAATGTAATATTCTTGGAGAACAAGAAAAACAATACTTCCGGCAAGAGATGTCGAAAAAAGTGGTCCCGCGCTATTTAGCTTTGGAAAATCAAAAAAATTTGGGAGAATAACATTCGTGATAATACTTGCAACGATTGTACACGTCATGACCGAGAGAAACCAAAAGAATTTTTGTCGAAGAAGCGGATTGAAAGAGCGCTTGAAGCGGTGAAGAAGAATGAGCGTAGGGAGAATCCCGCCCAATGAAATCAATATACTAAAAATGACATGCTGAACATCGCGTTCAATAGAGAGATGTCCTGTGGCGTGGATGTGAAGATTACGAACAAGAAGGTGTGGTGTGCTTGCAAGAAGTATTGCAAGGAGTGTTGGAATGAAAAAGATTACGTGTTTATGTGTAAGCGTATTGCTTGGGAACATTAATGCAAACGCTGTAAGCCCCATCAGGCCAATTGGCGCACTCATAAAGGCACCTTGGGCAAAGGTCCAGTGACCAGTAAGGAGGGTGAGGAGAAGCATGCAAGACCATCCGAAGACACCGGTGAGGAAAATAAGCAACGCATACTCGTATGGTCGAGAGAGGCCTCGGCGGATGAGTATAATCCCTGCCCAAATCATGGAAAGTGCAGAGAGTGTAAGTAAGGTATATTCAATCAGTAACACCGACATAGGTATACTTCACTATACCACATTCAAAAGAAAAAGCCCCCAAGGGGCCTTAGGAAACATGTTGCATGTGAAGAACGCTCTCAGTAAGTGAGATGTGAAGCGTAGGAAGAGTTGTTGTATCAAACTGAGAGAATGCATGTGGAATCGCTTCGGTTTCTGTTGTATATGTTGCCCTTCCTGCGCGGAGATATCTCTCGAGTTTTTCTTGGAATACAGGATCTATGTTTTTTGGAATTGCCGTTCCAAGATTTGAGAACTCAATACCGAAGATCTTTGAAAATCGCGAAAGGAGCTTGTCTCCAACAAAGACGATATGGGATATGCCTTGTTGGTATGCTGCGAGCCCGGCTGAAAGGATTGTTGTTGCGGCAAGAAGTTGAATTTGTTTTTTCTCAACGCGTTCAACGTCAACAGCAAGTGCACCTATTTCCGCAAAAGCCGAGCGAGGGGCACGTGCGTTGATGTGGTACAAAATGGGTCTGTCAAAAAAACGTTCAAAAAAAAGAGGGGAGTGTGTTTCGGCCATGAAAACACCCGTAGTTGCAATCGGAACATTGTCTTCACAAATACATGAAAATATATCCGCATGCGCTGGGTTTTCAACACCGAGTCTGTGTGTATATTGTGTGTCGACGAATGCTCGTGCGAGTTGGTAATAGTGCTCGCCAGGTTTTGTGATATGCAGGTAGCGCATAGGCCCTCCTTGGGCTGAAAGAACACTGTATGTAGTGTAACTTACTTTTTGTATAGTTGTGTCATCGCACCTGTGGATGCTACTATTTTATTATTACATCGCAAGTGTTTGTATGCACAGAATGTATTGATGCAACATCTCTCGTTTATCTTGTGGGGTTGTAGAGAAGAATCATTACGAAACGATTTTTACACAAACATGACGAGTCTTGATGTACTGCCGTTATGTGGGGCGTGTGTTGTTGTATTCATCTTGTATTTGTTTTGTGGAGATGAAATACATTGAAACACAAGTGTTGCATCGTTTTGGCTAAGAGATTCGCCGTCCTGTGTAATTATTTCACATGAGAGGAGTTGGGGCGCGTTCTCCTGAAGAGAATGTTTATAGTTTGTTAAACTGCTTTCTTGAAAGAGTGTTGTGGGTACTCTATTAATAATTTTATGAAAACAACATACCTCATTGTTCGTGATGCGGTGCATGCATTAGGCTCTCCTGGTGATGCAAAAAAATTACAGCGTTTTTTTAAAACAGCACCTGGGGAATATGGAGAAGGAGATATTTTTATTGGAGTTCGTATGCCCGTATTGCGACGACTGCTTCAAAGTTTTCGCCCACTGCCTCGCACGGTTATTCAAAAACTCCTTCGATCTCCTGTGCATGAAGAGCGTATGTTGGGTTGTCTTGCATGTGTTGATGCGTATCGTCATGCGTGTAATGAGAAAGAAAAAAATGGCTGTATTGCTACATATATCGCATCCTTCCCTCATATCAATAATTGGGATCTTGTGGATGTGTCTGCGCCGTATATCCTTGGTGTTGCTGCGATAGATTCTCCTGTTCTTCGTGCGAGATTGAAGGCATACGCGCATTCAGCAACATTATGGGAGAAACGCATTGCGATAGTTTCGTCGTTGGGTTGTATCCGTGCGGGTGATGACTCGTTGACGTATGAGATCGCGGAAATACTTCTTTTCGATCCACATGATCTTATTCAGAAAGCTGTCGGGTGGATGTTGCGAGAAGCAGGGAAGCGTGTGAGTGTTCATCGCGAAAAAACATTTCTTCAACAACACGCATCCGTAATGCCAAGAACAATGTTGCGATATGCTATTGAACATTTTTCTGAGACAGAAAGAAAAAAATATTTATATATGAAAAAGAAAAAATAATTTTTTGACTTATCCACATTTATTTTTCATGTGATATTGTATGCATCATCGAAGTGCGAGATAATAAAGATAGGAGTGGTGCATACATCACTCTGCTCGTCCGCTTTTGGTCGAAGCAGACTCTTTATCCATCAGCACATAAAAATATTATGGCAGCAAAGAAGGTTGCAGCTAAGAAAGTTGCAAAGAAGCCAGTTGCAAAGAAGACTGTAAAGAAGGTTGTAAAGAAGGCAGTCAAGAAGGTTGCAAAGAAGGCAGTAAAGAAGGTGGCAGCAAAGAAGAAGTAATTCTCTTGTCCCACACACAAAAAAGCCCCTCAGGGGCTTTTTTGTATCTGCTTAAAAGCTAGTTTTAGTTTTATTCCACTGTCTTTTTCTTATGCCCCTTATCCTATACCCTTTAACCCTCTTCCTCCTATCCACCACCCATGAACCACCGCATTCGCCCCATTCGCCTTTTTCGCGTTTTTTGTTATAGTTAACGTACTATGGATTTTATTAAGAATCTTTTTGCAGATACTGCTACCAAAGACCGTCGAAAACTTGAGCCGATCGTTGCAAAGATTAATGGCTTGGAAGATGACATAAAAAAACTCACCCCAGGAGAGCTGAGGGAAAAAACTGTTGAGTTCAAAAAGCGTTTAGAAGAAGGGGAGACTGTTGATGGCTTGCTCCCCGAGGCTTTTGCGTGTGTCCGAGAGGCGTCGATTCGCACGCTCGGTTTGCGTCAATTTGATGTTCAGTTGCTCGGAGGGATTATCCTTCACCAAGGAGGCATACCCGAAATGCGCACAGGAGAAGGAAAGACATTGGTCGCTGTCGCTCCAGTCTACTTGAATGCTCTTTCTGGAAAGGGCGTACATGTTGTTACTGTAAATGATTATCTTGCACGCCGCGATGCAGTGTGGATGGGTCAGGTGTATGATGCACTAGGTCTTTCTGTCGCAGTCATCAATCATGATACCTCGTATGTTTATGATCCAAGCCACAAGGAGGAGGATCAGGAGCGAGACGAAGTGGGTTCATTTCGCGTTGTGTATGAATTTCTTCGTCCTTGTACGCGAAAGGATGCATATGCGGCAGATATAACGTATGGGACAAATAGTGAATTTGGTTTTGATTATCTTCGAGACAATATTAGCTATGATGTCAGAGAGCTGCGCCAGCGCGGGCACCATTTTGCTATTGTCGATGAGGTTGACTCTATCTTGATTGACGAGGCAAGAACACCACTGATTATTTCTGCTCAAGCAGAAGAATCAGACGCGTTTTATGCACAATTTGCAGAGATTGCATCTCATTTACGTGAAGAAGATCATTACACTGTTGACGAAAAGCACAAGGCTATTCAGCTCACCGAAGCAGGTATGTCGAAGGCTGAAGAATTGCTTGGCGTGGAAAATATTTATACGGAAAAGGGAGTGAAGTATGTTCATCATCTTGAAACTGCTGTCCGTGCGAAAGCGTTATTTTTACATGACAGAGAATATGTTGTTCAGCATGGAGAAGTGGTTATAGTTGATGAATTTACGGGTCGCTTGCAGCCAGGACGACGTTGGTCTGAGGGGCTTCACCAGGCGATTGAGGCAAAAGAGCGCGTGCCAGTACAGCGAGAGAGTCGCACAATGGCATCGATCACGTACCAAAACTACTTTAAGCTGTACGACAAATTGTCGGGCATGACGGGTACTGCGGCAACAAGCAGTGAGGAGTTTTTGAAGATCTATGGGCTCAATGTTATTCCAGTTCCGCCGAATAAGCCATCGGGCCGCATCGACTTGGACGACCTTATTTTCCAAACAGAGAAGGGGAAGTTTATGGCAATCGCAAAGCGGGTCAAGGAACTTCATGAAAAAGGACAGCCTGTGCTGATCGGTACTGTTTCCGTTGAAAACAATGAGCGCCTTTCTCAGTTTCTTGAAAAAGAAGGTATTCCGCACACCGTGCTGAATGCAAAGAATCATGAACGAGAAGGTGAAATCGTTGCACAAGCAGGGAAAAAGGGTGCTGTCACAATTGCTACCAACATGGCAGGTCGCGGTGTCGACATTAAGCTTGGTGGAAATCCGTACACAAAGGAGGAATATGAAGAAGTCCTTGCACTTGGCGGACTGGCAGTAATTGGTACTGAGCGTCATGACGCGCGACGCATTGACAATCAGCTTCGTGGGCGTTCCGGACGTCAAGGTGATGCTGGTTTGACTCAGTTTTATGTCTCAATGGAAGATTCGCTGATGCGTATTTTTGCGACAGACACTGTGAAGTCGATGCTCGGTCGGTTTGGTGTTCCTGAAGATGAACCGATCGCAATGGGAATGATCACTAGAGCATTAGAGAATGCACAGAACAAGATTGAAGGATTTAACTTTGATGCTCGCAAGCATGTGTTTCAATATGACAACGTCGTGAATGTGCAGCGACAGGCAATGTATGCACGTAGACATAAGTTGCTCACCGGAGAACTTCTTGATGTTGAACAGTACTTCATTCAATTGTGTGAGGAGGGCGGAGAACAAGGAAAACTTGCACTTGAAGCCGCGAAGCGACACATCGATGCTGTGGGTGGCGAGAAATTCTATACAATGATTCGTCGTTTGTGCTTGCAAGTGAATGACATGCACTGGGTAGATCATCTTGAAATGATGGATTACTCTCGTTCCTCGGTAAATCTTCGTGCATATGGACAGCGAGATCCGCTGGTGGAGTATAAGCGTGAGGCGCTTCGCATGTATCGAGATATGGAGGCTTCGATCGCAACACAGATCCTCGATGTTGTTCCGCGTTTTGTTATTGAAGAAGATGATGAGGCAAAAAAACGACGACTTGCTGAAGAAGAGAAGGCGCGAGAATCTATCGTTCGCCAAATGTCTCAGGCGAGTGCTCCAGTTTCTGGAGAGGCTGGTCCTTCTCATGTTGTCAAAGTTGAGAAAATTGGACGCAATGATCCTTGCCATTGTGGGAGTGGAAAGAAATATAAGCACTGTCACGGAAAGGAATAGAGAGGGTGGGTGTTAGTGGTGAGAAGAAGTAAAACGGCCACTCGGCCGTTTTTGCGTACCTGTTCTAGATGCAAAGTGTATCGAATAATCAGCACTGAAAGTCTCGCCGCAAACATTCCTTTAACTGGTAATCTCTCGTATGTTACAATATGTCTATGGCTACTAAACCAAATACAACAGAACTTATATTCTTTTGGGTTTTATTCGGTATCGCCGGTGTCTTGGCGTATTTCATTTTTGCTCCGTATTTGACGACGCTATTTCTTGGCCTTGTTCTTGCAATTGTTCTCTATACCCCGTATCAATGGATGCTTCGAAAAATGAAGGGAAGAGAGACTCTTGCTGCATCACTTATGACCACGTTAACACTCTTTTTGATACTGATTCCACTTTTTTTCATCGGCACGCTCCTGGCTGGGGAGGTGGTGGATGCGTATAACCTATTTTCTCAGAGCGGAAATGGCGTTTTGGAGCGCGCAACATCTGCAGCGAATTCAGCAATACAGTCGTTGGTTCCTGGCAGTACTTTTCAAATTAATCTTAGTGCATTCGCAGGGCATGTTTTGCAATATATCAGCTCAAATCTGAACGCACTCTTTATGGGTGTTGCAGGTGCAATTTTTGATGTTGTGCTTATGCTTGCTGCACTGTTTTTCTTTTTACGTGATGGACAGAAACTGAAGAAGTTTGCGGAAGATTGGTCTCCGCTTC
This sequence comes from uncultured Candidatus Saccharibacteria bacterium, assembly GCA_964386905.1. Taxonomy (GTDB): domain Bacteria; phylum Patescibacteriota; class Minisyncoccia; order Phycocordibacterales; family UBA6899; genus JAJZQJ01. Next base: position 40,339 of record CAYLUP010000002.1, read on the forward strand.
CTCTTGCATATGATGAAAATATTTTGTCTCGTCTCTCGCAATCTGTTTCTGCAGTAGTAAAGGGAACACTCGTCGTTGCTGTTGTGCAGGGAGTTGCAACAGGGATTGGTTTAGCTATATTCGGTGTCCCTGGAGCATTGTTGTGGGGCCTTGTTGCTGTTGTCGTCGCTATGATTCCGGCCGTGGGAACTGCGCTGGTGTTTGTTCCTGCTGCTTTATATCTTATCTTTTCTGGTGCATTTTTCCCAGCAATAGGGCTCGTGCTTTGGGGTGCGCTACTTGTGGGGAACCTTGATGGGATTCTGCGTCCTATTTTAATGAGGAAGGGCTTGAACCTGCACCCACTCATCACATTCCTCTCCGTGCTCGGCGGACTTGCCTTTTTTGGCCCAATCGGTTTTGTTGCTGGTCCTATCGCAATTTCTCTGTTCTTTGTCTTGCTTGATGTTTATCCAAAACTCATTCGCGGAGAACCTGCTCATTAATTTGTGTATAACCTGTGCATAACCTCAAATATTTCGACTTGCACACTACGCCTGTGAGGATATAATAGTTTCAGTAGGATAAAACCTACCCGGAACTCGTACATGGGAGAGAAAAAACTCAACCATTTCTCGGATGAACGAGCATATCGAGAACAAAAACCCACGGTGGCCACTGTGGGTTTTTAGTATCTCAAGTCTTGATTTTTGTGAACTTTCTGATATACTTACCCCATTACTCATTAAGCTTAAGATTATGATAACGATCGAAGCAGTCCAGCGCGACGCGAAAGTAAATCCAAAGCAACTCCGAAGTGAAGGACGTATTCCCGCGGTGTTCTATGGAAAGGGCGTGGAGGCAACCTCTATCTCAATTAGCAATGCGCAATTTATTAAGGCATACCGTGAGGCAGGAGAGTCAACTATTGTTACTCTCTCAGTCGGAGGCAAGAAACACTCTGTATTGATTCATGATGTTTCTCGTCATGCAGTGACAGGAAACATTCTCCATGTTGATTTTCTCGTTGTCCCTATGGATAAGGAAATCGAGGTTTCCGTTCCGCTTTCCTTTGAAGGGGAGGCTGGAGCAGCAAAGCTTGGTGCAAACATCATTAAGGTTATGCATGAAGTCACTGTTTCTGCATTGCCAACAAATCTCCCACATTCAATTTCTGTCGACCTTTCGAAGCTTGGGGATATTGATGCGCACATCACAATTGGTGATTTGGTCCTTCCAAAGAACGTCAAAATTGTTGAAGGTGCAGAAGAGGTTGTTGCCATTGCAGCGCCTGCTCAAGAAGAAACAGAAGCTCCTGCTGTTGATATGGCAGCTATTGAAGTTGAACAAAAAGGGAAGAAGGAGGATGCAGCATAAAAACGGGAATTCCCGTTTTTTGTTTGCCTCAGTTTGCGTTGTGTTGCGTGCTTGAACGAACGGTCACGTTTTCGTGGTAAAATGGTTATATCTATGATGGACAGAACGCATCCGTTTCGTATTTTTTTTACTGTTTTTCTTCCGGTATTGATAATTACCAGCGCTTTGTTGATTATCCCGCAGTACTCTTTTGCGGTGTCTTGTACTGCCGATGTAGGAAACGATCGCACGCTTTTGGAACAGCAAATGAAAGCATGTGATGAAGAAGTTGTGGAACTGAATAAGACAATTGATGGTCTTCTGAAGCGTGGAAAAACTTATAATAATGAAATTGAGCTTCTCCGTGCACGTATTCAAAAAGCGCAATCGAACATAAGGGCGAAAAATGTACAAATTTCTCGATTGTCAGAAGATATTTCAAAGAAGACAAGCGAGGTCAATCGATTGTCAAATAAGCTTGATCGTGAACGGCAGTCGCTCGCACAACTCGTTCGAAGGACGGCAGAATATGATCAAGTCTCTCTTGTTGAAGCCTTGCTTTCTGGAGACAACATCTCCGGATTTTTCCAGGACGTTGATGAGTTTGTGTCTCTCCAAGAAGCGTTAAGTCATTCAGCACAAACATTAAAGCAACTCCGAAAAGAGACAGAAGATGTCCGAACAAGTCTTGAGGAGAAAAAAGATAAAGAGCTTGATGTGAAGATTGAGCTCGAGAGGGCGCGTACGGAGCATGAGCAAAATCAAAAAGAACAACAAAAACTATTGGCCCTGACGAAAAATAAAGAAAAGGAATTTCAGAATGTGCTTGCAGATAGAAAGAAACGCATTGCAGCGATTCGTGAAGCCTTGTTTAAACTTCAGGACGACACGCAGATTTCTTTTGGACAGGCATACGATTATGCGTTAGAAGCAGAAAAAGATCTTGGAATTCGGCCCGCATTTCTTCTCGCAATTTTTTCACAAGAATCAAATTTTGGAAAATTCGTAGGAGGCTGCGTTGTTACAGATGAGCTTGGAAATGGTAAACGTATTAAATCTGGAGAAAAGCTGACTCGCGTGATGGCTGCTCCACGAGATACAGTGCCATTTAAGAAAATCGCGGATGCATTAGGAAAAGATATGTACAGCACACCAGTCTCATGCCCTCTTTCATATGGATATGGAGGCGCTATGGGTGCTGCACAATTCATTCCATCAACCTGGATTAACTTTGTTCCTCGGGTACAAAAACTTGTTGGATCATACCCAAATCCATGGAACCCACGTCACGCTTTCATTACTTCAGCCATGTATCTTACTGATCTTGGCGCCGGAAAGCGTACTCCAAGTGCAGAGCGTACTGCTGCTTGTAAGTATTATTCTGGTGCAGCGTGTGGCGTGCGAACTGGTTCCGCGGCGTACGGTGATTCTGTGCTAAGGAAAGCGGAGACGATTCAGAAGACGATGATCGATCCGATGAATCAATAAAAGCAGCGAAAGCTGTTTTTGTTTTGGTGTATAGGGGAAGGTCTAAAGGGTATGAGGAAAAGGAGAAGTGAGCAGTGATAAGTGATGAGTGAATAGGAAGTCATGAGTCATGAGAAGAAAGTGCCCAGTATACAGAATAAAGTATTGTCATTGCGACAACCTCGAGTCTTCGAGAGTTGGTGGCAATCCAGGACCGCATTTTCTATCCACTTACCACTATCCACGACATTCGTCCTGGATCGCCACACATTTGCGCAAAGCCGAAATCGTTTGCAATGACAATACGAAATACAATCCTGGATCACTCCTGAATCATAGTCAAAAATAATAATTTTCTCCTTATTCAGGACAGGCTACTAGTCATCATAAAGCCATGACTTCCGGAATGACATACATATACAACGAGTATAAAGCCGATATTATTTGCAATAATAGTGCACGTTATGCTTCTTGTGGGTGGAACTCGCAACTTTATAAATCTTTAATCTGAAAGCACAAATCTTTCATTTTTCACGTTTCTCTATTCTCTATTCTCTATTTTTCAGGTATCATTACCATATGAACATTGGTGAAGGGAAGAAGGTATTTGTAGGCATGTCTGGAGGCGTAGACTCCTCTGTTGCTGCCCTCTTACTCAAACGTGCCGGGTATGATGTGACCGGTGTGTTTATTAAGGTATGGGATGCCCCTTGGCTTCCTTGTGACTGGAGAGAGGAGAGGAGAAGTGCCATGCGTGCTGCTGCAAAGATAGGAATTCCTTTCCGTACACTCGATCTTGAAAAAGAGTACAAGGAAGGCGTGGTTGATTATATGATTTCTGAATATGTTGCAGGGCGTATTCCAAACCCAGATGTCTTTTGTAATAAGAGAGTAAAGTTTGGAGGTTTTTTCGAGTATGCCATGAAGAGTGGAGCAGATTTTGTTGCCACTGGACATTATGCTCGTGTGGTTGAAAAAGACGGAGAACGCCGGCTTGCGACTGCGAAAGACATACAAAAAGAACAAAGTTATTTTCTTTTTAATATTTCGAAAGAGGCACTCCAGAAGACAATGTTTCCAATTGGAGATATGAAGAAATCTGAAGTACGTACAACTGCTGAAGATGCGGAACTGGTGAATGCAGACAAAAAGGATAGCCAGGGCATTTGTTTCCTGGGGCCAGTTTCAATTCAAGAGTTTCTTTCACATTATGTACAGACGGAGCCAGGTCACGTGCTCAATGAAAATGGAGAACATATTGGTGAGCATGATGGGGCACTTTTTTACACTATTGGACAGCGTCATGGCTTTCGTATCTTTGGAGAAAGTGATCGGGCTCTACCGCAATACGTTGTCTCGAAGAACATGCAAGATAATACTATTACCGTAGGGCCACGAAGAGATGGGCTCACAAGTGCTGTTGCGCAAGGGTGTGTATTAAAAGATTGTAATTTTCTCGCGCCGGGAGATGCGTGGCACGATGGAGAGTTGGTTATTCGTTACCATGGAGAACGAATACCTTTGGCGTCGACAACAATACTTGATAGTAAGAGTGTGCGTTGTGTTTTTCTTCACCCAGTGACGGATATTGCTCTTGGCCAGGCGGGAGTGTATTATGTTGGTGAAGAGTGTTGTGGGGGTGGAATAATTTCAGAAGTCTTGTGATATGCAAAAAGAGGACATAAAAAATATTTTCTTTGGGGTAATTGCTTCGCTTTGTATTGGTGGTGGGGCATATGTGATGATTGCGGGTTCAGCATTGGGAAAAGAAGGAGATGTGCGTGCACAGATGGAGGCGGTTGAGGCAATTGCGACAGATGATATTTCATTAGAGGCTCGTCCAATGCCCGCCCAAAAACAAAAATTACTACAACACACACAAACAATGAATACATTTAATCAAGATGGTGTCACTATCGAAATCGTTCAAGAAGGACAAGGAGAATCTGTAAAGAATGGCCAGGTTGCAGTTGTCCATTATACTGGTATGTTCCTCGACGGGAAGGTGTTTGATTCAAGCATTCCCCGTGGGCAAACCTTTCCGGTGCAGCTCGGAGCTGGCATGGTTATAGAGGGATGGGAAAAAGGACTCCTTGGTATGAAGGTTGGCGAAAAACGTCGCTTAACAATACCCCCTGAGCTCGGTTATGGTGCGCGTGGAGCAGGTGGTGTTATCCCGCCAAATGCAACGCTTTTGTTTGACGTTGAGTTGATTGAAATCCAGTAAATAGAAAATGAGCAGTACGCTCATTTTTTTGTTATACTATGAAAGTTGTCATGGTAGGTTTGCTGCGAGGTCTTTGGGTGCGCAAGCAAACGATATTTACATTTTACTACTTTACACACTATTTCATGCGACCGATATATATCATCAAACAAGGAGGTTATAAGGAATTGTGGGATCCACAAAAAGTTGAACGATCATTGCGTGCAGCACGTGCTGATGAGGCAGTGATTGGAGAAGTTATGAAGCGTCTTGATGCTGAAGTGAAGGATGACATGTCTACAAAAGATATTTATCGCCTCGCATTTGGGATTCTCCGAAAAATACATCGTCCGACTGCGGCACAATATAGTTTAAAGAATGCAATCATGGAGCTTGGCCCGTCAGGGTTTCCATTTGAGAAATTCTTTGCTGAAATTTTGAAGGGAGAAGGTTTTCACACGCAAGTCGGAGTGATCGTAAAGGGTGCATGTGTTGATCATGAGGTGGATGTTATTGCAGAGCGTGATGGGGAGCGATACCTTGTTGAGGCAAAATATCACAACTCCTCAAGTGTCAAAACAGATGTGAAGGTCGCACTGTATGTTCATGCGCGTTTTCTCGATATTGAAAAGCAACTTGAGAAATCAGCTGCTGGGGTTGGGTATTATAATCAACCGTGGATTATCACTAATACAAGTTTTACGACTCAGGCTATTCAGTATGGTTCATGTGCCGGTTTGCGTATGACGGGCTGGAATTATCCAAAGGGGAATACACTCCAAGATATGATCCAACACACACAGACTCATCCGATTACGAGTTTGACAACTCTCACGCGTGGGCAAAAGAATGCGATTATCACAAAGGGCTACGTGCTTTGTCGAGACATTCTTGAACAGCCAAAAATCCTTGAAGATATTGGTGTTGTGAAAGGCAGGTTGAATGCAACAATAGAGGAGGCGACGCATTTATGCCATCCTGATGTTCAAGCTCAAAAATAGGCGATGTCTGTTTTTGTTATCCCCAGAAATACATTCTTGTATTCAGGTATAATACAGGTATATGGAATACATAACGGAATGGGAGTTCATCATCCGCCTTTCTGCGGCGGTATTGTTTGGTCTTGTTGTTGGAGCAGAACGATCTCGCGTTGGGAAACGCGCGGGAATGCGTACATACGCACTCGTTGCTCTTGGGGCGGCGCTGTTTGTTATTATCGCACAAGCAATAGTACAGAACACGGTAGGGCTTTTTGACTTTGACCCATTACGTATCGCCTCGCAGGTGGTTGTTGGTATCGGTTTTCTTGGAGCGGGGGTTATCTTTGTAGAGAAAAAAGTCCTCACTGGACTTACAACTGCCGCAGGAATGTGGGTGGTGGCGGGGATTGGGGCAGCATCGGGGTATGGACTGTATCTTATTGCAGCATACGTCACACTTTTGTCATTATTTGTCTTTGAAGCATTGTGGTATATTGAAAGCAGATTTGTTCGTAAGGCCGAAGATCTCGGTCACCCCGAACACCATGAGGAGGGTTCACTATGAGTAGTGTTATCACGAAGGCGGTCATTGCTGCTGCGGGAAGTGGTACGCGTTTTTTGCCGACCACGACTGTTGTCCCCAAGGAACTTATTCCCATGCTCGATAGGCCAGCAATCCAGTGGGTTGTTGACGAACTCGTTGCGTCTGGGGTTACTGACATTCTTTTTGTGATCGCACCAGGGAAGGAAAGTATTCAGCAATATTTTTCTCCACATGATGATATCGAACGCCATCTTCTTGCTGTGAGGAAGGAGGAGCTTTACCGTGAAGTTGCACATGTTTCTCGCGCAGCGCATATTGAGTTCGTGTACCAAACTGGACCGTATGGCAATGGCACACCGCTTCTCTGCGCGAAAGCATTCGTTGGGGAAGACCCATTTATTTATGTTTGGCCCGATGACCTCGTCTTGTCGGACACGCCATTTACCCAGACACTGATAGAGCGGTATGCGCGTACACATGGAATGGTTATTGGAGTTGACGAGGTTCCGTGGGAAGACGTGTGTAAGTACGGCGTTGTGGACAAGGAGAAAGGGACAGGGGTTATCCGTGGGGTCATTGAAAAACCCCGCATGGAAGATGCTCCGTCAAATCTTGTCCAATTTGGGCGCATGGTGTTGACTCGCGACATTTTTCCCGCGCTCGAAGATACGCCACTTGGCAGAGGAAATGAATTGTGGTTTGCAGATGGGCTCATGCGCTACATTACTTCAGGTGGTGTTGCATATGCTGAGCCTATCCCAGACGGGAAATGGTACACGACGGGGGACCCTGTAAACATGTTTCAGACAACCTTGGCATATGCAGCACAGGACCCGAAGTACAAACATCTTCTGACATCACCATTATGATACAAAGCCGCGAAAGCGGCTTTTTTATGGGGATAAAAATAGATACTTACTGGCATTGATGATATAATGCAACTGAAGAATATGACAACCATTCTCTTGAAACTCTCAGGTGAGGCACTCTCTGGTGATACACAGCAGGGATTGTATTCGGAGTTTGTCTTGCAATCAATTACAGCGACGCTCTCGCGTATTGTTGCTGCATCGCATCGAGTCATGATTGTTATCGGAGGAGGAAATATTGTTCGCGGCAATACTCTCGCGCGTAATCTTTCAGTTTCGAGGCCGACGGCTGATTATATTGGAATGCTTGCGACAATTCAGAATGCCTTAGTGCTAAAGGAATATTTTCAGGCGCACGGGCTTGATGCACGTGTTGCATCGGCAATTGCAATGCCGCAAGTGTGTGAACCCTATGTTCCAATGCAAGTGAAGCAGCATATTGAAAATGGCCGCGTGGTGATTTTTGCCGCGGGGCTTGGTGTTCCATATTTTACTACAGACACCACAGCGGTTCAGCGCGCACTCGAACTTTCTGCTGATGAGGTTATTTTTGTAAAGAATGGTGTTGATGCACTCTATGATGCGGATCCAAAAGTGGTTCCGACAGCATCTCGCATTCGAAGTATCACCGCATCACGTGTTATTGAAAAAGAGCTTCGTGCGCTTGATCTTTCTGCTGTTGCTCTTGCGCGTGAGCACAAGCTTCCTCTCCGCATCATTGGTATGGGAAACATGGGACAGATGCTGAATCCTGAACTCGGAACAACAATTTCTCCAGAATAGTATGCAAGATGACACGCTCCAGAACCAGTGTGCGCCATCCTCTGATGAGTGCTCAGGTGATTTGCATCAAGGCATGTGTTGCCTTGACGCTTTTTCTTTGTCTGCTCACATACGCAATGGCGCGGTTGGGGTTCTTGCGACAGACACATTGTATGGGCTTGTCGGCACAGCGCTTTTTCCGGATGTTGTGAATCGGATATATCAGTTGAAACGCCGTAATGTTCACAAACCACTCATTATTCTCGTTTCAGACGTCGAACAAATGAAGTACTTTGGCGTAGAGTTGTCAAAGGATATCCTTCGCGCTGTACGGACGTATTGGCCTGGTAGGTATTCCATTGTGTTCAAGACATCACAACCAGATCGTTTTGATTATCTCACCCGAGGGACGGGAACATTGTGTTTTCGTATGCCTGATCGAGCGGATCTTTTTGAGCTCATTGATCTCGCTGGCCCTATTGTGGCCCCCTCGGCAAACCCAGAAGGTCAGCCGCCAGCAAAAACGATTGCGGAAGCAAGGATTTACTTTGGTGAGCAAGTCGATTTTTATTGTGATGCAGGCCTTATTGATCGTGAACCAAGTATTGTTGTTGAATACAATAATGGGGAAATGAAAGTACTCAGAGATTAGCGATGAGACAGAAATAGCAAAAACGAGGTTGCTGTGTTTTGAGAAAGTGATAATTTCCACGTAATATGCAATATACATCTTCCTTTGCATTTTCCTATTCCGCCATTATAATCAAGAAATGATAGATTCAATGACGATGCGGTCACGTTTTTTGGAGTTTTTTAAACAACGTGGACACGCAATTTTGCCTTCTGCATCACTGATCCCAGAGAATGACCCATCTGTGCTATTTAACACTGCAGGCATGCAGCCGTTGGTACCATATCTGTTGGGACAACCGCATCCACAAGGAACACGTCTCGCAAATAGTCAGAAGTGTGTTCGCACTGTCGATATCGACGAGATCGGAGACAATACTCATGCAACTTTTTTTGAGATGCTTGGGAACTGGTCGCTCGGAGACTACTTTAAACAAGAAGCTATTTCTTGGAGTTTTGATTTCCTCACCAACATAGAATATGGACTTGCGCTTGATCCAAAAAAGCTCTATGTGACTGTTTTTGGCGGGAATGATGACGCGCCACAGGATGATGAGGCATATGCAATTTGGGCAAAACATTTTTCCTCTGTAGGCATCAATCCGGAAGGGCACATTTTCTATATGAAGACACTTCCAAATGGAAAAGAGCCGAACTGGTGGAGTCCTGGAGATAACGGCCCGTGCGGTCCAGATTCAGAAATGTTTTACAATGTTTCTGGTAAGGACTTGGGGAATCTCACCCATGCAGAATTTGTTGCTGCAGATGATCGGCAAGATATCGTTGAAATTTGGAATGATGTGTTCATGGAGTATGAAAAGAAGGACGGAAAAGTTGTCGGGAAGCTCGCAAAACAAAATGTTGATACGGGTTCAGGGTTAGAGCGTGTTTTGATGGTGATGCAGGGGAAGAACAATATCTTCGATACAGACATTTTTGCACCTATCATGACATATACACGGACGATTACGACTGGTGAACGAAGTGCACGGATTATTGCCGACCATATGCGTACTGCAATTTTCTTGATTAGTGATGGTGTTCGTCCAAGTAATTCTGATCAAGGCTATATTCTCCGCCGCTTGATTCGTCGTGCGGTATTACGTACAACGTCGAAAACACTTTCCCGTGACGCCGTTGTAGATATTGTGCGTATTATTTCCGAAAAGTACATTGGAGTGTATGACAGTATTTGTGAGCAGCAAAGGGAAATTGTGGATGTTATTGACGGCGAGTCAAAGAAGTTTGAGCGTTCTATCGAACAAGGCTTGAAGCAATTTGAACGTATCGCAAAACACGGATTAACGATCTCCGGTGATCAGGCATTCGATCTCTATCAATCCTATGGTTTTCCATTTGAGGTGACCAGGGAGGTCGCTCATGACAGAGGCATGACTATAGATGAGGAAGGATACCGCATTAAACTTGCAGAACATCAGGCAAAATCACGTGCTGGTGCAGAGCAGAAGTTTAAGGGTGGTCTTGCGGATCATAGCGATAAGGTGGTGAAGTATCACACGGCAACGCACTTGTTGCACCGTGCGCTCCATATCGTACTCAACGAGGATGCAACGCAGAAGGGGTCAAATATTACCGAAGAGCGTTTGCGTTTTGACTTTGCCTATCCTACAAAGATGACTCCAGAAGAAATCAAGAGAGTAGAAGATATCATCAACGAGGTTATCGCAAAGGATCTTCCTGTGTTCTATGAAGATGTGCCAAAGGAAGAAGCAGAGCGCCGTGGCGCACGTGGACTCTTTGGAGATAAATATGGAGACATCGTCCGTATTTATGAAATTGGAAAAGGTGATGAGCGTTTCTCGATTGAATTCTGTGGTGGACCGCACGTCGAGCGCACTGGTGTGCTGGGTCATTTTCGTATTACGAAAGAGGAAGCATCATCTCAGGGGGTACGAAGGATCAAGGCAGTGCTAGAGTAGTCATGAGTCATGAGTTATGAGTCATGAGAAAAAACACCATCATGTGATGGTGTTTTTTATTGCCAGTGTTGGTCTGGTATGTACAATATAAGTGATATGGTTACAAAGAAATCTCTGGAAAAGTATGGTTTTACTCCATTTTCGCTCCATGTTGTGTATTGCGCTCTCTCTATACCCAAAGGACGAGTAACGACGTATGGAAGGATTGCAAAGGCAGCGGGAGGTGGTTCGATGAGTGCACAAAGCGTTTCAGGGATTTTGTGGCGAGCATCCCAGAAGGGAGTAAAAGATATTCCTTGGCATAGAATTGTTTATGCTGATGGCAGAATCTGGCTTGATGAAGTGTCAAAAAAGGAGCGTTTAGCATTGCATCGTAAAGAGGGGATAATTATTGACACAAAAGGGAAGGTTGTTGATTTTGAAAAGAAGCTATTTGAGTATACTTAATCGCATTCATAGTGTTTCACTTTCCTCCTTGCCTAATTTGATGGATTGTGTTACATTGTCCACACTATGAAGACGGATATCCACCCTAAATTTAATGAGCAGGTAAAGGCAGCTTGTGCATGTGGTGCAGAGGTTGTTGTTGGTTCAACTCTCAAAGAAATCAACGTTGAAATCTGTTCACACTGCCACCCCCTCTTTACTGGTACTGAGAAGGTTATGGACACAGCAGGCCGCATGGAGAAGTTCAAGGCTCGTGTAGCTGCGGGAACAGCGAAGAAGGCTACAGTCAAGAAGAAGTAAGAAAACAGTCATGAGTCATGAGTCATGAGTCAGTAGTGTCGCAAAGCGGCTCTGATGATTCATGCTTGGCTTATGGCTTTTTCATTTCTCATGTCTACATACTCATGACTGATGACTACTATTATGGAATACGATACAGCACAATTTAAAGAGGATTATCGCACCAAGTATTTAGCAGAAGACTTGGAGCGCATGCAACGCGAACGCGCAGAGCTCGACGTGCTTCTTTCTGATCAAGAAATGGCAGATCTTGCAAGAGAGGACGCTACGACACTTGATGCCGCAATGAAGGAATTGTACGAGCGGCTATTGGCAATTCAAAAGGCCGCAGAAGAGGAAGAGGAGATCCCTCGAGAGCTCGTCCTTGAGGTTCGCGCAGGTGTTGGTGGTGAAGAGGCTGCAATTTTTGCGGAAGACCTTGCACGCATGTATCAAATGTATGCAAAAGAAAAAGGTTGGAGATTTGATGTTATTGATGAAAGCCGTGCTGAAATGGGCGGGTATAAAGAAGCATCGTTCGAAATCACAGGGAATGAATGTTATGAATTACTCCGGTATGAGACTGGTGTGCATCGTGTTCAGCGCGTTCCTGCAACTGAAAAGTCCGGACGCATCCATACCTCTACCGCCGCTGTTCTCGTGCTTCCGATTCGAAAGAAGTCCAAAGTGCAGATTAATCAATCAGACGTTGAGATGCAGTTTACCCGTGCTGGTGGGGCTGGAGGTCAGAATGTGAATAAGGTGGAGACAGCTGTGCACTTATTTCATAAACCATCCGGAATTCATGTCCACTGCGCTGTTGAGCGTTCTCAGTTGAAGAATCGTGAAAAAGCATTTACTATTCTTGCTGCAAAGCTCGAGCAGCTTGAGGATGAAAAGAATGCTGCAAAAAATGCAGAACTTCGTTCCGCTGTAGGCTCTGGAGATAGGTCTGAGAAGATTCGTACGTATAATGTCCTTCAAGATCGTGTGACTGATCACCGAATAAAGGAATCGTGGCATGGCATAGAGTCCATCCTTGCAGGTGGTGTTGGCAAGATTGTTGAGACTGTGCGTGAGCGTGCACTTGCGGGGACGATGGGTGACGGTTCTGATGATGACGAATAAGAAAAAGCCGCTCGAGGGAGCGGCTTTTGGATATCAACGAAGCGTCTGTGCGAGCTTCGGGAGATGGACGAGATGGAAAAGGACCTCCTCAGCGATGGTCGGATCAATGATCTCGATGTGCCACTTCTCTACATGCCTAAGCATGCCGATGCGGGCAGTATACGAGTCGTTGCGTGTCTGGATGCAGATCTCGCTGTGTACGAGATGCGCTTCGCGGGCCTCCTCAAATCCGTCTTTGGGTTTTGGGCAGGCGGTGCCTCCGATGATGAGCCATCCTCCACTTGCAACCATGGTTCGAAAGGTATCGACATGGAGCCTCCGTGGGAAGTGTGACGAGCGTTGTGGGGTGGGCATGATGCTCCTGTGCTGTGGGTTGTTGGAAAGAACGTCAGTTATTTATACAATACGATAATTTATCAGTCAAGTATTTTTTGTGTTGCGGTTGCAGGCAGGAGCTTCTTTGGCGCATTATTGGTTTCATAATTGAATACTCTTGCTTTTTTGTCCTTCTATGGTAATATTCGCCTATTATTCACAATTAACATAGAGGAAAGAATATGACAGAAAATACCGTAATCGATGCTTTGTTTAATGCCGGTGCGCACATTGGATTTGGGCGCGCTCGCCGCCATGCCTCTGTGCGCTCACAATTGTTTGGCGCAAAGAATGGCGTAGATATCATCGATCTTACTAAGACCGTAAAGCAGCTTGATGCAGCATGTACTGCAGCTCGCGAGCTTGGAAAGCAGGGAAAGACCGTGCTTTTCGTTGGCGCAAAGAAGGAAATCGCAGATCTCGTTCTTGAGGCAGCAACTGCAGTCAACATGCCATATGTGGCAAGCCGTTGGCTCGGAGGAACACTCACCAACTTTGTTGAAATCAAGAAGCGTATCGCACGCTTGAAGTCACTCACTGAGCAATTTGCGAAAGGTGATCTCGTGACAAAGTATACGAAGAAGGAGCGCTTGATGCTCGAGCGCGAATTGAATCGCTTGAAGGCTGATTTTGGTGGTATTGCTTCATTGGAGCAAATCCCCGCAGCATTGATTGTTGTCGATTCACGTGCAGAAAACATCGCAGTCACAGAAGCTGCAAAGGTGCGCATTCCAGTTATCGCATTGTGCAATACAGATAATGACCTCACAAAGGTTACCCATCCTATCCTTGCAAATGACGGTGCTCGCGATAGCGTAAAATACTTCCTTGATACTGTTTCTTCAGCATTCAAGGCAGGAACCGCTCAGGCAGTAAAGTAATACAGAATTAAGTATACGGAATGACGAATTAAGCAAGAATACTTAATTCAGTATTCTGTATACTTAGTTCTTTTGCTATAATGCGTATTGTCCTATTATGACGACGAGCTCCCGAATACTCTGGTGCTCATAACTAATCAAACACTATGGAAATCAACATGGATATGGTCAAGCAGCTTCGCGATGAAACGAATGTTGCAATTATGCAGTGTAAGAAGGCACTTGAGGATGCAGGTGGAGATATGGAGAAGGCTCGCATGGCGCTTCGCAAGAAGTCAGCTGAAATCGCAACAAAGAAGGGAGATCGATCTCTCGGCTCAGGCGTTGTTGCTGCATATATTCATGGTAATGCAACAGTAGGGGCACTTGTTGAACTCAACTGTGAGACAGACTTTGTTGCAAAAAACGAGGACTTTAAGAAGCTGGCATATGATATCGCAATGCATGTTGCTGCAGCTGCTCCAAAATATCGCATTGAAGACGATATCACGGAAGAGGATCGTGCGAAGGCAGCAGCGTTCTTCGTCGAAGAGGTTGAGAAGCAGCTTGCTGGAAAGCCTGAAGAAATCAAGCAGAAGGCTCTCGAAGGGAAGTTGAATACGTTCTTTGCGGAACAGGTTCTTTTACGTCAACCATATGTAAAGAATCCAGATATGACTATTGCGCAATTGATTGATGGCGCGGTTCAGAAGTTCGGGGAGCGCACGGAACTTACTCGTTTTTCTCGATTTATTGTTGGGAAGTAAAGAAATGCCTGCGGGCATTTTTTGCTGCAAAAATTGTGGAATATGGTATAATATATAGACCGTTATGACTTTTCTTGTCACTCTTTGGATTGCATCAGTTATCGGCTTACTCGTGATGTTTGTGGGCGCTTTGGCGGGAGTCACCTCTCGACACGCAGGAAAACATCTCTCTCGAGGTGTCCCCGTTGGTTGGTGGGATCTTCTCGTGTTGACATATCAAGACACCATTTCCGCTGCTGTTGACTTGTGGCATGCATTTTTGCCATATATCCACAATGGAATTACAGCGATTCTTGCACGCCTTCTTGCATCAAGAGATCGTGTCTATGCAAAGCTTTTTGGTTATCCTGCTGTTCCACAGGGAGGAGTAGTCTCATTCTTTTTGAAGCGGATTGTTGCACATAAGGAAGAGTTCCGTCAGAAAATGGAAGAGAGGCAAGCACTCTATGATGAAATTCCAGAAGAACAGGAAAAAGAAAAGTATCAATTTTCAGACTTAAAACCAGAAAAGGAATAGGATATGGTAGAGGGGGGGGATGGGGTAAGGGATTTTGTCACAAAAAATATCTCCACACCCTGTTCCCCATAGTCCTAATCTCGTCTTTCATTCATCCTCTAGCCAAAAATTTATTTTTGTGTATAATACCCACATTGCCACCTTAGCTCAGTTGGTAGAGCAACGCTTTTGTAAAGCGAAGGTCGTCAGTTCAAGTCTGACAGGTGGCTCTACGAAAAATACGCCTTGGCGTGTTTTTGTTTACAACTCGCATGCGACAAAGAGTGTTCACGGGACTCCCTTCTTTCGCTTTCTTTCATCTATGATATTATCGTCATATATGTATTCACGAGAGCAAATTGGGCTCGATGCAACACTTCCAGGAAAAGGGAACGAGCGCGGTTCTATGCATCCAGTATCCATTATGATGCGCGATATCACTGAGATTTTTGGGACAATGGGATTTAGTATCGCTGATGGTCCAGAAATAGAAACAGAGTATTACAATTTTGATACCTTAAATATTCCAAAAGATCACCCCGCACGAGATATGTGGGATACGTTTTGGTTGAAGGATAAACAGGGGGTAGAGAAACTCTTGCTGCGTACACACACATCCCCAGTGCAGATTCGGCACATGGAGAAAAAAGGTGCGCCGATTCGTATTATTGCACCAGGAAAAGTCTTTCGTTACGAAGCAACAGATGCGACTCACGAAGCGCAATTCCATCAATTCGAGGGATTGATGATTGGCAAGAAAGTCTCTCTCGCAGACTTGAAGGGTGTCCTTGAACTCTTTTTTGCACGCCTCTTCGGACGTCCTATGCAAGTGCGTTTTCGCCCATCATATTTTCCATTTACCGAGCCATCCGTTGAGATTGATATTGGGTACACGAATGCGAAAGGAAAAGTTGAGAAATGGATCGAGGTTATGGGTGCAGGTATGGTGCATCCGAATGTCCTTCGTGCTGGAGGTATTGACCCAGAGCAATATCAGGGCTTTGCTTTTGGTGGAGGAGTCGATCGCTTTGTGATGTTGAAGTGGGGCATCCCTGATGTGCGCATGTTGTACTCTGGGGACCTGAGGCTTATTGATCAGTTTGATACTATCTAGTTATGCTTATCTCTAAAAATTTACTTCAAACCTATTTCGACAAACCACTCCCATCTGCGGATGTGATTGCAGCAAAGCTGACTGCGCACAGTTTCGAAATTGAAGGTATTGAAAAAAAGAAAAAAGACACCTTGATTGATGTGAAGGTGTTGCCAAATAGAGCACACGACTGTCTTTCTCATCGAGGGATTGCGCGTGAGCTCGCAGCTGTGTTAAGTATTTCTCTCAAAAAGGAGAAACAACAAAAACTTCCAAAGGGAAGTAAGAAATCACCTTTGATTGATGTCGATATCAAAGATAAGCGTTGCGTTCGTTACGCATCTTTGGTGTTATCTCAAGTTTCGGTGAATGAGTCTCCAAAGTGGCTTAAGGAGGCAATGGAGACACTTGGTGCTCGATCGATCAATAATATTGTCGACGCAACAAACTATGTCCTCTATATGCTCGGCCAGCCACTACATGCATTCGATTACGACAAGCTCGTTGGAGCAAAAATTGTTGTTCGTGGGGCAAAAGAAGGTGAATCTATGACGACGTTGGATGGCAAGGTGATCGCGCTTGAAAAAGAGACTTTGGTTATTGCTGATAAAGAAGGCGTATTGGCGATTGCTGGCGTGAAGGGCGGGACAAAGGCAGAACTCACAAAAGAAACAAAAACGATTGCCATTGAAGCGGCCAGTTTTGATGGTGCAACGGTGCGAAAGGCTGCTCAGAAGTACAATTTGCGCACGGATGCTGCAAAGCGTTTCGAGCAAGGTCTCACACCTCATCTTGTTGATGAGGCGCTTGCTGTTGTTGCTCAGCTTATTATCGATATTGCTGGCGGAAAGCAAGTTGTTGTCGGATTTCCTCAAATCAAGGGGAGAGACCTTCCTCCGCAGCGTTTTGTGTCGATCACACTGAAACAAGTGAATCGTATTATTGGTGCACCATATACCGCAAAGGAGATTGCGCAGATTTGGAAACGCTTAGGTTTTGCGGTGGCAACAACGACAAAAGCTGATGATGTACTTTGGAACGTTGCAGTTCCTCATGACCGTTTGGATATTACCCTGAAGGAGGATTTGGCTGAAGAAGTATCTCGTCTTGTTGGTCTTGAAGGATTACAGGGGACACTCCCAGAAGAACCACTTGCTGTTGCCGAGAGAAACATATTTTGGGAATTGCGCGACAGGGCACGTGAAGTATTGTTGGGTGCTGGGTTTTCGGAAGTGTATACGTATGCATTTAATGCCTATGGTGAAATTGAACTTCAGAATCCGCTTGCTTCAGATAGAAAGACTCTCCGAAACAATCTTTCACACGGTCTTCGTGCGGCAGTAACGGAGAATTTGAAGCATCGAGAAGAAGTTCGCATCTTTGAATTTGGTTCCATTTTTGGAAAAACAAAAGGGAAGGTGGTCGAAACACGCTCTCTTGGTGTGGAGATGGGTTTCCAGAAAAGAAAGCAGGCCCAAGTGAAAGAGGATTATGTGTGGCTGAAGGGCGTCCTGAACGCACTTGGAAAGGCCTGTGGCCTCCCTCCGTTTAACTATGTTGAAGGGGGCGGAGAAATAGCTGCTCAAGTTTACGTAAAAGACGTACTTGTTGGTATGTTGAAGGTGCAAGGTTTTGAAATTGATTTTGATCTTCTTGTCTTAGCTGCGACACGAGAGAAGCAGCGAATGTATGCTGTTCCAAGTAAGTATCCGAAAGTAGTTCGTGATGTTGCATTGTGGGTACCAATGGAGGTCCGTGTTGGCGGCATCGAGGCACTAATCAAGAAGGTGATGGGTGATCTTGTCGTTGACCTGAAACTTTTTGATGTCTTTGAAAAGCCAGAAGAGCACAAGAAGAGTTTTGCTTTTCGTATGACACTGCAAAGCAATGATCATACGCTTTCAGACGAAGAAGCAAATGAGGTTGCACACAGAGTTGTTACAGCACTGAAAGAGGCTGACGAGCGGTTTGATGTCAGAAGCTAGGAAACAGAGAGTCATGAGTTGTTGGAAAGAAATAACTCATGATTTATGATTTAGGATTTATGAATTATGAATTGTCATTGCGACGGCCCCGATTTAGGGTATGGGGTAAGGGGTATAGGGTATGGGAAGAACAAGAAAGAAGATAGGAGAATTACGTATTCAGAATTAAGAATTACGTATTGTCATTGCGACGGCCCCGAGTCTTCGAGGGACGGTGGCAATCCAGGACTGCATTATTCTTTTAATCTTACATCAACAATTGAACATGTTTTCTCAAACAACCAACACAAAATGTGTTGGTTGTTTTCATATATACCTCAGTATGATTACACCCACTCTTCCGGTGTTGGTTTCGGGATTATATTCATAAATCATAAATCCTTAATCCTAGATTAATTTTGGAAATTCATGGCTATACACGGCCATAATTTCGACATTTTTATCCCCACGTCAAGTTTGTAGATGGGTCGTAAAAATGGTAAAATAAGATATATTTATAGGCATTTTTGGCTGTCTTTTCATGGGCAATTCTCATGACGAACAACTGACGATTAACGACTCATTCACATGGCAAAAGCAAAGGAGGATAAAGGATACGGTGCAGATCAAATTCAGGTTCTTGAAGGGCTTGATCCGGTGCGTAAGCGTCCGGGTATGTATATTGGATCGACAGGTGTCGAAGGACTTCATCACTTAGTGTGGGAGATTTTTGATAACTCTCGTGATGAGGCAATGAATGGTCATTGTAATCGTATTGAAGTTGCTCTTCTTCCAAACAACCAAATCCGTATTGCTGACAATGGTCGTGGTATCCCTGTTGCGATTCACCCAAAAACAAAAGTGTCTGCCCTCGAGACGGTTATGACGACGCTCCATGCAGGAGGAAAGTTTGGAGGTGACGGTTCGGGCTATAAAGCATCAGGAGGGCTCCATGGAGTTGGTGCATCTGTTGTGAATGCATTGAGTCAGTACATGAAAGTGACTGTCTATCGTGACGGGGGAGAGTATGTACAGGAATATGTTCGCGGTAAAAAGAAAGCCGCAGTCAAACAAGTTGGTAAAAGCAAGCTCCTGGGAACAACAGTGCTTTTTGACGCAGACCCAGAGATATTTTCTGAGATTGCATATAACCCAAAGACAATCATTGATCGTTTGAGACAGCAAGCATATCTTGTCCGTGGTGTTGAAGTCATTATCATGGACTTCACGAAATACACCGGAAAGATCCCAGAAGACAAATTTCAGTATTTGCGTGATGCAAAGCTCAACGTCCCCAGCACAACGTTCTATTTTGAGGGTGGCCTTGTGTCTCTGGTAAAATATTACAACAAACATTTGACCCAAGTGCAGAAGAATATTTTCCACGTTGAGAAGGAGGAAAATAACGTACTTGTTGAAGTTGCCTTGCAGTATGTTGATGACATGTCGACACGTGCAGAAATTGGATTTGCAAATAATATATTTACCCCAGGAGGCGGTATGCATATCACTGGGTTTCGTACCGCGCTTACATCTACGCTGAACAAGTACGCAAAGGAAAATAAGCTTGTCAAAGATGGCGACGATTCTTTTACTGGTGATGATGTTCGAGAGGGTATGACCGTTGTCGTCTCTGTGAAGATGTTGGAAATCCAATTTGAAGGTCAGACAAAGGACAAATTGGGTTCTGTTGAGGCACGTAGCGCAACAGAAAAGGTCTTCGGAGAAGCGTTTGCGGCTTTTCTTGAGGAACATCCAGATGACGCAAAGGCGGTAATTGGGAAAGTAGTGCTTGCACAGCGTGCACGTCGCGCAGCAAAAGCCGCAAAGGATTCTGTTCTCCGTAAGGGTGCTCTTGATGGATTTGCGCTTCCTGGCAAGCTCGCTGATTGCCAGGCACGTTCTGCCGAGGAGTCTGAGCTCTTTATTGTCGAGGGAGATTCTGCAGGAGGATCAAGTAAGCAGGGCCGTGATAGACGCACACAGGCAATCCTTCCACTAAAGGGGAAGATTTTAAATGTGGAACGCGCGCGTTTGGATAAAATGTTGTCCTCGGATGAGGTGCGTGCACTTGTTATCGCAATGGGCACAGCAATCGGCGATACGTTTGATTTGTCAAAACTTCGTTACCATAAGATTATCATTGCCACAGATGCTGATGTCGATGGTGAGCATATTCGCACACTTTTACTCACACTGTTTTTCCGGCATTTCAGACAAGTAATTGAAGCGGGGCACATTTACATCGCACAGCCTCCGCTCTATAAGGTGAAGAAGGGGAAAGAGGTGCACTATTTCTATAGTGATGAAGAAAAGTTTGCGTACCTTACTTCTCTTGGTATCTCCCAGGATGATGTTCCTCCCGAAGATGAAGCATCAGAAGAAGGAGAGGGGGATGAAGAAGTTGCCGAAAAAGAAGAAAAAGGGAAAACTCCAAAAGTCCACATTCAACGGTATAAGGGTCTTGGTGAGATGAACCCTGAAGAGCTCTGGGAAACAACGATGGATCCGAAGAATCGCGTGTTAAAGCAAGTGACGATTGATGATGCGGCAGATGCAGATAAAGTTTTTGACTTACTGATGGGTGTTGAAGTGGCACCGCGGAAATCGTTCATCCAATCAAACGCAAAATACGCAAATATCGATGCATAAAACAGGGAAGTCCCTGTTTTTTTGTTTTATGCAGTAGATTCATATATTTGTCAATTTTTTTAAAAATGGAAATGAATGAGAAAAAGTCCATATTTGAAGCCATTGTATGTGTGTTTTTTGATTGCAAGTATTTTCATTGAGTATACTGTGGATAACTCCGTGTATTTCTGTGCTTCATATGTGGATAAAAATCAAAATATGGCTCTGTTTAAAGGTAAAATATAGTAAAGCGTTGGAGGAATGGTTTTCCACAGAATTGTGGAAAACTTTCAATGCAAAGTCATTTTTTGTGGCTGCAAATGATGACTGAGTGAAATGGAAAAACACCCACACAATGCAATTGTCACGTTATCCAAAAGTGGCGTTCGTCCGCCTCCTGTAAGGATAATTTCACAAAGTACCACCCTACGACGAAGTAGGGATTTTTCCGTATCCCCAACCAAATTAACCACTTCTCATGCTGTCCGACACGATGTGCGAGGGGATGACAGAGATGTGCATTTGACGCATTCGAGTTTTTCTGTTACGCGCGCGCATGCGTACGCGCGCGCACGAAAAGATGAAGGGGGATTGAAGCGCGTCCTTGATGCTGTCCTCTCTGGTGGTGATGCGAAGGTTGCGTCGATTGCTCCAGCTCCGTTTTTGGTGCGTTTCATTGCTGTTTTGCTTCTTCCACTCATGCTTGTTATGCCTCTTGCGCCCGCATATGCAAACGATGCTCCACTTGCAGATCGTATTGCTGCAGATGTTTCGGCACTTGTTGAATCAGCTGCACTTGCTTCAAACGAATCCATTTCTCCTGACGAGAGTGCTCTTCCAGAAGATGTTGCTTCATCTTCCGATACACCGAGCGTGGCAGAAAATCTTTCACCAGAATCTGATACTGAAGTTTCTGCTGATGGGGAGGTGGACATGAGCGTTGCTCAGCCTGAAGTTGCTGGTGTTACCACTGAGCCATCGAGCGACCTTGCGCAAGAAATATCTCCTTCTCAAGACCTTGCATCAAATGAAGAAGTGCAGAACATTACCCCATCTGACACGAGCAGTTCTTCCGATACTCCTGTTGTACAGGACGATATACCTAGTCAAGATACATCTCCTGCGGTCGCGGATGGCGGTACTCAGGAGCCGCCCACTCAGGAAGTTGAAAATTCTGACACTACTACACCGAGCACTGACCTTCCTGTGCTTGCCGATGCTGAGAGTGTGGCAAATCCTGATGAGGTAATATCTGCAGATCCACAACCTATCACCGAAGAAGCACAGCTTGATGAGGTTGTGGAAGAGGTTCCTGTACTTGATGTTCCATCTCCTGAAACTGCTGTAAATCTTGATGAGCTTCGGGCACAAATCCGTGAAGAGCTTCGAGGAGAGGTGAAGCTTTCACTTCGACACGAAGTAGAACAGGAAGTATTCCGAGGGTGTAAAAATCTTGATGGTACTGGGTACTACTGTATCCCTGATGCAAAATCTTTTGGAGCACCAATCATCGAAAATGAAAGAAATATCACTGTCGTTGTCCAGCAAGATGTGGGAGGGGGTGATAAAGAAATTTTCCTCGTTCGTAATGATTCAACAATGCAACTTACACACAACACTGATGACGATGCATTTCCTGTCCTCGACCCAGCAGGAGATACACTTGTGTGGCAGACACTCGTTGATGGTCGTTGGCAGATTGCCTATGCACACCTCGACGATGTTGGTGTTCCAAAAGTTCGTATCCTCACAAACGGAGAAAACAATTTTAATCCAAAGGTGTATCGCGGGCGGATTGTTTGGCAGGCATGGTTTGAAGGAAATTGGGAAATCGTTATTGCGACGCCTGCACATGACGTCATTACCGAAGACGCACTCACGAAAGAACATCGTATTTTGGGTATGAATGGCGAGTACGAAGTGCGTCGCATTACTGCAAATAATGCTCCTGATATGTTCCCATCGCTGTCGGATAACACACTATCGTGGCAGGCGCTTGACGATGGAGTGTGGCAAGTCTTCGCACACGATCTCGCGTCAGGAGAGACACGGCGTGTTTCGAAGAAGGGGGTAAAGAGTGAGTCGCCTGTACTCGCACTCGTCTGGAACGAGGAAACGGAACACGGTGCAATGCGCCTTGTTGGTCAAGATGTCCAAGGGTCAACGATGTTTGACTTCACGCAACTCGCAAAGCGCTTGGTGGATCAAGCAAGGGAGGTGCCAAATGCGCCGGTATCAAACACGGACATCGTAGTCACTGAACCGTCAGTGGTTCGAACGGAAGAAGAAGTAGCATCTTCTGCCGAAATATAGTTTTTTATGAAAAATACTGCACACAATACGGCTGGGGCGATGTGTATCACCACAATTTTGCTTGTGGCGGTATTTTTCTTGAGCATCCCAGGGTTTGTCGTCATGGTGCAAAAGGCTCTCGGATTCGTTCCTGTTGCGCATGCGGCTGCGCAGTATGGGAAGGAGTTAAAGACTGCGGAATTTATTCTTGGAGGAGGAAGTGATAATACTCTTCGCGGAGACAATGTCCTCGCATATGCAGGTGCTACTTCGTGGTCAACGACAAAACCTTCTCTCGCTTCAGGGGCGACCCTCCTTACACTCCTTGGTACAGGAATCAATGTCATTGATGCACAGATGGAAGTTTCATACGGTCTCGTGACGGCAAGCATACATGTGCTGGAGAATGATGTGTATCTTGATGTGGAAGGCGCTTCTAGTGAAGGGGTAAACACATTAGCATCAGAAATAAATTCTTCAGGAAACACAACCGCAACTGGCGTCGTGTTTGCTGGTTCGGGCACGACAGGATACGTGCAGACCGTCCATGATGTTACAACATTTTTTGAAACACAGACGGACACAGAATTTAATGCTGGTATTGCTGTTATTGCTGGGGTGCAAATCGATTTATCTGCTGCGGGGAATCGTTCTCTCACGACGGTAAAAATTAGTCTCACCTATGAAGTTGATGCATATGATGGTATTGATACAAATTATGAATTAGTAAAGACAATTCGACTTCCACTTGATTCAACAAATGCTTCTGATACGGGATCTCGTGTGGCAACATGTCCTGCATCAACCACGTGTTCATTTTCTTTTGATCGATCAAGTCTTCCAGACCTCACTGTAAACGCGAACATTTTGAGTTCGTATGTCGAAGTGTATGCCCGGCAATCAGGTGCCATAAATACAACCTTTTCTGCGAGTCTGAATAGTGGAGCTGGATCCCCGAGTTTCGCATCCAACGAGACTATTTCTGATGATACGACAATGCGTGTCTTGTGGGCTTTGCCTGTAGCAGATTATCAGTTAGGAAATTCACAGCAAACCCTTGCATTCACAAATGCAGCGGGAAGCCAAACAATACAATCTCTTGGTGGGGAAATTGCAATTACGTATCGGTATAAACCATCAGCACCACAGCAGGCAGAGACGGTGCGGTATTACGGAGTCCAGGGGACGGCTAACCCTGGCACTGCATCGACAACACCTACTGCAACAACAGTGTCAATCGCAAACACTGGTGCTGAGGTGAAGAATGCATGGTATCGCATACAGACACCAGCGTCTCGCACATCAAATATGAGTGTGTTTGCTGATATTGGAGGCACAACGAGTGTCGGGCAAACATATCAGTTTACTGCACTCGCGACACCAGTTCGTGCGGGGAGAATGTCTACGATTGTCCACGATTTGTCGTCGCAATCAGCCGCGATCCAACCGGGCACGTCTATTAGTTTTTCTTATAAGTTTTCTGCGACGGGGAATGCGCCCTCCGCTTCAGAACTTTTTGTTACATTTGTTTGGGATGGAGATATTGGAAGCGCAAAAACAAAAACTGCAGTGTATGCTGCATCACAACCCAACGTTGGTCTTGCAACTGCAAACCTCTATTACAACAGAACGGTAAAAATTACTTTTCCAGAACACGGAGCAAAAACACTCCATTCTTCTTATCTTTCTACTATTCTTCACCGCTCAGATACAACCGTAAGTGCATCGGGGGCTATCTATATGAATGTAACATCGAATGTTGGGATTGCTATTAATGATACGAGTAATTCTGGCCGATCAATTACTTCATATCTTCTTGCCCCAATCTCCGAGGAGGCGCTGCTTGGTTCTGTTGGGTTTGCATCTGAAAAGCACAGTATTAGTATTTCGCAGCGCATATCTGTTGCCGATCGCGCGTTGTTCTCAAATGAAATCATTGTCACATATACTGCTATGTCCGAGGTTTTTGGAAAAAAACCTGAGCGACAAGTGCGTACTGTGGAGTATGTGTTTGGGGGAGGAACTTCTGTCTCAACATATGCATCGAATATTTTTTCTTACGTTGGTTCTGGGTGGACCTCGACATCAAAGCCAAGTGGTGCAGGAACACGAAGGGTGGTAAAAATTCCTGGGACAAACGTACGTGTTGTTCATGCATACGTTGATGTTGAGTTTCAGACAACCTCATCGGTAAATATTACGGGGATAGACCTCCTTGGGGATGTAACATTGCCTGCAAGTGCACGTTCGCTCACAGATATCCGCCTCGACCAGGCGCAGCCGCAGGCTATTTCATATACGACTGGTGGGCAGACTGCGCTTCGAAGACAGATCAAAGTGACGCCATTGCTTTCCCAGGCATCTCCTGCAGATCTTGCTATTGGAGTAGAAATGCTTTTTGGGCTTAATGTCGTCGGCCCTACTCGCGCACTCTCCTCTATGAAGTTGGTCGTTACGTATGAAAGTGAGCTCGACTTCAACGCTATTGGAGGTGTTGAGGAGATAAAAACAGTACGATTTCCACTAAACTCAACTACCGGTACGCGTGGGACACAGGGCGCGGTGTGTAACGCTGCTTCCTGCACCTTCACTTATACTCCAATCATGCCAGATTTGGCACAAGTGGCTGATATTGAATCTGTTCATTTTGAGGTGGTGTCTACGTTAGCCGCAAATACAAACAGTAATCTTGCAATGCAAATTGCTGGAGGCACATTGTCATCCGCCTTTCCATGGGCTGAAGGAACAACGAACATCACTAACATGCGTTTTTTGTGGTCTCCGCCCGTTGGGGGCTCAGACTTCAATGTCGGGGTACAACAGACGCTTGATATACGGAGGGCCGCCGGAGCATTATATGGTGTTGGTGGTGAGGTTGTTGTAACGTATCGCTATAATGGATACGCTCCCGTGCAAACAGAAACCATTTCATATGCATTGGGCCAGACAACTGCTGCAGCCCAGGTTGGGTCATTTGGGACAACGAATGTGGTGATCGCAAACAAAGATGTTGCCGCTCAGAATGTTTGGATCAAAGCACAGCATGCTATCTATGCTCCAGGAACGATTACATTGAATGCAACAGTTGGCGCCGGGGCACAACGTTCACAGGCGTATGCATACAACTTCACCGACACAACTCGTGCGACTGGTGTCGCAACAACATACCTTGATCTCTCTGTCACGGATGCGGCAAATGTGAGCAGTTCAACGAACGTGACTGCAGGGTACTCCTATGCTGCGGCAACGAATCTCCCAAGCAGTATCAATGCAGAGCTCTATGTGACCTTTACGTGGTCTGGTGCAAAAGGAGGTCCGATGACTCGCACGGCCTTGTATTCTGCCGCGCAGCCAGGAGTGCACGCAATTGCAAACAGGGAGCGATATGCACATACACCCATAACTATTCCAAAGTATGTTTCAAGTACATTTCATGATGCACGCATGATGATGTACACCCTACACAGCGGTGCGGCAAGTGGTGGTACGACAATTACTCATGGCACACTCACGGGAAAGCTCAAGGGGACTATTTTGTCCTTTACAACAAACGGAGATAGGGAGGCGCATAATAACACCATGCTGATAAAAGCGACCCCGGATGCACTTTTTGGCACATCAACGCCAGAAAGCGGAGGATACGAAATGTCGTATCGGCAACTCGCAAGTGTCGCACAGCGCTTTGCGATATCTGGTGTGATTGGATTAACATATACAGAACAGCACGAATACCAGCAACCTACATTCGTGCAGAAAGGATTTCGTTTATATGTCAATAACAATGCATTGTTACCAGATGACCCGTGGTCTCTTGGCGCTCCTGATTTGGCAGAGAATGCAGAAATGACACTTCTTTCGCGACCAGTACGAAAAGGTGAGTTCATTCGATTGCGTATGAATATGCAGATTGGAACAACGACATTGAATGCATCAACGTATCGCTTTCGACTCCAATACGGAGAGAAGGTCACGAGTTGTTCTGCCGTATCACAGTGGACGAATGTCGATGGCCCCGCTGGGGCGTCGATATGGAGAGGGAAGAATAGTCCACCAACTGCTGGCGCAGTGCTTAGTACAAACCCACCAGGTTTAGGTGAGCTCATCCTTTCTGCATCAAATAGGGCAGGAACGTATGAGGAAGGAGGTGTTTCTGCACTGAATCCTTATGATGTTGCTGTTGGTGAATATGTGGAATACGATTGGAATATTGAACATAATGGAGCGACGAAAGATACTGCATATTGTTTTCGTATGATTGAAGACAACGGAGATACATTCCTCTCGTATGCATATTACCCTGTGGTTATTGCTGCACCATATACTCCAGAAACAACAGACTGGCGGTGGTATGATGATTTTGGTACGACTCCTCTTGCACTCAAGAATACCGCACCATCGAGTGTTGAAAATGGAGAAATTGTGAAATTGCGTATTGGCGTTAAGGATGTTGCCAATGAATCAGATGTTAACCTGCGCTTTGCGGTGCAATGGAGCGTTGATCCAACATTTGGCCGCGGATCGACATTCGTGACACCACAGGGTGAATGTACGCCATACAGTACTTTTTGTTATGCAGATGGGGTTGGGGCAGATGACGCATCCCTCCCATCGTCATTGCTCTCTGGGTTGACACTTGGACGTTATAACGAAGCTACAAGTACTTCGACATTTAGCCCGGGCGCATTGAGCCATATCGAAATGGAGTATGCAATTAAACCTGTTCGTCAGAGAACAGGACAAGTATATTTCTTCCGTCTCTTTGATACAAAGCGAAATATTCCTGTTGTCTATAATAGCGGATATAGCTACCCATCATTTGTTGCTGAAGGGGCGACGCTCGGTGTATCAGTATCTGGAGTTAACGCAGGCGTCTCCATCGCTGGGTATACGACCTCAGCAACAACGACAGCGACAGAACTTCCGTTTGGACTCTTGGAATTTGATACTTCTGGCATTTTGGCACACCAATTGAATATCCGTTCTAACGCTGCAGAGGGATTTCGCGTTGGTGTACGGTCGACAGATGACTTGAGAAACTCACTCGGAGAAACGATGTCTGCAATTACGCATCCGAATATAACCCCGGGCGTGTGGGAAAGTGGATGTTTGGCCTCCTTTGCAGGGTGTTTTGGGTACCATACAACAGATTCGACGTTATTTGGTGACTCAAGTCGCTTCGCTCCAAATCTTTGGGCGGGGATGTCTTCCACAACAGCAGAGGAAATCGCATTTAATGATATCCCAAACAACACTGTAGGTGAAAATATTGATGTACTCTATCGCATTGAGCCACATACACATGCGCTCGCGGGTGAATATACGACTGATTTAATCTATATTGTGACACCAGTGTACTAAAAACTCTCCCAGAAGGGAGGGTTTTTAGTTGGTGGGAGATGGGATAAGGGGTAGAGGGTATGGGATAAGAAGAGGAGCGTATTTATATTTTGTTTAACACAGCGTGCTAATTGCGCCCATTGGAACGTTCTTTTTCACAGAGAACATTACCCATCAGCCATACCCACTACCCCATACCCTGCACTCTCGTGAGGTCTGTGGAAAAGTGGCGAAGAATAAGCATTATTTGGTGTATACTGAATGGAGGTGAAGTATCCAAAAACTCTCAACAAGTTGCCGATCACTTTCATGTCTCTGGGTGTATTCCTACTCCCATTTTTTGCATATGCGGCCCCATTTTCTCTTTCTCCGAAGGTCATAGATATTAAAGGTCGCGTTCGTGAGATTAGTCACCATGGTATTACCGTCAAAAATAACACTGAGGCATTGAGGAATATTTTTGTATGGGTTGTGGATGTTGATCAAGCAAAAGGAGATTTATCCGATAAGGACATGAGTGGAGCAAATCAAAATGATGTTGTTACAAGCCCTGCCCGATGGATTGACATTCCTCGATCCAATGAAGTGCTGCCAAAAGAAGAACAGACTATCCCTCTGCAGATTCAGATTCCCGGACAAGCAAAGCCAGGCATCTATCACGTCTCAGTGAAGTTTGCATCAGGTGAAACTCAATCTGCTGCGATGAAATGCAAGGAATGCACAGAAGAAGTTTCTCTGAATATTGAGGTCACTGAGGACATTCGTGAAAAACTTCAGTTGTATGCATTCACGACTGCAAAAGATGTCTTCCTCAATCCAAAAGCAGATTTTACGTTTTCTGTTGAGAACACTGGAAATAAAGCCGTTGTGCCGAATGGAAAAATTCGTATTTTTAATAACATCGGAAAAGAAGTTGGTTTGATTGACGTGAATGGGGAAGGGAAACAAATTGACCCGAAGTCAAAAGAGCTTCTTGCTGCAACATGGGCCGCGGGTGGAAAGTTTGGAAAGTATAAGGCTATGCTCGACGTGAGTTATGGACAACGGGGGACAATGCAGGATGTGGTCTACTTTTGGGTGATTCCGTGGACGAAGCTGTTTGGCTTTATGTTCACATTGCTCTTAGGCGGAATTATCATCATGCTTTTCATTCGCACACGGACCCTGGCTCAGCCTGCATATGCAAGGTCTTATAGTGAACCTACGCCGACAGAGAAAAATGACGAGCTTGTAATGACGCCTCGTCTGGAGAAAAAAACGGCATTTGAGAAAAAGCCTGTTCGTCTAGATGATGTCCTACTGCAATCAAAAACGCGTACACTAACGGAGGTGAATCTCCCTCCTCGAACACGAACTGTACCGCCCCAGGATTTCTCTGTAGCCCTAGAGACAAAAAAGGCAACGCCGACTGAATATCATATTGTGCGATTAAAATAGAATGATGTATCGTCTTTCTCTTCAATACTCAATACTCTATACGACCATAATGAGTCTCATTATGGTCGTTCTCCTATATCCCACCTTCGGGGAAGCATCTCTTGGTTCAGGTTTCTCTGTTGAGCCTGCGGTTATACACGTATCTGTTGCGGAAGATACACTTTTTTCTTCAGCGTTTACACTCAAGAACCTGGAAGCACAGCCCGTCTCAGTATCCATTCGTGTTGCAGATTTTGAGCCACTCGACTCTGGGGTAGGGGTTCGAGAGTTTGATCATCGTGTCGGGCCCGATGACCCTCTTTTTGCATCTTCTTGGGTTGCTTATCCAAAAGAGACGCTCACTCTTGCTCCAAAAAAGAAACTTTCCGTCCCATTTTCTATCCGCGTACCGAAAGACGCTGTTCCTGGTGGTAAATCAATTACATTTGTCGTAGAGACTATTGGGGGGAATGTGCATTCTCGTATGTATGTCCTATGCTTTTTGAATATTCCGGGGGATGCGCGCGAGCTCCTCACTATTGAAGATCTGTCATTTGGGTCACCAGTATACAATGCACCTCACGGACGCGTGTCTATCCAACTAAAAAATGATGGTGACACGCATATCCGTCCAGAGGGTGTTGTTGTTATTCGAAATATGTTTGGTGTTGAACGAGGGAGATACATGCTTTCCCATACCGATGCTGTTGGCACATTGGTTCCTGGGGCAAGGCGGACGATAGAGTATCTTTGGGTGGGAGATTCTGGCCTCTTTGACTTTGGACTATGGAATGCGCGGTTGACACTCACCTATGGAAATGGAAATACCCATGAAGTTTCTGCGCGAGCTTTCATGCTCTTGTTCCCCGTTCTACCCATGGCGCTCTTTGTGCTCACCATGGGTTCGTCACTTTTCATTGTCATGCGTTCTGTGCACACACTAAAACGAGAGCTTCGTCAATACACGCATATCCCTTTTTCGGAACATGAGCATAGCATCATAGAACGACAGGCGAGTATGCGTCTTCTTGTCGTCCCGCTCCTCGCAGGCATCACATTGATTCTGATTATTGGTTTTACTCTCATTTCGTTTCTGGGAAATCAAGACGCAGGGAAGCTGGAGCGTGTACAAAAAATATACACGAGAGAATAAAAGACCCAGAGAGGTCTTTTTTGTTGAGTTATACACAGAGAAGTGTTGGTTGTCCACAGGATATCCATGATGTTGTACACATATATAGTATAATAAACACAGGAGGAGTTCCTCCGTCGGGTGATTCGCGTCGTCCGAGGCAAATAAGTTTTGCGGGTTTTCCATTTTCCATAGCGCACTTGCGTTATGTCACAAGGCAACTTGTGCCCCCACACTTATAGGCCGGGTGTCTCTCCCACAGAGCCACCCCAATTCTGCTTTGCAGAAAAGAAAACATGAATTATACAAAAGCATTTGCTTATTTGCGTGATCAAAAAGCATTTACTGCATTTTTGACTACTCTCGTTGTTATTGGTTCTTTTTCAGTTGTATTTGCAGCAAAGACTGCACGTGCAGACATCTTTGCATTCGATAATGCAAGCGACAAGCTTTCAGATGCGAGCACAGGATCAACTGCAACTCACCTTGTGAGCTTCAGTCCTGGTGCAGAAAACGGTGGTATTCCTATGGGAAATGGCGGAAGTGCCCTTCCTATTGTTATGACGTTTACCGGCTTCACAGCACCAGTTGCAGTTGTTGATACAGATATTTCTATTACTGGCGCAACATACATTAATACTGGTGCATGTGATGCTGGCGCAGCTGACCAAATTCGTTTCGTGGGCGCAACTAGTGGATTAAATCCTGCTGTGTCGCTCGAGCTCTGTGATGGTGATACTATTGCAACTACCGAAACAGTGGCAATCACTATCGGTAATGCAAAATTAGTAAACCCAGGAGCAATCGGTTCGTATAATGTAAACATTAGCGCAGTTGGTGCTACTGATACATTTGAATCAGACATCCTTGTTGCTATCGTTGATAAGGTTCGTGTTCGTGCAGCAGTTGATCCAATCTTTGCGTTTACTGTTTCTGGCGTGAATGCTGGAACAGCAATTCCATCTGTTGGAAATACTGGTGTAACAACAACTCCTTCAACAATTGACTTTGGTACACTTGCTTCAGGGACTCCAGTGCTTGCAGCACAAACACTCCAGGTGCGCACCAATGCAAACCAGGGATACAATGTTTATGCTCGCACAGACTCTGAATTCCAGTCAGCAAACGGTGCTATTATTGATGGTTTTGCACTTGGAACACCAGCCCCATCTGCATGGGAAAGGCCAGCGGCTTTAATTGGTGATGATCGAACATGGGGACATTTTGGTCTTTCAAGCACAGACCTTTCTGCAACAGCATTTACTGTAGCAAACACCTGGGTAGGTAATTTTATTGATAACCCAGATGGCGTAAGCATCATGTCTGGCGCACGTCCTGTTGATGCTGCAAATCAGGGAACAGCTTCAGTTCTTTATCAGACTGAAATCACTGATCTCCAGGAAGCAGCAACTGACTATAAGACTGATATCATCTACGTAGCTACCCCTACGTTCTAAGACAAAATAAGCAAGAAAACCACCTCCGCGAAGGGGTGGTTTTTGCATGCAAAAAGTTTCATTTATGTTACTCTTGGTATATGCAAGAAGCAAGACAATTTGCGGAAAGATTTAGGCAGTGGAAACAGCAGGTGGCGGAAAAACTCCATGAGTCTATGTCAGAAAGGGGATTACCGTTTCAATTCGCCCCTCATTTTTCAGGTGTCGCCTCCTATGAACTTCTTCATGCCGACAAGAGCGTCGAAGTCTATACGTTGCAAGAAGTTTTAGGTACAGAAGGGGTGGGGGACGTATGTATGAATCTTCTTGAAAGCGCGTTTTTTCCAACCCCACGAAATGCATTTGAACAAGAATCACATCGTCAGCTTGGTTCAGGAATAATCGTGTATGTACAACCATCTCTCGATGAACAAGGGAATTTATTGGAACAACACCTGAAGCTGGAAACGCAACTTCCTGAAAAGAGTTCATCAGATATGTTTATTGTCATAGTGAAATCCGGAGCAAAATTTGCTTTGGAACATCAATATGCAGGGGGAACATTGCAATCACTTCTTTCGAGAACGTGTATCATCGTTCTTGAGGAAGGTGCGTATGTGCGATATATTGCGCGTGTTGAACCCCATGCTGGTTCAATCGTTGAACGTGAGGTGCACTGCGTTTCTCATACTTCACACGAACTCGTTGGGCGCATTCTTTCACCCAGTGATACCTATGGGTTATGGAGTCTTGTTCACCTTCTCGGCGATGGAGCACATGGAACTGTTGAAACCGTATGTCTTTCAAAGCCTGATACGCGTATTGATATAGGGCAGTATGTCCGCACGCTTGTCCCTGAAGCACACGAGTCGATACGAACATATATTGCAGGAAATGAGGGGGCGGACATTCATTACGCAAGTTCCATTGATGGTCATTCGGATAATAAAGATAGTACCGATGAATTGTGGATTGAAGAACAGAAGGGGAAAGTAGAACGAGATGAGTCAAAAAGCCATATTCTTCGCCACGAAACACCTGTAGGCACGCATGCCCACGAGAACATTTCTGATGCATTCAGCCTTTCTGAAACACAAACACGAATGCGAAAACAATAAAAAACACCTTTTGGTGTTTTTTTTATTGCTGTGACAATTGGGTGATTGCAGCACGAAATGCATCGATGGGCTGTGCACCGTTGACTGGGCGTTGACGTCCCGTCTTCACATTATAGAGAATATTGTGCGGTGTACCCTGAACGCCTGCCATGTCTCCATTTGCTTTGTCTGCTTGAATACGCACAGCCATTTCTCCAGAGTCAAGACATGCGCCGAGTTTTTGCTTGTCGAGACCAACCATGTCAGCAATTCGGTCAAGGTCTTCGCGTTTGAGAGAGTTGTTTCCTTCTGTGATTTCAAACAACTTGTCTGTATACTTCCAGAACATTTCTTCACCCCCAATTTTTGCAGCACACTCAGTTGCTTCTGCCTCCTTTTCTGCATAGGTGTGGAATGGAAGTGCCCAGTGGCGGTAGACGATAGCAATCTTATCGCCGAATTCGCTTGCGATTTGCTTGATTGTTGTGTGATGTCGTTTACAGAATGGACATTCGAGGTCAGACCATACAATCATTACAAGATCAGCATCAGGATTTCCTATGATGTGGTCCTCATCCCGAATTTGAAGATCTGGACTTACTACTCCTGCAGTAGGGGATGCATTTTGTGTGCGTTTTGGGGTACCGTTGCTAGTACGACCAGTAAGGAGGATCGCTCCTGCAATAATGAGCCCCGCAATAATTATGGAAACGGGAATCGCATATTGTTGTATATGTTTTGTTGTCATATTGTGTGTAAGTTTACCACTATGGTCGTAGTCGACGACAACGTCTTGTGTTTCAGTGCATGTGTCTTCGTGTTGCATAGTGAGAATATTATAGCATGAAAGAGCGGTGGGTGGGGAGGAGTGATTAGGGAATACGGTGGTTAGTGGATAGTGGATGGTGGATAGGAAGAAAATGACTAAAGGGTGTGGGGTAAGGGAAAAGGGAGGGAGGAAGAAGTGAATAGTGGTACGTGAATAGAAAGTCATGAGTCATGAGTCATCAGGTGTGAGAAGGAAGTATTTAGTATGCAGAATGAAGGACAATGTATTGTCATTGCGACGGCCCCGAGTCCGCGAGGGTCGGTGGCAATCCAGGACTGTGTTTGAGGATAGAGAATGGAGAAAGGTAAGAATGATTTATGATTTAAGAATTGTCATTGCGACAACCTTGAGTCTTCGAGAGTTGGTGGCAATCCAGGATTGTATTTTGGGTACAGGAGAAGGGGTATGGAGGATGGGGGCAGGAATCGAGTTCTATCCACAATCCACTTTCCACTATTCACCGCATCTCTTCTATGCTATTGTCATTTTATGCAGAAAAACTCTCAACAAAAATTGAATCGCATGGGCCCGTCTGGTTCTGTGAAAGCTGGTATTGGTCGCGCAGGCATGAATGTCAGATTCGTGAAAGGTATCCAAGGATCAGATTCTGTACTCCAGGTACCGTACCCACAAATTGCCTTTGTCGGAAAATCAAACGTTGGGAAGTCGTCAACTATTAATGCACTCCTTGGTGGGACATTTGCACGCGTTTCGGCTGTTCCAGGAAAGACACAAGAGATCAATTTCTATTCCGTAAATGACAAACTCTTTGTCGTTGATCTTCCGGGGTATGGATATGCCAAACTCCCAATCCCTGTTGCGGAAAAAATCCGCAAACATATTTTGTGGTATCTCGGAGAAGGTGAGGTGCGACCGGAGATGATTGTTCTTATTATTGACGCACGGCACGGTATGACTGATCAAGATAAGGAACTTCTTCATATTTGCGAGCAAGAGCATCATTCAATTCTTGTGGCTTTGAATAAATGGGATAAGTTGAATCAATCAGAACGCGTAAAAGCAGAACGTGCTCTTACTGCTGAATTTCCGCATGTTGAATGGATGGCAATTTCAGCGGAAAAGAAGTACCACATTGCGGAGCTGTATGAGAAGTTGCGGTTGGGAAGATAGGAGTACGGTGGATGGTGGGTGGTGGATGGTGGATGGTAAGAGAATAGAGGATAGAGAATGGAGAATGGTAAGAATGATTTATGATTTATGAATGAAGATTTAAGAATGAATACTTTGTATTGTCATTGCGACAATCTCGAGTCTTCGAGAGTTGGTGGCAATCCAGGACTGTGTATGGTGGATGGTGGACAGAGAAAGAGTATAAAAAATAAAAAAATCCCCGAGAGGGGATTTTTTTGAGATTACCACTGCTGGCGTGGGCGGAATTCGCGCTGTGGGCGATCCTCCTTTGGGCGAGCGATGTTCACCGTAAGGCGGCGTCCACCGAACTCCTTGTCATGCCACATGTCGATAGCTGCATTTGCCATCTCTTCAGTCTCCATTTCAACGAAACCAAAACCACGTGAGCGGCGAGTTTCGCGATCTGTTACGATTGAAGCTGACACTACAGTACCTGCAGTTGCAAAAGCGTCCTTGAGCTCCGCATCTGTTGTTGAATATGGGAGACCACCGACGTAAAGCTTTGTTGTCATACTACTCGGAAAAATTGAACGAATAATCGTGAACGACCTTCCCGAGTAACCTAGGCAGAACCCAAATGCACGAGAATAACACGAACAGCATAATGATACAGGAAATAGAAAATTATGCAACTGTTTCTTTTTTGGCCATCTGATACACTGCATATGTGAATATTCGCGTGAAAGTACAACTGAACATGAAGCAAGAGTCAGTCTTTCCTTTATCAGATGGGCGTTTTCAGGTTGCTGTATCAGCAGATCGAAAACACGGGGAGGCGAACATACGCATTGCTAAACTCCTCGCCGAATATTTTGCTATTCCTTCATCGTCTGTAGTCCTTGTTTCTGGACACACCCAGTCGACGAAAGTATTTCGGGTATATGGAGCGTAGGTGGATAGAGAGTCGAGACCCACGACTCTCTCTCCATGCTATACTATGTTTATGTTGGACTTTCTTTCGGAGAAAACACGAACACCTCTTCTGCATGGAAGTATTTTAATCGCATGCTCTAGCTTTTTAGTTTTTCTCTTCTGGAATATCTTCTCTGTGGCGCCTGTGTCTTTTTTTCATTCGTCCTTTTCTTATTTTTGGTTTTTTTTGGCGCTTTTTTTTGGGTTACTTTCACAAACATCTTCATCCGCATTTCCATATCTTTTTACTTTTCTCCCATCGACACGTGAACGAGATCGGTTTGTTCCAATGCGTGCAGTGACGTATGCATTCACTGTGCTTATACTTGCACTTGGTGTTGGTATGTCGACCTCATATTTGGGCTTTCCTATTTTTACGGCTCTCACGATATTTCCCTCGAGAGAAGTAGTGTTTGCTTCACTATGCATTGTGTCACTTTTGGTTGCATATGGAATGGGGCTGTATTGGACTGGTCTTATGTCCCATTCTCCTTCGTCATCACA
The DNA here is from genome assembly GCA_964386905.1 of uncultured Candidatus Saccharibacteria bacterium. Lineage (GTDB taxonomy): Bacteria > Patescibacteriota > Minisyncoccia > Phycocordibacterales > UBA6899 > JAJZQJ01. The sequence continues at coordinate 77,219 of CAYLUP010000002.1, forward strand.
GGCACTTCGAATTCCTTTCGTGTATCGCTACCACAAAGTATTGAGTGATATCGTCTACGCTGGTTTCTCCTTTATTCTCGACATTGTTCCATTTTTATGGCTGCCTCTGCTGGACATCCTACTTCGTGGCGACATGCTCTATGGGTTATACGTATTGCTTGCATTTGCAATCGGGAGAATCCTTCCCGTTATCGTAGTCTCCATATACACAGGATTTCATATCGATCTTTCAGCATGGCTTCTTCAAAAACGTCAGAGTGTACAATATACGATTGCCGGGACGTATATTATTGTCTCCGTATTTCTCTTTTCTTTTTCCACACAGATGATTACGCAAATTCTCCCATATTTTCGTGATCGTGCGCAGCTTGTCTTTGTGTTCACTGATACGATGCTCCCGATTTTATTGATTCTTCCACTTTGGATATACTTTTTTGTGCGATTTCGAAAGGTATATAGTTCGCTTTCAGCGCAACTCGCAGATATACGCACACACCTCAATGCCCTGTTGCGGATCAGGGGACGATTATCGATTCATTGTGCGCTGCTTCCACATTCTCCCCAGCGCTGTCTTTCTTCCATTCAAAATTATATTCAAGATTTAGACCACGAAGCAGCGGTTCTTTCTTCTGCCGTTCGTCATCAACTTCACACTCCGCTGCGTGCACGTAATGTTCAGGAAAGAGAAGAGCGAAGATTATGGGTATTGCTTTTACATACTACTGTATGTTCTGTGGCTACGATTGTTCTCTATTATGTATTCTTATAAACATAGACCATCGTGGTGATGGTCTATTCTTCTTCCTCAACATACTCTGAAATAATTCTTCTTGCCTCATCTGCATCACACTGTGTGATGGCGATGAGATACGCTTCATATGTTTTTGGAGCTTGTTCTTTCATGTTTTGTTCTAATTCATCCCGGAAAAGTGTGTACGCACGGAAGGCTTCCTCTTTGTGAGCACCCCCTGTCGAAATAAGCTCGCTCCAGTGTGCAATGCCCATTGCCTTTAAGAAAAAATAAAAACACGCAGTGTTTTGTGCGTCATACATATTGAGTTCTTGCCCACTCAGCTGTCCACGTTCAGGGGATAGTAGTATGTGTAGGGCTTCGACAAGTGACTCGTTATTCCGTTGTCCTCGCTCGAGAGACATATGTTTCAATATGAGGCTTGATGGATGTGAAGAATGCTTTGTCTCGAGGGTGTGTTAATCGGTCAACGACCTCTTCGACTGGCGTCCAGAGGGCACCGGTAATTTCACTGCTGTGTGGTGTGAGATTTTCATCTTGTGTTGTAAAAAGATACATCGTGATTGTACGAAGCTCGTCACTATCTGTCGGGTGTTTCTTGATACGCATTCGCTCGTAGAACCCGAGTGGTGCAATAAAAGTGAGGTGACTTTCATTTAAGCCGGTTTCTTCCCAGATTTCTCTATATGCAGCTTCTTTCGGGCTTTCTTCGTTTTCAACATGACCTTTTGGAAAAGACCATGAATCATGGTTTTGATTGACAAGGGCGATGCCTTTTTCTTGATGATAAATCACTCCTCCTGCAACGTGTATCATTTTCGTATTCTAGCATGCGCGATTATTTTTTCCACTGCAGAACATTCATGGTCTGTGGTATACTATAAGCGTGAATCTGTTTTTTGAAAGAACAGTGATTCTGGTAACAGTCCTCGTTTCTGGGGCGTTTTTTGGTCTGCATGCTTTTGCTCAAGTTTCCGGAGATGGTGTCCCACCGAAGCTTTCAAACATTATTGTTTCTGACGTCACCGCAACAAGTGCTGTTGTGACGTGGGAGACAGATGAGGAGGCAGATTCGGAAGTGAATTATTGTTTGACAAAGGATTATGGTATTGCACGAAATCCTGTTGCCGACAAGAAACAGCACCGCATGTTTTTGGAAAATCTTGATCCATCCACACTCTACCACCTACGTGTCGGTTCGAAAGATACTGGAGGGAATCAGGCACTTTCTGGAGATTATACATTCTTTACACAGGGAGTGATCCAAGTAAAAACATTGGAGCGGCTCGTTCCAGAGGAGCGCATTAACGTTGAAAAAGTTGTTCAAATTCTTCAGCGTGTTGAGTCCCAAGAAGCTCTCGAGATTATTCAGCAGGAAGTTACAAAAGCGATAAAAAAGAATACCGATCCGCCACTTATTATGGGTCCACCGAATATCAAAGAAATCGGCATGGACTATGTGATTGTTGAGTGGGTGACCGATGAAGAATCTTCTTCTATTGTCGAGTATGCGCGAGAGCAGGAATATGATGCATCTGTCCCAGATCGCTATTCTTCTCAGACAACAGATGCGGCGATGACAAAAGAGCACATTATTCGTGTTGTGGGCCTCAACCCTGGAACGATGTATCACCTTCGTGCGGGCTCAGAGAATGGTGTTGGGTTGACTGGGTATTCGAGAGATGTGACATTCCAGACGAAGTCGCCAATGCCAACAATCCAGAGTTTTCGTGTGATTAAGGCAGAGGCAGATAGCGCGACATTGGGCTGGAAAACGAGTGTACCTGCAGCAGGTATTGTTGAGTATACCGATATTAAAACAAAAGAAGTTCGCTCGGCCGGTTCTCCTATTTTTGCCTCAACGCAGGCAGTAAAAATTGCAGGCTTGAAACTGGGCGCGCGTTATAAAGCAGTAGTGAAAGCAGAGAATGCGGCAGGCGAAAAAACTGTGAGTGAGCCGCTCTACTTCTCGACAGTGAAAGATACGACACCTCCAATCATCAGTAAGGTCACAAATGAATCAACATTGTATCCAACTGCGGAGGCAAAAGTGCAGACTATCATTTCGTGGGCAACTGATGAGCCAGCATACTGTACGATGCATTATCGCGCTGGACTGAATCCGAGCATCGAACCCGTTCATCGCGAAGAAGAGAGAGAACCAAGAACAAATCATGTGGAAGTTGTTATTGAGTTTATGCCGTCAACGGTGTACCAATTCTGGATGACTTGCCGTGACTCTTCTCGTAATTCTGCAGAGTCAGAAAAGTTTGTACTCTTCACCCCAAATAAGGAAAAGAGCATTATTGATATCATCCTCGAAAACTTTGAAGGCGCATTTGGATGGGTAAAGAATATTGGAAAATAATAAAAAACTACACACTGTGTGGTTTTTTGTTGTTGCGGCGGTGGTGTGCATATGGTAGGGTGTGCCCAGATTCTTTCGAGGTGTTACATGAAAATCGTTCTTACTGGTTTTGTCCTTCTGGCAGCACTTTTTGGATGTCGATCGCCGTATGCTCATCCACAGTCTGGTGTGACGGTCGTGAGCGTATATCCTCGACCTGGCGAAAAAAAAGTATCCAATTTTGCTGTTCTCAGTATTACATTTTCGAAGCCGCTTTCGTTGCATAAAGATGCCTTCCGTGTTTATCTTTTAGGACAACGTACACAGAGTATCGTTCCGGGTTTTATTTACCCATCAAGAGATATGATGACGTATTCTTTTGTCCCAACATATCCATACAAGAAAGGGGAGCGATATTGCGCAGTTCTTCGCGGATATCCACCGCTGTATTTTTATGGAAACGATTCTCTCGTCTGGGACTTCCAGATTGAGCGTAAGGGCGTATTTGAATGGTTTTCGTCACTGTGGGAAAAAGAAGAGCCTCCACCGCGTTTTTATTTTCACGGTGGACCTCTTCAGGAGGTTCCTGGGAATGTGGAGGGGCCACACTCATTTCGTCCATATTAATCTAAAGAGTAAAAAAGTCGCTCGTTGAGCGACTTTTATAATGGAACAATCATTGTAAATGCAGTCTGTTCTTCGGATGATGAAATCGTGAGTTCAATGTTAAGAATATCTGCGAGGAGGTGTGCAGTGTGTGGACCGAGTGATGCAGATTCCATTTCGCCGGTGTGAGGATTTCTAATGACACGGGAAAAGATGTCTTTTTGAACGTATTCTGGTGCTGGAGGTGCGTTGTCTGCAATGATAATTTTAACCCCGGAACCATTTTCGTGTTGAGTGCGAAATGCACGAATCGTGATTGTGTCTGTTGCACCACGTGTTCGCTCAAGACTGTAGGTATAAAGCGATTGGATAATATCTGCGAGAACAACATGGTCTGTGGTGGCGAGAAGGGTTTCAGGTGGAGGAATAAATGCAAGATGAGAACCATGTGCAAGTGTTCTCCGTGACATTATTGAAAGGACGTTCTCTATTGTCGCTGCAATATTTCCTTGTGTTTTTGTGATGACAACTTCTTTGCGGTCAATGCGTGAGAGGAGGACAAGGTTGCGGACAATATCTAGAATGTGATCATTACGGTCACGAATATGGAGAAGGGTCTCCTGGTCTTGTTTTGAGAGAGATTCGAAGGAGGGTTCGAGCGTGCGAATACCCCATTTCATTGCGGTACTTGCTTCGGCAATGTCGCGGGACGCAATGTGTGTGAATTCATTGCGAAGGGCTTCAATTTCTGATTGGTGTTGGAGGGCCTGCTCTTTCTTCTCGATATTGTTTTGTAAGCGATTGACAAGTAAAAAGAGGAGAAACATGAGTGCGGCAGCAACAGAAATTTCTGTAACGAGTGCTACCTCTGTTTCCAAGTAGAGGTCCGCATATTTTTGTGTCAGAACAATGATTGCAACACTAAAGGTTCCAAAAATAAGGCTCGCAAAAGCGGGACATTTGTAGAATGGAATGCCGAGTCGTTTGCATGCAGAACGTGATGAGGTACTTGCCATGTTTCTAGTATACCTTGATTTCGCTTCCTTCGTATTTGTTTATCCACTCTCCCAGTGTTCATATGGAAGAGTTTTTGATACAATAGGAACGTATGGCGAAGCCAATTGTGCACGTTGATCACGTTGAGATTACCTATAATATCGGACAGGAGAACGAATTCAAGGCAAATAAAGGAACAACGCTCGAGGTCTTTGAACAGGAATACATTATTTTATTTGGTCCTTCTGGGTGTGGAAAGTCAACTCTCCTCTACTCGATTTTTGGCGTCCTCGCTCCATCTGCAGGAAAGATTTTTGTAAATGGTGAATCGATTTATGATTATGCTCCAATGGAAATGGTGTATTTCCAGCGCAAGACAATGGGAATCATGTATCAGCAGTTTAACCTGATTCCATCAATTACTGTTTTGGACAATGTTGCACTTCCATTAATTTTTGATGGTGTAGGACCGCGCGAACGAGAACTTCGTGCAATGGAATTGTGTAAACGTTTCTCTGTGGATGCAGTTGTTCACAAGCTTCCAACACACTTATCTGGAGGTCAGCAACAGCGTGTGTCTGCGGCACGTTCACTTGTTAATGATCCATTAATTTTGATTGCTGACGAGCCTGTCGGCAACTTGGACTCCGTTACTGCTGCTGCAGTCATGGCAACGCTCGATGAAATCAATCAGCGCGACAAAAAGACGATTTTTTTGGTTACGCACGACGCGAAACTGCTCCCTCGTGCGCACCGTGTTGTATATATGACAGATGGTCGTGTTGCGCGTATCGTCCCAAATCCAGAGAAAGAACAAATTATGCGCATGGAGGCTGGATCTACGATTGTCACTGAGATTGAGCAGGTTGCCCGTATCTATCCGTATGACTCTCCAAAAGAACTCCAAGCAAAGAGTCTTATTAATTATCTCATTGAAGAGCTTTCATTTGATCAGATTACCAGATTGCAAAAACTCACTGAGCAAGTTATCGATGGGCGCATGGATTATCCGCAGTACATGCAAATATTAATGCGCAGCGAGCTTGATGGGGGAATTGGTATTCCAGTCGCACGTGCAAGTGGAATGGTGGAAAAGCTGAAACACATTCTTGAGTTCTCTCGTGATGTCGCGAGGTATCGTCGAGCGTCGGGCGATGGGGAGATGGAGACGTACATTCGAAATTCGGAATATGTCAATCGTATCGCAGAGTTTTTGAGCACACAATCTGGAATCACGCTCACCCCAAAAGCAAAAAGCTCCTTTGAGGATATCATTAAACAGCGCATTGGTGGATTTACTAGAAAAGAAGAATTTACAGCACAGCTTCAGTTCAAGTTGGAGGATGGCGGTGTTGGTTTGAATGCAAAACAAGCGTTTGATGTGACGCGACTTCTTGAAAAATTGATTGCACTTGGTACACAACACTTAGCACATCACGGAAAACATTAGGCATATGCGAATACAAGATATTGGAAAACTTTCTACTCGTATGTTCAAAACCAACCCTGCACGTACATGGTTGACGATTTCTGGTATGGGCGTTGGTACGGGTGCTGTTGTGACACTTGTTGCATTGGGTTTTGGAATGCAAAATATTATTTTGGAACAGATTGTGTTCGGAGAAACCCTATTGTCATTATCTGTTTCTAATCCACTGACAAAAGCGGTGACAATTAATGACACGACGCTGGGAGAGTTTCGCGCAATGCCGAATGTGAAAGATGTTGCACCTATGGCTCAATACCCGACACTCATTACCATGAAAGGCCTCACAGGAAACGCTTTTGTTCAAGGGGTAGAACCCGCATACTATCGATATATTGGCGCAGCTGCTGTTGCTGGGGAATTGCATACAGAAAAAAATAAAATGCAAACAACCGATGGTGTTATTTTGACAAAGGCGGTGTTGAAGTTATTCGAAATAAAAGAGCCCGCTGATGCTATTGGTCAAGAAATCTCTTTTCGTGTCCTTGTCCCTATGGAAGGAACGGACGATGTGCAGGAAGTTCCTATCGAGCGCACGTACCGAGTTATTGGCGTATCGAATGAAGAAGCCTTTATTTCCGCATTCATACAGCTCTCTGAGTTGAAGAATTACATTCAGATCAACGAATATGAAAAAGCACAAGTTCGTGTGACGAAAAGTGAATTTTTGAATGATGCGCAAAACCTTGTTGTTGCAAAAGGGTTTATTGTTACTGCACTGAGCAAGACGGTTGATCAAGCAAATAAGATCTTTAAAGGTGTGCAGGCTGTACTTGCCGTGTTCGGAGGAATTGCCTTGACGGTGTCCGCAATTGGTATGTTTAATACCATGACTGTGACGTTGCTCGAGCGTACGAAGGAGATTGGTATCATGCGTACACTTGGTGCATCTTCACAGGATATTAAGATCCTCTTTCTTTCTGAGTCTGTTATTGTCGGCTTTCTTGGGGGAGTGATGGGGATTGTCTTTGGTCTCATTATTGGCCTCTCCTTAAACGGATTAGTCAACCTTGCCGCTGCAAGTTTTGGGGGAAAATCGATGGCGCTCTTCTCGTTCCCGATTATATTCCTCCTCTTTATTGCCGCATTCTCCGCATTCGTTGGTTTTCTCACGGGAGTCTTTCCTGCGGTTCGTGCGTCAAAACTCTCTCCATTGGATGCAATGCGGTATGGATAAAAAACGCGAAAGCGTTTTTTATTTTCTGTGGATAAAGAAAGCCATTTTTCTTGTTTGTAGGGTATAATAGAATAAACAGATACTATTATGAAGTCCATATTACGAACGTTCTCAAAGGAAGCGCCTTTGTTCCCAATAATTTTGGGTGTTTTCGCTTCACTTTTATTGATTTTTTTGTCAACTATCGGTGGTATGAGTACAACAGTTGATGCTGGAACGGCATCATCAACTGTCAGGGTACTCAACACTCCTCCTGTATTTGAGACTGGAACGGATGCCTATGAAGTGATTGCATCTTCATCGACGAGTCCGACGCGATATGGCACGACTCTTACGTGGGGTGCTCAGGTAAAGGATAGTGGAAGTAATAGTGTCTATCTCCTTGTATGTCGTACGAATGCTGCGCCAACAGCATCATCAAGCACTGCACCGACCTGTAATGGTGGCGCATCCAATTTGCTTGCCGTGTCAGATGCACCAGTATCGACTGCTTGGCCAGCAGCATCACTAGTATACGCAACATCATCTCCACTTTCTGACCCATTTATCGGCTCAACAGTTGAAGAGATGAATTGGTATGCATTCTTGTGTGATACTGATTCTCACATGCCAAAATGTACGGCAAGTGCAAATACAGGTACGGCAGGAAATGCAGATGCAAGTCCGTTTAATGTGAACCACCCTCACAATTTCACAGTTTTTGCACAAAACGGGCCAGTAAATCCAGGTCAGACAATTACGTTTACCGCTACTGCCGCAGAAGCACATCAAGATGTTGTTGGTGGAACTGATGCTGCTCGTTTGTTTGTGTGTAAAGACGCAGATTTTACTGGTTCTGATTGTGGTGCAGGTGGAGCATGGGCAACGACAACTGTTGCGGTTCAGACAAATCCTACAGCAAGCGTGACTTTTGCTATTCCATTCCAGGATAGCGCATTCCAGGCGTATGGATATGTCTTGGATAATCATAATTCTGTCGCTACCGGTGTTGCACAAGGTTCATCTGCTCCATTTTCTATTAATAATGTTGCGCCAACAGTTGTTGCGAGCTCCATCACGTACGCATCCTCATCGCTCGTACTCACGAATCCGCTTGCAGAGACAAATGGTTTTGTATTGAACTTCACTGCATCAGATAATAACAGTTGTATCAGTACAAGTTCTGCACCTGAAGTTTCTGATGTCCGTGTTCAACTCTTTCGCAGTGATCTCTCTGGCACATGCCGTGCAGGTATTCCTGGCGACTATAATGCAAACAACTGTTATACCAGTGAGGTTGCGACGACAACATGGAATATTCTCTGTACTCCAAATGGAGCATCGTGTACTGGAAATACTGATACGACAGTCGATTGGTCTTGCACATTCCCATTGTGGAGTAATGCTGATCCAACAGGAGCGGGGACACCGTGGTCTGCTCAGATGTGGGACGCACGCGTTACTGCAATAGACGACAATGCCGCTTCTGGTCTTGCGCTTACGGATAGCCCCGCAAGGCGTGCTGAGGTTGAACCATTTACATACATGGATCTTGGTGCTGGAAGTATTGATTTCGGAGTCTTCGAACCAGGTTTTGGTAACACAAATCTTGGTGATGAACCAGGCTCAGTTCTCGGGGTACAATCTCAGGGAAACACTGCACTCGATATTAATGTTCAGGTGAGTGATATGTGTCCGAACTACAGCAACGGGTGTGCTGGAAATGAATCATCAAACACAATCTTTGGTGACAGACAGCATTATGCAACGTCTTCAGTTCCATATGCTGGCCCAGGAATGTTCGTAGGAAGCACATCATCATCACCGCTCCTTGATTTAAATGTGAAAAAACCAACAGCGACTTCAACTCCAACATCGAAGGATACTTATTGGGGTATCTTTGTACCCGCAACACTAACAGTCTCTGGTGATTATAAGGGTGTGAATACGCTTACAATGGTCCTTGAAGCAAATACTTCAACGTGGTAGAAAATGCCGCCATTTGGCGGTTTTTTCTTTTCTTTCTATACCCATCTTATACACAGATATTCTATGGTCGAGGTTGCATAATAATGATAAAATAGATTCACGTTACGCATGACTCATCGCGCAAGTTTTATTGTTGCAGGAATCGTGTTCTTTTGGCTAATGCAGGTGCATACCGCTTTGGCTGGTTTTGGTATCACTCCTCCATACGTTCGAAATGAGACACTTCGCCCAGGCAGTGATTTTAGTCAGGAAATTATTATCGTTCGATCTGAGCCAGAAGAAGACCTGAAAGCAGAGCTTACGATAAATACTCCGGGTTTTGAATCTTGGATTACTTCTGATCGTGGAAATTCTTTTGTTCTTTCTCGTGGTGAAACACAAACAAAAATTCGATTCACGGTTCGAGTCCCGGAAAATGCGAAGCTTGGAGATTATAGAGGAACCATCCGTATTCGAACAACTGGGGTTGGAGAGCAGGCATCTGGAGTTTCACTCGCGCTGGGTGCACAGATTGATGTCTTCCTGCGTGTTCGAGATGAGATTTTTGATTTTGCGGTACGGCGAGTCGAACTCTTTGACGCTGAGGAAGGGAAGAGGGTCTTATGGCTTGATTACCCGGGAAAAATTACTTTTGCAATGCAATTAGAGAATACAGGAAACGTTCCTGCTGCTCCCTACAAAGTTCGTTTTGAAGTGTATGATATTTCTGGAAGACAACTTTTGGAAACTGCTGAAAGCACAAATAAGATTCGTGAGATTCTTCCTTTTGCAACGAAACGCGTAGAAGCATATCTTCCTACCCATCTTCCACCAGGGTCGTACCGAGTGAAATACAATGTTATGAAAGAGAAAGATTCCTCGGCTCAGGTTGGAGAACTTACTCTTTCCATCTTCCCGAAAGGAACGATTTCTGGCTACGTGGGATATGGTTTTGAAGGTTTGTCATTCGCTGACAAGCTCACCCTGATTCTTCCTGTGGCGACAGTGAGCCTTGTAATCATTGCTCCAGTTCTTGGAAGAAAGAAGCGAAAACCACGACGACGTATTGATGATATTGATACTGATGAGCCAGTTGGTCCACGAAAAGTTCAGCGTTCTACTGCGCCAACAAGGACTCGTGCACAGGTTGTGACGAGACGGGCGACAACTTCTGATGTCGTCGATCTCAAAAGACGGTAATATATGAAGCACAAAAACATGCAACATGCTCCCTCCAGGAAGCACGCAAAGAATCTGGAGCGTGTTGCGTTTTTTTGCACAATTATTTTTTCAGTATGTGCGCTTCTTTTGTCCTCTGACGTTGAGGTTATTGGGGTGCATCGTGCTTCTGCGGAAACCGTGACGACGACTATCGCTGTTTCGATTTGTGGAAACGCTATCGTTGATGTTGGAGAAGTGTGTGATGATGGTTTGGGAATGAATGATGGAACCTACTCGACATCAACTCTTGGAAGAAAGTGTTCCCCAAATTGTCGTTCGTATGGTCCTTATTGTGGAGATACAATTCTCCAGGCGTATTATCTCGAAGAGTGTGATGATGGAAATAATACAAATGGCGATCGGTGTTCACTTTCCTGTGAGCAGGAAGAGGACCCCATATCTTCTACAACACCTCCTGTTCCACCATCTACTCCGTCCGGGGATGGAGGAGGTTCGGGTGGAAATGTGCCAATTCGTGCACAGACCCAAATTGTCTTTGAAGGGAAAGCCTACCCGAATGTAAGCGTGCAAATATTAAAAGACGGACAGTTGGTCGGTATCGCACAATCAGACAGTGAAGCAAAGTTTTCCTACCTTGTCTCAAATGCAACACCAGGTCCGACTACGTTTGGATTCTGGGCAGAAGATGCAAAAAAGATTCGCTCTATTACGCAAACAACAACATTCCAGGTGACGCAGAATGCTGTGACAAATGTTGGAAACGTGTACCTCCCGCCGACTATCCGCGCACTTGTAAATAAGGTTCGCCCAGGTGCAGAAATAGCCATTGATGGGACAACAGTTCCAAGCGCTGTCGTAAACATTCTCCTAGATAAAAGCAAGATTCCTACGCATATGGCGACGTCATCATCTAACGGTGCATGGGACATGAAAATCCCGACGACCGGAATGACACCAGAGATCTTTCATACATTGATTCCATTCTTCGAAATACACCCTGGCGGATCTGCTGCAAAATTGAAAAGCACTAATGGATTGTCGCTGAACATTTTTGTTGGGAACAATGAGGTAACAAATCGTGCAGTACGGGCAGATATCAATAATGACGGAAAGGTGAACATGGTCGACTTTTCTATGCTGCTCTTTCACTGGGGTTCGACAAGTACTATCGCTGACTTAAACAGCGATGGGAAGGTGAATATCGCAGACTTTTCGGTCTTACTCTTTAATTGGACAGGATAATATGAAATATTTTCTTTATGTTGTGCTTTTCTCTGTATTGCCGCTTGTGTCTTCAGCTGCAACACTTCGCCTTGACCCTGCGGAAAAGCACGTTGGTCCAGGAGATGTTTTTGTTGCGGACGTTCGCATCGATGTTCTCGCTGATGAATGTGTCAATGCCGCGACCGTGGTGGCGACATATGATCCAGAGGTGCTTCGCTTGAATGCGTTATCTCGGGGTGAATCGATATTTTCTTTGTGGATTGAGGAGGTCATTCATCATGATACTGGAGTAGCTCGTTTTACTGCTGGCATTCCTGCTGGGTATTGCGGACGTGCTCAAGGGGATCCGGGGCAAACAAATATTATCGGGAAGCTTGTGTTTCAATATGTTGGCAATGAAACGAGTGGGGGTACTATCATTACGTTTTCTCCCGAAACAGAAGTTATCCTCAATGATGGTCTTGGTACAAAAACTCAGCTCGATATACAGCAGCTATCGGTTTTGTTTGTTCCAAAAGCAGATGTTTCTAACGAGTGGCTTGCTGAGGTGCGTCAGGATACATTTTCACCAGAGTCATTCACACCTGAAATTATCCAGGATACATCATCTCCAGATCAGCCATACTATCTTATCTTCCACACAACAGATAAACAAAGCGGGGTAGAACATTACGAAGTTGTTGAAGAAGATCCAAGGAGCTTCGGGTTCCGTATTGGGAGTCGCGTCAAGGCGAAACTCTCTCGCGCAACGAGCCCGTATCTCTTAAGTGATCAAACACTGAGTAGCCGTATTGTTGTTCGTGCATATGATCATGCTGGAAATATGGAAGAGACGATTCTCCCACCTCGGAATATGCCACTGCTCTTTGATCCTGCGCAGCCTGATGATTATATCCTTCCGCTTATAGTCATGTTGTGCTGTGGTGGTGTTGTGTCGTATTTCTTCTATCGGAAGAAAAAGATGCAGTTGCAGGATGAGCCGCATAATCCGAGTGAAGATATGCATGTACAGTAAAAATAAACACGCACGTGTTTATTTTTTTGTGCATAACTTCAAAGGCGAAAGAGATTGCATGGTATACTAAGAGTATGAAGCTCTCGTGGTCTATGCAGGGGATTTTTGCGCTTATCTTAGGCGTATTTTTGCCTGTTTCCGCGTGGGCAGCCAGCAGCTTGCAATTTACCCCCGCATCGGGGAGTTACCTTGTGGATGAAGTAGTCCCAGTGCGCGTTAGTGTCGATTCACCTGAGAAATTATCTGCGATTGAAGCAACAATACAGTTCGATCCTATAAATTTCGACGTGTCACTTTTGAGTACCTCCGCAGAGGTATCGTGGATTGCCGCTCCTGTCGTCGATACTGAAAAAGGGGAAATATATTATTCTGGAATGCTTTCGAAAACAGCAATTCTCCCGCTGGATGTATTAACCTTACGAGTTAAAGGGATTCGGCCAGGAAAGCATGAGTTACGGTTTGTTTCAGGTGCTTCAACCGTGGCAGCTGACGGAACTGGTGGAAATACACTAGGTAAAATCACGCATGCGCAATTTGATATATTAACAGAAGAAGGTTTTGTTTCTCCTGATGGTGAGGTGCTCGGTCTCCAGGACGAACAATTTATTATTCGATCTTCGGAAATTGTAGATCCTGCAAAATGGTATGCATTCCATCAGGCAACCCTCGAATGGACGCTTCCTGAGCGGGTGCAGAATGTTCTCCTTGGTTTAACGAAAAAGCATGATGATGTAGGATATAAGCCTGGCCCAAAAGGAACAACGACACGAACTCTTACAGACCTCGAAGAGGGTGAATGGTACTTTCATCTCACACCAGAAGGAAAAGGGAAAGAAGAAAGTGTTCATTTTCGTATTGCAATTGATCGTGAAGCACCACTGATTGGCACAACCACAATAATGGAAAGAGCAGATGTTCGCGATCCAAACATTTCTGTGTTCATAGAAGCAGAAGATGTTCTTTCAGGTATTTCGCATTATGAATTTCTGATTAATGGAAATCATGTCGCGAAGTGGGAAGATGATGGAACTCACCAATATCGCTTTAAAAGCCCTGTTGTTGGTAACGCTGATCTTACAATTTCAGCATTTGATCACGCGGGAAATCGAAGCGAAGTACACATTCCATTTCGCGTTGAACCACTACCTGTTCCAAGTATTGTACTTCAAAAAGACTCGTTTGGAGAATCGAGTCCAATTATTGCTGATGTCATAGGTCTCCCGAGTGCTGTTGTGAAAATAGTATTTGAAGGAGATCGCGTACGCCAAGAAAGTATCATAAACTTAGATCACAATGGGCGTGGGCGGTATGTTCTTCGAGAAACGCTTCTTCCTGGAGCATATCAATTACATGCATTGCAGACGCTCGATCATGGGGGGTCTTCAGAGCAACCAATCATTACTGATGTTATAATCACTCCGTCTATTGCAGGCTACATAGGTAGAAATTTCGCTCTTTCTCTCGTTCTCATTCCCATTCTATTCGTTGCATTTCTATACGGTTTTTGGAGGTTCGGGGTTATTCATGTGCTTCTTTCTTTGCGTCGGAGAAAAAAGAGTATATTGCGAACACCACCGGCTCTTCCAGTACCAACAAGTTCATCCCCCCGGACAAAAGTTGTTTCTTCGTCGCTCCAAGTAAAAAAGAGTATTCGAACACATGCTCATGCTGGTGTTGTTGATTTAAGAAAAAAATAAGGCTGAAGGCCTTATTTTTTTTAGATTTCCATTTGCTTGTTACTTTGTTCCGTACTCATTACTGCATGATGGTTTTTAAATACAGTCACAAATGTAATTAGTGTTGCCGGCGGAATAACGACTACTGCAATAAATGAGCCAATAATTGGAATGACAGATGAGATGATTGCGCTGATGAGACCGAATACAATCGAGAAGACGGTCAACTTCCATAATATACTTTTCCAGTAGTGTGCGGTAAGATGGATGCTTTGTTGTATTGCTTTAAACCCCCGTGTGCCATGGATAAGATATGCAAAAATTGAAAATGTGGAGAAAAGACTGAAACAAAGTGATGGGAGAATGAGTATCGCTATTGCGGCATAGATATGACCCGTGTGGGGGAGTGCCAAACCGATGCTTTCAGGAGTTATTGGTGATCCGACTTTTTGGAAGAAGTTACGCACTAGGATGAAGATATATGTAATTCCAGGAAGAATGAGGAGGGTTTTAATAAGTAGCTTTTCAGTCATGATGAGAATATACCCAGGAAGAAGCGACCACGCTTTTCGTGAGGATTCCTCGATAGAAATATTTCCATCACGTGTCACTGTTTGTAGGAGGATAATGTTCCCAAGAGAACCAAAAAGTATAGTAAAGAGGACGCCGGCAGACAGATGTGAAATCAGGAATGGGAGAAGAGGGAGTGTTAGAAAATCTTTTGGCTGAAGTTCTAGCTGAATAAACGCATAATGCAATGGGAGTGAAAAGAGTGCAATAATAAGAAGCGGGAGTGCAATTGCAACCGCACCGGCAGACAGAAAGGAGAGTGGTTTGTTTTTATATGTTGCAATCGTTTGGTTAAATATTTCCTTGATCCCCTGAATATGATGGGAAGTATGCTGATTCTTGTCATACACTTCTGCTATGCCGACTTCAATCATGTCAATAGCCCAGCCTTTCTCTGAGAGAAGACTGTACACACGCTCACGAGGGATTCCATCATGATACTGTTCTCGAATAAAGGCATTGAGTGCTTCTTTTGACATAGTATTCTTATTATTTTAAGTAATCGTAGTACTGAAGTGCAGTGTTCACATCCCTGTAGTTTATAATCCCATCTCCGTTAATATCATGAGATTTTGCATATCCTCGACTAATCTGACGAATCACCCGCGTGATATCGTAAATGCTGATCTTTCCATCGCCATCTATATCTGGTGTTGCGGTCCCGAGGGGTCTTGGGTATATGCGGACACCTGAAGTGTGTTCAAGAATATCTTTTGCAGTGCCGTTGGCAAGCAAAAGAGTGCCATTTGTAATGATGAGTGTAAGCGGAGTGGCTTGTTTTGCTTGGAACCATGCTCGAAGAATATGTGATTGTTGCACCCCTTGGTTGAGTTGTGGTTTGATGATTCCGCCGCTCCAGGTGAGCACGCCATTGCTGTTGCTTATTTCTGGATTACCGCCCCAAAGATTGATTGCGCTGGCGTCAGTATCTATTCGCAATCCTTCCAGCTGGGGGGTCGGAAAACTTAAGACTCCGTCGGTTGCATTAATGGGGTATTGTGATTTCAGGTAGATATCAACAAAAAAAATCTCTCCAATTGACGGTGTTCTTGTGGACGGTTTGAGAAAAATCCCATTTTGTGGGATAGGGGTTTGAGGGGAAAGCATGAGAAACATGAGCGGAACAGATACGAGCGCTTTTCTGTGATGTTTTGTGATGATCTTTCTAATCATGAGATGTTATGACAAGTGCGTTTTGACTCGCGCAACAATATCTTCGAGCCCCCATTCACTTTTTATCAGGAACTCTGTTTTCTGATAGCCAGAGATGGTTGCAACTGTAGTCGCGTCGACGGAGTTTGTAATCACCATGACAAAGACCGTTGCTCCCCATGCGTCCTCATTGCGAAGCTTGTGGAGCATTGAAATACCATCCATATTAGGCATAAAAATATCGAGCAAAATAATCGAAGGGTGGTGGAGGAGCGCTGTGCTTAATCCCTCTGCTCCGTCTTTAGCCGTTAAGACTCCAAAACCCTCCTCGCGAAGTCTATCTGAGAGTACTTGCCGAAGAGCGTGATCATCCTCGATGATGAGTACTTTTTTTGGAATAGCATTTGTCATGATGTTAGTGGGATACTTGAGAAAGTTGATTGTATAATTCCTCTGGTGAAAGTTCTTCCTTGCTATATATTTCGAGAATAGACAGATGTTTTATTTCTTGAAGAAGACTTTCTTTTGCTGCATGTGTATAGAGATAGCAGGGGACGTGTGCTCCGTAGCTTCCCAGGAGGCGAACTCTTTTAATAAACGCTATGCCGTCCATCGGGTACATGATGACATCGCTGAGAATCATCGCTGGCTTTTCGTTTTCTGCAATCGTTATTGCGTGTTCTCCTTGCTCTGCATCAAAAACCTCATACCCATGTGATTCGAATACCTTTTTCAGTTGTTCTCTGTATGTATTATCGTCTTCAAGAATAAGGATATTTTTCCCTTTCATAGTATTTAGTATATCATGATTTTTTGGCACAATGTGTGGATGTTTTCTCGCGATGGTTTTCTATCTGTGATATAGTATTTCGTATGAAAGAACAGAAATTTGTCATTGGAATTGTCGTCGCGCTTCTTGCGGCAGCAGGTATTTTCTTTTTTATGTCACGAGAAAGGAACCCTGCGGATATTATCGCGAGTGGGGAACGCACTCTTTTCGGACAACACCTTAAAGAACAGGGTGTCGTGTTTTATGGAGCATTTTGGTGCTCCCACTGTCAAGAACAAAAGAAACTTATGGGTAAAGAAGTTTGGGAGCCAATTTATGTCGAGTGTTCGACTCCTGATGGCCGAGGCCAGCTGGATGTCTGTAAAGAGGCAGGAGTGGATTCATACCCCACAACCGTCTTTAAAGATGGCACAAGAAAGGTAGGAGTTATCGATATTGCCGAACTCGAACAACGCACTGGATATGTGAAGGCAACGACTACGGAGCCTCTCTTGGGCCAGATTCAAGAATAACAGCACGGGCTGTTTTTCTTTTCAGATTTTGGTATACTACGGGAACTTATTCGTTGTCCACGTGGACGTAAGACATCGTATTATGGGGAATACACAAACCTACTGGATTATTGGTATCGGAGTACTCGTCGTTGCTTTTGCAGTCGGCCTATTCCTGTACGGAGAGCGTCCAGGAGCACCAAAAATACAACAAAACAATACACAGAATATGGAAACACAACAAGAATTCGCTACACAAAGAGCAGTGTTAAAAACAACGAAAGGCGACATTACGCTCGAGTTGTATGGAAAAAGCGCACCAAAGACTGTAGAAAATTTTCTTACTCTTGCACAAAAAGGGTTTTATGACGGAACGCGTTTTCATCGTGTGATTCGCGGTTTCATGATTCAGGGAGGTGATCCATTGTCAAAAGATGACACTGCAGGTGCACGGTGGGGAACAGGTGGCCCAGGATATCAATTTGAGGATGAGATTAATTCTATTGCACTTGTTCGTGGCGTGCTTGCGATGGCAAATGCAGGGCCAAATACGAATGGAAGTCAGTTCTTCATCGTTACGGCAGAAAGTACGCCATGGCTTGATGGAAAGCACACTGCATTTGGTCGCGTCATAGCAGGCATGGAAGTGGTTGAGAGTATTGAATCCATTCAGACGCTTCCAGGAGATCGACCAAAAGAACCAATCACTATTCTCTCGATAGAGATGAAATAAAAGACGCCTCGGCGTCTTTTTGTGCTATACTATACGTGTATGAGAAAACTTTATCGTCATACACATGGAGAAAAACACATTCTTGGTGGTGTTTTTAGTGGGCTTGGCGAGTGGATGGAAGTGAGCCCAGGAATTCTTCGTGTGGGGTTTGCCGTATTTCTCTTTTTCGGAGGCATTATTCCGGCAGTCCTCCTCTATTTTGCTGCAATGTTTTTAATAAAAAAACACCCTCATGGTGATTCGCAGCCGGTAGATCACTTGGCACATTAAAACACTGATGCTGCGCCTTTCGGCGCAGCATTATTTTTTGAAAATAGTATGCGACAAGATTTTGTTGTCGCTGCTCCAGCAGCTTCGCTGAACAACAGCTCCATCCTTGTCGTAGGTCAGAACCACTCTTTCGCTGAAGCGGATGGTCTGACCGCCTTGCCAGGCGATCTTGATCCCATCTTTTCCGATATACGTACCATCCTTCAATTCTTTCTCAAATTGAAGTTGGAAGTATACCTTGCGATCCCCGTTATCGAGATGCTCAGTATTCGTAACAGTGTGCCCGGTGAATGTGCTTTTGTTGAGCACTTCGGACACCTTCACGAACTCCTGAACTTCTTTCGGGAGGGGGTTCCGCAATGTGATTGCGAAGAGGACGGCCGACGAAAGAACAAACAGTACAGTGAAAATTCGCTTCATGAGCGCTCCTTTGATGTATGTATATTATAACATAAAATAATATTTTGTCAATTAAACAAAAAGCCCGGAAAGGGGCTAGTGAGAAAGTTTTTGACCGATAAATTGGAGTACTGCTCCAATGCTTGCATTCATCAGTCTGTCGCTCATGTTCACAACAAGGTCAAAATATGAGGATGTACTGTGAGAGAGTTCTTCGGTGATTTCTTCCATGCTCGCGTTTGCGTCTTTTTGTGTGAGAGAGCGCTCATTGATTCGCTTTCGTATGCCTGGCATATCTGCAAGAACAAAGATGCCGTACACCTTATTTGTGTGAGATAGCGCCTCGGAGATTTCAATCGCGCCGCATGGGTTGACGATCATACATACTGGGCCTTGCTGACGAAGGTGTTCGACATTGATGCTCGATACACCGTAGGAGTATCCATGGACGGGACTTGTTTCAATAAAGGCCCCCGCTTTTTCTTGACGTGTGAATTCTTCTGGCGTCATGAAGAAATGGTCAACACCTTCCTGTTCTCCAGGGAGAGCCGGTCTATCTGTCGTCGTAACGATGTGCTGCACTGAAGGGTATGTGCGAAGAACATGCTGAAGAAGCATACGTTTCCCTGCGCACGTGAGTCCACTGATGAGAAACAGCGGATGGTGCTTTCGTCGTGTCATGATGGCTCCAAAGAAAAGTCCTGTGTGATACTACCGTATTCAAACTCTATGTCAACAAAAAACCGCCCAAGAAGCGGTTTTTTGATTATTAGCGCATCCGTGTTGTACATGATTTGCCTGCGCGATTTGCCTTCTTTCGCTGTGCGTGCTTTGTTTTCTTATTTGCCATGTTGATTAGTAGTCTAACAAATTATCCTCTTTTTTTCAAGACAAGCAGGGATTCGAGGTGTGGTGTATTGGGATAGAAATCAAAACCATGGATATGAGAAATATCGTACTTTTCTGAGAGCATCGCGTAGTCGCGCGCTTGTGTTTCTGGGTTACAAGAAAGATAAAGAAGGATTGGTGGTTGCGTTTCGAGAATTGCGGAAATCAATTTTGGGTGTAATCCTGCACGTGGAGGATCGAGAACGAGACAGTCTGTTTGAGCAAGTCGCACTTTCGGGATATGTTCTGACGGAATTGCTTCTGCTGTGTAGTTCCGGATTGCGTTCTGTTGCGCATTTTTATTCGCCATTGCGACGGAGTGTGGATGAATTTCTACCCCGTGAACTGATTTTGCGGAAGATGCAAGAAGGAGCCCTATTGTACCAACGCCGGAATAGAGTTCAAGGATATTCGCAGATGGTGGTACGTGCTCTCTCATAATGGCCACTGCATTAAGAAACAGGGGGATGTTGTTTTGGAAAAAACTATCCCAGGCATACGAAAGAGTGACCCCCTGGAGTGTTTCGGTCAGTTCTGCAGCACCTTCTGAAACAAGAAGCTCAGTCGGTACTGCTGCTGGGGATTTGTGAGTAGAATAATAGATGTGCAGCCCTATGAGGTGGGGAATATTCTTCCATGAGATATGCGGTATCTTCCGTTCTTTCAAGTAGAGAATCGCGATACAATCTCCAGTGGTCTTGCTTTCCCGAATGGTGAGCGCTTTCGTATCGCGATAGGTGAATCCTTGTGATGCAAGTGAGGACGCAATCGCTATACCAACGGAATTCGTGTGATTGCTGGCAAGGATACACCCAGTATGATCGAGTTGAACACTGTGTTTTCCATTATTTCGCTCCCGAAAAGACAGAGAGAGGGGGATAGTATTTCCTGCCTGATCTTTGTCTGTAAAAGAGAATTCTATTTTTGTGCGATACCTCGAGATGTCGTCTGCAGGCGTGAACGATATAGGGGTAGGATGTGCGTATCTTCCATAGAGGTCGCTGAGGAGTTGTCGTTTGTGCGTGCATTGTGTGGGATAGTGCATCACTTGCCACGGGCTACAAGAAAGATAGTGTGCTTCATTTGGTTCTTTCCTTTCGCTTGACCGGACGATGAATTCTTCTACACTCCCAAAGAAAACTCTGTGTTTCTTCTCAACAGAAACAAGCGCCGTTTCTCCTGGAAGCATGCCGTGAATGTATACTTTTTTACCCTCATGCTCGGCAAAAGCGGCACCATTGTGCGCTATGCCTGTTGCTGTGATTGTCAGTATGCGTTTAGTCATGGTGTTTCGGGTATGCCTCGAACCAGCGAGTAATACCATATTGATCGTCGTGATAGGTGATGTCCCAGTGCGCCGCGTCTTCAAGCTGGCGTATCGCTTCATGTTGCCCCTGTGCAAACTCGCAAAATAGGACGCCATCTTCTGTGAGGTGTTGTGCTGATTCTTGGAGGAGCCTTTTGATTTCACCGAGCCCTTCCTCATTTGCATAAAGTGCACGGTGTGGCTCCCAGGTGTAGACACTCTCGTCGACCGTTGATTGATCTGCGATGTATGGAGGGTTTGCAAAGATGGTATGGTATGGGCCAGTCATGAGTGTTGTCGCGTCCCCGTGAATGACTTTTGCTCGTTCTGCATGATAGACATTATTTTTAATGTTCTTTGCAGTCGAGGCACATTCATCAAAACCGATGTCAATGAAGGTGCACTGTGCTTTTGGGAAGCGCATCAGTGCAGAAATCCCGATACATCCGCTTCCAGCAAAGAGGTCTGCGAATCGAAATGGGAAGATGTGGGGAAATCGTGCTTCAATAATACGAAATGCTTCACTTGCCCAGTATTCCGTCTCTGGGCGTGGGATAAGGGGGCGATCGTCGAGATTGATACGTGCACGCAAAAAAGGAATCCATCCGATGACATAGGCAATGGGCTCACCTCGCTCGAGGCGCTCAAGGTCTTTGTAGTATTGGGGAGGAGTTTCTCCTTGGTATTTCTCCATTTTGAGCCAATGTGCATCACGTGCGCGTACAGACATGGGGACAGTATATGAAATATCCGAGGGAAAATCAAACAAAAAGTAGCCCGAAGGCTACTTGGGTGGGATGAGATGTTCAGGGAATGTTTTGGCGAAATCGCTCATAGATTCCATCATCTTTGCGATACTGTCATCAACTCCATTTAGGCGCGAATTCTTATAGAAAAGCGACGTTGGGGTAAAAGGCCCCAAAGTTTTCAGTTGGCGAAACTCATATGGGAGTCTAAGTGCTTTTGCATGCTTTATGAGTGTGCGCACGTCCTTGGCTTTTGCATCTCCAGAAATGATAAAGAGGGGTTGTGCGTTGTCCCAGTGGTTGGGGCAGTGCTGAGGGTGCGACATCGTAAGATGGAGCTGGGTCGCGAGCATGTGAGCAATATTCCACGAGACACCGGTGAAAGCAAAGAGGGTGTGTTTGTCTCCTTGGAGTTCAACGCGCTTTTCTTCAGGTCTATAGCGCATCTCGACGTGTGTGAAAAGAGAGAAAATATCTCTGAGACCAACTAGATGGAGTTCAAGTTGGACGGAAAGTACAAAATTGTCTCGCGTTGAAAACTGCGGCATATGTTCTCCTTCGTCTGATGGTAATCTATCAGGTAAAATATTCCTGTAAAGGAAAAGCGGCCGTCTCCTGAGGCCGCTTTTGCGAGCTAGTGCTTCCGATACAACGCCTGAGCGCAGATGGAAGCGATGAGCATGGAAAGGAAGTAGAGCCATTCTCCGACTCGCATCCTTGACCTCCTACATATGCATTATACCATAAATAGTCCATTTGTCAATATAATCTGTTTGGCTATATTGAGCCATTTTTAGTTTACTGGTATACTGCGAACAACTCCTCGTAGTTCAATGGATACGACGCCTCCCTCCGAAGGAGGAGATGCAGGTTCGATTCCTGCCGAGGGGAGAGAAGGAAAAACGCGTTAGCGTTTTTTTCTTTCTCCCCTCGGTAGAATCGAACGGAAGGGGGTCGGGGAAACAGTCGTTTCCCCGTAGAGGAAGGCAGCGAGTGAGTCTTCGAATGAGCGTCGGAAAACCATGGGTTTCCGAGGAGTTCGACTCCTGCCGAGGGGAGAAAATGAAAAAGCGCTCATGCGCTTTTTCTATTCTCACTGCTTCACTCCTACAAGAACAATGACATCACCATGCTTTGGGATAAATCTTCCGATTGGCTGACCAGGTTGTGCATTGTTAATGAAGTATGTCCACTGGAATCCCTCTGTTGCATTGATAAAAGAAGTAAGGGTGCGGTCTTTTCCGTTTCCATTCCAGGTGATAGGGAGTTGCTCAATTGATGCAATTTTGTCGATAAGATCCGCGACGGATTGTCCTTCTTCAAGTGTAACGTTATTCCAATTTCGAGTAGAAATTCCATCGCTGACAAGTACGTGTACTGTTCGTGTTGCAGTTTTTATGTTTGTCGCATCTCGCTGTCCAATCATATACCCTACGAGAATTCCAGAAAGCAGTGCTGCTCCAGTAATGAGATAGGTAAAAAGAGAAAAAGTTCGCTTAGTTTGTTGTTGATTCATATGGTGCTGTGGATGATGTTGTGTCTGATAATGATGATGTTCCATTTTCTGAAGGAGAAGCATCAATGCGTATCGCTTGGTCAAGTTCCATGGCAGTGGTGTCTTGCTGTTGCTGTGGAGGAATTTCCTCAATGGTATACACAGGTGTCGAGATGGTTCGTTCTTGACCAAGAATTGAGAACACGATGGCGCCTGCTGCACACAGGCAGATAATTCCGACGAGCAGTATTCGTGAGCTTTTCATGACCCTATGATACATGATGATGATGGAAGATGGAAGAAGATGTGCATGATATACTGTTCTCATGGATTATCTTTCCGCAATTATTCTTGGCGTTGTAGAGGGGGCAACAGAGTTTCTTCCTATTTCATCGACGGCACATCTTTTAATTTCAGAGCATTTCCTTGGTTTATCGCAGACAGATCTTCTTTCCTTGTTTAATATTATTGTGCAATGTGGTGCGATTCTTGCGGTGCTCGTGTATGCGCCACGCAGGCTTTTGGTTGAGCGAAAAACTCAATGGGCTATCGTTTGGGCGTTTATTCCAACAGCCATCCTTGGGCTTCTACTGAAAGACGCTGTTGGTTTTCTCCATGGGTATCTTCTTGTCTCTATCGCAGCTTTGTTTCTCGGTGGTGTTTTTATGCTTTTCTTCGAATCAAGAATTGCACGCATTTCTCGTGGGTATCCGATAGAAGCTCTCTCCAAAAAGTCGCTTGTCGCCATTGGCGCACTTCAGACTATTGCTTTTATCCCCGGCATCTCGCGTTCTGCTGCGACCATCTATGCAGGATTGTCGCAGGGGCTGAGTAAAAAGGAAGCTGTTGCATTCTCATTCTTTTTAGGGATTCCTACTATGGCATCTGCTGGTATCTTGTCTCTGTTTCAATATAACGGAGACGTAACATGGGACGGCTTGAGTCTTATTCTCTGTGGAACGATCGTTTCATTTATTGTTGCGTATTCTGTGATCCACGCATTAATGGCATATATTGAGAAAAGAGGTTTTACGTTTTTTGCGTGGTATCGTATCGTTTTCTCAATACTCCTTGCTGGAATATTTTTACTGTAATTGTGTATCTTTTTTTAAAAAAAATTGATATACTAAAGACATAATAGCTAATAACAACAACATATGAGATTAACACTCAAAGCAACGGGTATCGATCACACAAATGCACTTGATGCATATGTCGCAATGCGGTTGCGTGAACTCGAAAAAGTTCTGGATCCAAAAGAAAAGAGTTGTATCGCTCGTGTGGAGATTAGCAAAGAAACAAAACACCACAAGACGGGTGCACAGGTATTTAAGGCGGAATTGACGATGCGAGCAGGAAAGAAAGATTTTCGTGTAGAAAAATTTGATGCATCAGATTTGTATGCCGCAATTGATGCAATGAAAGACGAGGCTGTACAAGATGTCAAAGAGCATTATAAGCGCGCTCGTGTGCTTGAAAAGAAGGGTGAGCGAAAGGTGAAAGAAGCATTACGAAAATAAAAAAAACGCGAAAGCGTTTTTTTTAATGGAGGCCACGAAGAAAGTCGGCATAAAACATCTCCTTTTTTCCTTCAGGGATAACTTTTTCGATAATAAGAGTATGATGTTCTACACGTGCTTGGGTGATTTTTATTCGAATATCTTTTTCATTATGTTTCAGGAAGAAGAACGCTCCAGGCCAGAGGTGGTATGCACGAATTTTTCGTATTGCAATAATTGGGTCACCATGAATATCGACGAGTCCATCTTCTTTCTCAATTTTTTTGCAATAGGTTGCTTGTGTGTGAGCTTGCTCCTGTTTGTGCTTTATGTGCTCTTCAATGCCTGGAAGAGCACCAATAAGTATTTTCCCTGCAATGGAAGCAAGTGCATGCTCAATTTCGGCGCTTGTAGGGGGGTTTGAGGGATCCCATGATTGATTGAGGGATTCTTGAAGGATAACAGGGCCGTGATCCATTTCGGTATCAAGTTCCATGAGGGTGACCCCTGTTGTCGTGTCGCCCGCAATGATCGTGCTTTCAATAGGAGAAGGACCTCGAAACTTTGGAAGAAGTGATGGGTGAATGTTGAGTGTTGCAATTCGAGGCATGCGAAGCATGTGTTCAGGAATCATTTTTCCATATGCAACCACAAGGAATATGTCAGCACGTTCTCGTTCGAGGACTTCTGTTATTTCTTGTGTTCTGAGTGTTGCGGGAGTGCACACGGGTATGTGGTTTTGTATTGCCCATTCGTGCATTGGGGTCTTTGTGAGGAGCAATTTTCGACCAACTGGTTTTTCTGGGGTGGTCACGACAAGAGAGGGGACTATGCCGTTCGCGCGAAGCATCTCTGCGATTGCAACAGCAAACACGGGTGTTCCAAAATAAACAAAGCGAAGTGGTGCCGTCATAGATATTACGTTAGTGTGCGAATGTGTTCAGCAGCCTTTTTGACTTCACGAATTTCCTTGTCGCTCATTTCTGCAAGTGCGCTCGCATGATCGCAAAAGAGTACTCCATTAAGATGCTCAATCTCGTGCTGGAAGATTTGTGCCATAAGTCCCGACGCACCACGTGAGTGGATTTTTCCGATTTCATCTTGGTATTCGATTGTTGCTTTTACATATCTTTCTGTTGTGCCAAAAAGCCAACGAACAGACAAGCATCCTTCAGGAACACGTTGTTTTTGCTGAGATACTTTAATGATCTTGGGATTGATGACAATAAGATGCTGTTTTGGGAGTTTTTCTTCAGGGAAACCATCATCATCTACTGGTGCGAATGCTCTGCGGTGAACAACAAAAATTCTCCAGTTCTCTCCTATTTGAGGACAGGCAATCGCAACGCCATCTGGTTCAGCCTCGAGTGCGGTTATCATGCGTGAGATAATGTCTCGCAGTGTATCTGACCCAAACATTTCTGGGGGGACTTCTGGTGAAATCTTTCGTAACGCAGGATGATCTTTTTGAACGATATGCGTTTCGTAATTATGTGAAATGGTATACATTGGTGATGGTATTATTCTGGTAGAACACTTCGTGGTTCCACTTTAACAGTAACTTCTTGAGGAAGAGAGGCGAGGAAAGCACGAAAATCTTCATGTGGCCACAAATCTCTTTTGAGTACGAAGAGTACGTGAGTTGCATACATATTTCCTTTTTTTCCAAGTGTGTGTGGAAAGATGGGGGTGACGTTGGGAAAGCGCTGTGCGTGCTCTTTCATGTAAGAAAGGAACGCATCGACAGCATCCTTCTGGCCTTCAAAGTGCGTCTTTACAAATATTGTGTATGGAGGAAAACGAAGTTCTTCACGAAGCGCAAGTTCCTGCTCCATAAACTCACTAATATTTCCGCGCGTTGCAAGATCGAAGAGATCATGTTTCTCGCGGAATTGCACAGCAAAATGGTCGCGAGCTTTTTCTCTTAAAACAAGGAGGAGTCGGAAAACATGTTCGTTCATGCGATACTCGGGAACAGTAAGAAGGGAGTTTACTGAGAGGATGCCAACAAGGCCAACTGGGTCGGTGATATAGGGTATGGCCATTTCTGTCCCAAGAAGAATGGACCCTGGTGTACTGAGGAATGCCTGTGCACGTTCTTTTGCTTCTTTGTGAGAATGGACAGCGTCTGCGTCAATGCGAAAAATTGAGTGATCTCCATATTTTTGCTTCAAGATATGCTCTGCCTGCTCGATGCCGAGTCCAAGTGAGGTAAATCTCCAGCCGTGACAATGATTGCAGTTGCGATGTGGTTCAGCCTTTGTTCCGCATCGGTGGCAGAGAAAAATATTTTGGGTGGTTTCGTTGTGTTCTGAAAGGCCAACGCCATCATGCACTGTT
This sequence comes from uncultured Candidatus Saccharibacteria bacterium, assembly GCA_964386905.1. Lineage (GTDB taxonomy): Bacteria > Patescibacteriota > Minisyncoccia > Phycocordibacterales > UBA6899 > JAJZQJ01. The sequence goes on from CAYLUP010000002.1 coordinate 104,305, forward strand.
TCTGCAAGTGCCGCTTCTTCTTCTGCGGTTACATTGTGAGGAATGTTTTGCTGTTGTTTGTGTGCTGGTTGTTGCGTGTGTTTCTGTGCATGTAATACGAGGGGTGCACCACAATGTGTGCAGTCGACAACTGTCCCACAATCTCCACACACGGTGACTGGCGCAATCCCCTTGCGGATACAGAGAATAAATGAAGATGATCCACGTTTCTTTGCGTCACTCAAGAGTGCTACAAGTTCCTTAGAAAAGAATGCCACTTTCCCAGCTGATGGTTGTTCCCCTGAAGAACGCATGTCAATAAGGTGACTTTTTGAGGTGGAAGAATAGCGGGCTTTTGGGCGCATAAGTGCGTCATATGCACCGTTTTGGTATGCGAGAAGGGTCTCGCTTCGCAAGAAAAGATCGCCAAGAATACAAGTTAGTTTTTGCTCTTGTGCATATGCTTCGACATAATATCGGGTGTCAATAAATGGGCGATGAGTGAGTGTGTATGCGTGTGCACTTTCTCTTTCAAGAATAATACTTTGCACATTTGGACATGGAGTGCTTACAAACTGTGGAGTTGCGATTACTAAAACAGAGTGATCACTTGTTGCAATTTCTCTAATGCGGTCGTCGAGTTGTTTTTGTGTAAGATTACTATGGAGTACATATGTGTACGTGCTTATACCTTTTCCGATCGCAGCATCTATACGTTCGATGTCCTGTATGGTTGGAAGAATAAAAAATACAGACCCTCCTCGTGCAAATACCTCACGGATATGACTTTTGTATGTGGCGATGCGTTCTGTTTCCTCAGCTTGAAGAATGAAGGGGTGAAGAATTGTGCCTTCTGTGTGTTTTGGTATTAGTTCTTGAAAAAGCTCTGGGTGTCGCAAGAGTGATGCTGGAAGAAGTGCATCAAGTGCAGCACCAAACGGAGAAACATGCCATTCTGCGGTTTTTTGCACTGCTCGAATGATGCTTTCTGGAAGGCGTCCATACACTGTAACGTGTTTTAATTGCGTAAGAGAGAATCGAGATTGCTTGATGTCGCTTTTTGATTCTGCTGCGGGCGAGACATGTACGACAAGCGCTTGAGTGTGTTTTTTTCGGATGGGCACCGAAATGAGCGATCCAAGAGGAATCGCAGAAGAAGAAAGATACGAGAGTTCAGCAAGTGGTATACCTCGTGATATTGGTGCGACGGTAATGAGATACATCAAGGTCACAATAGCATTATTTCCTTTAAAAATCTAGCAAGGAACACATTCCAACAAGAACGTTCTGGTGTGATATACACAGAGAAAACAGAGAATCCTGTGATACAATAAATGAGAATTATGACAACGCCAGAGCTGTTGGAGTTTATTCGTATCGAGCATGCACTTGGTATGAGTCTTGCAGAGATCACTCGTCTATTGGTTACTGAGGGGGAGTGGGATCGAGAAGACGTTGCCGAAGCATTTCGTGCGCTTGGACTTCCGGAGGAACAAGCTGAAGAAGGATATGACCAGAAGAATGTTGCACCGCCACAATCTTCTGATTTTGCGTCCCCCGTAGCACCGGTAACGAATGGCGCTCAGCTTGAACTCACCCAAAGTAGCGCTCCTTTTGAGGCTCAAGAGCCTGTCGTAAGACACGCTCCTGCTCCGGTTTCAGCACCTGGTCCAAAAGACATGGAATACCCACGGCATGCTGCTCCAATGCAGTATGTGGAGAAACCCGAAGAGAAACCGAAGCCAACACTTGCACGTCCAGCGTCGCTTAAGCCACAAGCATTTCGTCCGATGGTTCGCTCGACGCAAAATGGCATGGAAGTTTCCGCTGCACAAAAACATGCGCACTCACAACATGGACCAACTATTCACGTGTCAAAATTACAGCATTTAGGTGCTGACACAAAGCACGGTCCAGCACCAGTTCCCCAAATACATAAATCAAAAGAATCAATTGAGACTAAAGTTGTTTTTGGGCTCGATGTGCCAGATGATGAGCCAACCCCAAAGAAGGTTGTATCACCTCTAGCGACAGAGATTTTAGAGCCGCATGCAGAAATTGCGCTTTCTGTTCAGAACACACAAGAAAAAGAAAAAATATCATCGGATCTTTCTGTTCAGAAGACGGGGCCGACGAGTGCGGTCGCTATAGAGAAAGTTCAGGTTTCAGAATCTCACGGTACAGAAAGAAAAGCAGAAGATTCTTCTCAGGCCGATGAGGTGTTGCCAAAGTTTGATCTTGCTTCCGCCTTGTTGAAACAAGACGGTCATGCTGATACACAAGATGATACTTCTCGTGCCATAGAACATCCTGTTGCTGACACGGTTTCTGACTCAGTAGTGATCGAGGAGAAGGGCGTTGCGCGTACTGAATTACCAATTTCTCCAATCGATGCGAATCGGCAGTCTCAGAGTCTCACGACTCCTTCTGTTGACACACAAACGCCGATATTGAATGAGAAGCCTCACGATACACAAGAGAAGAGCGCTTCAATAGAAACAACTCTCCACACAGAAACATCTCCAACGCATACGGAAGCACCAAGTAGTGTTGAGATTCATCATAAAGAAGAAGGGGCTGTGGAAAAACAGGTACATCAGCAAGGAGACGTCTCGATTGGGATTCCGCGGCACGATACCGCTCCCCAATCTCCTCTACCTGCAGGTACTGTTGTGCCACAACAGCAACCACCAGTGGTTCCCGTTGCTGCCCAACCACCACCGCCTCCAGTTGCACCACAGCCACAAATAATCGTTGTGCCAGCAAATATGTTTGGTGCCCCTCAGGGATTTCAGTTCCCTGAGATGCCGATGCAGATGGCTGGGATGCAGCCACGCATGGCTCCTGCTTCGCCGCCTACGCAATACGCACCTGGCTCTCGCGTTGCTGAAATGAACGGAGTTTCTCCTGATGTTGAGGAGCAAGCATATCTCGCTCAATTTGGGCAAGCACCAATGCAACAGGGTATAGAAAGGCCTCCACAGGCAACAATTGTGTCTCCGACTATTATTCATGCGCCGCAAGTCAATGCTCCAGCGATGAGCACTCAACAGCCAGTCGCCCATGAAAGCATTTTGCCGCCAAAGCCAGAGCCTGTTCGTTTTGATATTGGCAAAGTACGAAGCACACAAAAGGGCGAATCCCCAAAATCTGCATTGCGCGATTCTGTTGAAAGTGCTCTTGCTTCAAACGGAGATCTTTCCGATTCTCACCCTGTTGTTTCGCCGATTATTAAACCGGATGAAGAACAAATTGCAGCCGCCGCAGCGCATTCACTGAAAGTTCCTCAAAAAAGAACAATGCATGCGGACTTGTTACGTATTGGGGAGGGGGTTATTCCTGAGCAAGTTGTTGCACTTGGCGATAAAACAGATGCGGTTGCTGGTGTTGCTCTTTCAGATACAGAGGCGTTTGAACAAGATTCTGTTCCGCCACCACCACAAAAAAAAGTGAGTGCATCAATTTTTTTCCTAGCAATGAGTATCCTTCTTGTCTTGGGTTTGATTTTTGGTATTGGATATTATATTGTCGTCCTCAAAAAACCAAGTGCACAATCTGCTCTCTCGGGGGCGCTTCGTGGGTTATTCCAGGATGGGGCATTTTCTTATAATGCCGTGCTACAGATTCACGCCTCTTCAACAGATGCACTGTTGGAATCACTCACTGTGCAAGCAAATGTCATGGGTACTGTTGTTGGACGTGCAAATATGTTTGAAAAAAGTATTCACGAGGGAGAATTCATCATGACACAGCGAGGTGTGCCAGAGCCAATACATATCGAGTTTCAGGGTTCAATCATTGGGCAGGAAAAAGAAGTGTTTCTGTCTCAGCAAAAACCTACATTGAACACACCTATCGAACACCTTCTCCCTGTCTCAGAGTGGCTACGTGTTCCATACGCGCAACTTGGTGAAATGCTCGGTTTTTCAGGTGCCACAGAGTCTTATGATGCTGTGATATCAGAAACACAATTGTTCCAGGGCTTTATGGAACATTTCCCTATTGTTGCTCGTGGTCCAGTAACTGAAATTTCCGAAGGTGATCGGGTCTTATATCGCATCCCCGTATCTCTTGATGGGGGGAAAATGATTACACTTAGTGATCTTGTCTCTCGAATGCTTCGTGGTTCAACTGTGGTGGGTACTGATTCTGCGCGTCGTGACGTTCTTCTTGGGCGCTACGATATGATTTCTGGAGAATTAGTTGTCGACAAACTTAAACTGCATCCAATACGCCTCACACTTCAGTCAGCGTTTGATCCAAGTAAAATTCCATTTCAGGGAAATGTGCTTGTGGATATCGCGTTCCAATATCCTAAGGAGTTGCCAGTTTTCGACCGCAATACAAAAACGATAGATGAATATAAGATTTTGCATGCTGATGCATCAGAAGCGGGTATTGTTATCGCAAAAGATTCGCCAGTGCTGCTTGCGGTTCCAACAATTGTTACCGCACTAAAACAATTTAGTGAGAAGGAAGGTTATTATCCTCTCCGTATCGATCAACTCTTTACGCTGAAATACGTGAATAGTGATGCGATCCCTCAAGAGATTCGTTCGCGAATTCTTTATGCTCCATATGCAAGGCAACCAAAAGAGGGAGAGTCATTTGCTGCATGTGTGGCAAAGAAGGGAATGTGCAGTTTTTACCACCTTGGAACGACACTTGAGCATATGCGCGCACAAGAGCTTCAGGCAGATGTAGATTTGGTTTCTTCAAAAATTCAAGGAGGGGATACTTCAGGTTGTGCTGGTGAACAAAGTCGTGCTTGCTATGATGTTGTAGGCATTCTCGAATAGCCTATTGACAAATAAGCTGTTAATGTGCAAAAAATCGTACTGTTTGTACGATTTTTTGCTATTTCTTTCTCCTATGCTAGAGTTCAGTGCATGAGTATATTTGGTGGAAAGCTTGGCATTGATTTGGGCACCGCAAACACGCTCGTATACGTTCCCGGGAAAGGAATTGTTTTAAACGAGCCATCTGTTGTTGCAGTTTCAGAGCGAGATAATAAAATTCTTGCAGTTGGTGTTGAGGCAAAAGAAATGATTGGACGAACACCAGATGATATTATCGCATATCGCCCAATGAGAGATGGTGTTATTGCTGATTATCGTGTGACCGAAGCGATGTTGCGTTACTTTATTTCCAAAGCGATGGGAACATGGTCGCTCTTGAAGCCCGAAGTCATGGTTTCTGTTCCTGCTGGAGTAACATCGACAGAGCGCAGGGCGGTCATCGAAGCTGCACTTCGGGCTGGCGCCAAAAATGCATATGTTGTAAAGGAACCAATTCTTGCCGCCATTGGAGCAGGTATTCCGATCTATGAAGCTCGAGGACATATGATTGTGGATATTGGGGGAGGAACGACAGATGTTGCAGTTATTTCTTTAGGTGGAATTGTTGCATCGACTTCAGTAAAGTGTGCAGGTAATCGTATTGATGCGGCAATCGCTGATTACATTAAAAAAACATTTAATCTTGCCATCGGTGACAAAACCGCAGAAGATATCAAAACGCAAATTGGTTCTGCTGTTCCATTAGAGCAAGAACTATCGATGACAATAAAAGGACGTGATTTCATTGCTGGACTTCCACGATCAGTGACAATATCAACAAATGAGATTGTGCGTGCCATTGACCGAGAACTTCGAGAAATGATTAAGGCAATTAAGGATGTTCTTCAGGAGACACCACCAGAACTATCGGCGGACATTATTGATCGCGGAATTATTATGACTGGCGGTTCGTCACAGCTTCGAAATTTACCAGAACTGGTGTATCGAAGAACTGGTGTGAAGGCAAGCATCGCAGATGATTCGTTGTATTGTGTTGCAAAAGGAACTGGAGTTGCCCTTGAACACTTAGACACATACAAAAAGACGATTATTACAAAACGATAATACCGCCACAAAGTGGTGGTATTTTGTTATACTGTATCTATGGAACAATTGAATGACCTTACTCTTGCAAAGATTGGGCAATCTTGCATTTTGGAAATCCCTGGTGATGCGCATCTTGCGGTAGCATCGTATGTTCGAAAACATCTTTTAGGAGGACACGACATGCTCTCGGAACTGCACGCAACAACATTTCTCATTGAGCATGCACGACAGTTGAAAGAGATTGATTCACGCATAAATAAAGGAGAGCATATTATCCTTGTATCGTTTGATAAAATCGTTGAAGCCGCTCAGCATGCATTACTGAAAACAATAGAAGAACCAAAAGAAAAGACACACATTCTTTTTGTAGTAAGAAACAAGGATGTCTTTTTGCCGACAATACTATCTCGCGCACCTGCATATCATCTGCTTTCTGTGTCGCCTCGGCTTCTTTCCCTTGATCCTGAAACATATCTTTCAGCATCATTTTCTGAGCGCCTCGAGTATCTTTCGCCACTCCTAGACACTGCTCGCGGCGACGAAGGTGAAGAGCGAGATTCTGCTCGGAGAGAACTTCTAGCGTTTTTAGAGAGTCTCCTTGAGTGCTTGGCGTCCCGTGGATTCCAGCGCGAAGAAAGTTGGCAACAGGTGATGCGGCTACTTTTTGAAGCAGAGCGAGACATGCAAGACATCTCTCCATCTTTAAAGATGATTTTTGAGCATCTTTCACTTCGACTCCCACAAGTGTCTCCTGCTGGAAAGTCGCAGAAAATTTGATATACTTTCTCTATATGGCATACGATTTCACAATATTTCAGAATGCAGTATCAGAAGCAGAAGATTGGCTTAAAAAAGAGCTCTCCTTACTTCGGACGGGGCGCGCAACCACTGCTGTGCTTGATTCTATCCATGTTGAGTCTTATGGGTCAATGAGTCCAATTGCACACGTTGCAACAATTACAATGGAAGATTCGCGAACTATTCGCGTCTCTCCGTGGGATAAGTCTCAGGTAAAAAATATCGATCAGGCAATCCAGAAAGCAAATCTTGGACTATCTGTCAGTGCTGATGATGCTGGTCTCCGAGTAATCTTTCCAGAACTCACAGGGGAAAGAAGGCAGCAAGTCATTAAGCTATTGCGCGAGCGACTTGAAGATGCAAAAATTACCATGCGCAAAGCGCGGGAGCAGATTATTGCTGATATGAAGACAAAAGAGAAGGATGGAGAAATATCTGAAGATGAGCATTTCAAGGCAAAAGAAGACCTCCAAAAGCTCGTTGATGCTGCAAATGCTGCCTTTGAAGCCATGGCCGAGAAGAAGGAAAAAGATATTCTCACACAATAATTTATTCGAAGTGCCTCAGGTGCGAGGTACTTTTTATCATCATGTTTATGTCAATTCTTATTTTCATTGTTATACTCCTCGTTCTTGTTCTTGCTCATGAGTTTGGACATTTCATTATTGCAAAGAAGTCTGGGGCACGCGTTGATGAATTTGCTTTCGGCTTTCCACCAAAAATATTTTCAAAAAAGTATGGGGAAACGACATACGTTCTAAACGCTTTACCGATAGGTGGATATGTAAAGATCCATGGTGAAGATGCATCAGAAAAAGAATTAGATGAACAAAGAAGTCTCACTCATAAGCCTCGATATGTACAAGCGGCAGTCATTCTTGGAGGTATCATTGCAAATATCCTGGTTGCGTGGATCCTCTTTTCGATCATTTTGATGATGGGTATGCAAACAAGTGTTGGAGCTCATCGTTTTGGAGAACTTCGTGATCCAAAAATTATCGTCACAGATGTCATACCAGAAAGTCCTGCTGCACAAGCAGGAATACTTCCAGGCGATCGCCTTATTTCCGTTAGGTCCCTTCTTGATTCTCGCGCATCATCCCCATTGAACGATGTCTCAGATTTATCTGCATACATTTCCGAACAAGGTGGTGTCCCCGTGGTTCTTACGTCAGAGAGGCAAGGTGTTGTTATGAATAGTGAAATTACTCCACGCATTCTTGACACAACAGAGAGATTTTTGATCGGTGTTGCTATGGACAAGGCAGGTGAGTTGAAGTTGCCTGTGCATCTGGCGATTGTGGAAGGCGCAATAAAAACGACAGATTATTTTATCGCAACAGCAGTCGGTATTTATCATTTTATTGCTTCTGCAATAGTCGGTGAGGGGAGTATGAGTGAAGTGAGTGGGCCAGTTGGTATTGTACAGGCGGTTGGTAGTGCAGCATCGCTTGGTTTTACACATATTCTCTTATTTACCGCACTGATTTCTTTGAACCTCGCAGTTATCAACCTTGTTCCATTTCCGGCGCTTGACGGCGGGAGGTTTCTCTTTATTTTGATTGAAAGTGTTACCCGAAAGAAGCTTCCTGCTTCAGTGACGACTTGGGCAAACTTTATCGGTTTCGCCTTACTGATGCTTCTGATGGTTGTTGTGACCTACCATGATGTCTTGAAGATGTTGAAATAACCCCATGTTTTTGGGGTTATTTTTTTTAGAGAGAGAGTCACTTGTACAAAGAATTTTTACTGCTTCTGTGGATAGTATGGGAATATTCAGTATAATGGCTTTGTTGAGCTGTATAATTGGTACTCTTTCTGTGTAAAAATACACACAATTTTAGGAAAATGATGGTAAAATAGTTCTAATGACCAAAACCTCGTGGAGGAACTGGTTTTCACGTTGCGTACGCAGGGTATTTTTCTCTTTGCGTGGCTTTTTCGTTGGGGCTCAGAATCATTCTGTCGTGCGTTTTGGTAGGAGGATTTGGGCACTTTTTCAGCAGTCGTTCCGAATGATTTCGACACAGAAGCGCTCAAAAATGGTGTGGATGTCTACTGCTGCTTTTGTGATTTTTCTTTCTGCAACAATGACCGTTTTTGCTTTGCGAGCGAAGGCGGAAAAAGAAGTTCACGCCTATATCAGTCCTTCGTACGTGACCGGTGAGGGTTTTGAAAGAGTAGAAGCTGCACTTGTTCAGGATTTTTCTGTTGATGCGCGATTTTCTGATTTCACACCAGAATATGTTGCACGTGTCGCATTTGGCTCCTTTGCACAAACCGTAGAGGAGAGTGTTCAGGAGGAATTGCTTTCAAGCACAACAACGCCATCCGCAACGACGACAGAAAGCACGAGCGGTGCACCTGCAGATACTGGTGTTGTTCCTGCTGAAACAACGAGTGTTTCTGAGTCTTCGACCGTCCCAGCTTCAGAAGAAAGTTCTTCTGCGCCTTCTTTGGAAAATCCCATTGAAACAAATGGTGCTCAATCTGCACCAGAAGCACCGTCAACCGAACCGCTTTCATTTTTGCGTAGTATTGTTTCTCCAAAGACTATCTTGGCTCAAGAGACACCAGAGAGTGCTCCTGTCTCTGTTGCCGAAGATACTCCTGAATCAACTCTCGTTGTCGAAGGAGTTGAAGCGGTGACTGCGCCTGTTCAAGATGACAACACTTTTTCGGTGGATGCGACTTCATCAGCAACAATTGTTTCTGATACGGTAAAAGAAGAAAAAGAAAATCGTGATCCATATGCGATTGCCTCGTGCTCTGTATTTTCTAAACCATGCCACATGGCTGTGTTTGAGGGCTTTGGAGTTGGCACGGAACTTTCTCAGTATCCTGTGAGAAATGCTGAGGTTGTATTTTCTGTTGCCGCAAAATCACTTCCAACAGAACAACACGATCGCCTTCTTGTCCGCGCGTATAAAAATGGTCGTTGGGTATTTTTGGGTGAGCATGTCGTTCGTGGTGAGACAGATAACGCATTTCGAGGAGGATATTTACGATTCCCACTTGAATTATCTTCATGGTCAGACTTGTCGGACATGATCGTAGTTGCTGAATATGTCCGTGAAGGCGAATCTGATTCAACTCTGTTGCTTGATGCTGCATGGGTGGACGTTGGTTTTGAGGCGGCAGAATCACCGGATGATCTTGCATTGTTCTCTCCAAATGTAAAAAGCGCGTTGCTTTCTCGCGACGCAGAGCGTCGTGCAAAGGAGCGAGATACGCTTGATGTCGGTGCAGGTGCTGTTGTGCATTTTGAGAACACTATTTCTGATCTTCCGAGTGCAAAACTCCGCGTGGCAACAACGAAGGAAAAACATGCAGTTTTGGGAACAGGAGAAGAGTATGTCGCGGTGACCAATTTTAGTAATGCAACCGAACAGGTGCGTTTGTCCTTTTTCTTCCCAGACGGAAATGGTCGAGTGACCTCACTTTCGAAATATGTTCATAATGCGCCGGTAAAAAATGTTGAGACAGAGGTGACTCCTATTGCATATGTGTGTGAGTCACCTTGGGTAATAGCATCTTCATCCCTCGACGTATCTTCAAATGAAGATGTTGGGATTTCTGAGTACACATGTCTGCAGACAGAAGAGAAGCGCTCATGTGCATCGCTTTCGGATGATGCAACAAACTGTTACTCAGAAGTGACGACAATGACTGACGCAAATGCGACCGTTTTCAGACGCGGGTTTTATGTCGATGCGATCACCGGGGGTCCGTTCTCTGATGAACAGAGCATATTTGGAAAGGCACTCAGTGCTTTGCTTCTTGATATGCCAGAAGGAATTATTCCATCATCATCTGCTGAGGTGTCTCATAGCCAGACGTACGATATCGAACCCGGAGCAACAAAGTATTTTAAATTCGCATACAATGTCCCATTAAATGCACGGAGCGATGTGTACATTCAAGCAGTCTCTTCTGGCGGTGCATATGGACTCTCAAAAATTGTTGCAGATGGATCATGGAACTGGAGGGTCCCTGTGGATGTCGGACTTCCATACGCAACGTTTGGAGAGGAGGCTGTTGTGCCGATTTCTTTGGATCGTATGCCTCAAGAGTTTTGGACAACGGTACATGAAGATGGCTTAGATATTCGTGTATCTGATGAGCGTGGCGTTGTTGAGCTCCCATCATGGGTATCGGAGTTCAATTTTGCGCAACGGAAAGGGCTTGTATGGGTGCGATTGCCACATGGTTCTGGGGTCATGCCTCGCGTCTATCTCTATGCAGGGAACTCTGAAGCAGCCTCGAAGATGGCTCCAGAAAAACCTTTTCTTTCATCCAGTCTCATTGAGAGGGCCGTTGTGATGTCAGAAGACGAAGAGGTGTCTTCGGTGAAGATCACTGCGCTTGCTGATGATACGCGTGTCCGCGTCGGAGATGCTGCGGAAAAGAATCTTGTGTACGGTGAGACTGTTCTTTATGAACATGTTCCTCACGGTGCACTCGTCTATGCAAATGGTCCAGTTGCTGTCCATGCGCTATCGTTGTCGTCTCGTGCCATTGCATTACCTTTTGGTGTGGCAGGGAACGAGTTCGGTATTGCGGAGAAGTATGGTGAGTTTTATGTTGCATCGACACGTCCAGAGGAATCAGCGCTTTCTCTTGATCAGAACGAAGAGGTACTTGTCCCATACGGTCTGACACATTTCTCAGAACACGAAAGTTCTGCTTTTTCGGTACGTCTTCCTTCTGTTGCCGCGTTGTTTGATGAACAAGAAATTCTCCCTCTTCTCTCGAGGACATCTGACGAGAGGTTGCGTTTTTCTGCTTCTGCTCTGCTCGATCAAAAGGCTGATGCTGTTCGTGCTGTTTGTCCGAATGGGTATGCATACGGCGTATTTGACGTCTCTGGCGCATCTCTTGCAACGACAACTTGTGGAAATATCCTCAATGGTCCATTTGAACACGGCATGCTCCTTCGTGTTCTTCCGACTGTAGGAAAAACGTCTCCTGGTGCTCTGTTCTCCTACGTACTCCGAGGGAATGAGTATCCTATGCTTCAGTCTGCTGCGCTTTCGCGTGGGACTGCAGGGTTTGATCCAGAGGTTGCTTTTGGAGCACCAGAGTTTGTGGTCCCAGGAGAGCATCGCATATTTGATATTGAAGGAGAGAAAGAGCGTGCGCATGTGAGTCGTTTTCTGAGTAAACAGCGAGAATTTGCTGCTGAAGAAAATCCAACATTCCGTTTTCAATATGTTCCTCAGTCAGGAGGGTTTTTCCGTACTCTCCGCTCTTTGGTTGGTGCAGCTCCTTTTGCAATTACGAATGTCTCGGTAGAGCAAGCGGGCGCAGTGCTCCCAATCACCCCTGTTGTTTCTTATGGGTCATCTCTTGAGTGGACGGTGACTATTGACAAGAAAGAAGCAACAAAGATTGTTCCTGGGAAATTACTTCTACGGATGACGATTAAAGAAGGCGGTCAGACCTACGAAGATGTGTATGATTTTTATTGGGGACTTCTTGCGGTGAATTTCAATAAAGCAACATACGAGCAAGGAGAGATAGCAGACATCTGGTTGGGGGCATTGTCAGAAACAGGAAACACTGTCTGTGATGCAAAACTCAAAATCTTCATCACTGATACTGCGAGTTCGACTGTTGAAGTTCCCGTAGTGCAGTCGGGAAAGTGTGATGGTAATTCCGTTGTTGATGTTCCGGATTATTCCGCGTCATATCCCGTAGTTGATGTTGGCGTCCATTCTGTGCGCGTATTGCGTCTTGATGAACAAGATAATGTTATTGCAGAAGTGCGAAGTCACTTTAATGCCGTGTCCCGTTCTCCTTTTGTCATTGAGAGAAAGGGCCCAACGCGTATTAATCCGACCGCTCCCTACAGCATGACGCTTCGCGTATTTGCACGTGAAGCTTATGAGGGGCAAATTGTTGAGCAGATTCCTGCTGATTTTGAGGTACTTGAAAGAGGTGGATCGACGTTGCGCTGGAAGGACGATTCTCAACAAATTAAAGAAGCGGTATGGTCTGTCAAGATGAAAGCTGGGGAAATCTATCAGTTTACCTATACGTTTGATGCTGCTGACAAATCGCCGTACATCTATTTCCTCGGCCCTGCTCGTATTGGTGATACAGATTCGTTGTATATTGAGCCTCGTGAGTGGCAAATTGCATCTGACGTCGCAGGAAACATGCTCATCTACTGGGATGGTGGAACGACTCCACCAGGGTGGACATGTGTATCGTGTCTCGGCACTGATCCGTTCTATCAACGGTACCCAATGGGATCATCAACTCCGAGCATTAATGGTGGCGCAACAACACATACCCATACGTTTACGACATCGGTCAGTTCTGCGATTTACTCAACGTCAATTTTGGTGAATACGGGAATTCCAGCAACATTGGTGTATAAGGACCACACACATGCGTTTACTCCGACATTTGCCACAGGCTCAAATCTTCCACCATCCATGTCTTTGCGCATCTTGCGAGCGAACGCAGTGGGTGATGTTCCTATTCCGCAAAATGCAATTGTGATGTTTGAATCTACTCCTCCGTCTGGATGGACAACATATAGTACGTTGGATGGAAATTTCCCATATGGTGATTCTGGTATTTTCAATACGCAAGGAAGTGCGACTCATAGCCATGCACTTTCTGGCACACTTGGTACATATAGTGGAGGTTCGCTCTATCGCAGTACAACTTTTGGAATATACCCGAAGGTTGCGAATACTACTCACGGACATGCAGTCACAGCAACATCAACGAACACAATTTCAAATGACCCTCCATACGTGACATACATGCTCGGAAAAGCAAGCGCTGCAGGGGCACTTCCAAATGGAGCGATTACGATGTGGGATAACGACCCTGCTTCTGGATGGGTGCATTTGTCTGTCGATGGTGCGGTAATGAGTAATCGTTTTGTGAAGGCGATGAGTTCTGCAGGTGCAACGGGAGGGTTATCACATCACGAGCATACAGATACGACCAATATCCCAACTGGAGCATCGAATTCAAATACAAGTTCTGCATCACTTTCTGGATCTTTTGGATCAAATCCAAATCATACACATACTGTTGACTATACCCTCTTTTCTGATGCAGTTACCCTTCCTCCATATCGTACGGTTGTCTTTGCAAAAAGAAGTGTTGGCGTGCCAGAATTTACACAAACAGCTTTCCGGTTTTACGATAATGTAAATGACCCACTTCCAGTTGATCCATGGCCAGCTGGTGCTGTAGATGTTGCAGAAGGGATGTCTATTGAAGATGTTGCTTATCGCATTAAGCCTGGTTCGACATTCAGACTTCGCGTCTCTGCACAAATCTCTAATGCAACAGCAACTGCAAGCACAACACCACTCAAACTTCAGTATTCTACTGATGGGGCATGTTCTACTGCGCTCAACTGGAATGATGTTGGTACTCCTGGCGGCTCAGCTCCGCTTCGTGGATACGATAATACTCTTGTGTCACAAGGCACTCAGTTGGCTAGTGTTGTATTGGCTTCAAGCACTTTGTCATCGGTGCAGTTCTATAGTGAATCTTCGTCAGCACAAGCATTCACACAGGATGCAGGAATTGGGACATATGCTGAGTTCGATTGGGTCTTGCAGGCAGGAACAAGTCTTGCATCATCTTCTCGATATTGTTTGCGTATGGTTGAGGGGAGTGGAAAAGTTTTCGGTCAATACAGCGCATTTCCAAGTTTTCTCTCAAATAGCGCGCCAATTGCTCCCGTGCTTCAGACACAATTTAATCATGCGAAGATCCTGACGTTAACTCCGACGTTGACATTTGCAGCCTCGGATGAGGAGGGGAACCCAATGCACTATGCGATTGAAATTGACGATGATCCAAATTTTGGATCACCAGTCGTCTCGCATTCGACAACAAATAACTCAGCATATTTCAGCAACCTGACAACGCTAAGTAACAAAGCACCATATAACAACGCAGATACAATTCAGTACACTGTGCAGAATGGTGCGCTTGCGAATAATACAACGTATTGGTGGAGGGTTCGTGCGATGGATCCTACAGGCAGTACACAGTATGGGTTGTGGTCTAGCGCACGTGCTTTTACAACGGACACTTCTCTCGCGACGTCGGCATGGTTCCAGACAACAGATGCACAGTTTGTACAAAATACGCTCGAGAATATTACTATTTCAGGAAATGCTGCACGGCTGACAGGGGGTCAAACCTCTGGCACGATGTATTCTCCTTCGATCGTCTTTAATGCGGGTCCAATGGGAACCGTATGGGGGAGTTTGCTCTTTACCGATGATGGGGGAGCTGGAATTACATACCAAGTTGAATACCAGGATGAGCAGCAGAACTGGGTTCTTATTCCAGACACTGCGTTATCTGGAAATTCGACTGGGTTCGGAAGTTCCCCTGTGTCTCTTACAAGTGTTGACCCACAGTTTTATCCAGCAATTCGCCTGCGTGCAAATTTCACAAATAGTGGAACGCCAGTACTTTCTGATTGGGGCGTGAATTGGGCATACAAAACACTTGCTCCAATCCTTTCATCACCATTCAATCATGCAAAGGTGAGTACAACTACACCAGCATTACTCTTTGCATCGACAGATCCATTGAATCGTCCAGTAACATACGAGGTACAGTACTCAACAGACCCGACATTTACCACTTCAACGACCTGTAATAGCGACTCTTCGTGTACTGCAGGTTTTAAGAATATTGATACCCCAGCAGACACTTCTCCGTTTACATCTGCAGAACGCGTCGAGTTTACCTTCCAAACTCCACTAACAAATGGAACGACGTATTTTTACCGTGTTCGTGGATACGGCTTTGGAAGCGGGGCTTGGTCATTCTGGTCTGAAGTACGTGCATTCACTGTAGATACGGCAGCGACGACATACCCAACGTGGTTCCAAACGATGAAGGGACAATGGGATGCTGATACACTTTCTGGAACGTATGCAAACCCTTCTCATAGCGTCGCTGTTGCAACGACAAGTGATCGCGTGCTGGTGGTATATGGGGACGGCTCCAATAGTAGGCCGAAGTACCGATTTTACGAAAATGGTGTACTCGGCACGGCAAAGGAGATGCTTTCCATTAACTCGACTGTGCTTTGGGCGGTAGCACGACCCTCACTTGTTAATGACCAGTTTGTGGTTGGAACAATGGGGGCTGACCGTGATGTGCGATTTCAGGTGTTTGAAAATGGCATTTGGTCACGACTCTTTACTCTGACCGATACATCACCTTCCGACAAGAGGCGAAGTTTTGATGTTGCGTATGAATCGCAAAGTGGTCGTGCAGTGGCTGTTGCTTGCAGTGGCACAGATGCAGTCTATGCAATATTTGACGGTTCTACCTGGGGAAGTGTACAGAATCTCGATTTACCTTTTACAACAAACTGCGAACTGGTAAAGATGGCTTCAAGCCCAACACAGAATCAGATTATTGCGCTCTTCCGCAACACTGGTTCAACATTTCGTGCAGAGGTATGGAATGGAACTCAGTGGGATAATGGTTCCGCAATGAGTTTCAGCGCTTCCGCACAGATTCAAGAGCCAGCGCACGATGGTATGGCGATTGAGTATGAACGAACGAGTGGGAAGGCAGTTGCGGTTGTATCAAATAACACGACGAGAGGATTTCGATATCGTGTATGGAGTGGAAACAACTGGGGTACAGAGACCGCGTATGCGCTTCTCGGGGGAAACGATGGAAATAGAACAAATGCGCAATTCGAATGGGGAAATTTGAGACGCAGTCCAACAAGTAATGATTTGATGCTTTGTGGCATCTCACAGTATTCTCCGACAGATGATGGTGCATATACGGAATTTGTTCGATGGAATGCAGTAACACCAGCATGGGAGCCAACAACGGCTTCAAAACTTGGTGAATACTGGCCATATTCTCGCCATGCGCAATCAAATGATTGTGTTTATGAAACGAAATCAGGACGTGCAAACAAACTCGTATATGTTGCTGATGAATCATGGCAGGTTGCTGACGGAAGTGCCTCATACAATAGAACTATATTTGACGTACTTTCTAATACGACAAATATGGCAAGCGCTTGGCAATCTGGAGCATCATATACTACTCGAATTTGGTCTACGTATGCTGCATATCGATGGTATGCGGGAGAGACATGGACATCACGTCTTGAACGAGCATCGTACTCTGGAGATATTTTAGGGATTTCCTTAATGCGAAATTCTTTGAGCTATATTTTCCGTATGTGGAATGGTTCTGCCTGGTCTTCCGCAATTACGATGGGTGCATCTTCTGTAACGACAAAGCCGTATGGTCAGCCGTATGACATGTCTGCGCAGCAAGGACTAACCCAAGGAAAAGTATTTTCATCTCCAATCGTTTTTGCAGATGGAAATGGTCCTTCATGGAGACAGGCCCGCTTTACCACGACACGACCTGTTGGGACAACGGCATTGATTTCTGTTGAATATGAATCGTCTCCTGGGAATTGGGAACGAGTTCCAGATGCGGTTATTCCTGGAAACTCAACAGGAACATCAACAAGCCCGATTGATTTATCTGGCTTGAACTCTTCCGTCTACAGTGTGATTCGCCTCCGTGCGGATTTAACCTGTAATGGTTTTGCTACATGTCCAACTCTTGATGACTGGACAGTGGAGTGGGCGGCGGGTCTTAATATTTCTGGTATTGCACGAGACAATGATCGTACGACTGCACTTACGAGTGGTACGGTAAAGGTCGCCGTAAACGGTGTTGAGCAGGTTGGAAAAACAGGGGCAATTTCTGGAACAGGAACATGGACAATTTCTGGCGTGAACTACAAGAATGGAGAGACTGTTACTGTGTGGATCGACAATCCAGGAGTAGCAAATCGCGCTGTTTCTGTTGTAAAGTATGCTGGTGCCGGAAATCTCTCAAATGTGGAGTTGTCACGACGCTGGCTCACGATTGGTGATTCGGGACAGGCTGGACAAACAATCACAAATGCAGATCTGAAGCTGTTTGATAATTATAATGAATCATTAGCCCAAACACGTGCGGACATCTTCTTTAATGTCGACGGTTCAGACAATCTTACTGCATGTGCAAGTGCACCGTGTAGTGATGCGTCTATCGTCGTGGCAACAGGAACAACCTGGAGGCCGAAAGCATCAGGAACAAGTGTAAGTACACTTTCTTCTCTTGTATTAAATGGAGAGGTGACAGCTGATGCAAATACGATAAAGATTGGAGGTGATTGGAGGAATACAGGAACATTTACCCCTGGAACATCTGTTGTGATTTTTACTGCAACCTCAAGTACACGAATACTCAATAATACAGGTGCTGCACAATACAAATTTTACTCAGTGACATTCGGAGAGGGTTCGTCTTCAGCGACATGGCAATTGCAATCACCGCTGTACACGAATGGAGATCTTGTGGTGAATTATGGTACGCTTTCTCCGCTTTCACAGCCTATTTCGATTGAGAAGAGTTTATCTCTTGGTTCGAACGGGGTATTCCTAAAGGGGACAGCAACAACAACATTCCTTGGAACTGCTGTTGCGACATGGTCTGACTTGACTGCTCTGCAGCAAGACATGGGAAATGTGCTTGTTGATGGTTCGCCAAAGACACTTACCCTAAGTACCCCCGCAAAAGCAACCTCACTCACCATTGCAGATGGAGATACGTTTGCATTTGGAGTGAACACGTTAACACTTTCTTCGCACTTCACAAATAATGGATATATTAATTCCGGTTCGGGGCGCCTCTCTATTGCCGCATCTGGAACAGCTAATGTGAAGCAGGGCGGACAGACGTTGAATAATGTGACACTTGCAAGCGGGACAGTGACTTGGATTGATGCACATGCAACAACCACGGGTGATCTCTTGATCTCGGGTGGGGCAGTAAACCTGCCGGCACAATCACTCGCGGTGGGAGGAAGCTTCTTGCACACGGCTGGATCTTTCGCAGCTCCGCTGACAACGCGCATGACATCGAATGTATCAGGAAAGCAGCTTTCTCTTCTGTCGTCACTTCAGACTCTTGAGTTTGTTGGCACTGGAGCCTGGTCATTTATCTCATCAGCAACCACAACTGGGACAACGAGTATCCAGTCTGGGTCTGTGACACTCCCTTCTGGCATACTCGCCGTTGGAGGAAATCTCGTCGTGTCTCCAACTGCGACATTGCAATCAAATACTGGGACAGTCAGAATGTATGGAGCATCTGCGACCATACAGCTCAACGGAAAACAGCTCTCATCTCTTGTTGTGGCATCTGGGTCTTCGGCGGCACTACAAGATGCGACGGCGACATTCCTCGGGTCTCTTACTGTTGATGCTTCTGGCGTGTTTACTCCCGCATCAAGCAGCACCTTGACCATTGGCGGTTCGTTAATAAATAATGGATCATTTATTGCAAATGCATCTCATGTCATTATGAATCGTGCAGCAGGTCCTGCGACTCTGAGTATTGGTTCATCCATGTTGAGCAAGTTGACTATCTCTGGTGCGGGAAGTTTCAGTATTATAGGAAATACTCGCGTGACATCCGATTTCGCATTAGGAAATGTAGGAGCCTTTAGTATGGAGAGCGGACGCGAGTTACGAGTTGATGGGTTTTATACAACAACTGCACAACAGGCAAATACAACATGGACGGGGTCTACGCTGCGTTTGACTTCTGGCGCAACCATGAGTGCAAACACAAAAACAACAGGTGGGGATAGTTACGGAAGTATCATTCTGGATGAAAATACTCAATTACGTTTATGGAACTCTGATGCAGTATCAATAACAACGAATGCGGGAAGTAGCGTGTATGCGCAAAACTGGGCAAACGTATCGGGAGCGCTTCGCATTTATGGAACCTATACTCAGCAATCAGGTACTGCATGGTGGAGTTATGCAACTGATTTTGATGGCACAGCACTTCCATCTGGAAGTGAGCGAACTGCTACTGTCGCCATTGCGCCAGGATCATCTGTCGCTTTTGCAACATCATCCGCTCTTGCTGTGATTGGAGATGCTGGCGCGTCAACCACAGTGGCAACGATTGGTGTAGGAAATTATGCTATGAGTTTTGCTTCGTCTACACTCTCTGCCCAATTTGCAACATTCAGTGGTATGAATACCTCTGGACTCTCGTTGTCTGGTGCAACAAATATTGCAGTATTGAGCGATGTGTCGTTTACAACTGATATTAATGCGGGAAATATCATGACGTTTACAGCGGATGTTGTAAACGCGAATGCAGGAGAACAGTATTATCGCGTCGGCTTTGACAGATCTTCTCTTTCTGCGACAAACATCCGTGTTTTGTCAGCAACAACGCAATCTCTTCGTTTTAAACAGCATTATGGAAATATTGACGGGGAATCATTTGACAATGATCCAACGGGGAATCCAGGAGAAATTCGATGGGATGATTCAAATTATCTCATCACGATTTCAGGTACCGTTTATAGTGACGCAGGTGTCACGCCAATGGATGCTTCTGTTTGCGATGGAGCAACCCCAGCAGTAACGATAAAAGTTTCTGGTGGTGGATCTTTCACTGGTCCATGTGATGTTGGTGGGACATTTAGTATCCCTAATGTCTCCTTTACTGGAGAAACAACGATGTCTATCTTCCTGGATGACACTGGTGCGCAGGCAGTAACGGTAACACGAGGCGCGTCTGTTGATTTGTCGGGAATCCGGCTCTATCAAAATCGTGTCATTCTTCGTCATGAAGACGTGACCCCAATGACTATCGCAGCATTGTCTGATTTTGACGTGGATGATGATAGCGACATGATCTTTACTGCAAATGGAGGTACTCTGTCTGTTCCAGGTACGGCTGAGCTTTGGGTTTGGAGTGGAAAAACATTCACTCCTGGGGGAAACGTGACAACGGCAGCTGGTGGAACTATTGGATATGGTGGTGCGTTTCACTTAGACAATAGTGCCACTTATACCGCATCTTCTGGTGAAATTATCACCATAGGTGGACGATTCCAAATGGATTCAAGCGCAATACTGAATGCTGCATCATCAACTTTTGTCTTTAATCCATCAGATACACGAACATTGACTGCAACCGCCCCAATTGTGTTCCATAATCTAGAGAAGACTGGCGTTGGAACACTAACCGTGAGTTCGACAATGGCAATCGGTGGTACATTCACGATTACAATGGGAACATTGTCTGGTGTTGGGAGTATTACTGCACAACAAGGGATAGTGGGAGATGGAACTGTATCTCTTACAGGGGGGACAGTGACGCTTCCCAATGGTGGATTCTTTGGTGGAAATACTGCCTGGACAGTCAATAATTTGGTTCTTGGAGATACGGGTACTTCTACAACCATAAAGACTGGAGCCGGGACAACGACAGTACGAGCATTACTCACAGTGAGGAGTCAACACAGTCTTGATCTCAATGCAACGCCCTTGGTGTTTACTGGATCAAATACTGTCCTGTCTGTTCTGGGATCTATTGATACTACCGGTGCAACCATTACTTATGCGCCAACAGGAACAGTGAGTGTTGCAAATATTCCGTATACCAATCTTTCTTTCATGGGAACAGGAACAAGCACCTTGCCTGCTATGCAGTTGCAGGTTGCTGGAAATATGACTATTGGAGGCGGAGCATCAACCCCAAAAGTGACAGCTCTGGTCAATGACCCAACAATTACCGTTGGCGGAAACATTTCCATTGCCTCTGGCGCTCGATTTACTGCATCTGATGTTGGAACACTATTTGTTTCCGGGAGCTGGACAAATGCAGGAGTCTTTACACACTCACTTGGCTCTGTTCAGTTCACTGGGGGTGGAGTTAAGACAGTGAATCCAGGGTCCTCTCCGTTCGGGAATATTTCCTTCGCAGACGATCTTGGCTCATGGACTATTTTGGAAAATGCTACTGCTACAAATATGGTTATTGCGTCAACCTCTGCATTTACCATGGCAAGCGGGAGAACTTTGGAAATTACAGGAAGTTTCAGTAACGCTGTTGGTGGCACTGCGACAACATGGACTGGTGCAACGCTGTTTGTGAATAGTGGAACACGTTCGGAAATAAATACAAAGACTGCAGGTGCTGATACGTATGATATTGTTCGTGTTGGGGCTAATACACAGACAGTGTTCTGGAACTCATCATCAACGCAGTTTGTTGCACAGCCTACTGGTGGTGCACTTTCTCTGAATCACGCAGGAATCGCTGGTGATGCCTATGTGTTTGGTGATTACACTCGAAGCACGGGCACAGAGTATTGGAGTTATTACAAGGATTTTGATGGAGCAGTCTTAAATGCGGGTGACTTACGAGCTCCACGGATTCGATTCGCACCATCTTCTACAGCATCATTTGTTGGTACAAGTGCGATTGAACTTGTTGGTGTTGCTTCTGCAACAACAACTGTTGAGGCGCTCTCAGGGTCCTACGGATTGAATTTTGGTGGGGCAACATCAACACTTCAGTTTGTAGATTTCTCTGGCATGAATGCAACAGGCATTCAGTTTACTGGTTCTGGAAAAGTGACACAGTTTGATGATATTGTGCTTCGAAACCCTTCTGGGGTTGGGACAATGGTGTCTCTTGCAGCCTCTGTCATTACGGCAAATCCACTTCGTACAACGTATCGCAATGCATTCATTGCACCAGGCGGAACAAATATTTCTGTGACTGGAACAACAACATCCGCTTGGCGTATTCGCAACCACTACGGTGGGAGAGATGGTGAAGCGTTTGATGGTGATCCTGCAGGAGATCCGGGATATGTTATTTGGGATGATTCTGCTGCACAGATTTATATTTCTGGAAAAGTACTCCAAAGTGATGGTGTAACAGTGTCGTCTGCGTGTAATGGTGTTTCTCAGTATGTTGCATTAAAAGTGCAAGGGTCTGGAACATTGACGTCTGCATGTAGTGCTGTTGATGGGAGTTACTCAATCGGTCCGATTGTATATGCTCCGTATGACACTCTTGCTGTATACACTACAGCTGCAAGCGGGGTTCAGGCGGTTTCATATGCATACCGTCCGATGACGAATATTGGTGATTATGATTTGTACGAACGTACGATTATCCTTCGAAATGAACAAGATGCGATTACCAATGCCGGCATAAACTCCTATGATAAAGATAATGACGCAAATATCCCGGTACGGGTGACGGGGAGTGCGCTCGTTACAGATACAAATTCGAAAGTCATCGTCTGGGATGGAAAGAAATACCAGCCACAAGGATCAGTCACTGTAGGAAGCAACATGAATGCTTCCTCTATCGACGGAGACGTTGAACTGCGTACGCAGGCATCTTGGATAACTGGTGCTGGGGAACAATACACCATTGGAGGAGACCTTGTTGTTCTTTCACAAGGCCAGGTTCTTGGTATGTCGGGAGAATTCATCTTTACTTCGGCTGTTGCCGGGAAATCAGTGTCAGCGCTTTCTTCTACAACGTTGCCGTCACTTCGCTTTAATGGTACGGGGAGCTGGTCTCTGTCTGGTTTCGCATCAACCACTGGGACACTTCTCGTTTCTCAGGGAACCGTAGCGCTCCCGGCAAGCACCTTCGGTATTGGTGGGAGTTTCACTAATCAGGGTACTGTACAATCAAATAACGGAACACTATTCTTTGAGGCAACAACAACAGGGAATCAGATTCGCACAAATGGGAGCACATTTGGAACGCTTCTATTTACGGGAGTGGGCTCATGGGAGTTTATGGATTCCGCAACCACGACTGGGGCATTCACTGTTGCGTCTGGTACCGTGAAGCTTCCGGCAGGATCGTTATCTGTTGGTCTCGACTTCGAGAATACTGGAGGTTCGTTTATCGCAAACGGTGGTACGGTCATTGTGCGTGGAGCTGGCACACGGAAGGTCGCTCCGGGCGGGTCAGCTTTCCACACACTTCGAGTTGAAAATGGGGATTATGTACTTGGTGTACAGCATGCAACATCGACTGGCGATGTGACTGTTGCTTCGGGTTCACTTGAATTACCAACGGAGCGATTCGCTGTTGGGGGTTCATTCAGAAATTCGGGAACCTTTATTGCAGGCGCTTCGTCGACTGTAATCATGAATGCGACATCAACAGGGAAGATTATAAACCCAGGAACATCATCATTTACCCATGTCATTGTTCAGGGTCCTGGGGGTGGATTCACGTTGGAGTCTAGTGCGACAAGTACGGGGGCATTTGAAATAAAAACAGCAAATGCATTCGTTGTCTCGCCATCGGTTCGATTGGTGGTTCGTGAGCAGTTCTTGAATGCTGTTGGTGGTACGTGGACCGGGTCTACGCTCAGATTAGAGAAGGTGGGAACATCAACCATAAACCTGAAGACAGACCCGGGTGCGGCATATAATACTGTTGAGCTTGGTCCTGGTGCACAGGTTCGCTCGTGGAAGTCATCTTATGGAACCGTAAACTTCGCATCGTCTTCTGCAATCTATTCACAGAATGACAATAACGTAAATGGCGCACTTCGTATCTATGGAGAGTATCGCAATACTGCGACAACAGACCACTGGTCCGCAACAACTGACTTTGATGGCTCCGCAGTCGCATCTCGTGCAGCCTCTGTCCGATTTGCATCTGGCTCATCGGCATACTATGGAACTGGTTCCGGATTAAAGATCGTAGGTTCTCCAGCGGCAACGACAACAGTCCAGTCTCTTTCTGGGACATATGGACTCACGTTTGAAAACGCAACATTTGAGGCTCGGTATCTTCGCTTAAGGAACACTGATGTCTCTGGAGTTGCCTTCTTGGGTGATACTGCGATTACTGCACTTGATTATGCAGATCTTGCTACCGGTGTAGATACAGGACGAATACTGACCTTTGACGCAAGTGCTGTGAACAGAAACACTGGATCACTCTACACTGGACTTTCGTTTGCCTATGATTCAGGGCATACAAGTGGAGTAAACGCCTACTTAAATGGTACGACATCAAACGCAATTACATTTACGTTGCATAGCGGAGCGATCGCCGGTGAAGCATTTGATAACGACCAGAGTCCAAGTGCTTGTGGAGCGTTTCGCTGGGACGACTCATCGTGTCAGTTCATTGATCAGCGATACTATCGTTGGAGAAATAATGATGGTGGGGAAGCGGTCCCTGATTCGAGTTGGTATAACGGGAGTTCTTCGTCATGGACTCATCGGCAGAAAGTCCATGTAGTGAATACCGGAACGATCGCAGCATCATCTGTTGCTATTAAGGTCGTCCTCCCATATCAGGCACAAATGCAGGCAGATTTTAGGGATATCCGTTTTACTCAGGCAGATGGAATTACCCTTATTCCGCACTGGATTGAGAAATACTCATCTGCAGGTACGGCGCATGTATGGGTAAAAATTCCTTCACTTCCAAGCAGTGGAACTGCGGATGTGTATGTGTATTACGGCAACACGTCTGCGGCACAAGCATCGAGTGGCACAAGTACATTCGCGTACTTCTATGACGCAGAGTCTGGACTGACTGGAATGAGTGGCGATACGAGCATGTTTACTACTGGTGCAGCTCGAGCACTCGCATCTCCATTCTCGTCGCTTGGATCAAATATGTTGAAGGCGTCTGTCGGAAATGAGAATAATTACACGAATACTGGTATGGCAAACACTGGGGCTGGCGTATCATCAAATTCAACGATTCGCGGTCGAATGTATGTTGATGTGAATGGGCAAAATGATGACTTTTGTACAACATTTGCGGTTGCAGGATCAATAAGTGCAAATTATGGGTATTGTCTTTCTCCGCTCGGTGTGGACGAACGTGTGCGGATAGTGAGAAATGCTACCCGCGGAGGACGTGATCAGACAACCCTCGCCGAAGAGTCACCTACTTTCAATACATCTGGTTGGTATGACTATAAGATCAATTGGGCGTCTGGCGGGAACATTACCGCAACGCTGTATGATCCGTCGGGGACTGTCATTTCAACACTTTCAACTACAGACTCGACTCATACCACTTCTGGTATCGGTTTTACGTTCTGGTATCAACATGAAGGATGGGATGATGTCCGTGCGACGGCATTACTCGCATCTGACCCGACGGTTATTGTCTTTCCACCGCAGCAGCATGGCGGCGCGACCTGGCTCGCAAGTGAAAATGTCGCATACATGACCGCAAATCAAGGAGATATTCTCCGATTGCGTGCAGGTATTCGTAATACAGGTACAGCGCTGTCTAATCAGCAACTTCGCTTGGATTATGCAGCGAAGGGTGCATATGCAAACTGCGAGTCGGTCCCAGATGGTCATTATGGCGCGGTGCCAACGCAGGCATCTTGTACTGGCTCTCCTGTGTGTATGGCAACATCCACGCATTATGCTAATGACGCAAACACAACCCCGCTACTTTCAACTCCAAAGGGGCTTGCGTATACAGCGGGACGCATGGTTGAAGATCCATCGAACTATACGACTGCATACAACATACCAATGAATACGTATACTGAAGTTGAGTATGCGATGACGTTTACTTCTAGTGCAATGCAACCAAGTTATTGTTTCCGTGTTTCAAATAATGGAGATCGCCTGGTGTCCTACACAAAGGTAGCTGAGGCGGCAGTGCTTCAGGCTCCGATTATTAGCAACTTTGACTGGAATGCGTCACCGATTTCGTTGGTGAATACTGGGACAACGACCCGTATCTTTGCAACAGGAACAGTGACTGACTACAATGGTGTTACTGATCTCGCATCTTCTACTGGAGTAGTGTACCGATCACTTGTTTCAGGTGGGCATACTTGCACTGCAAACGATAATAATTGTTATCGAGAAGAGAAGGTGCAATGTTCATTGTCAGATTGTGCTGGATTCTCATGTACAATATCCTGTTCAGTTGACCTCCAGTACTTTGCCGACCCTACTGATGTGGGTGATTATGCCTCAGAAGATTGGAGGTTTCGCGTGAGTGTCTTTGATTCTCAGGGGTTGTCTGATACTGATACTGCTGTTGCCGAATTGAATTCCTTGAAGGCTATTGCACTTGGATCTGCAGTTATTGATTATGGTTCTATTGAAGTGGGAAGTAGTACCCCATCCGGATCGAATCCATCAATTGCAGTACAGAATGCTGGGAACACCTTGTATGAAGTTCAGGTTGCAGGAACAAATCTTTCTGCTGCGGGAAGTGCTATTACCGTTGACAATCAGCGATATGCAACATCAACATTTGCTGTTGATTCATGTACGCTATGCGGTGTGCTGAGTCCTACTCCGACCGGATTTGGTTTGATTCTTCCGAAACCCGTATCGACAGTGCCGGTGAGTGAAAACCTCTATTGGGGTATTCAAATCCCAAATGGAACAAAGACTGTCCCACATAATGGAACAATTAGCTTGCTCGCAAGTTAATAAAAACATGCCTAAAGGCATGTTTTTATTTATTATAGACAAGAGCCAAGAGTGATTGTCATTCCTGCACGCTCGAGCGCATCAACTGTATCGAGGACTTTTTCAAATTTATGCTCGTGGAATAAGGAATACTCGCTTTGAGACTTTTCTCTTATGCGTTGTAGGGTAATGCCGGTTGTACGAATCTGAGGAATATCGCTTGGGAGAGAGGCATGAAATGCAAAGACGCACGAAAGGATATCTGGTGTAAGTTGCGTTGGTGTGTGGAGGGAAAATGTCTTTTCAATAAGAGCACGTTCTTTTGTGATGACATAGAGAGTGACTTCTTGGAACAGGAGATTTTTCTTCCTTAAAGATTTTCCGAGTACTAATGCATGACGCTTGAGTTCTTGTGAGACAGTCTCGCGTGAATCCGTTGCATGGAAAGAGCGGGAAGATGTGAGGGATTGTTGATGCGCGGCTTTGGTGTTGATGGGGAACATACTGATCCCCATAAGCTCTTCTCGTGTGTGATGCACCGGGGATGGGAATATGTTGGGAAGTGGTTTTGTAATGAAGTCGTGCGCAGTAGCATATCCATGCACACGAAGCTTTATCGCGTGTGCATGGCCGATACCCCAAATGCGCTCAATTGGTGTTTCTTGAAATATGTGTAGAACGTCGCTTTCATGAGTTGGAGCTAGGCATCCGTGCGGTTTTTGGTGCGTCGAAAAAAGCTTTGCACGAGTTTTGGTGTTGCCTATGCCAACAGAGACGCTAATGTCCAGGGAGTGCTCAATGGTATTCTGTACTTCTCGTGCGAATGTATGGGGGAGTTGTTGCGTGTGAGTGAGGTATGCAGTCACATCGGCAAAACATTCGTCTACGGAATAGTGCTCTACGTACATGCTGTAGTTGCTCAGAATAGCGTACATGTGTTTTGAAAATCGAGAAAAAAGAGGGTAGTCGCCATCAAGGACAATGACTTCTGGGAAGTTTTTGAGAATGTGAAATATTGGCATTCCGCGAGTAACACCAAGGACTTTTGCTTCCTTTGACACAGCAACTGCCATTCCGCGTTCTCTCCCGACGACAATTGGCTTATTTCTGTATTTTGGGTTGTGTGCAGAAAGACATGACGCAAAGAAATTATCTCCGTCAACATGAAGAATGTATTTCATGGACTACATGTATTTTCGTATAATACCGCGCACAATGCCGCTAATACGAAAGGACTCTTTTGGTGTGTATGGTTGCATGTGGGCATTTGCTGGAATCAACACATGCTTTCCGCGCTCATTGCGATAATATTTCATTGTCCATGCTCCATCTACTTCTGCAATAACAATCGCGCCATTTTTTGCCTCATGCGTTCTTTCTACTATTACTGTATCTCCTGGGAGTATGCCAGCATCCTTCATGGATTCTCCTTTTACAGTAACTAAAAATGTTGATTCTGGTTTTTCGATGAGATATGCATCAATTGCATATGAAGTGTTTGGGATTTCAGATCCATCAAAGCCAAACCCAGCTTCTACAACTCCAAGAGGCGTGCGTTCAAAAAAAGAGGGAAGAGGAGCAAGCCGTCCCTTCATGTCTTTTGAAAGTAATTTCTTGTCTATGAGGCGCTGTATGAGTTGAAAAAGTGATGCACGAGACGAAAGCTTTGTAAGTGTGTGTAATTCTTGATACGTTGGTAGGCGATGATGTCTCGTGTAAAATGTTTTGATATGGGCGAGGTGCGCGAGATCGTTGTTCGTTCGCATAAGTCTATTATACCGAACAATTGTTCGTTTATACACATACAGTTGTGGATATAGGTTTTTATGAGATAATACAAGCATGAAAAACGAGCATAAAATTGGCGTGGTTGTGCTTATGGCACTCTCTGCTGTTGTGGCAATTTTGTTGACAAAGCATTTCTTTTTCACGCAAACTCGTGAGCAGGTTGGATTTCCCGTGTATGCTGTGTCGGATATCCAAGAGATGACATATGGGAAATATCAGATATCATACCCTGTGCTTGAAGCAGAGTATTCCAATTTTAACACTGCAATTCGGACTTTTATAGAGGAACAAAAGAATGCTTTTCTTTCTCAGGCTGAAGAAAATTGGAAGGCACGCTACGCAACTCGTTCTCTCGAAGATAGCATTCCCGAAAAACCATCCTCGGAGGAAAAGTTCCCATTTTTTGTAACATGGTCACAGGAACAGCTTAATGACCGATATGTAAGCATTGCTCTTGAGGTGTATGCGTTTTCCGGTGGTGCACACGGAAGTACAATTATAAAAACATTCAACTATGATGTAAAGAATCGAAAATTCATAAGCCTGAGCGACCTTTACGCGGGCACTCCAGGATATCTGAGTATTGTTTCTGATGCAGCAATAGCACAACTGAGGCAGCAGCAGGGGGATACGGGGATTGATGGATTCTCTGGTATGCTAGCAGATGGGGCTAGCCCGAAACCAGAAAATTTTGAAGCGTTCACGTTTTCTGATGAGTTAATCACAATTTATTTTCAACAGTATCAAGTTGGTCCTTATGCGTTAGGTATACCAAAAGTGACACTCCCAAGACAGATGCAGCAATAAAAAAACGAACCACGTGTGGTTCGTTTTTACATACCCAAGAGAACAGGAATAACCATTGGTTGTTTCATTGTCTTTTGGAAAAAGTATTTTCCAACCTTATCACGAAGGTCTTCTTTGAGAAACTCAAAGTTTACCCCATGCATGTCTTTCCCACATGCATCCTCAATTGTTTTCTTGATAATCATACGAGCATGATTTAAGAGTTCGTGAGATTCGCGAACATAGACAAATCCTCGAGCGATAATATCTGGGCTTTTCATAATCTTTCCCGTCTGCATGTCGACAGTGGCGACAAGAACGACAATACCGTCGCTTGCAAGCATCTGACGATCTCGAACAACTGCCTCTTGAATGTTTCCGACATTGAAACCGTCGACAGCTATCATATCGTTTGGTGCAGTGACTGGAAGTTTTACAATCTTCGTTCCTTTTTCGCGAATTTCAATCAATGATCCATTGTCTGGGATGATTGCATGTTCACGGGCAACACCTGCAGTAAAGGCAATGTCTGTGTGAGAACGGAGCATGTAATGATACCCGTGGAGCGGGATAAAGAATCGTGGAGCAATCTTTGACATAATCCACAGTGATTCATCGCGGTATGAGTGTCCAGAAGAGTGCACGTCGGATGTTTCGTAGTGAACAATACGACCACCTTGTCGCGAAAGAAGATCCTTTAACTTTTGAACTGCACGTTCATTTCCAGGTACCACAGAGGATGAGAAGAGGACCGTGTCTGTTTCCTTGATCTTGATGTGTCGGTGCTTCTTTGTGGCAACACGCATGAGGACGGCAAATTCATCACCCTGTGCACCAGTGACGAGCATCAGAATTTTGTGTGGTGGGTATTTGTCCATGTCCTCAATAGGAATAATGGTTCCTGGCTTGAGTGTGAAAATGCCTGCTTTCTGAGCGAGCTCGATGTTCGTTTTCATTGAACGCCCATCGATAATGACTTTCTTTCCATGCGTGTCAGCGAATTCGATGACTTTGATGATACGTTCGAGTAGTGATGCAAAGGTTGCAATGATTACTCGTCCAGGAGCATCCTTAATAAGCTTTTCAATCGTGACATGAACGGTCGGTTCGGGGATTGAAAATCCAGCCTTCTGGCAGTTCGTTGAGTCTGACATTAACATGAGAATCTTTTCATTCTTGAACTTTCCGTAGGTTTTCTCTTCTTCTGGAGTTGGAACACCGCCAATGTGATCAAGTTTTAGGTCACCTGTATGGACAATGGTTCCATGTGGTGTGTCCACCATAACACCCATTGAATCTGGGATAGTGTGTGTGACCTTAAAAAATCGAACAGTCAAGTCTTTAAAGCGGAGAACGTCCTCCGTTTCAACGGTGCGTAAATCAAGAGGAGGAAGAGCTGGAAATTCGTCGTGACGTTTCTTAATCAACATTCCTGTTAGTTTTCGTGCAAATACAGGAGGGTTCCCGATTTTTGGGAGAATATAAGGGAGGCCACCGGTATGATCAAGGTGTCCATGTGTAACAAAAACTCCGCGAATCTTCTCTTTGCGTTCTTCAAGGTATTGAGTGTTTGGCAAAATGTAGTCAATGCCAGGAGTGCTCTCATCTTTGAACATGAGTCCACAATCGACAATGACGATATCGTCGCCAAATTCAATCGCTTGCATGTTGCGCCCAATTTCTTCGACGCCAGAAAATACGATAACACGAATATCTCCTGGTGCGAGTGCCGGGATTTCTTTTCGTTTTCGTTGCTGCTCATGCTTTTCACCTCGAACTTCATTTACGCGATCTCTCGTACGCTCAAAATGTACACCCCCGCGTGGTTGTGGCCCACGCTGGTTATGCGTGCGCATAGGAGGGCGATGTGTAGATCGCTGGGGTGCATGTGCATGAGGGCGTGATTCAGGCATTCTGCGCGGAGTATTCCGTTGTGTCTGTGTGTTGTTGTCCATAATGTGTGTCTTTACTTGCTATTCTTCTACTGTTGTCTGAATTTCAACAGGTGCAGATTGCGAGTGTTTTGATAAAAATTTCCATATGCGTTCAGAAGAGAGGTACCATTGCTCAATGTTTGCAAAACGTTCAGAAGCTGTAGTGAGAAGCGGGAGAGATACGCCACGAAGTCGTATGTCGGTGAGGTATACAAACTGTGGACTGTATGCGAATATTGCTGGGCTATCAGTGATGATTGCATGATTGATTTCACGTAAGAGCTCTCTTCGCTCTATACTATCGAGTGTCCTTGAGAGGGCGGTGATTTTTGCATCAACCGTCTTACTAGAATATTGCGCAATGTTTGCCCCATGTGTTTTTTGGCTTGAGTGCCAAAATGAATATGGATCAGGATCTCGTCCTGTTACTTGACCGAAATATGCCGCATCGAAGTTTCGTGAAGCAAGAATGTCCGCAGTAAATGTACTCAGCTCATATGAATGAATTTCTACTGCAAAGCCGAAAGCATTCCACGTTTCAACTATCATTTTTGCGCTTTCAAGCATGTCTGGGATATCGGGAATGGAAAGTGAGAATTGAATGAGTTGTGTGGTTTTTGTTTTTGGATCGAGCTTTTCATAGAGCCCAGATGCGTTTTTCTTCCAGC
Organism: uncultured Candidatus Saccharibacteria bacterium; assembly: GCA_964386905.1. Taxonomy (GTDB): domain Bacteria; phylum Patescibacteriota; class Minisyncoccia; order Phycocordibacterales; family UBA6899; genus JAJZQJ01. Next base: position 136,449 of record CAYLUP010000002.1, read on the forward strand.
CTTCCTTTTCAAGAAGTGCTTCCGCCTCGAGTCTTCCTGCATCATCAGCAGTTGCCGGAATGATATCGAGTCCAGAGAATGGACCGATCTCCTGTGTTGCGTAATCGCCAAATATTGTAGAAATAATTGCTTGTCTTGGAAGGGTAAGGGAGAGCGCCTTTCGAACTGGAGCAAGTGCCAGAACACTTTTTCTTGTCTGGTTGAAATAGATGCCAAAGGTGCGCGGCATTGCAGATGTGAGAACGATGGTTCCAGCCTCTTCTTGCTCACGCGCGAATACTGTTGGTGCTGAAGGCATATTCATGATTTCTCCTGTTTTGTATGCTATCACGCGATCTGCCTCGCTCCCATAAAACTTTATGTGAAATTCTTTGATAAGAGGTTTTCCATGGACGTATCCGTCAAATGCACTCAGGTGGTACTCTTTTGCAAGTCCACGTTTTGTGTCGCGGATTATTTCGTCAAGAACATATGGTCCTGAACCAACAGGTTCAAGATTGTAGTTTGTTTGATCGAATTCACCAACAGATACTGGTTCCCATATATGTTTTGGAAGAACGCCAAAGGTGAGCGCGTCCTTAAATGCTGTGTATGGCTTTTCAAGCTCAAATACAACAGTTTTTATGTCAGGTGCCGTTGCGTGAACTCCGACAAAACTTGGTGCGAGTGGACTTTTTGATGGGAGTCCCTTGTGCTGAATACGCTCAACGGTAAATACAATATCGGCTGAAGTGACTTTTGTATTGTCATGAAAAGTGGCATTGTCCTTTATCGTCACAGTGTATGTTTTTCCGTCTTCAGAAATAGTGAGTGTCTCTGCGAGGTCAAAGGCAAGCTCTGTGCCTTCAGGACGGAAAAGCCCGGAATAGAGAAGCGCGACAAGGTCTCGGTCGACTTCCGTTTTTGCAATAATTGGATTAATGAAACGAGGGCGTCCAGTCACCCCTTCCGTAAGTACTCCTCCCGCCTTCGGTACACTGACAAAAAAGTACTTGTCTATAAGATGAACACCAAGAAAGAATGTTGCAATTGTGAGAAAAACAGCTGACAGAAAACCAATGAGTCGAATAGCGAAAGGAAGAGAAAGGATGCTTTGAAGAAGGGTGTCCTTACGTGTTGATGAAAAAGAAAATAGGGATTCGTTCACAAGCCAATTGGATTCGAATAAGAAATGGAACGTTTTGTGCACTAGAAAATAACGCACAGACTGCGTTTTGGCATATATCCTCGAGCAAAAACGTTTAGGTGAATTCAAGAAGAACACAATGTGCTCTCTCTATGTGAATGAAAAGACGTTCAGAAATGTATTTTGCTAAAAAACCAATTGCGGTTGATATTACGCAAGTGGTAACTTTAAGAGCGCTAGGTTGATCACGACAAAGAGAATGCCGGCCACAATGGTTGTGACAAAAAGGACCTTTTCGAATCCTCGACGAGTATATGTGATACTACCTGAAGCGTCGCCCCCACCAAAAGCTGCGCCAACATCTGCTCCAGAGCGCTGGAGAAGGACGAGGGCAATGATGAGAACTGAGAGAATGATATCTGCCAATTGCAGTAACTGCTGAAGTTCCATGTATATAAAGTATACATAAAATACATGATTTTGCAACAATAGGCTGTGGAAATGTGTAATGAGTTCTTTCCCTCGTGCGTTCCACAATCTTGCCTACTCTCTTTGTTATACGCTATAATACGCTCACCTTTTATAGGTAATTATTCGTATATTGTACATATGAAAAAAGACAAAAAATCACTTCAGATTTCATTGTTGGCAGACCGTGTGCTTATAGAGCCAGAGTCTGCAAAAGGAGAGGAAAAAACAGCAACAGGTATTATCGTGCCGAAAAAGGATACGGATACTAAAATGGAAAAAGGCGTGGTTGTGGCGGTTGGTATGGGAAGGAAAACGAATGATGGAACACGTATTCCGCTTGATGTAACTGTTGGGGATCACGTGTATTTCAAACGAGGATATGATGTTGAGGAAGTGTTGCTTTCTGGAACAACATATATTCTTTTGAGTGAGTCTAATGTATATGCAATTATTGATTAATCATCATACGACATACCTATGGCAGTAAAACAATTAATGAATGGGGAAGATGCGCGAAAGGCGCTGAAGAAAGGCGTTGACATTGTTGCAGACGCCGTAAAAATTACCATCGGCCCTCGTGGGAGAAACGTGGTTTTGGATAAGGGTTACGGTGCTCCAACGATTACCAATGACGGAGTTTCTATCGCGAAAGAAATTTCTCTCCCAAATAAATTCGAGAACTTGGGAGCGGAAATGGCAAAAGAGGTCGCAAGTAAAACAGATGAACTCGCCGGTGACGGAACAACGACTTCTGTTGTTTTAATGCAGGCGCTTGTGGAGGAAGGTATGAAGCGTGTTGCTATGGGTGCAAACCCCATGGGGGTACGACGGGGGATGGAGGCAGCGCTCAAAGATGCTGAGGAGTATCTGACTCGTATAGCAAAACCTGTGAAAACAGACGCAGAAATTGAGCAGGTTGCGACTATCTCTGTGGAAAGTGCCGAGTTTGGCAAAAAAATCGCCGAAACGATTAAGACTGTCGGAAAGGATGGTGTTGTTACGGTGGAAGAGTCACAGTCATTTGGCATTACTTCGGAGGTAACAGAGGGACTCGAATTTGATAAGGGGTATGTATCTCCATACATGGTCACCGACACTTCTCGCATGGAGTCAGTCTACAAAGATGCCGCTTTGCTTGTAACCGATAAGAAGATTTCTACCATTCAGGATATTCTCCCGCTCTTGGAGAAGATTGCTCAATCTGGGAAAAAAGAGCTCGTTATTATTGCAGAAGATATCGACGGTGAGGCATTGACGACATTGGTTGTCAATCGACTCCGTGGGACATTTATGGTGCTGGGTATTAAGGCGCCTGGTTATGGGGACCGCAAAAAAGACATGCTTCAGGATATTGCTGTGGTTACTGGTGCGACCGTGGTTTCGTCCGACGTTGGTTTGGATTTCGATAAGGTTGGTTTGGAGGTTCTCGGACATGCAGGTCGAGTTATTGCGACAAAAGAAAAAACAATCATTGTCGATGGGAAAGGAAAGAAAACTGCCGTTTCTGCTCGCATTGATCAAATTCGTTCACAGATTAAAACAATTGATTCAAAGTACGATAAAGAGAAGCTTGAAGAACGTCTTGCAAAATTATCTGGAGGTGTTGCAATCCTCCGTGTTGGGGCGGCGACTGAGACCGAGATGAAGTATCTCAAATTAAAAATAGAGGATGCGGTCAAAGCAACGAAGGCGGCAATCGCACATGGTATCGTCCCTGGGGGTGGATCAACATTTATTCGCTTGTCTGCGGAATTAGAACAAAAGTATACTGCAATCAAAAAGCAGCATACGCAAGAAGAGTTTCTTGTTGGATATGATATTGTCGTAAAAGCGCTTCGAGCACCACTTGCACAAATTGTGAAAAATGTTGGACGTGATGACGCTGCAGTAATTATGAAAGACATTGCAGAAAGTAAAGGCCTTGCTGGGTATGACGCAGCGGAGGATGTGATGGTTTCTGATATGCTCAAAGCGGGAATTGTTGATCCTGTTTTGGTTGCACGTATCGGACTTGAGCGTGCAGTTTCTGCTGCAGGGATCTTGTTAACGACTGAGGTAGCAATTACTGAAATCCCTGAAGACAAGAAAGCTCCTCCTGCACATGATGATATGGGATATTAATGAAAAACAGCCCCCTTGGGGGCTGTTTGTATTACAGTGTACTCAGGAGAAGCCTTGCAAGCGCACGGTGTTGGGGGACGACGCGCTTGAGGAGATGGTCTATGGGGTAGAATTCGACCGCATCCAGAATCCGCGAAGAAACTGTTTTTGGGTTTTCATCTTTCAGTATGCCTGTCCAGAAGTTTGTGCGGACAAGATCTCCAGCTTCTTTGTGTGGCCATTCGTTTTTTATGGTGTGTGATTCAATAAGGTGGAGGTCTGAGATTTGGGTGCATCCACATTCGTGTACTAGAATACGGTGAATTGCATCACGATCGGCCTTGTCTCTGGTTGGTCGAATCATTGTACCAGGAAAACGAAGAAGACCCTCATCGCATTTTTTCCTTCCAAGAACGACATGGGAGTGCGATTCATTCATGATTGCAAGGTCGACTGCTGGGTGAACTCGTGGAGTTGTTGTTGCCATCGCAGCCATAAAGCCAAGTCTGAACTCGGGGTTCATTGCAAGGCGTCTCTTTACAAAACGAGGATCGGAAAGCTGGTGACTTTCTCCGTGATTCGCGCCTTGGATGTTTGGGAGCTCGATGTGTATGAGTTCATGGCGTTTTGTCGTATACCGTCGCCGTGCCATTTTCCCATGTGCGTCAACAAAAATAATTACATCTCGACCATTTCGGTAGCGCTCGATAATGCGATCAAGCGCTCGTGAGAGTGCGTGATCATTATGTTCATTGCAGAGCGGAATGATGTGGTCTGCTGGGATGTTAAAGAAAAGGGAGAGCATGCCTTGGCGTGCATGGAAAGGTAATGGGTGATTGCGATGTTGTTTGAGCGGTGTGTCAAGGACAACAAGAATAAGGTCAGTATTTTTTGAGAGACAGCGTGCATGTTGATACGCACGTTCGATCAATCGTTCGTGCTTCCATGTGGGGTTATCTTCTTGAAAGTGCCCGACAATAAATGCAATCGGTCTTTGTGTATGCATGGTTCCTCCGTTCTGCATAAAAAGTACAGTATTTCAGAGGTTTTGCAAGCTCCTTGCACACCATAAAGAGTCATGTACAATATCTATACTATGGCAATATATATACTAATTGGCGTTGTCGTCATTTTGGGCTTGTATGTAATGAGTGCGTACAATCGTTTTGTGCGATTGCGCAATAATGCAAAACAGTCATGGTCGGATATCGAAGTCCAGCTTCGTCGTCGTTACGACTTGATTCCAAACCTTGTTGAAACAGTAAAGGGATATGCGGCACACGAAGAGGGCACTCTGACAAAAGTCATTGAAATGCGCAATGCTGCGATGGCTGCGCCACACGATGCAGCACACCTCGGTCAGGCAGAAGCAGGCCTCGCAGGGGCACTGAAATCAGTCTTTGCTCTTTCTGAGTCCTATCCAGATTTGAAGGCAAATACCAATTTCGCTAAGCTTCAAGATGAGCTTTCTGATACAGAGAATAAAATTCAAGCAGCACGAAGATTGTATAATGCAACGGTTCGTGATCTCGCTATTGCGATTCAGAGCTTCCCGGGGAATATCATTGCAGGAATGTTTGGCGTCCGGTCAGGCGAATTCGAATTCTTTGATCTCCCTGATGATGACGTGGCGCAGCAAAATGTACAAGTAAAGTTTTAGTTAAAGAAAGGCCGCATAAAGCGGTTTTTCTTGTTCTCGCGAAAGAAAGGAAAGTACCGTATAATATCGTCATGTCATCACTATATCTTCATCAAGAAAAAAATGTTACGAAAACATGGCTCTTGCTCGCAGTCTTTTTTGGGCTTGTTATTGGTGTTGGCTGGATATTTGCGACCATGCAGCAAAATCCATCTATTCTTTTCTTCGCCGTGATTTTTGCAGTTGTTATGAATGTGGGTGCGTATTGGTTTTCTGACACGATTGTCCTTTCTATGGTACATGCGCAGCGCATTGAAAAGAAGGAAGATGCGCCAGAGTTGTGGAATATCGTAGAAAATTTGTGTATTGCCGCAGGACTTCCTATGCCTGCTGTATACATTGTTGACGATCCTTCTCCTAATGCGTTTGCAACAGGGAGAAACCCGAAACATGCTGCGCTTGCTGTACATACTGGTCTTTTACGAATTCTTAATAAGAATGAACTTGAAGGTGTTATCGCACACGAGCTCGCACACATTGGAAACAGAGATACGCTTATTGCAACTCTTGCAGTTATCCTCGCGGGGATGGTTGCAATTGCGTCTGACTGGATGATGCGTTCGATGATTTTTGGAAATCGCGACAGTGAGGAGCGAGGTGGCTCACCGGTTGTTCTCATTATTGGCATTGTTATTGCATTGCTTGCGCCACTCTTTGCAACAATTCTCCGCCTTGCGGTGTCCAGAAAGAGGGAATTCCTTGCTGATGCGACAGCTGGTCTTCTCACACGGTACCCTGAGGGGCTCGCATCCGCATTAGAAAAGATATCTTCTGCTCATATTCCGGTAAAAGATGCAAATTCAGCAACGGCGACACTGTATATTTCAAATCCTTTTGAGGGGAGTGGAAAATTCCTCAATAATCTTTTTTCGACACACCCACCGGTAGAAGAACGTATTCACGCTCTTCGGACAGGGGGAGGGCAAATGAGCGCATAAGCGCTTTTTGTTTTCATAATATTGACAAAATATCAATTTATGCTATAATATACATCGTACAGTGCAGGTGCCTGTACGCAGTTCTTTCCTATTTTTTTTCAATCATACTCCGCTCAGCGGAGTTCCGCCCAGGAGGCAAAACATGAGCAGTTCCGTCCCGCAAGTCGTCACCCTGTCCCTCGCTTCTTTCAAGTCCACCCCCGTGGTCAAGAAAGAGAAGAAGGCGGTGAAGAAGTACATGGCCTACCTCGATCCCGAGGTTTTCAAGAAGAACTGCGAAGTCGCTGATGCGGCCATCCAGGCTGGCAACTTCATCACGGCGTTTGCCGCGATGGAGAACAACGGCTTCCGACCGCAGAGCATGGGGGAGCGCGCTGTGAAGCTCGCACTCACCAGCGGTGGTTCCGAGGCCGTCACGAAGTACCTGCAGGATTTCTGTGAGTACATCGGCATCAGTCTCGATGCTCGTGCCCTCACGGGGCGCGCAAAGCATTTCGTCGAGCTCCTCAATGTGTCGGCCGCTGCCGGCAAAGACGAGTTCGAAAAGGCCAGGGAGCTTGTGGCCGCGCATGCGATCCGTCTCCAGGTGGATGTTCCCGAGCAGGTGGCGAAGGCCGGAAAGGCCCTCGAGCGCCGCTTCGTCGAGCCCAAGGCTCTGGCCCAGAAGGATTGGAAGGTGGTTCGTGCCGAGCTCATCCAGAGCGCTGAATCCCTTCTCAACGCAGGTAGCTGTGAGCTCGCCGCTGACAAGCTGGCACGTGCCGGCTTCGCGCCGCACGTCCTGTGCATGCGCCTCATCACGGAAGACCCCAATCATGGTCAGCCGGATGCGGTCAGCAGTAAGTTCATGATGAGGTTCGCCGACTACGTCGGAAACGGCCTCACGACCCAGGACATTGCCGACAAGCGTGTCCGTCACTTGAGCTCCTTCTTGGAGCTCAAGGCGGCCCAGGATCTGGGAGGGTTCTTCCTGGAACTCAAGAAGCTTCAGGACCGGGCTTCGGAGTGCGGCTTCAGCCTGCACACCGATCTCTACCGTCTGATTTCCAAGGTCGAACGTGTCATGCGTCAGGCCTTCAGGGATCAGAAGATCTGGGAGCAGCTCGGCTTCAGTATCAAGAGCCGCAACGGCCTCGAGTGCACCATGGTCCACGAGACCACGGCGCACGTCATCGTGGTCACCCTCGATTCCGTCGAGGAGACTATCGTCGAGCCTCCTGCTCCTGCCGCGAAGGCCCACAAGCGAGTCCGTGAGCGCAAGTCCAGGGCCGCCGCTGTCGAAGTCGAGGCGTAGTATTCCTCGATACAATCAAGGGAGGACCCACAGGGTCCTCCCGCTTTTCTTTTACAAAATGTAAAAGAACAGTATAATCGGTACACAATTTCCGTATTTGAGATTGTAAATATATTGGAGATATCGCATAAGAATGGCCCTGCGGGCACCAGGCATTCTTGTCGGTTAGGGAACTGCCGCCGCAGTGCATATTTGCATGAAGCAACTGCAAGCATTTGCTTCCCCGAAAGACTCTATGCAACGCGTGCTTTCGTTTCTTTTGTGTGTTGCTGATGATTGAATGCCCACGTTCGCAAATATTTATTTGGAGATGTCGCATAGAGGTCTAGTGCGCCCGCCTGGAAAGTGGGTATGGTGTCAAAGCCATCGGGAGTTCGAATCTCCCCATCTCCGCAACGAATCACAGAAAAGGATACTTTTCTGTGATTTTTCGTTGCGCGAGACGCGGAGATTCGAAAGGCGGAGCCGGGCACCCTCACGCATGCGAAGCATCGTGCAGGGTCGGCGAGCCCGGGCAGGAGCCACCCCGTAGATTTCGAGCAAGGCGAAGAAATATACGGAGGTGAGCTGACGCCGAATCTCCCCATCTCCGCAACGAATCACAGAAAAGGATCCTTTTCTGTGATTTTTCGTTGCGCGAGATGCGGTAATTCGAACAGGAAAGGGTCAGAAAACTGGAGTTCTTTGGGGATGGGAGCAGCGAGTCTTCGAGCGTTGAGAATGAGCCTGTCCTGAACAATGAGCAAATTACTATTTGCGACTATGATTCAGGATGTGTCCTCAAGGAGCCACGAGCCTGTTAGGTGCGAGTGGCGACATGAGATTCTCCCCATCTCCGCAACAAACCAGAAAAATGTGTAAGCATTTTTCTGGCCATCTCTTCTCTTGTATACTATATTCATGAGTATTTTACACTTTTCTACACCCACATATCGAAAACTTGGTTTTGCTGCTTTGTATTTTGGGCTTGTCCTACTTTTTGTCGCAAATGGGGCAGTGGGCATTATTGGAAGCGAGAATAATCCTGCAAATCTTTTATATGCGAGCGTTTTTGTTGCTGCAGTTGTTGGGTCATTATTTGTTCGTTTTTCACCATATCGAATGATGTGGGTGTCATTTCTGACTGCTATTGTTCATATGAGTGTCCCTGTGTTTGCACTTTTCATTTGGCCGGCCCAAGTGTCCTGGGGTGATGCAGGTGTGTTTGGTGTTCTTTTCTTAAATACACTTTTCTCTGGAATATTCTTCCTTTCTGGATATTTCTTCCAGAAAGCATTGAGTACTGAAAAAGCCCACCTCTAATCGGTGGGCTTGATGCATTGTTCTCCGTGCGTTCCAGGAAGCTCACAGTGACTGTTTCCTTTTCCTCCGCATCGTGGGCATCGGATGCAAATGTCACATGGATGTGTGCTCTCACGAAGTCGAGTACAATCGATGATGAGTGATTCAAGAACATTTGCTTGTCGAGTTTCAATAAGATCGAAGGTGAGAATTTCATTATACCCATGGAGCGTGTCTTGCTCACGAGCATTTGTTATTTCATTGTGCACGGTTGTAAGTACGGCAGAGATGCGTCGAGAAATTCGTGGACCGAGAATATGAGTGTTTTCAACAAGAGCTGTTTTAATTTTTCGAACGTCATTTTCTAGTTGGAATGTGGCAGTACAAAGAATGTTCAGCGCAAGAGCGGGTGCCCCCATTTCTTGTTCTTATTGCGCCTGCATACGTGCTGAATAATATGCGCGGCATGCATGTGCAATGTGTTCCATAACTATGCACGGGGGAGGTATATTCATGTCTCCTCCAATATCTCTTTCTATCCTATGGCTTCTGTGTTGGTTGTCAATTGGGATACAAAAACGCCCAGACGGGCGTTATTATGCTGCCGGAACAAACATTTCGAGCTGTCGCGAAAGAATTTCGAGACGGTTGGTGCCAAAGGCTGTCTTTGTGGACATGAGATGGAAATACGCATCAACATCATTTATTTTGAGGGCGAGAAGTGCCCTATTGGAGTGAGCGCTCATTTCTTCACAGAGAATCCGTGCGACCTCTTCATCCAAGTGAATAATGAGGGAAAGGATTTCAAGGTCGAAGAAATATGCAACGAATAAGGTACGCTTTTTGAGTGTTTCTAGTGCAAGGTCGGCGTTACCAGAATCAAGAAACGCGTGTGCGGCCTTTCCAAGAGAAACATATGTTTCTGACGCTTCTTTAAAGCATGCGACAAGCTTTTGAATGGCGTGTCCGTGTATTTTTTTTCCTGTATGCATTATTGCACCTCAGACAGAAAGACCTTCTCTCTATAGCTTACTCCATATTTCGTTGACGTATAGTAAAAATTGTACTCAAGAGATGAAATATGTGTTGAAAAATATGAGGATATTTGCTGCCTGTGGAGAATTGAAAGTTAGTCACATTGCTTTACAAAACATAGTATACCATGCTGTGCATTTTTTCCTTCTCTTGGTATGCTGTACCGATGAGTGAGGCAAAAAGAAGAGAGCGGTTTCTTGACCTGTTGTTTACGTTTGGAGAGGACAATTATCGCACGATGGATTGGCGCCCGAAAAAGTTTTCGGCAAAACACACTATCGATCCATATCATATCCTTGTCTCAGAGTGCATGTTGCAACAGACGCAGGTTGATCGCGTCCGTGAAAAATTTGCACAATTTATTGCACGTTTTCCTTCTGTTCACGCGCTTGCCGTTGCTCCACTGAAGGATGTGCTTCATCTCTGGTCTGGTCTCGGATACAACAGGAGGGCAGTTCATCTTCATGCCTGTGCGCAGCGGGTCGTTGGGGATTATGATGGAGTCTTTCCAAAAGATTTCGACCTCCTTTGTGAACTTCCTGGAATAGGCCCGTCAACTGCTGCAGGCATTCTCTCCTTTGCGTGGAATAAACCATACCCAATGATTGATACGAATATTCGTCGAATTCTGAAACGATGTTTTCCTGAAACAGAGAAATATACCGACAAAACACTCTTTCGCTTTGCACAAACATTGATTCCAGAGGGAAAAGGGAGGATGTGGAACTATGCAATGCTCGATGTGGGTGCGCTGGCATGTACAGCACGAAGACATGCAGAAGGGTGTCCATTTTCTCCTCTTCATGGACCAATCGAGGAGGTTGTTTTAAAGAAAAAGGCTCTTCCATTTATAAAAACAAAACGGTATCTTCGTGGGCTGATTATGAAAATTCTTCTTCAGAAACATCGCACAACACTCTCCTCCTTGAAGAAAACATTTGCAACGTCTCCTTATGATCTTAGACAAGTCCTTGCTGAGATGCACAGTCATGGGCTTATTCGCGTCCAGGGTCAGAATATCATTCTTCCTGAAAAATAAAAACGCCAAAGGCGTTTTTATTTTTCAAGCGTATCAACATCAACGGCTTTATCATAGCGTCTTCCTCCGAACATGATCGTTGGGATTTTAATTGTGCGGATTTCCTCTTCAACAATCATTCTTTGCTTCTGGAGAGACTCAAGAATTTCTGGTGCTGTACTTTTTGCTTCTACACGCATGCGTTCTGCGTCTGTGAGCCCAATATCTCTCATCCACTGATTGATGATGTCTTTCATCTGATCTTTTGTATATGATGTGCGGATGAGCTCTTGTTCAAGCGTATCTCCTGTGCGTTTCGTAAACAAGATGTGCATGAACTTCCAGTCTGCTTCAGGAACAGAGTGTATTGTTGTGTCTTTGAGTGCTTCGATGTATTGAGCGAGAAGAAGAGAATGTGGGAATTTGTATTCAGATGCAGTTGTTGCGTCCGGGATAGGGTATAACGTATAGGTGACATTGTATGCCTCATCAAACTTCGCTTCAAGAATGTTTGAGTAGAGTTGTGCGCAGTATGTACAGCTTGGGTCAATAATTTCAAGCGCAACTTGCTTTGTTGAATTAAACCCGCCCTTGAATGTGTGAAATGGACGAATATACTCTTGTGGATTCCATGTTTTCATGCGGTCTGGTATTCGAGAAAGTGTTTCTGCATATGTTGTCGCGACGTCTCCTACCCAGGCGCCAAGAGTTCCTGTTTTGAGTGATAACCAAAATCCCGGTTTGTATGTTGCAACACCGCAGCCGCCGCTGCTTAATGAGCATGCCTCTGGATCTCCTGGCGTACATGTGCCATAGACATAGAAATTAAGTGCACCATTTGCAACAACCAAAAGACTCCAGATACTGAGGGCAACGAAGATCGTCGCGAACAGATTCATCCAACGATCAATGAACTGTGCAAGACGAGGACGTCGAAAAATAAGCTTGCCTAGGAGGCGTGCCCGAATTTCTTCTTGGAGATCAATGTCGCAGGGCTTCAGTGTGATACGTTTTGATACGCAGACCCACGCCTTTTTTGCAAGACTGCGATAGCTTGCAGAGAAAATTCCGAGAATCGCAAAGGTAATAAATGCAACAATACAAAACATAATTATTGAATATTAGTGAATAGTGTAGTGAGAATAGAAATCAGTCGCTCGACATCGTGTTGCGTGTTGTGTGCGCCGAAAGAAAATCGGAGGAGTGGAGGAAGGTGTGCAACATCGTTGATGTAATAATGACAACAGAATGCACCGCTTCGCGCCATGATATTTTGTTCAGAACAGTATATTGCAAGTTTGTGCGAATCGATGATATCGCTATATATCGTAACAACACTTGATTCTTGATCACCAACAATGTGAATGTGTGATTGTGTTCGAAGCCACTCTCTGAATTGTGACGCCAGAGCTTTGATGTGTGCGTGACGATAATGTTTTTCAGTCCAAATCAACGCCTCCCGAAGGCCAATAATCGCTGCGTAATCTTGAAGACCAAGCTCGAGGAGCGATGCCGCATGTTCGCCTGAAAGAAGAGTGTAAGCATCGGCGTGGACATCCTGAACCATCCCGCCACCAAGTTGCGTAAACGTGAGTGATTGAAGGAGCGTTCTTTTGATGACAATGATGCCAATACTTGGACCATAGATTTTGTGCCCAGAAAAGAAGAGCGCATCAAAAGGGATTTTTGAAAGTGAAGAATCCTGGAGAATCCCTTGTGCTGCATCGATAAGGAGGATGCCTCCATGAGCATGGATGTCCTCTGAAAACGTGTCGAGATTGATGCATGCTTGTCCGTCAATGTTTGAAACATTGTTCACGAGTGCAAGAGGAGAAGAAAGCACCTCTGGTTCGTACTGAACAGCGCCTGAAGCTCGAGGGAGGATGCGTCGAGGGATGTTGAGTCTTTTTGAGAGGGCAATAGTGGGGAGAAAGACTGAGTTGTGTTCAATCTCAGACGTCAGTACTTCTTTGTATACACCAGATGGGATTTGCGAGAGCACTTGATTGATCCCCATTGTTGTATTCAACGTAAATGAAACCACATACTCACTTTCCTTTTTTCCAAGCAAAGAAAGGATGCGACGTTTTGTGTCGGCTATTTCTTCATCGACACGCACGCCCCATGAGTATTTTACGCGCCCTCCACATGAATTGTATGAGGTATAGTATTCGGACATTGCAGCAATAACCGAAGCTGGACGTTGTGTCTGACATGCACTATCGAAATAGAGCACATCTTCTGGGATGTGTGCAAAATCAGGGTGGCGGCTGCTTGAGGTGACATTTTTACGGGAAAATAGCATTCTTCTATGGTATCACATATGAGAGACGAAGGCTGAAAAGCGCTTATTGACAAGTATATTTAATATTGTATAATTTACTTCGGAGGTTTGCCATGCGCAAAGCCAAGAATGAGCAACAAACGGCTGCTCCGAACCAGAGAACAATCATTACGTTGCAGCTTCCGCCCGAGGAGAACAAGGAGAGGAAAAAGCCTCCCTCGAAGGTGCGGCACATTGAGTTCATTCATGTCAGGTTGTAAAAAGGCCCCGTACGGGGCCTTTTGTCTACTCTTCTTTTGTGTCGTCTATGAGAATGGCGTTGATAAATGAGGAGATAATCCAGATGAGTGCTGCACCGACAATTGCAAAAAAGAAACTTTTGATGTGAAAGCCAGAGACGACTTTTGGGACAAGCGTGAGAAGAAAGCCATTCAAGACGAGCGAGAAGATGCCAAGGGTAATAATGTTGAGGGGGAGAGTCAGGAGCTTGAGGATGGGTTTGAGGAGGAGGTTGATGAGTCCGAGTGCAAGGGCTGCATAGATAACAGTTTTGGTGTCTGTAATAGTGATAATTGTAGAAAATTTCGCAAGGAGAAATATTGCGACAGAAAGCGAGAACCATTTTATGATAAACTTCATGGTATAAGTATAGTACAGATTGATTTGTCGGTATCGTTGCTCGAGAAAAACTGTGCATATCTTAACTATCTATTGTCTTTTATGATTCAACTTCAATCATCATTTTCACCACAGAAAAAATTACTTTTTGTGACCCATTCGGGTTCTTTTCATGCTGACGATATTCTTGCTGCTGCGACGCTTGATCTTGTATTTTCAAAACAAGGGTATCTTTTTGAATTTTTACGTACACGAAATGCGGACGTGATTCGTTCAGCTGATATCGTGTTTGATGTCGGTGGAGTCTATGATCCCAGTATTTATCGATTTGATCATCATCAGGTTCCAGGGCCAGAACCCCGTCCTGATACACATCTTCCATATTCATCATTTGGGCTCATTTGGAAGCATTTTGGCATGCTTCTCTGCGATGGAGAGCAAGATGTTTGGGAGTACATTGAAAAAAATCTCGTTCTTGCAATTGATGCACAAGATAATGGTGTTGAGCTCTATGCTCCGGTTATTCCAAACATTCATCCTGTACTTCTGCACCAGCTGACACGTGTATTCGTTCCGACATGGCGCGAGCGTGAAGACGGAGATGGAGATGATTCAGCGTTTTTCGAACTTGTTGCATTCGCAAAGCGTTTTCTCGGCCGTATGCTTATTGTTGCGCGTGATATGCGTATGGCAGAACACTATATCCGAAACATCTATGCTAACAGTGAGAATAAGGAGTGTGTGATTCTCGATCGTGATGTGGCATGGGAAGATGTTCTCGCGCAATATCCGGAACCGCGTCTTGTTGTGTATCCTCGAATAACAGAAGAGGGTGGCGTGGCCTGGAGAGTCCAAACAGTTCGGGACGATGTGAATGGCTTTGCAAATCGCTGCCCTTTTCCTGAATCATGGAGAGGAAAGATTGGGACAGATTTGGAAGAGGCTTCCGGTGTTTCTGGCGCGCGCTTTTGCCATAAAGCAGGATTTCTTGCAATTGCTGATACTAAAGACGCAGCACTTGCACTTGCACACAAGGCACTTGAGCAGGGTTCGTAGCTGGACTTTTTGTGTGAATTATTGTAGAATATATCTATGAAGAAAACCGCCAGTATGGCGATTTTTTCTCCTAATACATTAAATATGGCATTTATCGATGAACTAACCATACACATGTCAGCGGGCGATGGAGGTAACGGCGTTGTGCGCTGGAGACATGATAAGGGGAAGGAGTTTGCAGGTCCTTCGGGGGGAGACGGCGGCAATGGCGGTAGTGTTTTTGTTGTTGGTTCTCGTGATCTTGGCCTTCTGTATAAATATCGTCACCAAAAAGAATTTGCAGCAGAACGTGGTGGCGACGGTGGTCGTGATTCTCTTCATGGAAAAAATGGAGAGGATCTCATTCTCCCTTTACCAATTGGCTCCGTTGTTACAATCCTTGATACGGGAACAGTTGTAGAGGTACTCACAGAGGATGAACCTATCTGTATTCTTCAAGGAGGTCGTGGGGGGCTCGGCAATGAACGTTTCAAGAGTGCGACAAACCGCAGTCCAAAGGAATCAACTCCGGGAAAGCCGGGGGCAGAATCTGATGTGCATATTGAGCTTCGCCTCGTGGTTGATGTAGGTTTTGTCGGTTTTCCAAATGCAGGGAAGTCCTCGCTGCTCAATGAGCTGACGAATGCTTCTGCAAAAGTTGGGGCATACCAATTTACGACGCTTGAACCCAATCTTGGCGCATTCCACGGATATGTTCTTGCAGATATTCCAGGATTAATTGAAGGTGCATCTGGAGGCAAGGGGCTTGGGCACAAATTCTTGCGTCATGTCGCGCGTACAAAGATGCTTATGCACCTCATTTCTCTTGAACATGAACATCCTCTTGATGCATACGGAGTCATCCGAAATGAACTTGAATCGTTTGGGCACGGCTTGAGTGACAAAGAAGAAATTATTGTCCTTACGAAAACGGATGTCGTTTCTGATGACGTGGTCCAAAAGACACTTGCGCTATTTAAAAAGAAAGGCAAGGAAGCATATGCTATTTCGATCATTGACGACGTATCGCTCAAAACATTTCAAGACATGCTGATCACACGCTTGCGTGAGGCTGATAAAAAAGATGCTGCATAGGCATCTTTTTTGTGTGATGGTATACTGAGTGCATAACTTCCTTGCATATGGCTATTAAACTTAAAATCACACGACATAAAGAGCATCCAGCGCCTTTGAAAACGAAAACGAAACTTGTTGTTGAACGCGTAAAGACTTCTCAGGCCTCTTCCCCTAAGAAAACGATAACGAAAAAGAAGACATCGTCTTCAGAGGTGAAGAAAGAAAAAAAGACTTCCACGCTCGCTCCAGGTGTCGTGAAGAAAAAATCAATACAGCGCACGCAGGCAAAAAAATCTTCGCTTTCCCTTACTGTTGGAGATGCGTTTCCTACATTTTCGCTACCATCATCGGAGGGAGGATTCGTATCATCTGATGCACTTCGTGGTGAAAAGTATGTTCTCTATTTTTACCCAAAGGACATGACATCGGGGTGTGCCACAGAAGCCAGAGAATTTAGTTTGCTCTCTGCAGAATTTGCTCACCTGGGATATCGCATCTTTGGTGTCTCTGCTGATTCTCTCGATCGACACCAGAAGTTTATTGCCAAAGAACACATTACCTTTCCATTGCTTTCTGACGAGATGAAGGATCTCGCTCGTGCGTGCGGAGTTTTACATCCAGGCATCAGGCGCACGACGTTTATTGTTGATGGCCGTGGAAACATTGAACGCGTGTATGAAAAAGTGGTCGCAAAAGGGCACAGCGTATGTGTCTACAAGGACCTCCAGAGTCAAAAAACGTCCGCCTAGGCGTTTTTTTATTCTCTATGCTATACTCGGACCATGTCAGCATATCGCGCAACAATTGGACTGGAAGTCCACGCAGAACTCCATACCGAGTCAAAAATGTTTTGTTCATGCAAAAATGATCCAGATGAAATAAAGCCAAATGTACATATCTGTCCTGTGTGTACAGCACAGCCTGGAACACTCCCTGTCATCAACCTGAAGGCTGTTGAACATGTGCTTCGTGTCGGAAAGGCAGTAGGTGCAACTCTTGCAGATTTTACTGAGTGGGATCGAAAAAATTATTTCTACCCGGACATTCCAAAGGGCTACCAGATTAGTCAGTACAAGTATCCATTAGTTTCTGGAGGAGTACTCGCCGGGGTTGCACTCACACGTATTCATCTTGAAGAAGATACTGGTTCATCACGACATGACATGGGTGATTTTTCAGTTGTCGATTATAATCGTGCTGGTGTTCCTCTTATGGAACTCGTCACCGAGCCCGTTGTCCATGATGCGGAGACTGCTATGCGTTTTGGGAAAGAGCTACAGCTTCTCTTGCGCACTCTGGGCGTTTCGGAGGCAAATATGGAAAAGGGGCAGATGCGTGTGGAGGCAAATATCTCAATTTCAAAAACAGATACGTTCGGAACAAAGGTGGAAGTAAAAAATCTCAATTCATTTCGTTCTGTTGCAGATGCGATTCAATATGAAATTGCACGCCAAGAAGAAGTTCTTGAGTCTGGTGGTATTGTTGTCCAGGAAACACGCGGGTGGGATGACAAGAATGCACGTACCTTCTCGCAGCGCAAGAAAGAGTCCGCAAATGATTATCGTTATTTTCCTGATCCAGATCTTCCGAAATTAAAATGTAGAGAAGTGTTCGGTCTACAGTATGAAAAACTTGCGCCACTTCCAGAATTACCATGGGTAAAACGTGAGCGTATCCTTGCTCTTGGCATTGACCCAAAGGTCACGGAAATGTATGTTGCAGAAGAATTCCTTGGGACAATGTTTGATGCAATTACCGCACATTTTGGGGATTCTCTTGATGCAATTCGTCTCGCGTCAAATTATCTTTCAAGCGATTTCGTGAGCATTTGGAAGAATCAGCCAGAGAGCATTTCGTGTGTATCCGCACAGACATTTATTGATCTTGCGGCCGCAATCATTGACGGAAAGCTTTCTTCTCGCGGAGCAAAGGACACCCTCGCGTATATATGTGCAAACGGTGGTAGGGTGATGGAGGTCGCTGAACAACAGGGCCTTATCCAGAAAAATGATTCCGCAGAATTGGAACGGATTGCTGCAGCAATTATTGCTGCAAACACTGCACAGGCAGATGAATATCGTGCAGGGAAGGTGGCCCTCCTTCAGTTTTTTGTTGGGCAAGGAATGAAGGCAACGAAGGGTTCCGGAAATCCACAAGTGCTTGGAGGGATATTCGAAAAACTTCTCCAGTCATCATAGCTGAATGTAAGAAAACGCCTTGAGTGTTTTCTTTTATGATATACTGAAGAAGTATTTATGGAACGTACATCTTTGTATATTACTGTTGCTGAAGCAGTGCGTGTTTTTCGTATTTCCGAAGAAGACGTGCGTCGTTTTTGTGCGGAAAAAAAGATCGGATACGCACAGGAACCACAGGGCGATGAATTGTTCCCATCTGCCGATGATCTCGCGTTCGCTTTGAAGCGCGCAATGCCCGAGGACGTATCATTTGTCACACTGGATGCGACACATGTGATTACACTCCGAGAGAAAAAAGATAAAGTAGTCACCTATACAAATGGTGCTTTGCATCACGATGATGGTCATCTTCTTCCTCCTCTTGAGAAAAAACTCCTTCTTCAACAGGAGATGCCACCGCTTCTTGATGATCCGGTGGCTGAATCGCTTTTGCATGACGGAAAAGAGGATGTTCTTCTTTCTTCGCCCGTTGTTAATCAAGAAGTTCTGTCTGTGGCCCCTGATCCCTCTTTGCTTACGGCACAAAGCGCCCCACTTCCGGAGATAATACCGCATTCACAAGAACACAATACCGAAATTACTGAAGAGGAGACGACGCAAGAGGCTGTCGTACAAGCAGAGAAGACACCCGTTTTTAATGTAAAACCCGTTTTTATTCCGAAGGACAATGGACTCTCAATCCAAGCAGCGGGAAAACGTACTCCTCAGAATCCTCGTCCCATTGTTGCAGAGAAAAAAATCCCAGTCCCTCATGCGCCAATTTTTGCACCAATAGGAAGTATCCATCCGCTTGCGCAACCCCCATCAGTGATTCCTTTTGCGACACCTGCCCCTGCTGCACATGTGAAAGTCGCTGCGGTGTACACACAACCACATGCGCGCGTAGTAGAATGGATGCCATGGATGCGTACAAGCCAATGGCTCAGACGTGCGGTTTCGAAGGCGACGCGGAATCCTGATGTCTTTCATGCACACCCTGGGCTTCCTGTTGCCCCTATGCCTACCGTGGCGCCAAACCCCTCCGTTGTTCCGCTTATTCAAAACGTAAAAAATTCTTCCTCACCAGCTCCGCTTTCAGTACAGTCTGCGCCTCCTGTTCCAGACGAAAAGCAAGCACCTGTTGTGCGTATGCAACATCCTGAGGTACAAGACGCACTCGATCGCGCGTTGTTTGGGCAATTTGTCCCTCCAAAAAGTACAGAGCAAGTTTCTTCTTCGGAAAGTGTACAAAAAGCTGATCCTCCTTCTCCTCAGTATACAGACGTTATGAGCCAGGGTAGTACAAATGTCGGTGGTTCTCCAAAAATTCAAGATTCGTGGGATGCATTATTGTTTTCGTAAAAAACACTCTCAAGAGAGTGTTTTTTTATTTTAGACTTGATAAAGAGGAAAGATGTGTGATGGTGCGTTATCCACAATTGCGTGAAATGAAATAGCACGTATGATGATTCCAGGGACAAGGCATTGTTCCTGTACATCATGGAAAACTGTGGTAGAGCTTAGCTCTCGCTGGGTTCTATAAAATGGGGCCAGAATGTGGTATTTGAGTAATTGAATATCACATTCTGGCCCTTTTTTACTATCAACAGGAAACTAGTATTGAGTGTGACCAAATGTATAGTCTGGGCTCTGTCTTCATATTTATGTCGCCTCGTTAGTTTTCGTGTATGTTGTATACTTTTCATATGAAGAAGCTCATGATCGGAGTTGTTGCTATCGCGCTTGCAAGTGTAGGTATTGCGATACTTCTGCAGCAGAACAGTGCAATAAAGAAAAATATCAGGTCTCGGGTGACTTGTGCTGATGATGCTACGTTGATTGCGCGCATTGGCCCATATGTTTTCACTCTTGACTCCGCAGATACTCCAAAGGAGCATGCACAAGGATTGTCAGGGCGATCATTTTTGCCGCTACGTGAAGGACTCCTTTTTGTTTTTGGCGAATCGCGAGTGCAGCGTTTTTGGATGAAGGATATGTTATTTCCTATTCATATGCTTTGGATTGATCAGGATTTCGTTATCCAGGGGGTAGCAGAGCATGCTGACCCGTCGAGTTACCCAACGATATTTTCATCTCCCGTCCCTGTGCCGTATGTCCTTGAGGTACATGCAGATGCTCTACCGAACATACAGCAATACGTACACACAGTTGCTCACTTTTCTTGTATGCAAAAGCCCGCCGTATAGGCGGGCGTTCTTTATGCAAGAGGATTCGTGTCTGTGTGGTAGGCCATAAAAAGCAAGCCTACCATGAGAATCGTCACAATTCCTGCGAGCGGACCATATCCTTCGAAGGCGCCAGAGACGAGGCTGAATGCGTACCATGTCCCTATTGAAAGAAACACAGAGTATGTCAGTTCGAAGCCGCATTTGATTGTGACGAGATAGTACGAGAGTGTTGCAATGCCTGCAATGATGACACCCAAGAGGAGGGGGGGCATAGGAAAAAGCACGCTTCTGTTTACTACAATATGGAGTAAAGAAAATACGGAACCAAAGGTGAAACCGACGGCGATACCGCCAATCAGTCCCATTGAAATCTCACCTACTACGCGCTTATGTCGCTGCCTCGGCATGTATAATCCTTTCAGGAAATCTGGTGAAAATGTACCATAGATAATGGTATTGTCAATGTTTCAAATCTATGTCATAATACATAAGCCTATTTTGATGATTGCTCCGCAAGGAGAGGAAAGTCCGAACTCGGGCGCGAAAGCGCAGCAGGGTAGCGGGTAACCCCCGTCCACAGTAATGTGCGAGGTGCGAGCAGAGACGCTTGATGACGAAAGAAGTCAAGCACCCCTCGGGGTGAGTCATAGTGGAAACACTATGAGTGAAACGGCTAAATCCTTACTTCCGTGCAAGGTCGTGCTCTTTGGATTTCCAAAGAGAGTGCCGCTAGAGGTGTGCAGTAATGTACATTCGAGATAAATAATCATCGCTTCGCAAGAAGAACAGAATTCGGCTTACGAATAGACAACAAAAATCGCCTTTGGCGATTTTTGTTACAATAAAACCGCACGAACTGTGCGGCTGGTTGCGCTAAGTGCCCTCTGGAAGATTCTTTCGATTTGTCACAATGATTCTTTTATGTCGCTTTTCACACAATGCCTTCAATGTCAGGAGTTTTGTCTTGATGCGTGGTGTTGTCGAAATATGATCAACAAAAATGATGTCAGCAGTACGAATTGCTTGAAGGAGTGACCATCCCGGTTTGCCGATGATATCATGTGGTCGATCGGGGTGAAGTCCATATACCTCTGCACATAATCCGGCAACATTAGAGATGTTCCTTTGAAGCATGTTCATATCACAATCGACGAAAAGGACCTTGAGTGTTGGTCCCATGAGTGCTCCGTCTCTTGTGGTAGTATAACAGATAGTAACAATTTGTACAGTAGATAACTCGAATCCGGGTGTGCTGCTGGTTGCCCATATGCATATTTCACAGTATGCTTGTTATATCCAATACTCTTTACATGAAGCGCCTTATTAGTCTTTTTCATCGTGAGTGGGGAAACCTCCATGAGGCAGCATTATTGCTGGGCCTCATGTCGTTGTTTTCTCAGGCACTTGGTTTTGTTCGTGACCGCATGCTTGCGGGCGCTTTTGGTGCGTCAGGAACACTCGATATGTACTATTCTGCGTTTCGTGTTCCGGATTTTTTGTATGACACGATTGGTTCTGCCGTTGCTATTACGGTGCTCATTCCATTCATTGCAGAGTATCTCAAAAAAGGTGAGGGTGAATTGAAGAAATTTATGAGTGCAATGTTCACTGCATTTATTTTTACCTTTACGATTTTGTGTGTGGTGGCTTTTGTACTTATGCCAACAGTCACCCCATGGCTTGTTCCGGGGTTTACTCCTGACCAGCAGGAGACCTATACGTCTATTGCTCGTATATTATTGCTCTCTCCTATCCTTCAGGGGTTATCAAATCTCTACGGTTCTATCACGCAGTCATTGCAGCGGTTTTTCGTTTATGCATTGAGTCCTGCAATATATAACGTCGGTATTATCATCGGTATTCTCTTCTTGTCCCCACATTTTGGGGTATATGGGCTTGCCTATGGAGTTGTTTTTGGTGCCTTTCTACAAAACGTCATCCAACTGCCAGTATTATTTCGTGAGGGACTGCTCCCAGTTTTTTCATTTGCGTATATTCGAGATGTCGCACGGGTAGTCAAGACAGCAGTTCCGCGAACAATCGCACTATCTTCTTCTCATCTTGCAACCGTTGCGATTATTGGAATTGCATCGCATGTTGCTGGTGGGGTTGCTGTCTTTTCGTTTGCAATGACACTCCAGGGTATTACCTTTACATTAATTGGGTCGAGTTACTCTGTCGCAGCATTCCCGACATTCGCAAAATATTGTGCAAATGGTGAGACAGAAAAATTTCGCGACCATGTTCTGAGTGCATCAAGACATATTATCTTTTGGTCCCTTCCTATCATGGCACTCTTTATTGTAATCCGTGCGCAAATCGTCCGTGTCGTTCTTGGAACGGGGCAATTTGATTGGAACGCAACACGTTTGGTTGCTGCTGCACTTGCAATTTTTGTTATTTCTGTGACTGCACAGTCTCTTGTTTCACTATTTACGCGCGCATTCTACGCCGCAGGAAACAATCGTCTCCCGTTGCTCTTGAACGCGCTCTCTGCACTTTCCATCATCGGCTTTTCTTACGCGCTGACATGGTTCTTTGGATATTCACCAGCATTTCAATTTTTCCTTGAAGACATGCTCCGCGTCAGTGGTCTCAATGGGACAGCTGTTCTTGTCCTTCCGCTCGCGTACTCTGCAGGAATGATTATCAATGCGACACTTCTCCTTGTGTATCTCGAAAAGCATATTCGAGGTATGTGGACTGGAATTCGACGCGCTGTAGTCCATAGTTTTTCCGTCTCTGTTATTATGGGTTTTGCGGCATATCATACGCTGCAATTTTCAGATATTCTTTTCAATCAGACACGCGTGATTGGGGTCCTTTTACACGGGGGTCTCGCATTTGTTGTAGCGCTCATTGTTGGAATTTTCTTCTTCGCGATATTACGAAATCGCGAATATCTTGAAACAGCGGATGCTGTGAAGCATAAATTCTGGAAGAAGAAGCCACTTGTTGTCGAACAGGAGACGGTGGTTGGATAGCATGAGTGGAGAGTGGATAGTGGATAGTGGATGGTAAGAAGAGGATAGAGGATGGAAAACGACAGAAGTGATTCATGATTTATGATTTAGGATTTATGAATGCATTCCAATAAAATCGCCTGAGTGGCGTTTTTTTTGTTATATATTCATAATTCATAATTCGTAAATCTCTCGTCTCCTTTATTTACCCCATACCCTATTTTGCTATTTCGTGTTAGTATCCGAACATTATATGAGCCAATCGCACATCCGAAACTTTAGTATTATCGCCCATATCGATCACGGAAAATCAACACTTTCTGATCGTATGCTCGAAGTCACTCGTACGGTGAGTGCACGTGAAATGCAAAATCAAGTTCTTGATTCGATGGAACTCGAGAGAGAACGTGGAATCACAATCAAGATGACGCCTGTCCGTATGCGTCACAAAAAAGATGGAGTGGACTACATTCTGAATCTTATTGATACTCCGGGGCACATTGATTTTTCTTATGAAGTCTCTCGCGCGCAAAAAGCCGTCGAGGGATGTATTTTGCTTGTCGACGCAACGCAAGGTGTGCAGGCACAGACACTTTCAGTACTTGGTATGGCACGAGAGCAGGGGCTTTCCATTATTCCGGTTCTGTCAAAGATCGACTCACCTCTCGCAAATGTTGAAGAAGTGAAAGATGAAGTAGTTCAACTTTTGGGGTGCGCACATGAAGACATCATGACGGTATCAGGAAAGACTGGCGCAGGAGTGCCAGAACTCCTCGACGCTATTGTTGATCGCGTTCCTTCTCCACGACAAGAATACGCTGGAAAACAAGGGGCTCGCGCGCTTATTTTTGACTTTGCATACTCGAACCATCGTGGTGTCATTCTCTACGTCCGTGTGCTTGATGGCGTCATTGCAAAGGGAGTAGAGCTTTCATTCGTTGCTGCTGGGGAAAAGTTTTTCGGTATTGAGGTTGGGCACTTCCTTCCTGCGCAAAGTCCTGTTCCCGAACTCAAAGCGGGAGAGATTGGATATATCGTGACAGGGATTAAGCGGCCAGGAGTTGCAGGTGTTGGTGATACAGTGACACTCACAAAACAACCGCTTCCTGCACTTCCAGGATATGCAAAACCTCGTCCTGTTGTGTGGGCATCCGTTTTCCCTGAAAGCCAGGATGATCTCGATGTGCTCCGCCAGGCATTACAGCGTCTTCAGCTTTCAGATTCTGCGCTTACATTCGAGGAAGAAGCATCAGGAACCTTGGGGCGCGGTTTTCGCTGCGGATGTCTCGGAATGTTACACTTGGAAATTGTTACAGAGCGCTTAAAGCGCGAGCACCAGCTTGCACTTGTGGTGACGAGTCCGTCGATTACGTATGATGTGCAGCTTCGTAAAAAAGAAGAGCATGTCATTGTGTATTCTGCTGCACTTTTCCCGGATGATGGTGATATCGTCAAAGTTCGCGAGCCATGGATTGATGGGTCAATCATTACTCCTCCAGACTATGTTGGACCAGTCACTCAGCTTCTCTTTGAGCATGAAGCAGAAACAGGGGACTCTGATATTTTTGGTGACAACCGCTTCCAGGTAAAGTTTGTTATGCCTCTCCGTGAGCTCATGCGAGGATTCTTCGATCGACTGAAGTCAGTCAGTTCCGGATATGCATCACTGTCGTATGAAATTGCGGGTATGCGTGATGCAGATGTTGTGCGCATGGATCTTCTTGTTGGTGGCGATCCGGTTCCTGCGTTTGCACGTGTCGTCTCGAGAAGGAGACTTCAAGATGACGCTGAGTCAGCAGTTGAGAAGTTGTATAAAGTGCTCCCTCGACAGCAGATTAAGATCAAGATCCAAGCAAAGGCGATGGGGCGCATTGTTGCCTCAAAGGAACTCTCTGCCTTTCGAAAGGATGTGACAGGGTATCTCTATGGTGGTGACATCACTCGTAAGATGAAGTTGCTCGAGAAACAAAAGAAGGGAAAGAAAAAGATGCAGGAGTCAGCGAATGTGCATATCCCTCAAGATGTGTTCGTAAAGATGATACGAGCGGATATGGATTAGGGGTAGTCATGAGAGATAAGTCGTTAGAAATTAAAGACCGCAGAGCAATGCTCTGCGGTTTTTGCGTGCATCAGAAAGTGATTTCGGTTGAAAGTGGTCTCTGCATGAGATTTTCCCCGTCGTTCTGTGAGGTGTTAACCAAGGACTTCAGTGGAAATACGTATTACTTCGCGATGCATATAGATCCTCCTTTCTCCCACACATGCGGGTAAGCTGGATTCCTGTGTTTCTTTAAAGAGTATATCATAAAAAGTGCTCCACGATGTGGAGCACAGAGACAAGGGTTTTGCTATTTCTCGATTCCCTCAATCCATCCACGACGGGTCCTTGTGTCATACCACCCATGAGCCTTCTCTTCGTACGTGTTCATTCGTCCTTCGAAGAGGAAGCTTTCTCGAGATCCATCTTCGAGAGACGTTGCTGACGGGGACGCGATGGTTTGTTCCGGGCTCTGTCATAAAGTCAACTGTACGCGATGTCTTGTCGTCGTTATTGACAAACAAGGCAAGCATGAGGTCGAGCTTGCTGGGGCCGTTTGTGATTCGAGTGCGAGAGAGCATACGCTCCTCCATGAATGAACATGCGCATGATGAGGGGCGCAGTACCCTCCTTACATCGTGATCTGCATCCACGGGGAGGTGACTTGGTCATACAACCAAGGATTTGTCTCATTGTGCATTGAAATTTGGTTTAGTCAATCTGTGTTCTGATTCAGATCAATAATCAGTCACAAGGGTATGGATGTAGCCGTTATATGCAAAGTTGACAGATGTGCACAGTATTTCCACAGTTCACTATACCAATGCCCCAAAAAGTCAATATTTTGGCTTGACAAAGCTGTGGACGATGCATTATAATACCTTGCATATCCTCGCGATTGTGTACCTGTTGGAGGGTGAGTAATTTTCTACCTGTGAAGAGCTCAACATAAACAAGGAACGGAAACAGGGAACCTGTAGGTGTGGAACACTGCGGGTCTTTTTGCGTCATGCACGTCTCCGTTGTTTGTTATGTCGAGATCTTCAAGTAGATCTTATTAGAAAATCATACAATACATGTCGAAACATCTTCAAAAGAAGACATTTAGTTTGTATCGCGCACCGCTGGTGGAAGCACCGGATTTGGTTGCAGCGCAGAAGGAGTCATATCAGTGGCTTATTACAGAAGGATTGAAAGAGCTCTTTGCAGAGTTTAGTCCAATCCAAGATTACTCGAAGAAAAAGTTTGATCTCGAATTCACAGGTTTCGAGCTCTTACCTCCACGTTTTGATGAGCACTATGCTCGTGAGAACAAAATCTCTCTTGAAACTCCACTTCGCGCAGAGGTGAAGTTGACGAATAAAGCTCTTGGTATTGATAAGACCCAGGAGATCTTCATGGCAGATTTTCCTGTCATGACTGTTCGTGGAACATTTATTGTGAATGGAGTGGAGCGTGTGGTTGTTCCACAGCTCGCTCGCTCATACGGTATTTTCTTTACGGATCAGGAGCTCAAGTCTGGCCGTTTCTTTGGTGCAAAAATTATTCCTTCACGTGGTGCATGGATTGAGATTGAGTCTGACGCCGATGATATTCTTTGGGCAAAGATCGATCGTAAGCGTAAATTCCCAGTCACGGCATTGCTTCGCATTTTTGCGCAGTGTTCAGATGAGAAGTTGCTTGCGTTGTTCAAACACAATCGCGACGCACAACTTGCAATTGAAAAGACACTCGCAAAAGATCCAGCAAAGAACCTTGAAGATTCATATGTCGAAATCTACCGCAAGATCCGCGATGGCGATGTGACAACAACGACAAACGCCGCAGAATTGATTGGTGCATTGTTTGAGAAGGAGCGCTATGACCTTTCAACAGTTGGTCGCTTCCGCTTCAACAAGCGCTTCAACCTCCCAATGGATGAAAAAGCAGTTGCACAACGTTTGCTCACCATCGAAGATTTAGTGTTGACAATAACTCACATTATTGGATTGAACCACAATCCAGAGGCACGTGCAGACGATATTGACCACCTTGGCTCGCGCCGTGTTAGATACGTTGGAGAAATGCTTCTTCAGAAGCTCCGTGTTGGTATGACGCAGATGAAGCGAAACATCCAGGATCGCATGTCAACAGCAGAGGCAGACACAACACTTCCAGTGAACTTTGTTTCTCCTCGACCGCTCCAAGCACGTTTGAAAGAATTCTTCACAACGAATCAGCTCTCACAGCTCTTAGGTCAGGCAAATATTCTTGATGAGGTGGAGCAGCTTCGTACATGTTCTGCGATGGGTCCTGGAGGTCTCACAAAAGAGCGTGCGGGTCTTGAGGTGCGTGATGTTCATCCGTCACACTATGGACGCCTATGTCCAGTGCATACCCCGGAAGGCCAGAACATCGGTCTTGTGCTTCGCTTCTCAACCTATGCGCGCACAAATGAATTCGGTGTTATTGAGACTCCATATGCAAAGGTTGTTAAAGGACGCATTACAGGAGAAATTGTTCACTTGAATGCGCTCGAGGAAGAGCGCGTGACTATCGCGCACGCTGCGGTTCCATACGATGAAGACTGGAAAATTACTGCAAATCGTATTGAGGCACGTGTTGGAGGAAACCCATCAATCGTTGACCCAAAGCAGGTGGATTACATCGACGTTTCAACGAATCAGGCATTTTCTGTTGCAACGTCATCGATTCCATTCTTGGAGCACAATGACGCAAACCGTGCACTCATGGGTTCAAACATGCAGAAGCAGGCAACTCCACTGATTGCCCCTGAGGCCCCAGTCGTTGCAACAGGTATCGAAGGACGTATTGCACGTGACTCTGGACGCGTTGTGCTTGCAGATCGCGATGGAACAATTAAGGCAGTCGATGCTCGTCATATCGTATTGAAGGACTCGAAGGGAAATGAGGTGGATTTCCCATTGATGAATTTCTTGATGACAAATGACGCAGGATGTTTTCATCAACGACCAATTGTCTCAGTTGGAGATAAGGTAAAGAAGGGCGACGTACTCGCAGACACATCAACCTCAGATCAAGGTGAAATGGCGCTTGGACAAAATCTTCTTGTCGCATTTATGTCATGGGGCGGAAACAACTACGAAGACGCAATCATTCTTTCAGAGCGCCTTGTTCGCGAGCAGTATTTGACATCAATTCACATTGAGAAATTCATTGTCAACGTTCGTGATACGAAGCTTGGACCAGAATCAACGACGCCAGATATTCCAAATGTTGGTGAGGCAAAGTTGAAGGATCTTGACCATGAGGGTATTGTTCGCATTGGTGCTGAGGTTCGTGCTGGTGACATTCTCGTTGGTAAAATTACGCCAAAGGGAGAGGCCTTGTTGACTCCAGAGGAACGACTCCTACGTTCCATCTTTGGAGAAAAAGCTCGTGACGTGAAGGATACTTCACTCCGCATGGAACATGGAAAGCGTGGTCGCGTGATTGGCGTTAAAGTCTTTTCTCGCGAAAAGGGTGATGCACTCGAAAGTGGCGTCATTAAGCGCATCTACATTGAGGTTGCACAGCTTCGAAACATCTCTGTCGGTGACAAGCTCGCTGGTCGCCATGGAAACAAAGGTGTTATTTCAAAGATTCTTCCGATGGAAGAGATGCCATATATGGACGATGGAACACCAGTGGATGTTATTTTGACCCCTCTTGGTGTGCCAAGTCGTATGAACCTGGGTCAGATTTTCGAATTGCATCTTGGTATGGCAGCAAAGAAGCTTGGCTATCAAGCAATCACCCCATCATTCCTTGGTGTGACAGAGGAAGAAATTCGAGAAGAATTGAAATCTGCAGGACTCCGCGAGGATGGAAAACAAATGCTTCGCGACGGACGTACTGGTGAATATTTTGAACAGCCGGTTTCGGTTGGCGTGATGTACATTTTGAAGTTGCACCACATGGTGGAAGACAAGATCCACATGCGATCTATTGGTCCGTACTCTCTTATTACCCAGCAGCCTCTTGGAGGTCGTGCGCAGGGTGGAGGTCAGCGTTTCGGAGAAATGGAAGTGTGGGCACTGCAAGGATATGGCGCAGCGCACATTCTTCGAGAAATGCTTACCTATAAGTCTGATGATATCCTTGGGCGATCAGCAGTCTTTGACTCGATTGTTCGTGGAAAGGAAATCAAGGAGCCTGGTCTGCCTGCAACCTTCCACGTCTTACTCTCGACGTTGCGTGGTCTTGCGCTTGACGTGCAATTGAAGCAACGTATTAATGGTGAAGAGTTTATTTACAAAGCACCGTCACTTGCTGCATCGGAAAATACCAATAATCCGAGCATGAATTAATAACCTCATTCGCATACATATATATGAAACAACCACAAAATGATTTCAATGCGATGACCATCACGCTTGCGTCTCCGGAGCAAGTGCGTGCATGGTCATATGGTGAGGTCACAAAGCCAGAAACAATCAACTACCGTACACAGCGCTCAGAGCGTGGTGGTTTGTTTGATGAACGTATTTTTGGCCCAGAAAAAGATTTCGAGTGTTACTGTGGAAAGTATAAGGGCATTCGCTATCGCGGAATTGTGTGTGAAAAGTGTGGCGTTGAGATTACTCGTTCTGTTGTGCGTCGTGAGCGCATGGGACACATTGAGCTTTCTGCTCCAGTGTCACATATTTGGTTCCTCCGTGGTGTACCAAGCCGTATCGGTTTGCTACTCAACACTCCGATGGCAGACATTGAGCGCGTGATTTACTTCGCTGCGTACATGATCACTGAGGTCAACCAAAAAGAGAAACAGGCATTGCTTGATGAGCTGGATCGTGAGTATAAGTCTCGTGTGAAGAGCTTGAATGATCAGCGTGCAAAGGATCGCATCAAAGAGGCTCTCACGAATGCAAAGAAAGAGATCGAGTCACTTGCTGTTGGTCTCGTCATGGACGAGCTTACCTACCATAAATACTCTTTGAAGTATTCATCTGCATTTGATGCAGCAATTGGTGCGGAGGCAATTTACAACCTCTTCCGTCGCATGAATATGCAGGAGTACAAGGAGAAGGTAGAGTTGCAGTTGGAAAAAGCAAATGCAACTGACCGCCCAAAGCTCTTTAAGCGCTTGTCTTTGATCAAGGCCATGTTGCGCTCCGGGGTACGACCAGAATGGATGTTTATGACAGTTCTTCCCGTGATTCCTCCGGGAGTGCGCCCAATGGTTGCACTCGAAGGTGGACGACACGCAACAAGTGACGTGAATGATTTGTATCGTCGAGTTATTAACCGCAACAATCGTTTGCGCAAGTTGCTCGAGATTGATGCCCCAGAAGTTATTCTTCGTAATGAGAAGCGTATTCTTCAGGAGGCAGTCGATGCGTTGATTGATAATTCAATCCGTCACAATACTGCAAGTGCGGCAGCAAGTCCTGCTCGTAAGCGTGAACTCAAGAGTCTATCAGACATGTTGAAGGGAAAGAGTGGCCTCTTCCGTCAAAACCTTCTCGGAAAGCGCGTGGACTATTCAGGACGCTCTGTTATCGTGGTGGGTCCAGACTTAAAGCTCCATCAATGTGGTCTTCCAAAGCACATGGCGCTTGAGCTCTTCCGTCCATTTGTTATTGCAAAGCTCATCGACCAGGGACTTGCGTTCAATATCCGTGGCGCAAATCGGTTGATTGATGAAGGGATTCCAGAGGTGTGGGCTAATCTTGAAGAGGTGATCAAGGGAAAGTTTGTTCTCTTGAATCGTGCTCCAACATTGCACCGTCTCGGTATTCAAGCATTTCAGCCAATTCTTATCGAAGGAAATGCAATCCAGGTCCATCCGCTCGTTACACCAGCATTCAATGCAGACTTCGACGGTGACCAGATGGCTGTTCACGTCCCACTTTCCGATGAGGCACAAGCAGAAGCTCGTGAGTTGATGGCAGCAAACAAAAATCTTTTGAAGCCAGGTTCCGGTGATCCAGTGGTGAACCCATCACAGGATATCGTTCTAGGATGTTACTGGATGACGAAGATTGTAGAAGGCGAACGAGGTGAAGGAAAGATTTTTCCAACTCCGAACTCAGCAATTACCGCATATGATTTTCACGTCGTAGGATTTCGTGCAAAGATTCGCGTGATGCCAAGTTCGAGCGTAAAGTATGCCGCATTCGAAGGAAAGCCATTCGAAACGACTGTTGGCCGCTTGCTCTTCAACTCTGTTCTTCCAAAGGATTTTCCTTACATCAATAAAGATATTACAAAGAAGGATTTGTCTAATCTCGTTGATGATTTATTGACCCGATACGGCGTTGATGCAACACCAGATGTGCTTGATAAGGTAAAGTCATTTGGTTATAAGTATGTCACAAAGTCCGGTATTACATGGTCTCTCTCTGACGTGAATGTTCCGTCAGAAAAGGAAGCTATCGTACAAGATGCATATGCGAAAGAACAGGAAGTCTTTGGGTATTACAATCAAGGTCTTTTGTCTGCAGAAGAGAAATATGAAGCAGTAAAGGATATTTGGAATGCAGTTGAGTCACAGGTGCAAAAGGTTGTTCCTGGTGGACTTCCAAAGAATGGTCCTGTTGTCGACATGATCACTTCAGGTGCTCGTGGGTCCATTGGACAGGTGACAAAGATGGTTGGAATTAAGGGGTTGGTGCAGGGTCCATCTGGACGCGTTATTGACTTCCCAGTCGTTCCGTCATTGAAAGAAGGATTAACACCGCTTGAGTATTTCGTCTCAACGCACGGTTCTCGTAAGGGTATGACAGACACCGCATTGAACACTGCAAAGGCGGGATACCTGACGCGACGTCTTGTTGATGTATCTCAGGATGTCGTAGTATCTGAAGAAGATTGTGGCGACAAGTCTGGCATTCCGCTAACAATGGAAAACGCTGGTGGTATCGAGATTCCGTTATCTCGACTCTTGCGTGGACGTGTTGCGGCAAAAGATATTGTTACGCCAGATGGAGAAGTGATTTTCAAGAAGGGAACCCTTCTTGGTCGTGATGAAGCTCATCGTGTTGAAAAAGCTGGTGTTATTGAGGCAGACGTACGATCGCCACTTACGTGTAAGACGCTTCGTGGAGTCTGTCAGCAATGCTATGGTATGGATCTTGGTCGCGGTCGTTTGGTCGCACTCGGTGAGACTGTTGGTATCGTTGCAGCACAGGCTATTGGTGAGCCGGGTACACAGCTTACTATGCGTACCTTCCATGCCGGTGGAGCTGTTGGTGAAGACATCACTGCGGGTCTCCCACGCGTTGAAGATATTTTTGAACGTCAAACACCGAAAGCGGAAGCCGCAGTTGCAAAGATCGATGGTATTGTTACTGAGGTCCGTCGTGGAGACAAGGAAGATCTCGTTATCGTGGTTGCCGGTGAAGGTGGGAAGAAAGGGAAGAATGAGGTAGAACATTCCGTTTCATTCCGTAGACAACCACGAGTGAAGCCAGGAGAAACGGTGACTGCTGGTCAGATTATGACCGATGGATATGCAGATATCGATGCACTATTCAAGTATGGAGGAAAAATTCACGCTGAAAAGTACATTATCTCAGAAGTCAACCGTATCTACGAAAGAAATGGTGTGTCGACATCTCGAAAGCACCTGGAAATCATCGTGCGCCAAATGTTTTCACGCATGCGCGTGCGCAATCCTGGAGACACCCGCTTTGCCCCAAGCGATATTGTTGAAGAGGCAGCATTTGTTGATGAAAACACTGCTGTTGCTGAAAAGGGTGGTGAGCCTGCTCAGGCGGAGCGTCTCGTACTCGGAATCACTGATGTAGCATTGACGAAAGAATCATTCTTGTCTGCAGCATCTTTCCAGAGCACATCGCGTGTATTGATTCGTGCGGCGACCGAAGGTGCGACTGATCACCTCCGTGGCCTGAAAGAGAATGTTATTTTGGGACGCTTGATTCCTGCTGGAACAGGATTCCCTGTAAACATGATCGATCAGGTGGAGGAGGAAGAAGTTGTGGCTGAGGAAGCACTATAGTCCTGTTCTTTCATCGCACACACGAGCTCCTTGTGAGCTTGTGTGTGTCATTGAGGGAATTGAATGGTTTTTAGTCGTGAGTCATGATGAATGGTGCTTGTAGCGTGTGTTGATTTTCTGCAAGCTCATGACTCATCACTCTTTATTATCATGGATCATATCTCACAAATAAAAGCTCGTCTTCCTATTACAGACGTTGTCGGGACATACATCAAGCTTGAACGCGCTGGTGGGAATTTTCGTGCGTTGTGTCCATTCCATAAAGAAAAAACTCCTTCATTCAATGTCTCGCCCGCGCGCGATGCATACTATTGTTTTGGGTGTGCGAAAGGGGGAGATATTTTTACTTTTGTTCAGGAAATAGAAGGTATGAGTTTTCCGGAGGCAATGCGTATGCTTGCTGACCGCGCAGGCGTTGTTATCCCAGAGAAAAATACACAGCTCCTTGAGCAGCAAAAAACATTAAGAGATAAACTTATTGATTTGATGCATGTTGCAAGTGATGTGTTCCAGGCTGAGTATCGAAAACAACCGGAAGTAGCTGCATACCTCCACGGAAGGGGGCTTACCGATGAAACAATCTTCCAGTTTGGAATTGGTTTTGCTCCACTGGCATGGAGGAATCTCTATGAGGCATTGCGCGCGAAGGGATTCGGGGATCAACTCATTGAACAGGCACGCCTCGTAAAAAAAATTGAAGGAAAGGGGTATTATGACACATTCCGTGGAAGGGTGATGTTCCCTATTTGGGATAGTGCTGGCCGCATTGTTGCGTTTACTGGGAGGGTGTTTGGTGATCAGAAGGCGCCAGATGGGACACCTGTTGCAAAGTATTTGAATTCACCAGAAGGAGAGCTCTACCATAAATCCCGTATCCTCTTTGGTTATCATTTCGCCAAAGTCCCTATTCGAAAAGCAGATCAAGTTATTGTTGTTGAAGGACAAATGGATTGCATCATGTCTCATCAGGCTGGATACGCGCATACTGTCGCGATATCAGGAACAGCACTCACTATTGAACAATTGGATCTCTTGAAGCGTCTCACAAACAACATTACATTTGCGTTAGATGCCGATTCGGCTGGGATAATAGCGACATTGCGTAGCGCTAGGCTTGCTCTTGCAGAAGGTATGGTTGTGCGTGTAGCAGCAATCCCTGATGGAAAAGACCCTGCAGATTTCATTGCGGCGCACCCCAAAGCATGGGGGGACGTACTCAATCGTTCTGAAACTATCGTTCCATACGTATTGAAGCAGTATGTCAAACAAGGTCTGACAAAAGATTCCCTCCGGGAGAAAATTTTGAAAGATGTTTTTCCTCTTATTGCTGTGTATCCAAGCAAGATCGCTCAAGCGCAAGCTGTATCAGAAGTAGCCCGCCTTCTGAATGTACGAGAAGAAGTGGTGTTTGAGGATCTCAAAATAGCTCTGGCGCAGGCAGAACATACTGCTATAGAGCAACTCCAAAACGCATCTTCGTCAACACTTGAGGAGCGTACCCCAACAGTGGTAGGATCGGAATTGAAGCATTTTGAAGAGGATCTTTGCGCAATTCTTTCTTGGCAGGGGGCACTTTCTCAACAACGTGTTTCCGTTGAAGAGATGCAGGAAAAGTATGTGCAACTGTGTATAGAATTCGGAAGAACGCCATTGGTATTGACTCCAGAAATGCAGAATCAGTATTGCATCATTGCAGAAACAAAATATGCAGATATTGAGCATATTCAAGATATTATCGATGAACTGTTTGATCGTATAGAGCGAACCTGGGTAAAAGCTCAGCAGGAGTCACTCGTCAGTACTATTCGGGAGCGTGAGCAAAAAGGAGAAGATGTGTCTCTATTGATACGCGAATATGGGGCACTCACTCCAAGAATTATTCAAATTGAGGATCGTATGAGGGCGAGAAGCGTTATATTGTAAAACTCATTATGGCAACTGTAAAAAAAGGAACAAAAACAACGAAAAAGCCTCAGTTGAAGAAGGCTGTGTTAAAGAAACCTACATCAAAGAAGGTTACGAAAAAAAAGATTATCGTGAAAAAACCTGCATTGAAAAAAAATATTGCAAAGAAGGTTGTATCAAAAAAACCTGTTGCGAAAAAGGTGGCAGCAAAAAAAGTTGTTGTGAAAAAAGTGGTTTCAAAAAAAATAACACCGCAGAAAAAAACGTCAGCAGTTAAGCTTCCGAAGGTAAAACTTGCACCCCCACCACCAAAAACCACTGATAAGGCACGCAAGCACCTTGAAGACAAATTGTCACATCTGGTTCAGCGTGGTCGGGAGCGTGGTTTTGTGACCTATGATGAGATCCTTCGCACATACCCAGAGATTGAAACAAATGTAGACTTTCTCGATGATGTATATGAGCGCTTCTCTCAACTTGGCATTGATATTATTGAATCGGGTGGTTTGCTTGATGTCCACACAGAGGATGAGCTTGTTTCAAGAAAAATTGGAAAGGGTGCGGGTGGTGATTCCACACAAATGTACCTTCGTGAAATCGGTCAGTATCCGCTCCTTACTGCAAAGGATGAGCGTGAACTTGCACAACGCATTGCGTCTGGTGATGAAGAGGCTATGAGCTTGCTTGCACGCGCAAACTTGCGTCTCGTGGTCTCTATCGCAAAGAAGTATGTTGGGCGTTCGCCTGATCTTACGCTTCTTGATTTGATTCAAGAGGGAAACCTCGGTCTCTTTCGTGCTGTTGATAAGTTTGATTGGTCTAAGGGTTTCAAATTTAGTACATATGCAACATGGTGGATTCGACAGGCAATTACACGTGCACTTGCAGATCAGTCACGCACGATTCGCATCCCTGTGCACATGGTGGAAACGATTGCGAAGTACAAACAAGTGCACCGTCGCTTGACGCAAGATCTCGGACGTGAGCCAATGGCAGAAGAAATTGCGATGGAAATGGGTCTTGAGGTTGAACGTGTTCGGAATATTCAAAATATTGATCAGGATACAGTTTCTCTCGAAAAGCCGATCGGTGATGATGAAGATAAATCTACTCTTGGTGAATTTATAGCGGATGAACGCATATTATCTCCTGATCAGGAAGTCTCACGACGCATTCTTTCTGAGCAGATTCAGGAGGTTCTTGGCGAGCTTTCTCCGAAGGAGCGAAAAATTCTTGAAATGCGCCACGGCCTTGAGGATGGTGTACAGCACACTCTTGAAGAAGTTGGAAAGGAATTTGGTGTTACACGCGAGCGTATCCGTCAGATTGAAGCAAAGGCACACGAAAAGATCCGCCAGCATGAAAATATCAATAAATTAAGAAATTACTAAAAGAGTATTAGGTGTTGAAAAAAGAGAATAAGAAAAACCAGGCACAGTGTGGCTGGTTTTTTGGTTAACGAAATAGCGACCCTCGAAAGGGTCGCGGCGAGAACGTGGGGAGCAAGCTCTACACACGTTCTCGTGGAAGGAACAGAGGGCCTACCCGGACAGCACCAGCAAGGCATCCTCTATATATAACAGTGTACACTAAATTTTATATTTGTCAAGTATATTGAGGTTGCTTGGGATATGCTTTGTAGTGTGGCTTAGAATAGACAGAAAACAAAAACACCGCAAATAATGTGGTGTTAGTGTTTTTGTGCACGAAGATAGAGAAAGAGAGGTATTTCTTTACGTGCTTTGTTTTCAGCTTCTGCGCGAGGTCCGGAGTCGCTCTTTTTGTGAGAGATCCATTCTTCAAGGCGATCTACAGAAAGGCCAAATTTTGCCAGTTGTTTGAAGTACGTTTGCAGTGGACGGTGGAATGACAGTGTCTGTGGAGAGTGTATCATTCCTGGGTGCATATCCATTGATACTTTTGCTTCTGACATGTATGCATCGATACGTCGTGCTTGAGTGTTCTTTTCGTCGACATACTCCCACGATGTTTCTTTTGGGATACGGAAGACAGGATGATTCATAACAATATGAAATGTCCCTTGAGGCTTCAGAATGCGAGAGACTTCAGAGATCAGCGCATCAAGATGTTCAATGTTTTGGATTGCGAGGACTATGTAAACAATATCAAACGTTGCATCTTGATACTGAGCACAATCTTCAGCATTTCCAACGGAAAATTTCATTTCTGGAGCACGCTTTTTTGCAATCGCAATAAGATCTTCTCCGAGATCAACTCCTTCAATCTGCGACTGCGGCACAGCTCTCTGAAGACGTCGGGCGAAAAACCCTTGCCCGCATGCAAGTTCAAGTACCCTTTCGTGTGCCTTCGGTGCAATGAGGCGAAGAAGGTTTGGAAGGATAACCGCATTATGATAGGTGTCCTCATTTTGTTCAAGGTGGGCATCATACCATTCTGCAACCTCGCCCCACGATGTTTGAGGTGAGTTTGACTGCGTCTTACCTGGTGTTGTTCGAACGTATGCCTTTTGTTTGTTGGGTTTTACGGCGTCCATTGACTCCATCGCTCCGGACATCGCGTGTTCCATATGGTTTTTTGATGGGGCCTTGCTTGGCTTTTGCGAATCAAAATCTGAAGAGAAATCGCGAGAGACACGTCGAGGTGATTCTTGTGGAAATCTTTCTGTTTTGTCGCCCCCTTGTCGTTCACGAGAGCGAAAATCATTCCCAAAGGGCTTTCTTGGTCCACGATCACCAAAAGATTTCCTATCGCCAAACGATGGTCTGTCTCCAAAAGATTTTCGAGGCCCACGATCGCCGAATGATAGACGATCACCGAATGGTTTTCGGTCACCAAAAGATTTTCTTGGACCACGGTCTCCAAAAGAAGGCCTGTCAGTGAAAGATTTTCGAGGCCCACGATTGCCGAATGATGGACGATCACCGAATGGGTTTCGGACACCAAAAGAGTGTCTATCGTCAAGCGATTTTCTTGGTCCGCGATCCTCAAATGATGTTTTGTTGCTAAAGGGCTTTCTTTCTCCAAAAGACTTTTTAGTGCCAAAGGAGCTACGGTCACCGGAAAGCTTTCTTCCGAAGCCTCCGCGAGGGGAGGGAGAATATGGTGTCATATCGGGAAATTGTAACATTGAAACTGAAAAATGTAAAGTATTGTTTTAAACGGTGCTCGTCGCCTTGCAAAATATACAAACGCGTGATATAATTTCCTCACTTCGCGCTAGAGCGCTTTTATTTTTTACATTATGGATATTCGAAATATCGCTATCATCGCACACGTCGACCACGGTAAAACAACACTTACCGATGCCTTGATGCGTCAAACAGGAATGTTTGAAGAGGGTGAATCAATGGATTCAAATTCACTCGAGAAAGAACGAGGGATTACCATTTACTCAAAAAACACCGCTGCGTACTATAAGGACACAAAAATTAACATCGTTGATACGCCGGGACACGCAGATTTTGGTTCAGAAGTTGAGCGTGTTTTGCGGTCCATCGACTGCGTGCTTCTTGTTGTTGATGCACAAGAGGGGCCTATGCCGCAAACGCGTTTTGTGCTCAAAAAGTCGCTCGAACTCGGATTGAAACCGATTGTGGTGATTAATAAAGTAGATAAGCCTGCTGCTGACCCGCATCGTGTCGAGGAAGAAGTCCTTGAACTTTTTATGGACCTCGGTGCAACACAGGAACAAATGAATTTTCCTGTCTGTTACGCTATCGGTCGTGAAGGTGTTGCAATGCGCACGCTTGACGATGAGAGAAAAGATCTGACCCCGCTTCTTGATATGGTATTGGAGCATGTTCCTGTTGCAAATGGAAACATTGAGGCACCATTTCGCGCACAGCCTTTCAATCTTGCATATGATAATTACCTTGGCCGCCTTGCTGTCGTCCGTATTGTGGATGGCGTAGTTAAGGATGCAGATCAGGTTGTTGTTGTGAATGATGGTGTTGTTCGTAAGGCAAAGATTACTAAGATGTTTGCCTTTCGAGGCATTAAGCGCGTTGAGGTTACAGAACTTGTTTCTGGTGATATTGGTATTATTGCGGGTATCCCAGACATCTTTATTGGAGAGACTATCGCACATTCTAGCGATATTGTTCCTCTCCCAATGATTACTGTTGATGAGCCAACCATCGAACTGAACTTTCTGGTAAATAATTCACCATTTGCAGGTCGTGAGGGAAAGTACGTTACTGGCCGACAGATTCGAGAGCGACTCGAGAAGGAACTTGAAGTTAATGTCGGTTTGCGTGTCGATTTTGAGTCTGCGTCTGGTGAATCATTTCGTGTCGCTGGCCGCGGTGAGTTGCATATCGCAATTTTGCTCGAGAACATGCGTCGCGAGGGATTCGAGGTGCAAATATCACAGCCACACGTGATCGTCAAAGATGTTGATGGAGTAAAGAGTGAGCCTTTTGAGGAGGTGACTATCGATGTTCCTTCAGAGTCTCAGGGTGCAGTCATTGCTCGTCTTGGTGAGCGTGGTGCGATTATGACCCATATGGTGCAACACGACAATATGGTTCGTATGGTGTTCGAGGGACCAACGCGAGGTCTTCTTGGTTACCGCATGCAGTTTGTTGTTGATACTCGTGGAGAGGGTATTATGGCATCACGTGTTATTGGTTTCCGACCATGGGCTGGTGAGATTAACCACAAGAATGCGGGTGCAATGATTTCAATGGAATCTGGAAAAGCTCTTGCATTTTCATTGTGGAATCTGCAAGAGCGGGGTCAGATCTATATCTCTCCAACTACAGAAGTGTATGAGGGAATGATTATCGGAAACACAAGCAAGGGTGAACAAATGCTTGTGAATCCGACAAAGGGTAAGCAGCTGACAAATATGCGCGCTTCTGGTTCAGATGAGGCAATCAATCTTGTCCCGCCAATTATTATTGGCATCGAAAATGGTATGGAAATAATGGATGATGACGAATTTTTGGAAATTACACCAAAGTCTATTCGGCTCCGTAAAAAACTTTTAACTGAAACCGAGCGTTCACGCGCAAAACGAAAATAAAAAATATCGCACAGATGATGTGCGATATTTTTTATCGTTGTGTACTGAGTTTGTACCCATATTTGGGAACAGTGTGGATGAGCTTGTTCTGTCCCGGAAAATCAATTTTTCTTCGGAGCGATAATATGTGTGCTTCTATTGTATTTGAGAGGGGGTCGATTTGCATTCCCCAGACATGCTCTAAGAGGTCTGATCGGGGAACAGCCTTGTCCTTGTTTCGAAGCAAGAAAAGAAGAAGGGAAAATTCCTTTTTTGTGAGAGTTACTTCTTTCCCATCACGAGTAACGAGATGGTTTTTGGGATGTATAGACAATGTATCGATAAAGAGTTCGCCGGTATGTGCTGCGTCCTTTGTTAACAATTGTTGTGCTTCACGTGTGAGTTGTTGAAAAGGGAAGGGCTTAAAAAGAACATGTTCAAGGTTGAGTTTCCTCATGTCTTCTTCTGTTTGTTTTGCTGAGTGTTCTGAGAGTATAAGAATTTTTGCATCCGGTCGATCTTTTCGAATTGTCCGAATGAGATCTGTGGCATCTTGGGAAGGGAATACACGATCGAGAATGATAAGCTTCCAGTCTTCTGCGCTTAAAAAACGAGCAACAGCATGTACTGAAGTTGTTGTGATATGAAAACCATCTTCCTCGAGTGTCCGATGGATGTACGGCGCAAGCGGACTATGGTCTTCGATGAGAAGAATATGTATGCTACGCATACTGTAAGGATAGCACTCTGGAGATGAAATGCTAGGAAGTTTATAGTTGTCCGTGACGCTACTTCAAAAAAAGCTTGATATATATAAATAATTAATGATTTGACAACACACAAACAATATTTCTTTATTTTCTTTATCTTTCTCTCATCGCATTCCGTATATGTTATGCTTTTTGTATGGAACCGCTCGCACACACGCTTCGCCCCAAAACGCTCGACGATTTTGTTGGTCAACATCATCTTGTTGGAAAAGGAAAGCCGATTGCCGTTGCCATCGAGCAGAAGAAAATATTTTCATTTATTCTGTGGGGGCCTCCGGGTGTAGGAAAAACAACGCTTGCACGTATTTATGCTTCATGTCTTGACGCTGATATTTTTGAGCTCTCAGCTGTTGCTGCGGGCAAGGCAGATGTTGCCAAGATAGTTGACATCCAATCCAAGAAAAAGAAAATTCTTTTTCTTGATGAAATTCATCGCTTCAATAAGGCACAACAAGATTTTCTTTTGCCATATGTTGAGAGTGGTGCTCTTTTTCTCATCGGTGCAACAACAGAGAACCCATCGTTTGAAGTAAATAAGGCGCTCCTTTCCCGATGTCGCGTGTTCATCCTTGAACAGCTTGGCGCAGAAGACCTCGAGTCAATTATTAAACGAACCCATGTGCCATACACTGACGAAGTGTTACCATTTCTTCTTCGGGCATCTTCTGGAGATGCGCGGCAATTGCTCTCGATAATTGATGCAACAGTATCATTGTATGGAACACTTACTCTTCAGGCAGTAAAAGATACTGTATCGTCACTCCACATTGCTTACGATAAAGATGGAGAAGAACATTATAATCTTATCTCCGCATTGATTAAAAGCATGCGTGCGAGCCAAGAGGATGCTGCGTTGTATTATCTCGCACGTCTGGTTGCTGGTGGTGAGGACCCGCTGTTTATTGCACGAAGACTTGTAATTTTTGCTAGTGAAGATGTTGGGAACGCACAGCCAACAGCTTTGGTCGTTGCGAATGCAGTTTTTGATGCATGCAAATCTGTTGGATACCCTGAGTGCGGTATTTCCCTAGCTCATGCGGTAAGCCATCTCTCGCGAGCAAAGAAAGATCGTGGAGCATATGATGCATGGAGAAGGGCTGAACACCAAGTTTCTGTCCACGGAAAGCTGCCCGTCCCTCTTAAGCTAAGGAATGCACCGACAAAACTCATGAAAGAGCTCGGGTACGGAGATGGGTATGATATGTACGACGCAAGGTCATTCCTCCCAGAAGAACTTCAATAATAGGGCTTTAAATAGCCATATTATTGAAGTTTTTGTATTGTTGTGTTATGTCACAAAACCTCACGATGTCTGTTATATAGGTGAACATAGGATGAATCAGGCGCCTGAACGATAAAAATGGTGTATAATGAAGAAATGGACTTCGAGCAATTAGTTCTACGTGCAAAAAACGGAGACAATGGCGCGAAAGCAATCCTTTATGAGGAATATGCTACGCCTTTGTATCGTTTCGTGTACGTACGAATTACCGATAAGACCGAAGCTGATGACATCGTTCAGGATACGTTTATCCGCGCTTTTTCTGCACTTGATCGTTACGAAAGTCAGGGTAAAGGAATGCTTCCGTACCTTTTCACAATTGCTCGAAACTTGATTATCAATCGAGCAAAAAAGAAAAAAACAGACACAATTGACGTTGATTTCTTGAATGCACATGACAGTGGAGATCGGGCTGATGCTGAAGCATTACACCAGGACATTCGTGAAGACCTCTTACGAGCGATGGAATCTCTCTCTGATATGGAAAAAGAAATAGTTGCTCTTCGCTTTTATGGAGAGCAAACATATACAGAGATTGCCGAGGCTCTAGGAAAAAGAGAAGATGCTGTGCGGCAACATATTGCTCGTGCAATAAAAAAAATGCGTCACGCACTTACGGAACAGGCTTATGAAAAATAAACACATCACACAACTTGATGAAGAGATGATCATCTCACTCGTTGACGCATATGACCAATGTGTGGATTTTTCTGCTGCGATTATTTCTGCTGCAGTTCCTGATGATGCGATTAGTGACGCGCGTGCGTATTGGGATATGCTTGATCGTCAAAAGAATTTTGTTTCGACATTGAAACCAAAAAACACCCTTCTTGATGAAGTTCTTGCTCACCCAACAGTCTTTCGATCGGGAGAACTTCTTCAGCATTCAGCGCCTTCTCCTTACATGAAATATATTATCGCATTTGCCGCTCCTGTCGCAGTTGCGGTTCTTGTTGTTGGAGCTATTGTGAGAACATCTCATCCTATCCAATTTTCTTCTCGCGTACAGTCAAATCACACTGACACTACAGAAATTTCCTCTTTTGTTGCACGCGACATGAATATAGTCGACTCACCAGAGGTTACTGTACCTGCGCCTGCACTTGCGAAAATGTCTTCACCAGTAGCTGGTGCTGCACCAGAGGCTCGCATGATGATGGCAACTTTTGTAGAGGATGTACCTTTATCGAGTGACCCAAATCAGCTTTTTGCTATGTTGCAGAGTGCTGGTACAAAAGAATCACAATCCGATGCTGTTGTTGATGACGTTTATGAAGCACGTTTGTCTGAACTTGATACCATTGTTACAAGCCCAGAAACACTTATTGACGCGTATGTCCAAATTCCGTAACATCATTGTCTTGACTATCTGTGCTTTCCCGCTTCTTGTATCAGCAACCACAACGGCGTCAAGCACAGCAAGTACAACACTGGCACAGGAACCTGTGGTGCCTCTTTCGTTTTGTAGACAAATTGATTCTCTCGTTGTAAATGTTCGTACAACGGCTGTCATGAAAGCTGCTGAGCACAGGGCAGAGCTCCAGCGTGTCGCTCTCGAACGAGAAGAAGAGAAAAAGAAGCTTGGTGAATCTCGTGCCGAAATTCGTCAGAAGGAAGACCTTGCTCGAGACATGTTGATCGATATTTTTCTCTCGAAGGCGGATGCGCCAGAAATGAAAGAGGCTATCCAGCGTTTTTCGATGGTGTCTGCGAAGCTCTTGAAAGACCTTCGTATTGCAAGCGATCAGGCCCGAGAGGATTATGCAAAGGTTACTCGAACACTCTCGCTTTCTGACCGTGCAAAGCGAAACAAAGCTCTTGATACCTATATCGCTACGCTCGATAAGGCAAATGATTTTGCTGAAGAACAGTGCGCAAAAGGGGCAAATGATGAAAAAGTCTTGGCCTCATATGCTGTGTGGCTTAAACAGGCCCGCGAAGAACTCGCTGAGAATTTGAAGCTTAAAAAGAGTTCTCTCGAGCAGCGCGCTCGTGAAGTTCACGAGAGGGAACTTTCTCGTCTTGAAGATGAGTATCAGAGAAAAATGCAAGCGGAGCTAAAACTCCTTACTGATGCGTCCCCTACATTGTTTGAGCAGGCCCAAGAAACAACCCAACCCGTAGTCCCTGAAGAAATTACTGATAGTCTTGAGGTTGTGCCACTCACTCCGATTGAATAAAAATGCCCGATGGGCATTTTTATTTTCCTAAACGAGATAAAAACAGAGAAAGGTATTTTTGTGTAATATTATGGCCAACAAGAGCTTCAGAAAAGAGCACGATAGAGCGAATGAGGATGATGATTCCAATGACACGGGAGAGGTAATGGTCAAAAATATCTGGCCCCCCAAGCATGATGATGATTGCGACGGCAGGAATAAGTAGGTTTTTTGCGAGATCTGTTAAAATATGAAAATGGAAACCGGCATGAGCACTGTGTCTGTGGATTGAAGATATTTGCGAGAGGATTCTGTGTTGTATGTAATTACATATCGCAGCAATAAGTGAGAAGAGGAGCATGTATACACCATGTACTTCGTGTTCCTCATCATGAGAAGCAAATAATATCGAATACGAAATAAATGCTAAAAACACACTTACGAGGATGCCACCAATGCGCTCGATATTTTCTTTTGAAAAAGGACTCTTTTTCT
This sequence comes from uncultured Candidatus Saccharibacteria bacterium, assembly GCA_964386905.1. Lineage (GTDB taxonomy): Bacteria > Patescibacteriota > Minisyncoccia > Phycocordibacterales > UBA6899 > JAJZQJ01. Next base: position 181,353 of record CAYLUP010000002.1, read on the forward strand.
TTGTAATTTCAACAGAGACTGGTGCAAGACCAACAATGGTATCAGTTACAACGTGGCTGATATCTGACAAGAGTGCAACAGAACCAGAAAGAAGTGATCCACTAAGTTCGATAAGCGCGATAATCCATGTGATTCCCCAGGCTTTGAGATAGACAGTCAATCGAGTCTTCTCATCAAGTTCATAGGTGTGCGCGTGGCAATGGTCTTCATGCGTATGAAGGTGGTCGTTCATGTGGAGATAGTATCATAGAATGTGTCACGAGGAAACAGATGACAGGTTGGGTCAAGTGTGTACATTTTTTTCGAGTGATACAATGGGGAGATACAAGCTTACCATTCGGTATGTTGAAACTTGCTTCCACAAATATGCAAGTCCATACCCGCCAGACTGTTTATGGTAGTTCCTCTTTTTCTGATTTTCCTGTAGTTTGTGTGGACTTATGGGGATATATTCGTACATTATTATATGTATTTCTTTTCGGTTTGTTTTTGCTGCTTATTTCCCCAAATTCCTCACTTGCGGAAGAAACTCTTACATTTTCTAATTTTCCTCAGCAACTCACACTCATGCTCTCATTGGATGGTGGGGGTGATGGGTATGCTGTAGACATTCAGTGCTCTTCTTATAAGCGCACAAGGGATACTATCTGTGATTTTTCTCTACACAATTCCCAGCATATATTTTTAACTCTCGAAGGCGTATTTCGTCCAGACGGCCAAGGTTATGCGCGAGTGCAAACATATTCTGCTCTTGAAGAGGTGCAATTGTCAGGGAGGTCAGGAGCGGCATTCTCGCTTCTTCGGGCCGCCATTCCGAAACTCAAGAATCAATGGCTCGATTTAGGAGATGGTACGTTTTTTGACAAGAGAGAGTGGGGGCAAATCAGGTCTCACGTCCTTGGAGAGCTATTTGCGTGTATTGCAAAAAGGGAAGACCTTTGTGTATATTCTCATGATACGCAGTTAATGATTCGAAGTGTCGTTGTCGCTCGAGGAGTGGAGCTTGCAGGGAGTGATGAACATGTGAAAGCGAAGCTCGGAGTTCTTGATTCTGTGCTAGATGAAGGAATTCGTCTCATGTATAAAAACGGTCAGGTTCAAGCATCTATAGGCGAATATATTCGCTTCAGTATAGAACAAGGGTCGAATTCAGATGTAAGCCCACGCACGCTTAACCTCAAAAGATCGATACCATTGGGATCTGCAATTGACGATGCTTTAGGCTCTCTATTGTAATATCTGTTTTGGTTGTATTCTCATTGTGGATGCATCAGAAAAAACACACTACAATGCTGTAGTGTGTTTTCGTGTGCCGAGGACCAGGGTCGAACTGGTGACCTACCGCTCTTCAGGCGGGCGCTCTACCAACTGAGCTACCTCGGCAATAACTGAATTTTCAGTTATTTGATTATATACTATTTTGGAATTTTATCAAGAAGTTTTCCAGACTCGGAAAGCGTCGAACTAGCCGTATTTGCTGTGGTATTGGAAAGTTCTGTGACCTGGGTTGAAAGTGTTTTTACTTGTTCAATGTATGGTCTCATTTCCTGATATGCCCACCAAGATATATAGAAAAAGGCAGCAATGTAAAACAAACGAAGTACGGTGCTTGTAGTATGGCGCCTTTTCATGCTTTTCACTATCTGGTGTGTTTCTTCTGTGAGCTTTAAAATTCGCTCAATTTGCTCATGTTGTGTATCCATGGTATCAGTATAACACGCATGAATTTTGTGCTAGAATGCCTAATATGAAAACTGTTTATATATATTCCACACCAACGTGCCATTATTGTAAGGTCGCGAAGGATTATCTCTCAAAGCACGATGTCGCATTCACTGAATACGATGTAGCGGCAGATTTAGAGAAAAGAAAGGAAATGGTAGATAAAACAGGGCAGATGGGCGTGCCAGTGCTCGATATCGATGGAAAGATCGTCATTGGTTTTAACCAAGCCAAAATCGCTGAGCTTCTTGAAATTCCTCAATAGTAAACATCCCTCATAATGAGGGTTTTGCCCTCATAGTTCAATGGATAGAACAGCTCCGTCCTAAGGAGTAGATGTAGGTTCGATTCCTGCTGAGGGCACAAATAAAACAGGCATACGCCTGTTTTATTTTGCTCTCAGCAGGAATCGAACGGAAGGGGGTCGGGGAAACAGCCGTTTCCCCGTGGAGGAAGGCAGCGAGTCTTCGAGCGTCGGAAAACCTTGGGTTTCCGAGGAGTTCGATTCCTGCTGAGGGCACAGTGAAACCATCTTCTGGAGTATGAAAAAAATACTTTGTGAGTTGTGCCGGGGAAGCAGCCGTTTCCTCGTGGAGGAAGGCAGCGAGTCGGAACCTGCCCTGAACAAGGAGCATGGCTTTACGTGCGGTTATGATTCAGAAAATATCTGAAATGAACCTGCCCTGAACAGGGGGTAAATAGTAATTTGCGACCATGATTTAGGATGGGCTTTCAAGGAGTTCGATTCCTGCTGAGTGCACAAACACAACAGGTATAAGCCAGTATATCTTGTAAAACTTAAAATTGGTGCGAATCATCATTAGAGAATAGTTTTAAAATATCAATTCTTCTGCCCGCACGCTTTTTATTGACTTTTATGCATATATATGCTATAATACTGTTGTTCGCAAACTTCAAAAAACATGCTGAAGTCTTCGGTGGAGTGCCGTAGGAAACAGCAAATCCAAGGAGGCGGTAATGAACAAGCGTGATGGCGCCTTTAGTGGCGCAAAGAACATCGCTCTAATACTCTCGCTGTTGTGCATCGTGCTCATCATTATTGTAGGATTGACGGATCTAGGTCAATCGAGAGCATTTCGGTTCCTCGTGGGAGAGGTGGCTACTATGGCTGCCATTGCCTACAGTAACCCGGAGACGCGCAGGATGAACAAATTTACCCCTTTGCCAGTCGCTGTATGGTTGGCCATCGCTTCGATACACTTTGCACAAGCCGTTTGGTTTGCGGCGAAGTAATTCAAACAACCGCACCCTCCCGAGCCCCCTGTAGACAAACAGTCTGCTTAGGGCTCCTTTTTTTAAAATTTTCTCCATCGAGTGTACGTTGTGTATTCTTTTTACGAACTTTTAGGTATACTTGCTTGTAAAGAAAAGAGTGAAATTGTGATTCGCGTTTCTGTACAGCCACCATATATTCTGGGAGGGTGTTTTTGTTTACTGAAGGCAGGTTGGTTTCAAGAAATTTAGGGCATCCTATACAAATAAAACAGGCGTATGCCTGTTTTAAAGTCCAAGAAATGGAGCAATGTACACGAGCACCATTGAGAGAACGACAAGTATCCCAAGAGTTGCTCCTACGCGCTTACCCCATTTTCCTCGTGCTGATCGAAAAAGTGTAGATGACATACTGTAATAATTAGTGTATTTATAGTATACTATAGGCATGCATCCTTTGCCAATGCACGCAAAAAAGAGAAAGGTGAAGAAAATCTTATTTTCTTTTCCTGTTATCCTTATGCTTGGTATTCTTTCTGCCCTTTCTGTAAAAGGTGTATTTTCTGCATACGCAATGTATTCTGTCCAAGATGAAAAGCGAAGTAGTGCTATGGCTGAGCTAAACAATCTGAAGTCTCGGGAGACTCTCTTGTCGGAGGAGAATGCTTGGCTGCAAACTGAAAGAGGTAAGGAGCAGCTTTTTCGCGAACAATATATGGTTGCAAAGTCTGACGAAAACGTTATGATAGTAGTCTCTGATACCGTCGACACAACCCAATCAGTAACAAAAGAGGTTGAGCAAAGGACGTTATTAGAGAAAACAAAAAAAGTGTTTTCTGCTGACTAAAAAACTCGCGGGTATGGTTTAGTGGTAAAACTTCTGCTTCCCAAGCAGGTGTCGGGAGTTCGATTCTCCCTACCCGCACAAAGAAAAAGGCCTCCTGGCCTTTTTCTGTTGCGGGTAGAGCAAGCACCTCAAAAAGGTGCTTGCGTGGAGAATCGAAAAGCGGAGCCAGGCCCGCAGTGCGTCTTCGCACGAGGACCGGCGAGCTCGGGCAGGAGCCACCCCGTATATTTGGAGCATGGCGAACAAATATACGGAGGTGAGCTGACGCCGATTCTCCCTACCCGCACAAAGAAAAAGGCCTCCTGGCCTTTTTCTGTTGCGGGTAGAGCAAGCACCTCAAAAAGGTGCTTGCGTGGAGAATCGAAAAGCGGAGCCAGGCCCGCAGTGCGTCTTCGCACGAGGACCGGCGAGCTCGGGCAGGAGCCACCCCGTATATTTGGAGCATGGCGAACAAATATACGGAGGTGAGCTGACGCCGATTCTCCCTACCCGCACAAAGAAAAAGGCCTCCTGGCCTTTTTATGCTGATTTAATCTTAAGCTCCTGGACTTTCTTCGCGTCAAGCTTTGGAAGACGAATAATTAAAAGTCCATATTTCTCAACCGCTTCAGCGTGTTCAACGTCGACATCGGAAGGCAGGTGAATGGTGCGTTCAAACTCTCCATAAGGTATCTCTCTTTCAAAATAATTTTGATCAGGTATCCCCTCTGGTGCTGGACGGGTGCACGTGAGTGAAACATGATTGCGCGTAATTGAAACCTTAAGGTTTTCTGGTGTGATACCGGGAACGAGAATGCGTAAAACAATTTCGTGATGCATTTCGAAAACATCAACAGGGATGGGAAGGGTCGGTTGACTTCCTCCTTCTTGTTCTACCGTATCATGCGTATGGGTTTCTTTTGGAAGATTCGCGATGTGAAATACTGGGTATTGTTGTGTTGAAACATTTTCAGGTGCATCATCATCGAGAATTTCCTCATAATATTCCTCGATTTCTTCATGATCGATATTCTCGTCCTCAATAATTTCCTCAATGGTTTCTATTTCTGCATCCTCTGGTACTATAAAATCATGGTTGTCCTCAATGACAACAGTTTCAGTTTCTACTTCATGATTTTTCTTTGTCGTTTTTTTAGGGTGAGGAAGTGTTGACCCCTCATTAAGTAACTCGAGATCTTCTTCAGAAAGTTTGAGGGATCCTGTGAGTTTTTCGAAAAATGAGCTATTTCTCATAGTAAGTAGTTAAGTGTTGAGGATGTGGGTTCTAGGCGGTAGCATTTTGATACGTTCACATGCAATCAAAACTCCAAACACAGCCAACCAGAGTCCAATAAATATATTATACACCGATTTTTCGTCACCGCTTCCAATGATTGAGACGTTGTAAATCATATGGAGTGCGATGGCGAATGAGATTCCGAGAAGGGTAAAAAACATTCTATGGTGAGACTGCCTAAAATAGACAAATGACATGAAAATACCGACAAGGGCAGATGAGGCAACGTGGAGAAGTGTGGCGCCAACAAAACGAAGAGCTGTGAGGTTGATTGCGGCGGTATGGTCTCCCTCCGTGAGCGGAGATATGAGAAAAAGTGTATTCTCTAGTGCTGCAAATCCAAGTGCAATAGTAATCATATAAATTACCGCATCAATAGGCTCGTCGAAGAATGGGCTTCGCAATACAAGGAAAAATAGCGCCCCATATTTTAAAACTTCTTCAATAACGACCCACAAGAAATATCGATGTGTATCAACAAGGCCGATATCGATGAGGGATTTTTCAAGAGGATAGGCAATCATTGTAGCAATCACTCCTCCAAGAAACGCGAGAAGAATCATACTCTTTGGTTCGGGATGAACCTTATCTTCTCTTAACCAAAACCACAACCAGAACAATGCGGGAAGAACTCCGAGTCCTATGGCAACCAGGAACACCAGAATGTCTACTTCTGTGGCCATGGTGTGATGATGAGGGGTAATGTGTCCTTGTCCATCAGTGTCCAGATTTCTTCAGTGACAAATGGCATGTATGGATGATGAAGCTTCAGTATTGTCTCAAGTATTGTGACCAGTACATAAGCAGCAGATGACTTTTCATGCGAGTCAGTGTCAAGAAGGATCTCTTTTCTTTCTTCGATACGGACATCAGCAAGCGTGTGCCACGTGTAGTGATACAGATGCTCAGCGGCGAGATGGAGCTTGTACTCTGATGTATGTTTGTCTACATATGCAACGACAGCATCAAGTTCGTCCAATGCTTCTTTGTCTTTTTCTGTTAAAGATTCGCGCTGTAATGCAGAGATATCAATTCCTTCGGTTCGCTCAAGAATAAAGCGTGCAATATTCCATATTTTATTTGCGTACTTTCTGTATGCACGGACTTTATCTTCTGAAAAATTCGTATCCGCTCCGGGTCCTGCTCCGATAATGAGGGACATACGAACAGCGTCTGCCCCATATTTTTGAATCATGTCGAGAGGGTCTGTCGCATTTCCTTTGCTCTTGCTCATCTTTTGTCCTTTTGCGTCACGAACGAGGCCGTGCAGGTATACGGTCTTGAATGGAATGTCTCCAACAAGATAGGTGCTCATGAGGATCATACGTGCAACCCAGAAAAAGAGAATATCGTATCCAGTCTCAAGAAGATTTGTTGGATGATAATCGACAAAATCTTTTGCCTGCTCGTCAGGCCAGCCAAGCGTTGAAAATGTCCACAAGCCTGATGAAAACCATGTATCAAGTGTATCTGTGTCTTGAACCCAACCTTCTTCTGATGGTGCAGTAATGTCACAATAAATATTATCGTCCTTGTACCACACTGGGATTCGGTGACCATACCAGATTTGGCGAGAAATACACCACGGGCGAAGGTTATCGATCCATCTGAAGTATGTTTGGTTAAAACGGTCAGGAAGAATTTCGATATGGTTCTCACGAACAACAAACTGCATGAGTTCTTTAAGTGACCATTCTGACCCTACGTCTATTCCTGGGATGTGAGAATTTCGGATACGGAATTTTTTATCGACAGCAACAAACCACTGGAGCTTTGGGAGGGGTTCAATGATTGCTCCGGTGCGTTCAGCGGTAGAGACATTTTGTGTTACCTCTTCTTCTTTTTCGATTAATCCAGAATCCCTCAAGTATTGTGCGATGATTTCGCGTGCTTCCGCAGCCTTTTTTCCGAGGATACGTTCATCTCCTGCAGTCATGCGTCCTCTCTCGTCAATAACTTGCACCATCTTGAGGTTGTGTCTTTCAGCAATTTCAGCATCTATCGCTGAGTGCGCAGGGGTGACACCAAGAGCGCCGGTTCCAAAATCCTTTTCTACAGAGTGGTCTGCGACGATGGTGATGTGAAGCTGTGCGCCACAAAAATCAACATCATATGTTTCACCGATAAATTCTTTATAGCGTTCGTCGTCTGGATGGACTGCGACTGCAGTATCGCCAACTTTTGTTTCAGGGCGAGTTGTGGAAATCGAGATAGGGAAGTCCTTACTGTATTTAAAAGTATAGAACTTTGCCTTTCGTTCCTCGTAAATAATTTCATCATCAGAAATGACGGTTTGTCCTTTTGGGTCCCAGTTTACGACGCGAAAGCCGCGGTAAATCAGTCCGTCATCATACATGCGTTTGAATGCAGTACGAACAGCGAGATTGCGTTTTTCATCAAGAGTGAACGCCTCTCGAGACCAATCGACAGAAGCGCCCATTTTTTTCATTTGGGTGACAATGGTGTCATGTGATGTTTGTGCAAATGCATTAACTCGTTCAAGGAATGCCTCGCGACCTAAGTCGTATTTATTCACCTTCTCTTTTTCGAGGAGCTTTTCGACTTTTGATTGGGTCGCAATTGCTGCGTGGTCCGTCCCCGGAAGCCAAAGGGTCCGATATCCTTTCATGCGATTGTAGCGAACGATAATATCCTCAATGGCGAGCATGACAGCGTGACCCATATGGAGAACACCGGTAACATTTGGGGGAGGTAGGACGATGGAATAGGTCGGTGCGTTTGGTGTTGTTGCTCCGTGTTCAATACAGATATCTGGATTAAAATACCCTGCATTCATCCAATGTGCATATATCGTGTCTTCGGTTGCTTCAGGATTGTACGGGGTCAGGAATTTTTCATTCATATGTGAACAGTATAACATAAAATTTAACCTGAAAAGTGTGTATTTACTATGTTTTAAGCCAATATTTGTGAAGTAGCATTACCTATATTCTCGTGTATGATAGAGATATGAGCAATATTCCTTATTCTCTCATGCACAGAATGCTCCATATTGGTATTTTCTTGCTTCTCTTTCTTGCACAGGGAGCTTTTCATGCACACGCTGAGGATGTTGAAATAACACAGGGGACGTTTTCGGGAAAGGTCTTTCTTTCTGATCAGGGGGCTTCGCTTCCTTTTGAACAAGGGGAAATTACCTTACTCACTACAGGGACAAGCACTGAACCAGTCATGTTTCACGCGTACACAGATGCGAGTGGAACATACAGCATTCCCGTTCCATTTGGTGTATATGATATCTGTATCGCTCCTGACGCTTCGCATTTTGTTCAGCAAGATACTCCAACCTGTTATGAGCAGATTGCCATTCAAGTTGAGCAGGGTATAGAACCTATAGAAATATCACCATTTGTTCTTGAAAAAAAGTACGAACTTCGTTTGCTTGGTGAATCTCCTTTGGTTCTTGAATTTGGACAGGATTTCTATGAACTTGATCCAGGCGCTGAATGCTATGACCGCGAACTGCAAGCAACAACATCTGACTTCATTATTGATATGAGCACGGACTTTGATGCTTCTGTCCCATCACCTTCGTATTCCGCTCAGTATTCAATAAGTCAAAAAACGTATGAGGGAGTCGTGATTGCTCCAGTTATCAGGAGCATCATATTAAAAGAAGAAGTCATCCCAGTTCCTGAAGTAAAGGAACCAGAGAAAAAACATACGTCGCGAGTAATAGGGAGTTCGGGTTCTTCGGGTGGCGGACGGAGTGTTGTCCAAGTACAAGACGCCCCTTCTCTTGGTGAGGTTGCGGGAGCGTACGATGAACAATTTTCCTGCGAACTTCTTGCGAACAATCCAACTACTTTTCTTTCAAGCCCTCTAGAAATTTTTAAGATGCAGCTTTTTCTTTCGCTCTTTGAGGATGCGGGTCCATTGTCTCTCACGGGAATCTATGATGGGGCGACGAAGCGGGCAGTAGAACTTTTTCAAAAAAAATACCGTACGATCATTCTTGAACCACTTGGACTCTCCATTCCGACTGGGTATGTTGGTGTACGGACAATAGCAAAAATAAATGATCAATTTTGTAAAATTGTAAAAAATCGTTAAAGGACAAATTGTCTTATACTAATTTTAAAGGACATGCACGAATTCGTGCATGTCCTTTAAAAATATCTATAGTTAGCAAGGTGAATTTTGACTCGGTGGATATCGTGCGTTTCTTGACTCCAATTTTCTGAAAGCGTAGCTTGAATATACACAAATGCATTGACCCAATACCAATCATTGTGCTTATTATTCAAAAAAATATGCAATATACATTTATCAAACGATTGTCAGTATCGCTCGTCCTCACTATGCTTGCGGTCCTTTCGCCATTTGATGTATTGTCGCATGTTACGCAACAGCTTGGTGTTCCGTATGTGTTTGCTGCAGATCCAGTAAGTGTGACCGGGTATGTTCAGATTGGAGATAGCTTTATGACTCCCCAAAGTGGAGCGCATAACGCTACTGTAGAATTGAAAGATCAAGCAAATGGGTTTCTTGCGTCAACAGTGACAGATCAAGATGGTTTGTTTACGTTTAGTGTTTCAGAAGGGCAGTATAAAGCATGCCTGATTATGCCAGATGGGTATGGTGCCACAACTGGTTCCCCCTCTGGTTGTCAGACTTTTTCTGTAGGGACAGAAAATACTACTGTGCCAACCTATGTTATTACCACTTTCCCCGTCATCACTCTCCAGGGAGACCCGGTAATTAACATTTATCAAAATGCGACCTATGTCGATGCTGGGGTTGTGGCAACGAAAGATGGTACGCCGATTCCGGCTCAAGACATATCGGTATCCGACACAGTTAATACTGCAGTAGTTGGTGACTATGTTCTTACCTATACTGCATTTCACTCACCCTCAGGGCTTTCTACGTCTACGTCGCGAACTGTTCATGTTCTTCCCGCAATTACAACTCCAGTTCATATCTCTGGATTTGTGAGAGTTGGGGATGATCCGAGCGTGTCAAATCCTGGCTATGACGGTGCGACTATTTCTCTCAAGGACACCGCATCATCGACGGTCGCCTCGACAACGGTGACCGCTGCCGATGGTTCGTATGCATTTAATATTATTCCTGGAGCGTATGAAGTGTGTATCGATGTTCCGGCTTTGTATTCGACCATTGTTGCACAACCTTTGTGTCAAACCGTCCTCTTTGAAGGTGAGAATCCGGTTGAAATGAATGACTATACGATTGCACTCCTTCCCGTGATTGTACTTGTTGGGGATGCAACAGTTACAGTCACTGAAGGTGATCTCTATACCGACCAAGGTGCAATCGCTTCTCGAGATACGCCAGGAGATCTTACGGGTTCAATTCAGACCGTGAACCCGGTCAACACCAGTATCCCTGCAACGTATACTGTCACCTATACTGTGACGCACGCTGCAAGTGGACTTGTTGCTTCAACATCACGAACAGTGGTCGTGGAAAGTTTATTGCCTCAACCAGTGATTGTTTCTGGTTTTGTTCGAATCGGCGACGTTGCTTCAACAACAAATATAGGTTTTTCAAACGCAATACTTGAGTTGCGGGATACCGCTTCGTCTACTATTGCATCAACAACACAATCAGATTCAAGCGGAGCATATCAGTTTACTGTACTACCGGGAACTTATGCTGTGTGTTTGGATGTACCTGATATATACGGTTTAGTTTCATCACAGTCTGTTTGTCAAACTGTGGAGTTTTCTGGTGAGGATCCCGTATCCATGAATGACTTTACGGTCTCTCTTCTTCCGACGATTAGTCTTAAGGGAGATAATCCGATGACACTCGAGCTTGGATCCTCATATGAAGAACCAGGGTATGTTGCTGATAAGGGGGGTATTGATATCTCAGATCTAGTTATTGCAACAGGAACGGTTGATGTAAATACCCTTGGATCATATTCTGTCGTGTATTCTGTGACGCACGCACTTTCTGGACTGAGTGCAACCGTGACGCGTACGGTCAATGTGGTATCTGTCCCGCCTCCCCAAGAAGTGTACATTCGAGGGTTTGTCCTTGAGAGCGATGTCCTTGATTCTAGCGCGCCGGGAAAACAGGGTGTAATTGTATCGCTCCTCTCGACAACATCAGGGCTTGTCATCTCTACTACAACAACGAATGTCCTTGGTGCGTATGATTTTTATACAGCACCGTTTGATGCAGAAATCTGTGTTACGGCCCCTGCTGAGTATGGTTTCATTGGGTCGCAGACAGCGTGTAGGGACGTTGTGTGGGGAAATGCTGGTGAAGACGTTACTTTTGATCCGTTTTATGTTGCTCAATTGCCCGTTATCACTTTGAATGGGGCACATTCAATTCAAGTATTCCAGAATGATACGTTTACTGATCCAGGAGCATTTGCAACAAAAAATGGTATCACATATACAGACGGAATCACTGTTGATGGGGTTGTAGATACTAGTGTGATTGGTGATTATGTTTTGACATACACATTTGTCCACGCAACATCTTCACTCTCTGCATCGACGACACGAACTGTTTCTGTTGTTGCTGTACCACCACCTACACCAGTAGATATTTCTGGTTTTGTTCGAAACGGATTGACTGCTTCCTCATCGAATTTTGGTTTTCCATCAATCCTTGTCGAGCTTCGTCATAATGATTCGTCGGTTGTTCTGGCATCAACAACATCAACAACATCAGGCGAGTATCTTTTTGCTTCGGTTGTTCCTGATAATCTTTCTGTGTGTATCACCGTTCCAGCACAGTATGGGATAATTCAGAACGCATCTACATGTCAGAATATTATTTGGACAGGCAATGATATTGTAATTTCAGATTTCACACTATCAACCTTGCCAACAATTGCTCTCTTAGGAGATAATCCTCTAAACCTCCTCCAGGGAACTTCTTTCGTTGAACCAGGCTATGTAGCTGATAAGGATGGGGCCGATCTTCATGCCTATGTTGTTGTGAATGGCACATTGGATGTAAACACGGTTAATACATATATATTGACTTATGTGGTCACTGATCCTACTACAAGTCTTACTGCGTCAACAACGCGTGTTGTAAACGTGTCGCTTGCCCCGTCTATTGTTCGTGTCTCTGGGTATGTTCGCGAGGGGATTGTCGCTACGAGTACAAACATGGCCTTCCCACTTGCTGATATTGAATTAAGGGATATTGATAGTGATGCACTCATCTCAGCAACAACAACGGATAATAATGGTTTTTACTTTTTCGATGTTGTTTCCGGAACGTATAAGGTGTGTGTGATATCTCCTTCGGGGTATGGACTCATTAACCTTCAGAGTCCATGTATTGATATCGTATGGGATGGGGTCAACCCTGTGGTGATAGGTGACTTTACGCTCTCCACACTTCCTGTCATCACATTGAACGGAGCAAATCGTATTACCCTTGTGCAAGGGGTTTCATATACTGACGAAGGTGCAACAGCCGAGAAAGACGGGAATGATTTGTCTTCTCTTCTTATTGCAACTGGCACCGTCGACCATTTGACTCTTGGATCGTATGAAATTACGTATTCAGTGACAGACCCGACGACGGGGCTCACCGCAACGGCAACTCGTACGGTTGATGTTGTGGCACAACCAATCGTCTCTGGTGTCGTCCGCGACGGAACCACTGCAACCAGTTCAAACCCTGGCGTGCTTGGTGTTTCTCTTGAACTCCGCGACATCACAACAGATACTGTTCTTGGCACAACAACCTCTGATGCCCTTGGTGCATATCTCTTCCAGACTGCTCCAGGAACATACAAGGTGTGTATCGTCATTCCAACAGGATATGGTCTCATCAATCTCCAGGCTCCATGTATCGACATTGTCTGGAATGGTGTTGGTGATGTCACTCTTGCTGACTTTACTCTTTCAGCTCTGCCAACAATCGCGCTCAATGGGTCAAGCACGATCACGGTTGTGCAGGGAACAACATATACCGATCTTAGCGCTACTGCGGCAAAGGACGGTGTTGATCTCACGAGTCTCATTGTTGCTTCAGGTACTGTTGATACCGCTGTCCTTGGTACGTACACCATCACATACACCATCACCGATGCAACAACGAGCTTGTCTGCATTCGTGACTCGTACGGTTGATGTTGTGGCACAACC
>CAYLUP010000002.1:194640-196324 GCA_964386905.1 uncultured Candidatus Saccharibacteria bacterium
CAACAACGAGCTTGTCTGCATTCGTGACTCGTACGGTTGATGTTGTGGCACAACCAATCGTCTCTGGTGTCGTCCGCGACGGAACCACTGCAACCAGTTCAAACCCTGGCGTGCTTGGTGTTTCTCTTGAACTCCGCGACATCACAACAGATACTGTTCTTGGCACAACAACCTCTGATGCCCTTGGTGCATATCTCTTCCAGACTGCTCCAGGAACATACAAGGTGTGTATCGTCATTCCAACAGGATATGGTCTCATCAATCTCCAGGCTCCATGTATCGACATTGTCTGGAATGGTGTTGGTGATGTCACTCTTGCTGACTTTACTCTTTCAGCTCTGCCAACAATCGCGCTCAATGGGTCAAGCACGATCACGGTTGTGCAGGGAACAACATATACCGATCTTAGCGCTACTGCGGCAAAGGACGGTGTTGATCTCACGAGTCTCATTGTTGCTTCAGGTACTGTTGATACCGCTGTCCTTGGTACGTACACCATCACATACACCATCACCGATGCAACAACGAGCTTGTCTGCATTCGTGACTCGTACGGTTGATGTTGTGGCACAACCGCCAGGAACCGTTCGTGTTGTCGGCGCAGTGCGATTGGGTGATATTGCAACATCATCTAATCCAGGCGTCGCAGATATATCTCTCACACTAAGGGATATACTCACCGATTCTGTTGAGTATTCATTTAGTACTAATGCGTTAGGTGAATATCAGTTCTGGTATGCACCTGGGAGTTATAAGGTATGCTTAGCTGTCCCAGCTGGATTTGCGCTACTTGGGGGACAAACAGTCTGTCAGAATATCGTCTGGCCAGGATCGGGTGATGCAGTTGTTAATGATTTTACCCTTACCGAAGCACCAACGATCTCTTTGCTCGGAAGTAACCCGTATGTGATATACCAAGGATCAACTTTTGTTGACCCTGGATATGTAGCTCAGCGTGGGGGAGTCAATTTGCATGCCCACGTTGTCATTTCTGGTGCTGTGGATACAAGCACTGTTGGCACATATATATTGTCGTACATTGTAACAGACCCAGTAAACGGACTTTCATCGACAGTCACTCGCACAGTTGTTGTGATGTCTACGCCTGTTCCTGTTCGTGTCTTCGGCTACGTCCGTGAGGGAGATATTGCTACATCGACAAATCCTGGCCTCCAGGGTGTGACGTTGCAGATTCGAGATATTTCAACTTCCGCATTGCTTGTTTCAACGACAACACAGGTTCTTGGGGTATACGAATTTGCGGTTATTCCAGGAAGCTATGAAGTATGTATTGTTCCTCCTGCTGGTTATGCTTTGATACAGCCAACAACTTTGTGTCACACAATTATCTGGACACCATCTGGAGATGTTCAGGTTGCAGACTTTACTTTAAGCTCACTTCCAACGATTACATTGTCTGGGGCGAATCCGATGACTGTTCTTATCGGTAATCCGTATGTTGAACCTGGATTTAGTGCACAGAAGGGGGCAGTAAATATTAGTGCATCTGTCATCATAACAGGAATAGTTAACACTTCTGTTCCTGGGACATATGTATTGACATATACAGTTACTGATCCTGTCTCGGGGTTGTCTGCGTCAGTAACAAGGACAGTCACGGTAGTGATTCCAGCAGTGAATGTCTCCGGTTCTGTCCGCGAGGGCACGACCGCAACAAGTAGCAA
>CAYLUP010000002.1:196424-199808 GCA_964386905.1 uncultured Candidatus Saccharibacteria bacterium
GACCCTCAGTGCAACGACGAGTCGCACCGTGAACGTGGTTGCCGTGCCGCCACCAACAGCAGTGAATGTCTCCGGTTCTGTCCGCGAGGGCACGACCGCAACAAGTAGCAATCCGGGTGTCTTGGGCGTCGCGATTGAACTCCGCGACACTGCAACACAAGCAGTGGTCGGAACAACCACGACCGATGCATTGGGGGCATATCTCATGAACACCACTCCGGGTGCATATGATCTCTGCCTCATCGTCCCAACCGGCTTTGGCCTCATCAACCTCCAGGCCGCCTGCCAGACCATCCTATGGAACGGCAACAATGATGTTGTCCTCTCAGACTTCACCATCAGTACGCTCCCAACGATTACCCTCATTGGTGCAGCAACGATTGATGTGAATCAGGATGCGACCTTCACCGATCCTGGAGCAACGGCAGCAAAGGATGGTACAGATTTGACCAGCCTCATTCAAACGACGGGAAGTGTCGACACGGCTGTCTTGGGCACCTACACGATTGTGTACAGTGTCACGGATGCAACAACGACCCTCAGTGCAACGACGAGTCGCACCGTGAACGTGGTTGCCGTGCCGCCACCACAACAGTCACAATCGCGCGTGATTGGAAGTAGCGTTATGATGTTTACTCCATCACTACCACAAGCACCTGACGTGTTTGTACCACAGACCCCATACATTCCAGAGACGTTTGCTCCAGTTGTTCAAACCCCAGGAGTAGTAGAAGGGGAGACGAATGACCTAGATCAAGGTGAAATTGGAGAAGGTGTCGGTACGTCATCTTCGTCAACTTCACCATCTGTCGGAATGTTGGCGGGTGCAGTAGCGTTCGTTTCTGATATCTTTAGTATGAGTCGCGTCTTCTTTATCTTCGGATTGATGTTTATTCTTTCCGCAGGTTACTTGGCATACTTCTTATATCAAAAGACAAAAACTGTCGCATAATACAAAAACAGGGGAAACCCTGTTTTTGTATGTGAAAATATACTAAATGTTATCTCATCGACCCTGCGTCGCTTGAAGACTCGCCGGGAGGGGGACCGCATCCGGATTCCAATTTCACCTTGCACAAGCAAACGCCAGAAATGCATTCACATTTCTGGCGTGCTTATTGTCCTTATTGTCGGGCCAGGCGGAATCGAACCGCCGCTACAAACACCCCATGCTCGCGGACTACCACTATCCGATGGCCCGAGATGGTAAATGCATTATATATGTATTTTCTTTATAGCAGAATTGACACTGCCTCTAAATTAAGGCAGAATACGCCCTAGGTTGTACATAAAAAGGGGAATTATGATTATGAGTGAAGGGATGGTTTTACAAACAATTTCTCAGTGTCAGCATACACTTTTTCTTGAAGTAATTTCGGAACCATGTTCTGCAGAGGATGCGATCAGAGATCTTCGTTCTCGCTGCTCGATTGTATCTCAGGCCGCCCAGGAAGAAGTATATAAACAATTGCTCCCTTCACCTACACAACATCGCACTCATGCCGACTCTCGTACTTTTGCCATCGTTTCTCCTGAACTATTACGCTGCATCCACCGTCACGGACCAGTGCATATTCATGGGCAAGCGATGACGCAAATTAGTAGCACAGACCTTCCGGTGTTTCTTGCTATGATTCAGCAGCATTTGGCATATATTGATACTTCGCGCGTCCTTGTTCCAGTTTTTGGCAGGCATGGTTATTATTTTCTTCTCATAGATATTGAATTGTCGAAAACAGTCCGTATTCAGCTCGCGACGGTGTCTTCAAAAGATCAATCTGTGCTTCACCTTGAAGACGGTGCGCAGTTATCGTCGAATCCACATGTTGCACTAATGGTGCAGAAACTCCCCTCATGAAGGGGAGTTTTTTAGTCGAAAATTCTCATGTGTCCTTGGGCACGAAGGGTCGTACGATCCACCGCTGGGCGAGGACAAATGTGTGCTGCAATAGCAATCATAAGGGCATTGTCTGTCGAAAGGCCTCGTGGAGGAGTGAGTAGTGGTATTCCTATTTCCGCAAGTGCTGAACTAAGCGTGTCCTTCAGCAACGTATTTGCCGAAACACCTCCACCAAGGACAACTGTTTGAATATCAAACTCCTTGCATGCGCGTACGGTTTTGTGCGTGAGGACCTCAATGCATGCATTTTGGAAATCATGTGCAGTCCGTATCTTTTCTGCATCATCGAAGTGTTCGAGTTTTTGAATATGATACCGAACCGCAGTCTTTAATCCAGAAAAAGAAAAATTATAATCAGGAGAATGTTTCATTGGACGGGGAAGAAAAGGTGAAACTTCTGTGGCTTGAGAAGCAAGGCGTGCGATCTCTGGACCACCAGGATACGGGAGCCCGAGGAGGCGTGCCACCTTATCGAAGGCCTCCCCAACAGCGTCATCGAGTGTTTCGCCAATGAGTGTATATGCGCCAATCGATGAAATCTTGATAAGTTCCGTGTGCCCTCCGGATACGAGAAGCGCAAGCATGGGGTAGTTGATAGGGTGTAGTGAGACTACAGTATGTGCATTATCATGATCCACACGTTCGACTGCTCCAGCAAGGAGATGTCCCTCCATGTGATTCATGGGGAAGAGAGGAATGTCAAACCAGTAAGACAGCGCTTTTGCAAAATTTATTCCAACCCAGAGTGCTGGTTCAAGGCCTGGACCAACAGTAACGGCAATTGCGTCAAAAGGGAGTGTCTTTATTTCTGCAACGTGTGATTTGATGTCTTCAAATATTTCTGGTTCGCGTTCGAGAAGAGTTTTGAGCGCATTCAACTTTGCTAAGTTTATATCACTTACATTTTTCTCCGAAGCAATCCTTGCTTCATGAAGCGCAGATAGAAATAGCGGAACAATTGCCTTCGCATGCTCACGCTTTGCAAGAGCAGGAAATACTCCACCGAACTCTTTGTGAATATCAATTTGAGAAACAATTTTGTTGCTCAATACTGTTATGGGCGAAAAAGGAAATTGATCGTCCTGTTGTGTAATAGCAATTGCTGTCTCGTCACAGCTTGTTTCGATTGAGAGAAGTAGCATAGAACACATACTACTAGAAGGGTTGAGGAATGTAAAATGGGCCGATAAAGTAAGGCTTGGATGGAAGGAGACTGAGGAATTCGGCGTCAGCTCACCTCCGTATATTTCTTCGCCTTGCTCGAAATCTACGGGGTGGCTCCTGCCTAGGGCTCGCCGAAGAGGGTGCCCGGCGGAGTTTATCCTGAACAAGGAGCGATTCTTATCGCGACTATGATTCAGGACCTTTCGAATCCCACCATCTCACGCAACAAAAACAAGATAAATGTTGCCACATTTATCTTGTCTGTTGCGGTGTTTTTTGAACGAAGTTCGAACTTTTTTTGAGCAAAACCCCCAATAAGG
>CAYLUP010000003.1:0-35870 GCA_964386905.1 uncultured Candidatus Saccharibacteria bacterium
CATGAAAAAAGAGTTCAGTTGTAAGGTACTGCTTCCTGTATAATATTATAGCATATATTATGCAAAATGGCAAGACAATACATAGTGATTAGTGATAAGTGAAAAGTGAATAGAATACTATGGTTCCTGTGTATGAGAGGGCGGGGAGAAAAGTACTGCGTTGCCAATTAACGAGTCTGCAAACACCCTTCACAATAACAATACCTTTTATTCGCAGCTCTTCTGACTATCACCATCACTCCCCCTATCCACTATCCACGAGCCACTGCATCTTCTATTCACTATTCACTCATCACTTATCACTTCCCCTACAACTGTGTCTCTTGCAACGCTGCATTAATTTTTTTCACAAAATCCTTCTTGTTGTTTTCGACTTCTCGGAGTGCTTCTTGAAGAGGAACAGAGAGTACGCGCTCTTCCCCACTCCAATACCCCAAAAGAGACAATAGGCGCACCGCAAACAATATTTCACAATGAAGACACCCCGTGCGATCATCTTGCAACGAGAGAAGATGCATCATATCCTGCAATAACACGTAGACTTCTTCGTGTGCCTCCTCCCCCTGGACCAATCGCAAAAGCAATGCAGTGTATGCAGCAAGCGCGATTCTCCGATAGGGATGTCGATGAAGAACGCTATGCGTATGGAGTGCCTGCGCTGATGTCAACTTCCATCCATGCTTCCCACGCACGATATCAATCCGTGCCTCAGAAAACCGTTGGAGTACAAAACGAAGTTTCGATTTTGCGAGCCGAAGACTCTTCGCAGAGACAAGAATAAGCCCCATCGTTTTTGTATATATAAAAAGGAGCGCGTCCGCTTCCGCAACGGCTTTAATCTGAACAACAATCCCCTCAGTATGATAAATGCGATAAGCCACGTCTTTCTCATTGTTCATGAAAAAATGAAAATAGCAAGACACCGCCCTCACATACGCGAGCTGATCAAACAAAAAAATAACCCGTCAGAAGACTGGGTTATTTTTTCTGGAGAAGGAGGCCGAAAGGCATGCCATCAATCATGAGTTTGGCTTCTCCATCTCCGCGTGTGATTGAGACAACCGCCGCCTCTTCCTTGAGCATATCTTTCATTGCCTCCGAAAGCTGCTGAAGAACCGCATCACCCGAAACAGAAAGTGTCACCTCTTCTCCTGGGACAAGTCCGAGCTTTTTTCGCTCATCTTGTACTGCTCGAAGAATATCTCTGCGCAAACCCTCTTCCTTCAGCTCTGGAGTAATCTCAAGATCGAGGAGTACTGCATCTTTTGAGAGCTGTGCATCAAATGCAACATCCTTTACGTTCAGCTCATCGAGAAGAATTTCCGTGAGCATGATGTTTCTTGCAATGGACTCATCTCCTATAGAAAGCTGAGCGAGCGGCTGACGAACTTTGATGCCATGTTTTGCCCGCTGTTCAAGTGCAAGTGTAACAATCTTTCTCGCCGCCTCCATAGACTCAAGTGCATCATGCATTGCGACTCCAGGGATAGGCCACGTATCAAGGTGAACACTTTCCTTTTTGTCTACTAATGGAATGCGCTGATATAGATCTTCTGCCAAGAATGGCGCAAACGGAGCGAGCAATCGAGCGATCTGGAACAAGATCCATCCAAATGTTTCTTCTGCAGCATCACGATCTTGCCCCTCACCCTTTAAGCGATCACGAGAGCGGCGGAGCCACCAGGTTGAAAGATCATCGATGAGTGGAAGGATAAGCTTTGTCGCACGATCGAGCTCGTGCGTCTCAAGATAATGTGTCACCTCCACATGTGTTTCATTCCAACGCGCAACAATCCAACGATCCAATATGTGCTCTGCCTTAGGCTGTGTGCGATGGATCACAAGTCCAGTTTTATACATTTCATAGAATGAACGAACATTATCCAGGCGCACTGTCAGCTTCTTCGCAATCTCATCAACTCCCTGTGGAGAGAATCGCAAGTCTTCTCCACGAACCGCAGGAGAGCTTACAAGATAGAAACGCAGCGCATCGGCACCGTATTTATTGGCAACATCCATCGGATCAGGATAATTGCGCAATTTTTTACTCATCTTCTGACCGTCTTCTGCAAGAACAAGTCCATTCACAATAACATTCTTGTAGGGAGATTTTCCAAACAACCCGATGCTCAACACAAGCAAGGTGTAGAACCACCCACGGGTCTGATCGAGGCCTTCTGCAATAAAGTTCGCAGGGAAGTTTTTCAGAAATGTGACACCTGTTTCATTTGCCTCGTTGCCTTCAAAGGAATGCTGTGCGAATGGCATTGCGCCAGATTCGAACCAGCAATCAAAAACATCCTGAATACGCTTCATCACACCGCCACATGTACACGCAAAATGAATATCATCAATATATGGACGATGAAGATCAAGCGCGTAGTCAAGATTGTGTGGTAGTGGTGTGAAATCAATCTGTGCAACTTCGCCTGTTTGAACATAGTCAATACCCGCATGATCTCGCAACGTAATCGTTTCTTCTTCGTTTGCGCCACGTGCTACTGCATCAAGCATCCACACTCCGTATTCATGTGTCACAAAGAGGACATTCTTTCCAACATACTGCGTATCCACCTCATAGAGACACTCCCCAAAGCGACGCTTCATATCTTTCAACGATTCACCCCCCGGAGCATTCTTGTTAAACTTTTCTTTCGTGTTTGGAAAGAGGGCGCGATATTCATCATTCGGATGTCCATGCAAATCACCCAAATCGACTTCACGCAAACGTGCGTCATATACAATAGCGCCTTTTGCTATACCACAAGCCTCCGCAATACGCTCTGCGGTTTCTTTTGTGCGCGTCAGAGGAGAAGATACAATCAAATCAATTTTTAAGCGGCTTGCACGTTCCGCAGCTTTCTCTGCCTCTTTTTGCCCCTTCTCTGTAAGCACATTTTCTGGATCTGGCTTGCAGGAAACAATATCCTTTTCATTCGAAATCGCTTGCCCATGTCGTACGGCAAAATATGTATTTCGCTTTCCAATGTGCTGCTTCAAGTCGGTGACATTTCCGACAACTTCAATATGACTACAGGAATTACACTTCCACACAGGAAGCGGCGCTCCCCAATATCGACTTCGAGAAATTGCCCAATCTCGAGCACCTTCAAGCCAGTTGTGAAACCGCCCATGCCCAACAGCATCTGGAACCCAATTGACTTCTTTGTTCGCCTCAACAGCCTTTTCTTTCAGATCTGTTACGTTCACAAACCATGATGATGCAGCGTAGTTCAAAAGCGGCCATTCGCAACGCCAACAGTGCGGGTAACTATGAACAAGATTTTCTTTAGAATAAAATCTCCCTTCCTGCTGCAAGTGTGCAATTACCGCAATGTCCGTATTCAGTCGATCACGGTCATTGTCTGAAAGTGGCTTCACATGCATACCAGCAAAACCCGCAACCTCTTCTTTGATTGTTCCATTCATGCGCACATGTTGAACGAACGGAAGCCCCATCTCTTTGCCAAGTCGCATGTCATCTTCACCGAACGCAGGGGCAATATGTACGATACCTGTACCCGTGTCGCTGGTCACAAAATCTGCAGCATACACATGCCACCCCTTTTCTCTGTTTTCCAATTCGGCATCATGTGCATATTCAAGGAATGGTGGAATATATGCCGTCCCGACAAGCTCCTCCCCAAGAACCTCACCAGAGACGATTGCGTCTGGCGCAATACGTGGAAGTGCGTCTTTGAGTGCAATATACGTCATGGTGTCTCCAGGAAGCGTAAACCGGGCATACGTCATGCTTTTTGATACTGCGAGTGCAACATTTCCGGGGAGCGTCCATGGCGTTGTTGTCCAAGCAAGAAATGCAACATCTGGATTATCTCGGAGGGGAAATTTCACTGTGACAGAAATGTCTTTGATGTCTTTATATCCAAGTGCGACTTCTGATGCTGCAAGTGTCGTTTCACATCGAGGGCACACATGCATAGCCTTGTATCCTTCATAAATATACTTGCGGTCGTATAGTGTTTTGAAAATCCACCACACGCTTGACGTATATCCTGCATCCATCGTTTTGTATGCATGTTCCATGTCCACCCATCGACCCATACGAGGGACAATTTCCTTCCATTCTTTGTCATACATCAAAACAGATGCCTCTGCTTTTGCATTGAAATTGTCGATGCCAAATTCCTCAATATCTTTCTTGTGCTCAATGCCGAGTTCTTTTTCAATCAGGTTTTCCACAGGAAGACCATGACAATCCCAACCCCATACGCGGCGAACATATCGCCCACGCATGGTCTGATAGCGAGGAATGACATCTTTAATGGTCCCAGCGAGCAGGTGCCCATAGTGCGGCATCCCCGTTGCGAATGGTGGCCCATCAAAAAAGACGAACGGCTCACCTTTTTCTGTTGCAGCAAGCGTCTTTTCAAAGATTTTTTCTGTATTCCAAAAGTCCAAAATACGCTCCTCGCGCTGTGCTAATGTCTCTTTTTGTGGTGGTGTGTTGTCCTTCGATTCCATAGTAATCCTATAGTATAAGAAAACCACAAAAAGTAAACGGAGAGTGCATGTTCTCTTTCCCATTATTCAGGAATTTGATACCATACTCGTATGGAACACGAGCAAAAAGAAAACGGATTCATGCTACAGATATGGGGAATTACCCTTCTCTCTATGTGCGTGAGTGCTGGAATCATGTATGGATATCATCACATCATCACAAGGAAAGAGGCGAAAATAAATTCTGCTGAAATTGGGGCAATCCAATTCCGCATGGAAAAATACACTGCATACAAAACAAGCATTGAAACACTCGGAAGAGAAAAAGCACGAGAATTAATCATCGAAGAATAGTATGACGAGAAAAGAAATTATTCAATTTAGTGGATATCATATTCTCATTGGGATGATGATTATTGGGAATCTCCTTGTTGTTGGATTCATGCTTCGCTGGCACAATGGGCAACGTTTTGCTCAAGAAAAACGTGCTGCGGCAGTATTCACAGAGACGCTTCGCAAGGAACGTGAACTCAAAGAAGAAATCCGCAAACTTGAAGGAGCAAAGACATGGAATGACACAGCATACGCACAGAAAAACCCATGGAGTAAGGGGGGAGATAGTGATGAGTGATAAGTGGACAGAAGAATACAGTGGATCGTGGAAGGTGGATAGTGGATGGCAAGAAATGATTTCCAGTTGCAAGTATATGCGTTGTCATCCCGGAAGTCTGCAGCTCTGTGCAGGCTGTCCGGGATCCAGGACGTGTATTCTACAGTGTCATTGCGAACCCATGAGTCCTTGCTGGGTAAAGGGTATGGGGCAAGGGGTAAGGGAATATCTTGTTGTCATTGCGACAACCTCGAGTCTTCGAGAGTTGGTGGCAATCCAGGACATGCATTTGCTTTTATCTTCCGTTAAAACTTTCTCGGATTATTTATGCATAAAACAACCAACGTATGAACGTTGGTTGTTTTATTGTGAATCTCGTGAAGACAAAACCAAATACGAGTCCTGGATTGCCACACGATGTCGCAAAGCCGACATCGTTCGCACTGACAATGTAGAATGCACGTCCTGGATCCCGGATAGTCTGTACAAAGCTGCAGCCTTCCGGGATGACAAGCCTATGCGCGGACGCTCCTACTCCCTACTCCTTCTTCTTCCTATTCTCTATCCTCTATTCTCCACGCTCTTCTTCCTGTTCACTTATCACTATTCACCAATCACTCCCATGCCCCTTACTCTATATCCTGACAAAGACTCGAGGTTGTCGCAATAACAATGTATATTCTTTCAACTTGAAACTTGCAACTATTTCTTACTCACATCTCATGACTCATAGCTGATGTCTCATGACTTCCTCCTCCCCTACATCTTCTCCGGCACAGGAATGCCGAGTAAAAAGAGTTCCTGCTCCAGTGTATCCGCAACTGTTTGTACAATAAGGAGATGAAATGGTGTTTTTGGGTTTTCGAAATCAATAAGTTTTGTATTTCCGTACCAACTATTGAATGCCTGTGCGAGCTCTAACGCATGCAGTGCGACATGATGTGGTTCCCATGCAGAAAGCGCACGAACGAATGCCTCTGGTGTTTCTGCAATTTTCTTTTCAACGACGGAAGCCTCCGTCTCACCAACGAGTGGACCGGGGAGTAAGTCAACACCTTTTGCTTTTGCAAGCACGGAACGTGCACGCACAATCGTATATTGAATATATGGGCCAGAGTCTCCTTCAAATGACAATGACGTTTCGGGATCAAAATTAATATTCTTTCCAGCCGCAACGCGAAGAATGGAGAACTTAATAGCAGCAAGTGCAACTGCCTCTGTATCTTTTGGTGTCAATTCTGGTGCTCGCTCACGCACGTCATCAACCAATGCATCAAGCATGTCTGCCGCTAGAGGGACAGATCCGAGACGAGAAGACATCTTTTGTCCCTGAAATGTCATGCGTCCATGTGTACGATGAATTGTTTTTGTTTTCCAATCCGTATTGATATGAGCTGCTGCGCCCGCAACAACTTCAAAATAGGCTTTCTGTTCATGGTCAGTAACAAAAAGAGAAATATCTGGATGATACCGCTCAAACTTCAATGCCAGCAGACCAACATCTTTTGCTTCGTAGGTTGGGCGTCCTTCTGCATTAATAAACACACGAGTATGGAGACCATCTTTCTCGCCTTCATAAATTACTGCACCAGCACTTTCAGCAAACACAGACCCAATATGCTCACGGACAATCCGCTCACCAACAACGCCTGTTTCACTTTCGTAGATATAGGTATCGAAGCGCGAGCCGAGACGCATAGTCATTGCAATAAAATATCCCAAGTTCAGTGCCTTGCATTCTTGATAGACAGACCAAGCATCCCCTTCTTCTGCCGCATAGAGCTCTTCCGTAATACGTTTTACCTCGCGCTGCACCACTGGATCAATATCATACAACTGGTTTCCTTCCGCATAGCAGTATCCAAGATATGCAAGCTTTTCTTTTTCTGTCGACAAAGCACGAAATGTTTCTATCCCCTTTTGCATTATCACATAAACAGCCTTTCCAACCCCAAGAGAAACATCTGATGGATACGACATGCGTACGACATCTGCACCCCCGTACTCAGCGAGACGGACAATAGATTCACCAATTGTATTGTTCATCAGATGACCAATATGAAATGGCTTAAACAGATTTGGACTCGAATGCTCAATCACAACACGTTTTCCATTCACTCCTGAAAAAGGAATCTCCACACCTCGTTCTGCACACGTAAGAAGAGTAGTGTGGTACACATCAGGAGCAACAAAAAAGTTGATGAAGCCAGGACCAGCAATTTCTACCCGAAGCAACCAGGATGGAGCAAGCTCTTGGAGGAATACTACACACTGCTCTGCACATGCACGAGGAGTAGCAGAAAGCTGTTTCGCAGCAACAAGTGCAAGATTCGTGGCATAATCGCCATGTGCTGTTACTGTTGGATGCTCTATGGAAAACGAAAGGTCTGCCGGCAGCGACAGGCGCTCTACAACTCGCAAAAGACTTGTGCGAATATCATCAATAATCATAGGGCTACTATATATGCTTTCAACACAACTCGCAACAAAAAATAAGCACGTATGCTTATTTTTTTCCGTCAGACTTCTTTTCTTTTTTTGCAAACATCTCTTGCATGGGTTTTGGCATGAGCTCAAAGAAAAAATCCTTAGCAAGCACGCTTGCAATCGCTCCGACGCCCCACAAACCTTTAAAGATTTTCTCCATAATTCCCGATCCCCCCTTGGATGATTTACTTGCCGCAAGGGTGGGAGAAGGAATCATGTCAGGGGCACTCTTTTCTGCAGCTTTTTTGGGAGTATCTCCTCTCTTCTCCGACAAATCAAGAGCTGCTACCACCTCTGTTCTGTGTGTTTCGATTTTCTCCGCACGAAGCCTTGCAGCAACATCTTCCGCCTTAGCTCTTGTCGCCTCAAGAGCAGCAGGAGAGGCTGTCTCCTCAGCGATCTTTGTTGAAGCTCCAGATTCAGGTGTCGACGAGATCAAGTCACCTTCTACGACTGTTGTTGCTTTTTCTGTCATGTATATATTATAACATATTTTTACAAAAAGTAAATAGTTATCCACAGATCCAGACAAACCAAAAAGGGGCCGCGGCCCCAAAGATTTTTACAAATCACAATGCTCTCGGACGGCTGCTTCAACATCGGCACGAACAAGGTCGTGTTCCCTATTTGCATCAATAATACAGACGCGGTCAGGGTCCACAAGTTGAGTAAAGAATTTCTGATACATCCGATGACGCTTTGCATACACATCAAGAGATGCCGTATCAAAATGGTTTTGTTGTTCGAGACGCTCTTGTGCGCGAGCAAGCGCGACCTCCACAGGAAGATTCAAAAAGATGTAGAGCGTTGGTTCCTGCTCTCCGACGATAGAACGCGACAGCATGTCGAAGAAAACCAAATCATCAAGAGAATGTTCTGGGACGTTATATGCAAGGGATGATGCTCGAAATCGATCAGTAATAACATGGACACCACACGCACGGGCAGGATGTACCTTCCAGATTAAATGCTGATTTCGATCCGCAAAGAACAACAGAAGCTGCGTCTTCCAATCCCAGGGCTGCTCCTTATCTGGCGCACCGCCAAGAAGCAACTGGCGAAGAATGAGCCCATTTTCTGTCCCACCGGGCTCTTTGGTAAAAAGCACTTGATCAGAAGAAAACAGCCTTTGAAGATGTGCAATCTTATCCGTCTTCCCCGCGTAATCAACACCCTCAAGTGCGATAAATTTTCCATACATTTCTTGGGTTTCCATATATTTCTCCGTATTCTGTTCGTATCCTATCAAAAGAATACGCCCCGTCAAAGACAAACAAAAACAGGCAATGCATGCCCGTTACTGTCTATGCTAAAAGTGCGTCTACTTGAGAAAACAACTCTTCCTTTGAGCCACCGTTATCAATCACTGCAGATGCTGCATCCTTCAAACCTACAATAAGAAGCTCTGATTCGCGCTCATGATCAGCCACAAATGCCTCATATGTTTTTGTAAGATCATCAGTATTTTCTCCTCGCTGGATAATTCGTTCGTAGCGCTTCTCCATCGGAGCGTCGATATAGACCAACCGAAAACCCGGGAACTTTGCAAGCTCCGAAAGGTCACCTGGCCTCCGAATACCATCAACAATGATAATCTGCGATTGAGAACGATTCACTTGAGATGCCAATGCAAGCGCGAGCGTATCGTCTCCGAACTCCTGTCGAATGGCAAGAGAAAGACGAGACAAGTGTTCGCGATCTGCGGGCATTCCGAGCGTATCGACCATACTTCGTAAAAGCGAAGAGAATCGAAACACCTCTGCACCGTACTTTTCTTTACAGTACTCAGCAGCGGTCCCCTTCCCTGATGCAATAGGGCCGACGAGTCCAATAATTCGTTTTTCCATGAGTTCAGTATATATACAAAACAATACCTTTGTAAAGACACAATAAAAAAACCGCAGCTGGAATGCCAAACTGCGGCATAAACACTTTCCAATACTAGACCCGTGCATGACTCGGAACAAGAGGCCAGACTTTCAAGGCCAGATCATCGAGCTCTTCAAGAATGGAGAGGACGAGGCGAGAAGAGATGCTTTCGAAGATCTCGCGAACCATTCGAATCAAAAGAACGTACAACAAGCACCACTGCTCCCTATCTTTCGGGTGGGCTTCAGCAATGACTCCGTGGAGATCATGTGCAAGCCGCCCAGCATCAGGATACTCCTTCTCAGAAAGAGAACACAGCCGCTTACAAAATTCGCTGGCCTGTTCTGGCTTATAGCGCTCGCACGCACACTCATCATCGAGTACCGTGCGGAACACCTGAGAAAGGGTCCTTCTGTCTGGTAGTTGGATGGCCATTTGGCATCCCTCCAAATTGTGGGTTATTAGGAAAGGTCTATTTACGCTACACCCAGCAAGGAAGAGTGTCAAGAAGAAAATAGTCATGCGAAGTGAATTGAGAAAGAAGAGAAGTTGTAATATTCAATTTGCAAATTACAAGTTTCAAGCTGCAAGATGAATACTGCATTGCCATTGTGAAGAAAGTTTACACTCAAATTGGAGCTTACCCTGAACAAGGAGCGATTCATATCGCGACTAGATTTCGGATAGGCAATCCAGGGTTGTATTTGTATCTTGCATTTGCAAAGGCCAAGAAAAAAGCAGGCATTCCGCCTGCTACATATCCGACGCCTCAACCAGGATTATCCCTTTTTCAAACCCTCCCCGCTTCTCTCTTTTTTGCTGTTGCAATGCAAGCACCTCCTCTCGGCTTATTGCATAGGACAAGAGTAAGGCATCAATAACTTCAAAAATATCTACCAATTCTTCTCCTTTATTATTTCCAGAAATAAGCTCTTCAACTTCTTCTTTCAGCTTTGCTTCCAAAACATCGCACAGTTGATGACCCACGACAGTATATGTCGAGCACGTTCCTCCACGAGAACGAATAATCTCCGGAATATTGTCACGGACAAGTTTATTGTATATGGGCATATGTTCTCCTCATCTTTTGTTCATCATGCGCGCAAACAACGAGAAGTCAAGAGTGAAACATGACATAGTTTGGGTAAGAGTTTTAGTTTGAGTGAACACAAAACGAAATACGTGTCCTAGATTGTCAAAATAGTTTTAGTGTGAGTTTATGTTTTAGTTAATACAGAATACAAAAGCGAGCCTTAGATTGCCACACTTCACCGCAAAGGCGATAGGTTCGCAATGACAATACACTGCCTTCTCCTTTTCCCTTCCATCTCCTATACCCCTTACCCCATACCCTCTTTCCTATCCATCCACCAACCACTGGCGTCTTCGCCCTCTTGATTTTCTTACCCATTTCATGTACTATGCAAACCATTCAAGAGGATAAGGGAGAAGGTCCGGCCGGGCCTATTACATCCCACGCTTCTATCGCTCGCGAATAAACTTAAGTTTATATTATGGCAAAGAAAGTAATGAAGCTCGTAAAGCTTCAAATCCCTGGAGGAAAAGCAACTCCAGCGCCACCAGTTGGTCCAGCTCTTGGACAGGCAGGTGTGAATATTGGTGATTTCGTTAAGAAATTTAACGATGCGACTGCACAGATGGTAGGAGACATTGTCCCTGTCGTTATCTCAGTCTACGAAGATCGTACCTACGATTTTGTTACCAAAGTTTCTCCAATGTCACGACTCATCCTCAAGGCACTTGGAAAGGACAAGGCGGCAAATAAGCCAGGTTCACAAAACGCTGGTACCTTAACAAAGGCACAAGTTGAAGAGATCGCGAAAAAGAAGATGGCTGACTTGAATGCAGCATCACTCGAAGCAGCAATGAAAATTGTCGCTGGTACAGCACGGTCTATGGGAGTAAAGTGCGAGATGTAATATCTCGTGCTTTTTTCTTCCTCCATGCAAAACGCAAAGCGAATGCGAAGCATTTGCCCGTGCTGTAAACCGCAGCGAATGCCGAGTCATCGAGGCCGCGAGGTGGGGTCGAGAGCACTTGGCAGATTGTGAGTATACGAAACAATCTGCCTAGTGACTCGTGACCAGCACGGTCTATGGGAGTAAAGTGCGAGATGTAATATCTCGTGCTTTTTTCTTCCTCCATGCAAAACGCAAAGCGAATGCGAAGCATTTGCCCGTGCTGTAAACCGCAGCGAATGCCGAGTCATCGAGGCCGCGAGGTGGGGTCGAGAGCACTTGGCAGATTGTGAGTATACGAAACAATCTGCCTAGTGACTCGTGACCAGCACGGTCTATGGGAGTAAAGTGCGAGATGTAATATCTCGTGCTTTTTTTGCACCCAAAAAACCGCTTGCGCGGTTTTTACATTTTCTTGATTTGGAAAAAGTCGAGCTCAACGGGTGTCTCACGTCCGAACATAGAAACCATCACCTTCACGCGAGCCTTCTCGCGGTCAATCTCACTGATCTTTCCTTCCATATCTTTAAATGGACCATCAATAACGAGCACGATCTCTCCCCGTTCCACATCCATAACTGCACGTGCTTCACCATTCTTTCCGACATAACCCAAAAAGTGGGTAACCTCTTTTTCAGAGAGTGGGACGGGAATTACTCCTGCACCAACAAATCCAGTTACACGTGGTGTATTTCGCACAACATACCAAGACTCTGGATCATAAACCATATCCACAAGCACGTATCCTGGATAGATTTGCTCTTCCACTTCAACACGTTTAGTTCCCTTCATTTTTACCGTCTTTTGTTTTGGAACAACCACATCAAAGATTTTGTCATGCATTCCCAAAGAGTCGATGCGCTGCTTTAGATTACGAACAACCGCATTTTCGTATCCAGAATATGTATGAATCGCATACCACTGTCTTCCTCGTGCAGCGGGACGCGCAAAGGCATCTTCTTGCAGAGTCTTTTCGTGATGATCCTCTCCATCACCATCAACGATCTCTTGTATTTCGTCTGTATTCATATAAGTACAAAAGGAAGATTACTCAACACCAAGGAATCGAGCGAGAACCTTACTGAATCCATTATCGAGCAGACCAAGTGCAATACCAACAATAGCAGCAATAGCGATAACAAGAAAAGTATGTTTAATAACAGTATCTTTTTGTGGCCATGAAATGTGTTTCATTTCTGCGCGCACGTCTTTAAGGTAACCAATGAGTGACATAATGTTTGAGAAATATACTCGTAAACATACGCAAGAGGCACGAAATTTTTCGTTATGAAAAACCGCCCACCGGCGTATGACTCTATTAAGATACACGACGAGAAGGCGGGTGTCAAGGAGATGGGAATATAGTGAATAGTGATAAGTGAACAGTGGATAGGGAGAGAGAGTAGAGGATAGAGGGTAGTAAGAAAAAAATGTATTGTCATTGCGACAACCCCGAGTCTTTGAGGGTTGGTGGCAATCCAGGACGGTATTGCTATTTCGTATAAACTAAAACTCACGCTAAAACTATTCTAACAATCCAGGACAGAATATAGTGATGAGTGAAAAGTGATAAGTGAAAAGTAGTTGCGAAATGCAAGTTGCGAGTTACGAGTTGCAGGAAAAGCATTGTCATTACGAAGAAAGTTTGTCCTCAAACTTTCTGTGGCAATCCAGGACGTGTATTTGCATCTACAACACCAAAGCTGTTATGAAAACACTTCCAAACAAAAAGCCCCGTAGTGGGGGGGCTAGATATTTACAGAATCTGCTCGAGCTTACGCACCATCTCGTGCATCGGTTTGTACACAGACGGAACGTCTGCAAGATTACCAAAGAGTGTACTCATTTCCTGCAACTCACTACGCGACACGCCGAGCATACGCCGAAGCATAACGAAAATAGCAGGCCACAAGTTGCGAATTTCCCTAAGCGCTTCTTCTTCGCTCTCACTTGCATGGATAATATTTCGCACGGGACGCATTTCAGTATCCGCAAGTGCGAACGCATCTGGGGAAAGAGCTCGAATGGAATGCGGAAACTTTATCCTTGCCTCGGCAGGATCAGTAGGACCGACAAGTTCGCGAAGGACATCGTTTGCCCGTTCTCCGATCAAGATAAAGTCGTACACCGATGATTCACAAAGGGAATCTCTTACGGACTGAAGGATTCTCTTCCCCTGCCCAAGATCCGAAACACATGAGGCTTCACCTTGCTCACGGAGCTGTGCATTTCTTTTTTTGCCAAACTTTTCACACCACGCATCATTCTTGTCGTAGTGTCGTATTGCCTGTTCTGGCGAAATTTGGAACCGTCGCTCGGCAACGATACGGAGTCCGGCGTCTTGGAGACGTGCACGAATTGCCCCGACAAGTCTTGCCTTCACGCCGTCACTCTTCACGAACGCGTGTGCAAATTCAAGATGTTTCTGAGATGATGTGGTATCCACGGTGCCCCCAAAAAGAAATTCTGCGTGGACAATACCATGAATAGGCACATTTGAAAACCCCCTCTTGTGGAGGGGGTTTAATCAGGCGATATAAAATTCGCCAACACTGGACACTCTCGGCAAGAGCGTCCGAAAGTACTTGGCCACGCGATCCTGCGACTCGCTGCGGCCATTCCACCACCCAAGAAGGTGCGGCTGGCTAATCCAACCTCCCCATCTTTGAACATGTGGTGGACAATCCCCATCAATCCGGAGAATCCGTAACGCAACCCGCTCAGGAGTTACCTTCGGCTTTCCTTTATGGAAAGGGTTGCTCGGGTCCACGGATTCGCGGAAACCACGCACTTCGAGGAGAATGGTTACACCATCCCCGCGCAGCTCGGTTTCAAAAGCATATCCATCCTCTTGCATACGAAGGACAAGATCTTTTAGAAACGTGTAATGCAACGCTTTCGAATCCAACTTTTTTCGGATTCGACCTTCACGCCACACATCATATTTCGATGGAGGTGAAGGAAAATGATCTTGTCCTGGCTCCATGCCAGAAGGAAATGATGAAGGACAATCTGCTGAAAACATGGCAACTCCTTCTGACAGAAGAAGAGATTGGACAGATAAAACTGAAATTACCATATCATACTTTTTTGTTTTGTAAAGGGTATTGAAAAGAACAAAAAATAGCTCCGGAGAGCCATTTTTTATTCTGCTATTTCGTATGTAAGATTTACCGTAATACGGAACTCGTTTTGTCCAACAGGGAGTGTCGGTGCTGGAGTTGCCTGATCCATCATGCCAGCCCCTTTCATCATCATGCGCTCTGCATAATATGGAGCACTTCCCCCTTCTGAAAACCCAGTAATGCGAACAAGGTCAACACCAAGCTGTTTTGCCAATACTTTTGCCTTGCTTTTTGCTTCCTCGATTGCAGCGTTTCGTGCAACCGCTTGAGCCTCTTCTGGATTCTCGACACCAAATGATAATTGGCTCATATCTGTTGCACCCTGTTTTGTAATAATATCAACAAACTGCGCTGCATTATCAAAGTTCTTCTTTCCTTTCATGCTTACTTCGATGTGCTGAGACACTTCGTACCCGCGGAGCTGTTGCTTACCAGGAACACATGGGATCGCTCGTCCGATTTCTGCCTGAGGACACACTTGCTGGATATAATCATATTGCGGGTACAGATTGTATGACGTTGTTTTAATGTCTTTTTCCGACAACCCTGCATCTCTCAACGCTCCAACAAGCTTTTCCATTTTCGTATTTACTGCAGTAGTTGCTTCGGTTTGTGTCTTTGCTTCTGCACGAATTGCAAAAGACACTGTCGCCATATCTGGCGCAACAAAGTGCTTCCCTTCCCCAGATACAGAAATGGTTGGTGTAATATCATTCTTTGCACCCGATGCATCAAATGCTTGGTATGCGTAGGTGATCATCAAAAGAGTCCCTGCCGCAGCAAGAATGACTCCTGAACGAATAAGTAATGTGGTTTGTTTCTCAGTCATAAAATTATATTAGTGATTGTACGTAAATCATAACATCGACAAGTGAAAAATGTGACACGGAACAACCAGTAGTCATGAGTAGCGAGTAAGAGGGAAAGGGGGGATTTATGATTTAAGATTTATGAATGAGATATACAAAATTCTATTCCCCACCCCCCCACCCCACACCCTCTTTCCTACCTTTCCACTATCCACGAATCAAACCACCGGCGTCCTCGAAGCCTTCTTTCGAAAATATTTCTTCACAAGTACGTTAAACTGTTCTCCTCGATCAAACTCGTGGAGAAATTTTTCAAACGACGAACCGCCTGGAGAAAAGAGGAGGATCTTTTTCTTCGTCTTTGATTGGAGTATCTTTTCTCTCGCAATACGAACACATTCTTCGAGCGTTGCAACCTCTTCAAGGTATTGCCCCTTATATGCACCCTTTCGTAAGAGCGCAATCACTTCTTTTGTTGCCGATCCTTCAAGAAATATCACATGATCTGCAGGAAGCAACGTCCCGAGTTTTTTTGCCTCATCACGAAACTCGAGCTGCTTGTTCGTTCCACCTGTGATAAGAAATATCTCAGCACCCTTTTCCCCTGCAAAGCGCTCGATTGCAGCAACAACGCCATCTGGACTTGTCGCACAACTATCATTAATAATCCGAAGTGCTGGCGTCGAGAGAACTTCTTCTTGTCTCATGCGCGGATTTGGGAGTGCAAGAAGATCTTTTTCCGTCACAATAATTTCTGGAGCGAAAAGCTTTACAGCAAGCAGAGCAGCGAGAAGGTTTGACACTGCATGCATACCCTTTGCTTTTGCGAAGCGATCGATACGGACAACTTTTTGTTCCATACCATCTGCGCGAAAAACGACGTATCTATCTTTCACGAACATGCCATTCTGCTGTGGTTTCAGTGCCTGAATACTGAAGAGGAAGACCATGCTCTTTGGCTTCATTTTTAAGTAGAATGGAGTCCATACATTATCGGCATTCAAAAGGATGTAGTCACCGTCAGACTGTGTTGTAAATATCCCGGCTTTTGCACGAGCATAATCCTCGATACTCCCATATCGATTCAAATGATCTGGGTAAATATTCGTAATGACAGAAATATGTGGTGCACGCTTTGCCTCAGGAAGAAATTCTAATTGCCACGAAGAAAGTTCTGCGACAACAGGCACATCTTTCTTTGCAATACGACTCAATTCTTTCAGAAGTGCGTTTTCTGGCGTATTTCCAGAAGGCAATGTTGCTTTCCATTTCTTCT
This sequence comes from uncultured Candidatus Saccharibacteria bacterium, assembly GCA_964386905.1. Classification (GTDB taxonomy): domain Bacteria; phylum Patescibacteriota; class Minisyncoccia; order Phycocordibacterales; family UBA6899; genus JAJZQJ01. Next base: position 16,620 of record CAYLUP010000003.1, read on the forward strand.
TCAAAAGTGTTGCAATCCAGAGTGTTGTTGTCGTTTTTCCACGAGTTCCCGTAATCGCAATTGTCGGGTGTGTGTCCGTATCAAAAAATAGTGTCACATCGTTAACGATGCGTTTTCCTGCCTTCTTTGCAATTGCAAGAAACAGTGACTCGCGAGGAACTGCTGGGTTTGCGACAATAATGTCATGTGTTTCAAAATCTTTTTCATTGTGTTTTCCGAGCACAAAGCGGACAGGGAGCCCTTCAAGCGCAGCAACACTTGACGCAAGAACCTTCTTATCACGCATGTCTGTTGCTGTTACTTTTGCTCCTTGTGCAACAAGCCACTTCGTTGTTGCAATTCCCCCACCGTGTAAACCAAGACCCATCACAAGGACCTTTTTCCCTTTCAATGATTCTTTTTCCATAGGTGTATCATAGCATGAAGATAGTCGTGAAAAAGGAGCTGAGAGTATGAGATTGCGAGCTGTATGAAAAAGCACTGTCAGTGCGAACCCATGAGTCCTTGTTGGGTAAAGGGTATAGGGTAAGGGAGATAGTAAGAAGTGATTAGTGAACAGTGAACAGTAAAAAGCAGTTGCGAGTTTCCAGTTGCAAGAAAAGTATTGTCATTGCGGGTATAAAGATAAAAAAGTGTCATCCCGGAACAACGAGTCCTCGAGTTGTATCCGGGATCCAGAACTGCGTTCCATGTATGAATCGGAAAACATAACACAATTTCGTTCACCCGCTTCTTTGGAATGCAAAAACAACCAACACCTGTGTGTTGGTTGTTTTTGCATTCATCCGCCCTAGATTGCCTATCCTGAATCATAGTCGCGATATGAATCGCTCCTTGTTCAGGACAGGCTACTCATTTCGAGGACTCATGGGTTCGCAATGACAATACTTTTCTTGCAACGTGAAACTACTTTTCACTGCTCACTTATCACTAATCACTACCCTCTATCCTCTCTCCGCCTCTTTGCTTGCAGCAAGGATACTCTCTGCTTCATTTGTCTGAATAACATACAGTCGAGCAGCAGAATCTTCTGTTGCGATATCAAGAAATACAGGCTCTCCTCCATTTCCAAGGAGAAGGCTATTTTTTTCTTCATGAAGAGCAAGACGGAATGCGGATGATAGCTTTTCGACAATCATTCGACGAACAACAGGTGCCCCTTCCCCGATTGCTGCAGTAAAGACAAGTGCATCAAGTCCACCAAGCACAGCAACATATGCACCAACCGTCTTCACAACATGATAAACGAAGAGATCGAGCGCGAGCTGTGCATCAGTGTCTCCTTCCGCACTCAAACGGAGGACATCACGCATGTCACTACTTGCGCCAGAGACACCAAGAAGACCCGATTGTTTATTCAACATCATTTCGATATCTTCTCGTGTCTTCCCGGAAGAGAGAAGCGCAAAGACAACACTTGCGTCAATCGTCCCTGATCGCGTATTCATTGGCAATCCCTCAAGCGGAGAAAATCCCATTGTTGTATCTATGGACAACCCATCAGACACCGCAGTGATACTTGCCCCACTCCCCAAATGCATGACGATTGCTTTCTTCGGAAATGACTCTCCGCATTCGCGTCGCAAAATTGACACGATTGATGCAACAGAGTGTCCGTGATATCCAAATCGTTCAAACCCATACTCTGCCACAAGCGCTTTTGGAAGTGCATACTCTTTTGCTACCTTTGGTTTTGTCCGATGAAATGCACTGTCTGAAGCAGAAATAATCCGCACGCCTGGCGCCACTGAACGAATGATTTCCAATTCTTTGCGCGTTGGTGCAATATGCAATGGCGCAAGATACTCTCGCTCAGCGAAATGCTGCATGAACGTATCATTCACAATGCGATGTTTTGCAAAATAATCACCAGGCGCAACGGTTCGTACAATAATATCAGAAACCGTGACACCAAACCGCGCACAATCATTCAGTACTCGCTCCACAGCTCGCACGAATTGCTCTTCCATAAGAGACTCCTCTGTGCGTTCTGTATTCTTTAATACAAGCTTATATCCCGCACCGATCTTCTCAAAGCCCCAAGTACACACTTTTTCATGATTTCGATACAGTGCATATTTCTTCGAGGAGCTTCCAATGTTTACTATGATCTGGTCCATGTCCATGCGTCAATTTCTGCCGGATCAACTCCGTGCTCAATAATATAACTTCGGTGGGCACGAAGTTTTTCTTCGTACTTCGCAATCACTTCTTGCGCTTTCTCTTGTGTCACTGTCCCCCATGCAGCCAATTGGCGGAACATGTCGATAACAAGATTATATCGATCGGTCTTGTTTCGCACCTGCATGTCAAATGGAGACGTCGTTGACCCACTCTCACAATATCCATGAACTGAGAAACGCAATGGATTCAGCTGTGCGTTATCAAAGAGTACAGCTTTAATTGCATCTGGATATCCATGAAAATTATAGATCACTGGCTTATCTGCAGTGAAGATGTCGACGCACGTGTTGTTTGAACACGTAAGCCCTACGGCTTTTACAGTAAGCACATCGACAAAACGTGTGCGGAGCTCTGGATGCTCTTGTTTTGCAAGATCAATCGCAGCGAGAGATTCCTTCACCATATAGTTTCCAGATGCGGCAAGGACGATGTCTGGATTTTCATCACTCGCAAAACCCCAAATACTTATGCCTGCCTTCACTTCTGCCTCTGCCTCTTCTGGAGTAAGCCAAACGGGATCATCAGTTTTCCCGCCAACAATCACATTGATTTGACTCTTTGATTCAAGGCAGGTCTTCATAACCGCAACAGCAGAGTTTGCGTCTGCAGGAAAATACACATTCACAAAATTTCCATGACGCTCCAACATGTCGGAGATAAATCCAGGATTCTGGTGGGAAAAACCATTGTGGTCTTGTCTCCAAGACGATGATGTGAGGATATAGTTCGCAGAAGGTATTTCGGATCGCCAGGAGGTCTCACGACAGATGCGCAAATATTTTGCATATTGATCCACCATGCTGGTTACCACCTGCATAAATGCCTCATACGAAGCCATGACCGCATAGCGCCCGGTCAAAATGTAACCCTGCAACAGTGCTGCAAGCGTATGCTCTGAAAGCATTTCATATACGCGACCGTTTGGGCCTAAATCCTTATCCCATGGCTTCATTGGCCAATTAAACGAGCGGTGTGTTGCTCCAAAGACAGCATCAAGTTTGTTTGAATAGGTCTCATCTGGAGACATTAACGCGAAATTTTGTGTTGCTTCATTTGCTGCAAATACGTCTTTCAAATATGTGCCAACCTTCTTCATTGCACTTGCAAGTTGTTTTCCACGTGCATCAATGTGATCCAAATGCATTTCTGGAATAGTAAGCGGCACAAAAGAGTTTCCAACAACACACGCGTGCTTTGTTGAACCCATACGCAAATGTTTTGGTGGAACGAGTGAGAGAATATCATCATGAAACTTTTCTCCATCGAAGAGTTCATCGAAGCGATATGAACGCAACCATGCCTCTACAGCATTCTTTTGTTCTTCATCTTTCATTGCCTCCATTCCAATCACCTGGTGCGACAAACAATTGTCTTCATACTTTTGACCCTGGAGCTCCTTAATTCCGGAGAATCCTTTTGGTGTCCGCATGACGATCATCGGAAAGCGCGGTGCAACGATATCTTCGCCCCCTTCGCGTGCAGCCTTTTGAATCTCACGAATTTCTTCATATGCGGTATTCAATGCTTCAATCATCTGTTCATCCGCATCTCCCTTATACGCGTCCACAATAATTGGCGCATACCCATACCCATGAAAGAGATCCATCAACTCCTCATCACTCATGCGCCCCATAAATGTCGGACCGGAAATTTTATACCCATTCAAATGTAGCACGGGGAGCACCATACCATCCTTCTTGGGGCTAATGAGCTTATTTGCATGCCACGCAGTAGCTGTTGGACCAGTCTCCGCCTCACCATCACCAACAAGTGTTGTGACAATGAGGTCTGGGTTATCAAGCACTGCACCAAAAGAAGTCGCGAGAGAATATCCGAGCTCACCGCCCTCCAAAATCACACCTGGAGTTTCCGGGCTCGAGTGACTAGGAAAACCGTATGGCCAGCTGAACTTTCCGGAAATAATTCCAATCCCCTCTGCATTGCGAAGAATGTTTGGATGGAATTGTGTCAACGATCCTTCAAGAAATACATTTGCCTGAAGTGCAGGAAAACCATGTCCTGGACCAAGAACAAACATCATGTCGACTTCCTTTTCAATAATTAAACGATTGAGGTGCGCATACAAAAAATTAATACCTGGGCAACTTCCCCAGTGCCCAAGCAAACGAGGCTTAATGTGCTCAAATGCAAGCGGTTCTTTCAGTAAAAAGTTATCCCGTAAATAAATTTGTGTCGCAGACAAGTAATTCGCAGCACGAACAAACTTCTGCAGTTTTTCAATTGTGTCATGATGAGACATGGCTGTATTTTACCATGAAAAGAGAGAGTGCTGGGCAAAAGAGGGGTATAGGGGATGATAAGAAGTGATTAGTGATAAGTGAAAAGCAATTGGGAGTTGCCAGTTTCAAGTTGCAAGCATATACGTTGTCATCCCGGAAGACTGCAGCTTTGTGCGGGCTATCCGGGATCCAGGACGGGTATTCGGCATTGTCATTGCGAACCCATGAGTCTTCGAAATGGGTGTGGCAAACCAGGATATGCATTTGCACTTATCTTCCACAAGTACTTTCTCGGACAATCCATGCACAAAAAACAACCAACGCATGAACGTTGGTTGTTTTTTGTGAATCTCATGAAGACAAACCAAACATGAGTCCTGGATTGCCACACGATGTCGCAAAGCCAACATCGTTCGCAATGACAAGACAGGATGGTAATTTGACTTCCCGTTTTCTGTTTACGGATTACTGTTTTCTCCTTCCTACTTTTTCCTTTCCACTAACCCTAATCACTGCTCACTACATCCTCTCCCCTGTCAACTTCCCCCTCACAAGAATACATATAGGATGAGAAAAGCTTGTTCTCTCAAACCAAAGGAGCCTCTCATGGCCACAGTTAAACTCCTTCAAGACCACGCTCGCGAGGCGGGCATTTCTGATGCAAATCTTACCCATCTCGACCCTCACCACGTGGCGAAATTTGCTGCTGGCATCTGCAAGAACCCATCGGTGCCCAAATACGGCGCACCGGGCGTTCCTGTCAAGGAAGGGCTTTTTCAGGTAAGTCACCATACAACACTCGGCCATCCGAGTTTCAATTTCGTTCTCGATGATGTCTCCGTTGGATCGCTCACGCTCGGGCTCCACCTTCCAGTATTCAATGTGCTCGATCAGCGCAGCGGAAGGTTTTGCACTGAAATGTTTTCTTCATTTTCTGAGGAGTCCATCGGAAAACGCATTGACACATATTGGGAGATATCCTCATTACAGAAAGCTCGCGCAACGGCATTCTTCATGCACGGGGTACAGCTGTTTAACACATACCTTCCGCAGTGTATCGAAGCGATCGCACTTCATGTTGCACGCGAGCGCCCATTCTTTCCAAAGAAGGGGTATGCGGATAAAATTCGCGGGCTCGCGCAGGAACAATTGCGCGTTTTCATCTCGACGCTTACCCCAACAGCAGAATTGATCACTCTTGGACTTCCAGCGATCTATTCTCTGTGGCATTCAGCACACACACCGGAGACACGACAAATCACCGATCTAATGCGTGACGAAGTCCTCAAACTTCATCCGCACCTTGCATACATGTTTGAGGCGCAAGAAGATCGTCTCAAGGAACAGAACTGGACCCCAGAAATTCTTGGCGTTCCAGCACTTTCAGGCGTTCCACACGTACGGTTCCTCGGAGGAAGCACGGACTACCGTTTCATGGTGGATCCCGCGATTGAAGATCTGTCTCCGATTGACCTTCTTCCATTCAAGCCCAAATACGCTCCAAACAACACACTTCGTGTTGATTCGGAAGTTTGTATATCCTTAATGACAATGGGCCAAGATCAGCGTCATCGCACTATTCATCGAGACGCACCAGTGTTTACCGGCGAGTTTTATGTTCCGCCAGTCGTGCGCGAATGTGTTCCTCACGATGTTCTCCTGAATTATGTTCATGAATGGCGTGCTCTCTTTAGTCATCTCCCTGAAACACTCGCAGTTGCTCTCGCCCCATACGGGATGATGGTGCGGTACAAGAAAAGCGCACCACTAAATGCCTTCATCCATGAAATGATGAAACGCAGGTGCAATCTCGCACAAGGAGAAATTCGTACTGTTGCAAAATTGCTCTATCCACAAGTGTTGAATTCGGGCATCCTCGGAGCAGAGCGTGTTGCGCGTATCATCACCGCACCGTGCGTACTCACCAAAGGAACATGCACCGAAGGAAAATATTATTGTGGTATTGATTTGCGAAAAATCCGACGTGATGACACTTCGGACATTGATAGTATTTCAGTTCTCTAACATTCTACTGCTCGCCTCACCGAGGCGAGTTTTTGTATTTCCACAACAAAAAAACAGCCTACGCTGTTTTTTTGATCTCCATCTTTCTCTTCCTGTCCCTTATTTTCCAACCCCAACTCTCTCCTTTCTACCTACCATACCACACCCTTCTTTGTATTCACTCATCACTGCATGCTCACGACTGATGACTTTAATTCACCAGCATCTCCTTAATCTTCTTCAATCTTTCAGCATCAGCATGAGTGTCTGTTGAATCTGCGTACTCACCTTCCGCTTGTGAAATTGGGCCATAGAAGAAATGTGATCCCACATAGGTCTTCATAAGATCAATTTGCCCTTCAACGTTCAAAGCACCAAGAAGAACGAAGCCAATTTTTCGACTTCCAAACTCGCTCATCGGAAGAGAATATACTGCTACAGCTGAACCATCTTCGTGTACGTCTTTTGAAAGTACACCGCCTAAAAATGTCACATCTTTAACCCATACATTTCTGTTTTTCCAGGAAAACCGAACTTCTCCTTCGTACTCAAAAGATCGCTGCTCCGCAACTGTCGTTTTCATGAGAAAGTTCTTCTGCTTATCAACATATGACAACAATCGCGACATATCCCGCGCAGTCGTAACAGAATCCGCGAAACTTGTTGCGCCTGCCCATATCGTATCCTGCATACCTATCGCCGCAGCCTTCTCGTTCATATAATTGCGAAAAACCGTCTTTCCTCGCAATTCCTCAAGAGCGCGTGCTGCCATATCATTAGCATCAAACAAAAGTGGATAGAGCAGCGCACCAACCTGCACAGAGCTCGGACTACTTGGTTTTCCCCGAGAAGGATTCTTTCCTGCAAGTAATGCTTCAAAATTGATATATGTATACTGATCAATTGTTTCAACTGATACGAGTGCCGTCATCAACGCAGTCAAACGACTCGGATGTGCACGAACATCCAATCCACGGCTCCACAATACCTGTCCAGTCTCAATATCAAATACAGAATACGCAAGGGCTGTCACGCGCGGAGGTTCGCCTACATCTTTCATGTAAAAATATGAGGGAGTCTCTGCACCTTGCTGTGCCGTAGCACCCCGCACATGAACGTGCGTTCCGATACGCACAAGACCATAAAGTGCTTCCGCGTCTTCCGTACTCAAACGAATACATCCCCCAGAATAGCCCCTTGGAACAGGAGTTCCATCTGGGTACGTCGGCCATCCATGAATAAAAAAGTTGCCATAGAACTGCATGCTCCAAGGCATCCAAGTACCTCCGATAGACGAAAGATGCTTTGGTTCTTTCGTTTTAATTGCATAATCCCCCGCAGGAGTCTCCCAGAATGTTCCTGGCTTTCCAATAGAGAGAATTGGATATTCTGCAATAACCGCAGGCCCCTCAAGAACGGTAATCTTCATCACGTTTACATCAGCAATAACCTCTCTTTCTGTTGGTACATGCCCAACCACGCGCGCAAGATCATCTGTGGAAAGTACAGCAATAGCAGCAACATCCTGTGTGGTTACATGCTCCCCTTCTGGAACATTTCCCACAGTCGCAACCGCTGCAATTGCATGTTTTTGTCGTGCCACTACAAACTGTTGCACCCATGGGGTATCAGAAACAATAATCAATGAAAATGCAACAAGAGAACAAAGTGCTCCGGCCGTCAGAAAGAGTTTTGCTGTCGTATGAGTGTGTTTCATGATTTCTTATTATGAATATACCATGTTCCACTCAAAACAACTGTGGATTGAAAAAGCGCTCTCATACGAGAGCGCTCAAACCTACTGGGGAGGAACAACAAATTTCAGAGTCCCTGCAAATCGTGTTGCCGCAGCAAAGCTCGGAGGAGCTTTCTGGCGACCATCAGCAGGGTACAGCACTTCACGCCCCTCAGACGTTCCAGCGTAATACGCAGCAATCCATTCAGATAGTGCGTATTCCGCAGGAAGGAGCGGGCGAGAAGAAACAACACACCAGCCAAATGAGAAATCTCGTTGACTCATGCTCGCATGAGGGACACGTTCTCCATAGACCGTGGCAAGGTCAGAAGTTCTGACAACCATGGTTTCTGCGGCTGGGATGATGCTCCCCAAATTCAAAGAACCACCATAAGACGAACGAACAAAACGCACTCCATAAACATCTTCTGGGGGAATAAATCCTCCAAGATACCGCTCGAGCTCCGAATAATAATTCCCGGGGAAGAAACCTCCAGCCGCATTTTGTACAACCTGGAAGTCTCCACTCGGAAGCTCCATCAAATTATATCCATTTCCCATCTGTCCCAAATGAGTCGATGGTCCGCGGACATATTTTCCGGTCGAATCCGAGAGCTTGAGCACATCGTTCGAGAGATAAAATCCCCACATGTTCCCAACAAGTCGCAAGAAGTTCAACTTCAATGCATCTTCATTTGTCGAAAACACGATTCGCAGCTTACCTGCGCTCCCATACTCAGCAGAACGACTAATCGCTGAAAGACCAATGCCTTGCACGTCATTTTTTACAAGATCGTGCTCGATCGTTTTTTCAGGACGTACGTGTCCCACATAAGAAATATGGATACCGTCGAAGACATCGCCGAATCGATCATACAGCGACCACACAAAACCAAGATCGCTGTAGGTGGAAGCATGCGCGTCATTCCGAACACTGAACATGCAGTTCTTTGTTGTTGCAAGTCCACTTGCATGGAATGTTGGAGACACCGCTTTAACCCGATCAATAGCAAGGATGCTAAATCGATTTGTTTTGGCGCCAACAGGCCACACAGTATTTCCCTGAGCGTTATACCCAGTGACTGTCAGAACAATTTCTCCGACCATTTGATTGTAATAGAGAAGTTGTGGCGTGGTGTCCATCGTAAATTCAGCACTATACACCCCGTCGCCCCCATTACGGTCTCCATGAGTGCCATCATCATACATCTGATGCTTAATAACACCAGACGTACTGGTATACTGCACAAATGGGGTAACTGTTCCAGGGTTCAGTTCCGACTCCACAAGAATAGAGGTGCTTGTAAACTCATCTGCAAAGATCGCATGAGGAGTGACACGAATATTTTTCAAGATATATGATGTTGACGGCGGAGGCTTTGGAACAAACGTTGCAACGATTGTATCGTCTTCGGATACGTTCGACACAACCGCATCTCCTCCGCTAACACGGAACATATTCAACTTCGACTGATTCACAATTTTCTCAATGTCATATCCAGGGTCTGCAGTGGCTCGCAAATTAAGCGCATTCCCCAGCTCTACAGAGGAAAGCGTAGGCGTAATAGTTCCACCTACTCCAGCAGAAGCGCGAATAGTGAATGATGCTGGAATTTTCACTGCATCAAGAAAAACAGAGGTCGCTCCGACAACAGGGCCAACAACGAGATCAAAATTCTCAATTCGCGCCGTCGCTGAATCTTGCACGTAGGGATTACGGTATCCACTTCGCACAACGAACGGAACACGGAGCGTGTTCCCTTCCTGAATAGAAAACAACGTTTGTGAGAGTGGTTGGATTCCTTCACCTGTCGAAATTGTGACTTGATGGACAGGAATAGGAATGAACTCCGCACGCACTCGGACTGAACCATGCCTGCTCACTGGACCAATAATGACATCTGATCCATTAATAACAACCGCGACATCTGTTCCCTCGGCGACAGGATTCTGATAGCCAGGGAGAACGGTAAATGCCAATGAATACGTTGTACCTTCGCGTACATATATGACTGAATCCGCAAACGGCTGGATCCCTGCTTCAGCAATTACACTGATTGCGTAATCAGGAATTTTTTCAGCAGTTACAGTTACTACTGAATGGCGTGACACAGGGCCGGCACGAACGATTCCATTACTAATGGTTACAGGGACTGTGCTGCTTGCCGGAACAAGATTGTGATATCCGTCCAAAGCACTGACCGGGAAGGAAATATACCCTCCCTCAGCAACAGTAAACGTACTCGGATCAACCGGGGCAACGCCCGTCTCCGTGCTTACGGTCACTGTATAGGTCATCACAGTCACAGTCTTCGTGCTACCACCGCCGCCACACGAGATAAACAGCGCGAGCAGAAGTGCAAAGAAAGCCAGGATGAGATTTTTGATGAACATGGATTCTCCCTTTGAGAATATCTTACATAGTTCTATGACTTTTATCCAAAGGTGTCAAGTGCCTCCAAATAAAGAAATACGCTGCTAAAACAGCGTTTTTCAATACCTTACTTTGCGGATACGTGAAATTTTATCTATCTCTACCACTCTCGAATACGAACGAAACGCGCCACTTCATTCGACTGCATGATAGTAATATGGTCACCACTCTGCAAAGTAAAAAACTTCTCTTGATTATCAGCGTATACATGTGCTGGACCTCGTGTAATTGTGAGTTCAATTTTTCTATTTTCACGCAATACAACATGATCTGCCTGTTCCGTACTATTATTAAAAGCCAAGCCTATCCCTGTCTCAAAAAAACTATCTGTAATACTTCGGTAATACCCCGTTGATCCAAATGGTGTCGCCACAACAACTCCATCCCCGATGATTTCTTGTTGATACAGCTCTCCATCAAAAGCAACACGGTATCGAATGCCGTGTCGAGGATCTGCATTATGGACAACAACATCATTCAACGCAACAAGACATCCTCCTCCAAAACACACCTCAATTTTCTTCTCTTCCTCCACAACAAATTTTCCTGCTCTCACAAGACGCAACACTTCTTCGTTTGAATACATCTGCTCTCCCTGAGTACATCGCTTACAGATTTGACTTTCTTTTAAAAGAATTTTTGGAACGCCAGGAAAAGCCGTTTCGGATCCGATAATGGTACCGTCTCCGCCATGAGTCACGATGAAATCTGGCGATTCTCTAACAAGCGTATATCCGCACGATCGAACGAGTTCTTCTGCGTACGGGATATGTTTTCCAAAGACAATAACATGCATTGCTACATACTATCAGATTTTACAAAAAACACAGGATTGTCCTGTGTTTAAAGAAAGAGTGCAATTATTGCTGCACATCCAGCGAGTATCATCAAGCCAAAAATAATCCAACCCACCACGCTATATACACGAGAATTCGCGTGTTCGCCCATAATCCTCTTGCTCCCACTCATGCGTACTATAAAAAAGAGTGCAACAGGAGAAACGATGCTATTTGCTATTGCCGAATACAACAGTGCTTTCATTGGATCAAGTCCAATAAAGTTCAAGCTAATACCGATGAGAATGGAGACGATCATAATTCCATAAAAGGCATTCGCATCTTTGATTTTCTTCTGCATACCCTCAACAAACCCAAACCCCTCAGAAACTGCATACGAAGTCGAACCAGCAAGGACAGGAACAGCAAGCATACCCGTACCAATAATACCAATTGCAAAGAGATAGAACGCACCATCTCCAGCAAATGGCCGCAATGCGCTTGCAGCATCAGCCGCTGTTTCAATATGTGTGATGCCATTTGCAAACAATGTGCCAGCACTCGCGGCAATAATGAAAAACATCACCGTGTTGGAAAAAAACATTCCAGACCAAACATCTTTCCGCATGTGAGAAATCGTTTTTGGGTGAATCTCCTGTTTCCATTTATGTTCGTTTTCCTTATGATGGAGAATGCGCTCTTCTACCTCCTGAGAAGTCTGCCAAAAGAAAAGATATGGCGAAATTGTTGTTCCAAGAATTGCTGCAATTAAGAGAATTTGATCCTTCCCAAAGTGTAATGATGGGATGAAAAAATCTCGCGCAACATTTCCCCATGCCAGATTACTCAATAGGGCTGCGAGGATATACGTGAGCAATGCAAACGATAGATATTTCAGGAGTCGTGCATATTTTGCATACGATGTAAAAATCTGCAAAGCAACAATCGTCAACCCAAAGAAGACAACGAGAAGCGAGAAACTCATATCGGGGACCAAAAGCTGCACCCCCTCAGCCATTGCACCAAGATCTGCGCCAAGATTAAATGTATTGGCAATAAAGAGCAGGCTCGTCATTCCATAGAGCACCCACCGAGGATACTGTCTTCGAATATTTGCAGCAAGCCCATGTCCTGTGACAAGACCCAACCGTGCACACATTTCTTGCACAACAGCCATCAGGGGGAATGTAATCCCGGAGAGCCAAATGAGTTGAGACCCAAACTGCGCTCCCGTCTGTGAATATGTTGCAATTCCAGAAGGATCATCATCTGCTGCACCGGTCGTGAGCCCTGGACCAATCGACTTCCAATACTCTCGGGCGATTTTAATCGGCTTCTTTTTCGCAACTTCTTTTTTTGTATGCAAGATAAAATCAACCCCTTGCTCAACAAGATGTGCAGGGGCACCCAAAAGACGTTCAGCAACCTTTTCAAGTTTTCCGCGTTTCACTTGTCATAATAATACATGATATTTTGACAGGAAGATACGAAACCTGTGGAATACACAACAAGAAAAGGAAGGAGAGAATATCTGTTATGATAAGTGCTCATGACAACACCTACGCACACTCCTTCTATTGAATCTCTCATTGCACTTGAAATTCATGCAAAAACAAATCAAGTCCAATCTGCTATCGCCCTTCTCGACGAAGGGGCGACTGTCCCATTCATTGCTCGCTATCGAAAAGAAGCAACTGGTGGACTCGATGATGAGCAGCTCCGCACGCTCGAACAACGGCTCACGTATCTTCGGGAGCTCGAGTCACGCAAGGAAACTATTCTCGCGTCCATCGAATCACAAGGAAAAATGACACCGGGCCTTCGTCTCCTTATTTGTGAAACAAAAGACAAAGCGCGCCTCGAAGAATTGTATCTTCCATACAAACCCAAAAGACGCACGAAGGCGCAAGTTGCCATAGAAGCTGGACTCGAAGTGCTTGCAGATACGCTCCTGAAACATCCAGAAACACAGCCCGCAGAGGAGGCATTAAAATATGTCTGTGCACCGTTTGAGAAGGATGGAAATAAAAATCCTGGAGTACCAGACAGCGATGCGGCGCTTGAGGGTGCGCGAGCAATTTTGATTGAACGTTTCTCGGAACACCCTACTGTACTAGAAACAGTTCGTGGACACATGCTCAAACACGGAGTCGTCCAAAGTGAAACAAAAAAACCCGAGAACGATCCCGAGAAAACGTACGCAGATTATTACGCATACACCGAACCACTCGTCCACATTCCTTCCCACCGAGCACTTGCACTTCTCCGAGCAGAAAAAGAAGAGGTCATCTCTCTTCAGCTCCGTTTGCAAACAGAGAAAGAACGTCCAAAATCCGATGCTCCGATGAATATGTGTGAAAAGACTATTGCACAAATATTCCATATAGAAGACAAAGGACGCGCAGCCGATGCATGGCTTCTCTATGCAGTGCGCCTCGCATGGAAAGCAAAAGTGTCCGTACACACACAAACAGAACTCTTTGCACAGCTCCGTGAACATGCTGAAGAAGAAGCCATTCGTGTCTTCGCAAAGAATCTCAAAGAACTCTTGCTCGCTGCTCCAGCAGGACACAAACGCACACTCGGACTCGATCCAGGATTTCGTACTGGCGTCAAAGTTGCCATCATCGACGAGACAGGAAAAGTACTTCACGTAGATACCATATATCCACACGACCAGGAAAAGAAACGCGAGGAAGCAAAAGCTCGTATTCTCGACCACATTCATACGTATGGACCAACACTCATTGCGATTGGCAATGGAACTGCATCGCGCGAAACAGATGCATTTGTGCAAGAGATTTTCCATACACACAAAGAACTCTCTTTGACAAAAGTTTTTGTATCCGAGGCAGGTGCATCTGTCTATTCTGCATCACCACTCGCAACAAAAGAACTCCCCCACCTGGACGTTTCTCATCGCGGGGCAGTCTCCATTGCGCGAAGACTTCAGGACCCTCTTGCGGAGCTTGTCAAAATTGATCCAAAAGCAATCGGAGTTGGGCAGTACCAGCACGACGTCAATCAAGGGAATCTCGGAAAAGCATTACGCGCGACTGTGGAGGATTGTGTAAACGCAGTTGGAGTAGACGTCAACACTGCATCCCCACAACTCCTGTCATATGTCTCCGGAATTAGTGAAACACTCGCAGAGAATGTTGTCTCCTATCGTGAAACGCACGGCGCTTTTCCCTCACGCAAAGAGCTTCTTCGCGTCCCTCGCTTTGGAGAAAAAGCTTTTGAACAAGCTGCTGGATTTCTTCGTATCCCAGACGGAACACACCCACTCGATGCATCAGGAGTGCACCCCGAAACATACGCTATCGTAGAACGCATGGCGAAAGACGCACAGTGCTCAATGAAAGACCTCATCGGGAATACTGACATACTTCGCACTATCAACCCTCAGACCTATGTCGACGCTCAATTTGGTCTTCCAACACTCAAGGATATTCTCTCAGAGCTTGAAAAACCGGGGAGAGATCCTCGCCCAGAATTTAAGACAGCCGCTTTTCTTGATGGTGTCCATGAGATGAAAGACCTTCGTGTTGGGATGCAACTCGAAGGAGTCATCACAAATGTCGCTGCATTTGGTGCTTTTGTAGATATCGGCGTACACCAAGATGGTCTCGTCCACATCTCACAACTTTCGGATACATTCGTTACAGACCCACATGCAGTAGTGAAAGTGGGGCAAATTGTTTCTGTTCGAGTAACCGAGGTAGACACCGAACGCAAACGCATCGCACTCACCATGAAAAAGAAACACGGGAATTAACCCCGTGTTTTATTGACAATATACAATAATTATAGTATTATTTTTTAGGCTTTGTACCCATAATAAGGAGGCATTCTGCGTTTACGAACGATTATTTTTACTCCTCACTGTTCATCTCATATTTTTCCTCACATCCAACTTCAAAAATGGAAAAAAGAATCTTTCCACGCTGAAGCCTACACCCTCATGGGGTGGGATGAATATCGTCGAGACGGTGAACACGTCTGCATCGACAAGACACACCCTCCTCTTATCGACGGAGATAAAGTCCTCGATGCTGAACTCCTTGAACAAGATCGAAAACTTTTTTTTACCCGCCCAGAATACCCAAACGACAACAAGTTGATTGTGCGGATAAACACCAGAAGTATTTTTCGCTCTTCTCATCCTGGAACGTGGGAAAAACCGACTCTTCGCCCTCGACTCATCGCAAATGGAACACGCACTGATGTTGGAGTCGGAAAAACTTTTGTGAGCTCCTGGAAAGACGGACTCTTCATATTTGCACCAGGAGACCATGTTCTTGTGCGACCAGAAGGCTGGAGAGATCCTGTTCTTGTCGCGTACCCTCACGGACAAGAAATCGTCGTTGTATCTCCTGAACAAGGCAAACACCTCGTTCGACAAAACCTTATTAAGCCAATTCCCACGCAAGGGAGGAAGCTCCTCCCCACCATGGAGATTCGGGCTTCTTAAATCCTATGAACATCGTCAGCCCACGCAGTATGTGTGGGCTTTTTTATTTTCACAAACATTTTCTTTCATTCACACACAAGCCGTACAATGCAGAAAATATGTTTGCCTGTTTTTTTGCATCATCGAGCGCATCATGTGTTAATCGCCTTTTGTGCACAATCTCTTTAGGGAGATACTGCATTGATGTTTGTTTCCAAGACCGAATACGAAGCGCGCCCATAGCATATGCTTTGATATCTAGAGCAGAATATCCGAATGGATTTGTCTGCAAAAAATATTGACAATACCAATAAATAAACATCCAATCAAAACTCGCATTAAAGCCAATGAACACAGGTCGTGCACATGTCGGCGTTACAGTAACAACCCACTCCACAAAACGCGCAATGGCCACCGCTGCTTCTTCTCCGTGCTGCATCAACCAATCCTGCTGTATTCCAGAAACAGCTGCCGCTAAAGTGTCCCATGAATCCGATATGGGTCGCAGAAATGCAGAAAAAGATTTGCTTGGGTCTGACACAGCAACTGCACCAATTGCAATAATTGAATATTCCCCCGGTATCGGTCCATGAGTTTCAATATCGACAGAAATATAAAAATCACGCATAGATATCACCGTTTATATTTTATAAATATCTCGATAAGCCAGAGAGGCTTTTCCTGTCGAGTCATCATGAACGTATCTGGAAAAGTATAACACATGAAAATGTAAAAAACATAAACCAATACTCTCGCATTGGTTTTTGTTTATCTGGGATGCCTACAGGCTTGGCGTCAGCTCACCTCCGCACATTTCTACACTTCGCTTAAAATCTGCGGGGTGGCTCCTGCCCGGGCTCGCCGACCCTGCGCCGCTCGAAGACTCGCCGGCGAGGGTGCCCGGCTCCGCCTTTCAAGTCCCTGTTCGCCATCTTGTGGTTGTTATTCGAAAGCTCCGCTTTCTCATAAACCACAGGAGGCGACCGGCACCCAGATAAAAAAAACCCGCGAAGGTTTTCGCGGGTTTTTGTTATCTGGGTGCCTACAGGGATTTGAACCCTGGCTAAAGGTTCCACAAACCTCCGTGCTAACCACTACACCATAGGCACCATGTAGCGGATAATACCAGAAACCCAAGGAAAATCAATAGATAGGGGTCAGGTTACGTATGAATACAAAAATCAAAATGCGAGTCCTAGATTGCCGCACGATGTCGCAAGGCCGACATCGCTCGCAATGACACAGCAGAATACAGGTCCTGGATCCCGGATAGCCTGCACAGAGCTGCAGTCTTCCGGGATGACAACGTACATACTTGCAACTTGAAACTATTTCTTGCTATCCACCATCCACCTTCCGCGATCTACTGCACTCTTCTGTTCACCCATCACTGTTCACTGTTCACTAAATACAGTCCTGGATTGCCACCAACTCTCAAGGACTCGAGGTTGTCGCAATGACAATGCTTTTTACTTGCAACTTGTAACTTGTAACTATTCCTTGATTCATACATCATAAATCTCGAATCATTTCTTTCTCATGACTCATAACTCATGACTTTCTATCCTCTCATCACTTCTTCCTATCCACCACCCACTTTCCACTACCCACTCCCCCATGCTATCCTTTCTCCATGAAACTTCTTTTTCTCTTTGGCGGTGGCAAGTGGAGCAGCGAAGCCCAAGACCTTGCCCTTTCCTACACAGCAAAAATTTCTCGCACAGAATCTGTTGAAGAAAAACTTGTCTTAAGTAAATGGAATGTTCCAAAAGACATTCGTGACGGCGAAAGCACTGCGATGCTCGTCACACTCAAGCCAACTGATTTCCTCATTGTTTTTGATGAGCGCGGAAAGAAGATGTCGTCCGAGCAGTTTTCTTCTCTTCTCGGTCGAGGAGAACAAGAAGGAAAAAGAGTAGTGATTACTGTCGGCGGAGCATACGGCATGAATGATGAACTTCGCGCACGAGCGCAACATATTGTTTCTTTTGGAGACATGATCTTCCCGCACGATCTCGCACGTATTATGGCGATGGAACAAGTCTACCGCGGACTCGCCATTCGCAATGGAAGTCCGTATCATCATGCAGGATAAAAAAACAGACGCACGCCGTGCGTCTGTTGTATTATTCGGGGATAATCACAAAACGGTCATTTTTCCCCTGATGTGCAAGACCATTCTCCGGAACACGCAAGCGCAGAAAATCCGAATCGGATCTTCCAGTAAATACAGCAGCCCAGCCAATAAATTTCGAGCGACACCTCTCCAAACATGCATCCGTGCGCTTTTCACGAATGACTTCACGAATATCTGTGTGTCGATATTCAAGAATTCGTAATGTGCCATGTTCTTCAGAAAACAAGAAAAACTCTGTTGCATGTGTAGCACCTGGATTTTCAAACCTCTCGAAGCCAAAATATGTTTTTTCCTTATACGGAAATGCAACAAGAGGGAGTGTTTCAACTACGTAGGACGTTCGAGGGGCTGAAAAATAAATCACCCCATACCCACACGCAGAAGAAAAAAAAGAAACTACAATACTTGCACCAATACTTGAGAAAAATGCCTTTCGTGCACCCATGCGCTTGATGCGAAGAACAAAAAATACACCGGCAAAAAAGACGAGTGTTGGAATGAAAAGAAGCATGTAGTTTTTCACAACCACTCCAAAAAATCTGAAGTAGTTATATCATGTTTCACTATTCCGTCCACTATTCCCAAAAAGGATCAACAAGCTCATTGCTTCTCTCCCATACAAAACGCTGACGAATGTCATGTTCATTCACAGAAAAATCATCCTTTGTACTTCGACAATATTCCTCTGCATCAAGTGCGAGCGCGCGTTGCGCCGTCGTTGCAAAAATACTTACAGCAATAATATGCAACACGTGTGCAAGTCCAGTATTTGGAAGCTCGGCGCGCTCTGGGAGATACTGCTCAACGTGTGCAAATATTTTTTTCATTGGCAATTTATCTTGAGAAAGAAACTCTCTTACGGCATGTGTATGTGCACCAAAATCGCCTCGAGCAAACATTCCTTGAATACGCTCTCGCTCTTCTGGAAGAATATGCCTCAACTGATCTTCACGAAGTTTTTCCATCGCTCTATCATAACAAAGTATCCCAAAACGAAAAATCTGCTCATCGCAGATTTTTTGTGTCGTTGTGTCCGAGAGAGGACTTGAACCTCCATGGGAGTAACCCCGCTACCACCTCAAGGTAGTGCGTCTACCAATTTCGCCACCCGGACATTTGTGCGATTACTATAGCAAACTGTCTTGAAAAAGCAAGCATACTTTCATATCTATAAAATTGTGATAGACTGCAAGCACAGATAATTATTTACATGTGGCGAAACTGGTATATGCATACGTCTGTTATGCGTAGATAACGCCCTGCGATTGTTTGTTGGAACAAGTAAATA
>CAYLUP010000003.1:35970-41168 GCA_964386905.1 uncultured Candidatus Saccharibacteria bacterium
GGAACAAGTAAATATGATGTTGGGCACGTGGCGGAATTGGTATACGCGTACGTCTGTTATGCGTAGATAACGCCCTGCGATTGTTTGTTGGAACAAGTAAATATGATGTTGGGCACGTGGCGGAATTGGTATACGCGTACGTCTCAGAAGCGTATCTCGCAAGAGGTGAGGGTTCAAGTCCCTCCGTGCCCACAAAACACCACGGAAGATGTGCAACATTTCTGTGGTTTTGTTTTGTACAGAACGGCGGGGCTTGAAAGGCGGAGCCGGGCACCCTCGCTGGCGAGTCTGCGAGCGGCGCAGGGTCGGCGAGCCAGGGCAGGAGCCACCCCATAGATTTCAAGTGCAGCGCAGAAATATATGGAGGTGAGCTGGCGCCAAGTCCCTCCGTGCCCACAAATAAATAAGACGCATATTGCGTCTTATTTATTCACAAATTCCATTCGTACATCGCATCTCTGCAACGACACCGAGGACAAAAATGAGGACAAAGAATATAAAACCAATTGCACACAACGGAACACTTTGAGCAAATGCGCCGACACCTTCTCGAAACAGAGTAGAGAATTCCGGAGCTGCAAATTTCCCCGAGAACAAAACACCCAAAAAAGAAACGACGTTTCCAGCAAGAAAAAGCTTTTCGGAAAATTTCTTACGAAGGGTTCCGGTCAAAAAAACAATAAACAACACAAGATACATAAGGAAACCAGTGTAGCATGCGGGATACCCAAAAAAGTATGGACAAGTTGTATTCCACACACACGTATCATTCACTATTTTTACTCCAGACATGAATCCGGAAAATATGAGTCCACCAAGGATTGTTGAGAGAATCATTTTTTGAAGCATCGTCATGCTCACAGTATACACCAGGAAAACAAAAACC
Organism: uncultured Candidatus Saccharibacteria bacterium; assembly: GCA_964386905.1. Taxonomy (GTDB): domain Bacteria; phylum Patescibacteriota; class Minisyncoccia; order Phycocordibacterales; family UBA6899; genus JAJZQJ01. Next base: position 36,857 of record CAYLUP010000003.1, read on the forward strand.
ACCGCGCGGTGGTTGTTATCTATCCTGAAATGTTGCCGACAAGCATTCGCGCTGTCCATCAAAACCATGTACATCCGTATTCCGAAAGAGAAAACTCACATCCCGAAATGAAATATTTTTCTGCTTACAGAATATATTAAAATCCATCGCCAGTTTAGAAACAAGTGTGTCATGCTCAGCGGATGTAAATCCTTGAAAAGAAGCGCCCGTGCATGCGATATGAACCGTCATTCTATCTTCTCCAAGATGAAGAGAGATACCATGTCGCCCTGCAACCGAGCAGGAGTTAGACATAAAGCGAGAATCTAACCATTCTGAAATGAAAGGTTCAACGCAAAGGCGTAGCGCACCCACAGTTGAACGATATTCCTCTTGATACTCAACTTCGACCCTGTCACGTTGTAGGTGCACGAAGTCACAAACTCGTCGCATTGCACGCACATGTGCCCAAGCAAAACGAAGACCTTCTAGCACGAAACACCTCAAAAAAGAGTTCTGTAGACACACTAACACACCCTTCGTGCGTGTAAAGAAAAAAGGCCAGCGGCCTTTTCCTGTTGCACTATTCAGCAGCAGTCTCTTCCCCTTCGTAGTCAGAAGACGAACCACCACCAATGATTGTCTGCTTCATCTTGCGGCGAACATCACGGACTGCCTTCTCGCGAACATAATACAGCTTTGCGCGGCGAACAGTTGATCGCTTCACAAGCTCGATTTCATTAATAGACGGCGAAAAGAGTGGGAATACACGCTCTACGCCAACACCACTCGCAACGCGGCGGACAGTAAATGTTGCACCTGCCTGTGTACCATGCTTCACAGCAAGGACAAGACCCTCGAACGCCTGAAGGCGATACTTTTGCTTTGCAGCATCTTCAAGCACCTTCACCCATACACGGACAGTATCTCCGGTACGGATTGCGAGCTTCTTTCGAGCCTCAACATTCACTGGGGTTGAAGCAACTTTCTGAGTTAATGATGAATTCATAGTGGTGACACTGTAGCATAAAAGTGTGTTTCACGCAAGCACAAAAGACAATATACACACAGTACCTTGCATAACATAGTACTATATGCTACACTTCCATCATGGAACAAGAAGAAGTAAAAGCGCAGCTGCGAAAAGGACTCCTTGAATACTGTGTCCTCCTTGTTATTGGAAATAAAAAAGTCTACGCAGCAGACATGATCGACACGCTCAAAGCAGCTGACCTCATCATTGTTGAGGGCACACTCTATCCCCTCCTCACGAGAATGAAAAATGCTGGTCTCCTTGATTATTCGTGGGAAGAATCCGCAAGTGGACCTCCACGAAAATACTATTCACTAACACAACAAGGAAAAGGGATGCGCGGCAAATTCGACAAAACCTGGGACGATCTCGTTTCCTCAATCGCACTCTTACGAAACTAACACCATATAATTCTATGGAAAAAATCATTCAAATCTCCATCCATCAACACACACACTCCCTTGAAGAGTCGGCATACAAGGCGCTTTCTGCGTATCTCGATAGCATTGCGCGTGCATTTGAACATGATTCGGACGGAAAAGAAATACAACAAGATATTGAGCTCCGTATTTCTGAACACCTTAAAAAGATTGACACTCGCCCGATCAGCAAGACAGACATTGAACGCATTATTACCCTGATGGGTACAGTTGAAGAACTTTCTGAGAGTGATGCACCAAAACAAACGAATCAACAAAAGAAACCTCTTACAGAAAAGCGTCTCTTCCGTGACAGTGATGCTGCAATTCTCGGTGGCGTCTGTGCTGGAATCGCAACATACCTTGATGTAGATCCTACGATTGTTCGCCTCATCTTTATCGCACTCGCCCTTTTTGGTTTTGGAATTATTATCCCAATCTACCTTGTCCTTTGGCTTGTCCTCCCTGCACCAACAACTGTGGCGGAAAAGCTCGAAATGCGTGGGGAGCCAGTTACTGTCCACTCCATTACAGACACGATAAAACAGCGAGCAGAGGAACTCCAGCAACGAACGACAACGATGGCACAAAATCCAAATGCGCGCACCTTCCTCGCCCGATGTAACACCCTCCTCCAACAGGGAGGCCGCATCCTTAAGCAAGTCATCATTGGAGGTGCGCGACTCTTGAAGTGGGCGCTCGCGTTCATTCTTGTTGCAGGAGGCATTGGTATGCTGGTTGGCGTCGCGTCTTTCCTTGGAGGAATCCTGAGTGGCTATTATCCAGACGGAGTATTAACGTTCTTGGCATATCTCAATACGCCCTTTCTCATAAGTATTGCCGTGGTATGCATTGCTCTTTTCATCAGTATTCCAGGAATTCTCCTCTTCTTCGCAGGGATTCACCTCGTATTTTTTCCACTTCTTCGCCCACGAGTATGGATGATTTTAATCAGTATGTGGATCTGCACACTTCTTATTGTCATTGGGCTCAGTGTCTATTTCTCAATTCATTTCGCGGCATTCCAGCACCTTATCCCAGCACCATTTGAACACATACACATTCAAGCAATACAGATACAATAAAAACGAACCTTTTGGTTCGTTTTTATATTGGCGACACAACGTTCGAGAGCAACTCGCGTGCTTTTCGAAAATCAGCAGGTGGCGGAGCAACAAACGTATGCACTCTCCCATTAATAGGATGTTTTACCACCACACGTTCAGCATGCAATGCGACACGAGCGAAGCCAAGTGCGCTTCCGATCTCATACCGTGCGTCACAGAGGATAGGGAACCCCATGGCCTTTGCATGAACACGAAGCTGGTGTGTGCGTCCGGTTTTCGGAAACAATTGAACACAACTAAACATTTCTCCGGCATACTCTCCCGAATACAAAAGAATATATTCAGTCAAAGCGGGGCGAAGCGTCCCTCGCGCAATAGGAGGTGTAGCCCACTGTCGATAGTCCACGCGACTCCGTCCAATCGGGAGATCAATGATCCCCTTTGGCTCCTTTGGAGCGCCAAGACACATGGCAATATATCTTTTCTCAATCTCACGAGACATGAACTGTTGTTGAAGTGGCCAAAACGCAGTATCGGACTTTGCGATCAAAATCACTCCACTTGTTTCTCGATCGAGTCGGTGCAAAATTCCTGCACGTGGTGCGTATTTCCCATTATCAAGAGTATGGAGTCCACCCACATCTTCGAGGTGAGGATATTTTTCGAGCACCCAATCAGTAAGGGTCGGTTCAGGAGTCCTTCCGTCACTGTGCACAATCAAACCTGCCGGCTTATTCACGACAACAACTGCATCATCTTCATACAATATTTCAACAGTAGGCCCACTATAGGTCTTCATATACTACAAGCATACGAAATATTGTACGAAAGTGCAATAAAAAATAGCGTTTCCACTATTTTCCATATCTTCGCTCTCGTGCGTAATATTCATGTATGATCCGCTCATATTCTTCTCGAGAAAAATCAGGCCACAACGTGTCAGTAAAAAAGAGTTCGCTGTAGACTGCTTGCCACGTCAGGAATCCGGACGTGCGATGTTCCCCGCTTGTGCGGATAATGATATCTGGATCAGAGATATTTCTTGTATACAGAAATTGTGAAAATTCTTCTTCCGTGAGAGACGTTTTTCCACTCTGTAGTGCAGTATTCACTGCGTTGAGAATTTCTGCCCGTCCACCATAAGACAACGCAACCACAAGGGTAAATGATGGCATCGACTCAGTTTCCTGCTCGATATCACGTATAGAATCCTGAATGTCTTGCGGGAAATCATCCCTCCTTCCAATAAAACGAACTTGAACACGCTCGTCTTCATTCTTCTGTAGTTCGGAAATTCCGTGCCGAAAGAGTTGCAATAGCGCAGACACCTCTGACTCATCTCTCTTCCAATTTTCAGTGGAAAAAGCAAACACGGTCAGTGTCTGCACACCAAGCTCTCGTGACCAGGTGATGGTTTTCTTTAGCGTCTCAAAACCGACATAATGCCCCTCCTCTTTGGAAACACCATTCTGTTTTGCCCACCGTCTATTTCCATCCATGATAATTCCTACGTGCATGTTTAGTATTTTATCCAAAAACGAGTAAATTCTCCCTGCGCGGCTTTCCGCTCTATGTCGAGTGCGTCAACACGAGAAAACAATGAACCTTTTTCAACAAGACGTAAGAATTGATCGATGGATGCCTGATCTCCTTCTGCAACAATCTCAACAGATCCGTTTGGCCGATTGAACACATACCCAAGAACACCAGTCTTTTTTGCGGAACGGAGTATATGATCACGAAACATGACCATCTGGACCCTTCCGTGCACCGAACATTCAATCCGCTCTTGCATAGTTGTATCAATATAACAC
>CAYLUP010000003.1:41268-69106 GCA_964386905.1 uncultured Candidatus Saccharibacteria bacterium
CCTTCCGTGCACCGAACATTCAATCCGCTCTTGCATAGTTGTATCAATATAACACGTCTATGCTTTGAGTAAATGTGTGTAAAAAAAGATATTGTTGCAAATATACAGAAATAGATTAAGATCAAAACCAGAATCAGGAGAATGTCATGCCAATAACAGTTTGGGTTGGGGACATCATAACCCTATCTCCACATCAAGCAAATGAAATTCAATGCGCTATCATGGTTTCGCAAACAAAACGCGTGAACTTTACCCTCGACCGAGAAAAGGGGATTACCAACATCGATCTCAATATCACCGAAGGCGTACCAGACACCATCACGTCACTCCTCCGTCCGGAAGAGTACAAAGAATGTATTCAAGCTGGACTTTCAGCCCTTCAAAAAATCGCCCGGCACGCATTTCGTTGTGGGCAGATATATGGAGAACTTCTTGCAGGATAATACCCCTCCCCCTCTGGGAGGTTTTTTGATAAAGGGATAAAGGGGACAGGCACATCCAATTACAACAAGATTGCAATTGGATGTGCCTGTCCCCTTTATCTTCTGATTCAGGAGCTCTTTTCAAGTCCCTCAGGGCGCTCAAAAACAAACCACCAAGAAGTGGAACTTCTTGGTGGTGTTTTTGTGCACCCTGAGGGACTTGAACCCCCGACCTTTTCGGTGTAAACGAATTGCTCTACCAACTGAGCTAAGGGTGCTTTTGTTGTGATACTGTATACTATTTTGCGAAAAAATGCAAATTGGGGTATGCTGTGCACACAAAAGAGTTTTTGATCTCTTTTTCTCCCCGTAGTTTAATGGATAAAACAGCCGCCTTCTAAGCTGCGGATCTAGGTTCGATTCCTAGCGGGGGGACAATGAATAAAAGACTGGACCTCGTTCAGTCTTTTATACATTTCACTATGCGAGAATCAAACAAGAAGGGGGAGAACAAACAAAAAGACGCTATTTTTTTGCGTCTTTTTGTTTTGTAATTATATTTTGCTCTTCTTGTTGTAGGAGAAGTTTTTCGTATTCACCAACTCTCTTTTGATGATTTATCTCTATTTCTTCCACATCTTGCACTGTCAATCCAGTCCGAAGAGATTTGCTTGGTTGAATCACAACAGTTTCATCAATCACCCAGAGATATTGATACCACGACAACGCAACAACAAGGAAAGTGCAAATGAGTACAATGGTTACCATGCCCTTCCAAATAACTCGATCACTCCCGTATGCGTGCGCGATACGGTGCATATATTTTTGTACCGTTTCCATAGTTATAGAGTGAGTGGTTTTTGGATATCAATAATTCGAAAGGTAAGAATTGCCTCCACAGGTTGAGTTGATTGTATAGATTTACCACCCTTTGCCTGGAGAGACACCTCGTCGATAATCAAACGATGGGGGAAAACTTCGAGAGTACGCATATACTCGATGACTGCAGATGCCGCTCCAGAACATGCAATAACACCAGAGACATGCGCATAATCGGGTGCGAGTTCCATACTCCGAACTTCTGCTTTCAGATTAAATATCTGTGCCAACTGCTCAAGTGCAGTAATGAGTCGAATCTGCTCTTCATCACTTGGGAAAAAATATTCTTTCGTAAGTAGTTGAGATACTCTTTTTGCTTCATCTAAAACAGAATAAAATGTGGTCATCTGCTTCCCTTTTTTGACCCACGATTGCATCTCTCCCCGGAGAATCATTTCATTACTTTTTAATACTTGGATAGATTGATATTCCCAGAGAAAAATTCCGATCGTAAGTACAAGAAACAATAGCGCCGCACCGCTCATTCCAAGAATTTTCTTTTGCATACTATTTCAATGTCACGGTAAGAGTAAAGCGAATATCGACCTTTTTCGTGATAAAGCTTTCAGTAAATTTTGCATCTGCAATGCCGGGAATATTTTTCACTGCCTTCTGAAAGTCCAAAAGAGATTCTCGTGTCGTTCCTATGCCAGAAAGAATAATTCCTGTGCGCTCTGTGTTTCGGATGAACGAGAACGAAGAGATTTGCACAGCGTCACCCGCAGCAGCAAACAACGCATCAGCGATATTCGTCACGCGAGGAGTAAGCATTTTTTCTCTCTCGCGGTGTCCATCAAGTTGTGCAACGACTGCTTTTAATTCATCTTCGGCACCTCCCTTGCCTGTAATGGTTAGTTGCATTTCTGCGAGCTCTTGTGTTATACGGGCGTGTTCTGCTCGAACAAGAACATACGATGGTGCAAGGAGAAGCACTCCAAGAAGAGAAACACCACCAAGGAGGACACAACCGAAGATAAACCGACGCACCCATAATTCTCTTTGTAACGCGCGTTTTTCTCGGTCAGGTAACATGTTGATCATAATGTTGTTTCTTGTTCATCTCGTAAAGCAAGTCCGATAGTCGCGACAAATCCTTGTGCTTGTTCTGCAATAATCGGAGGAGTGTAGACCTCGAAAGGTGCGACGTTGCACCACGGATTTGCGATGGAGAACGGAATACCAGAAGAAACTCGCAGATATTCAGAAAGACCTTTAAGGTTTGCCCCACCTCCACACAAGAACACTTCTCGAACAAAATTTTCTCCTCCATGGCGAGAGTTCCAAAATGTCATATACCGAGTTATACGCTCAGAAAGATCTTGCAACACTGGATTCATTCCTTCACGAATATGTGCATGGTCTGTTCCACCCAAAAGCCCTTTCTCTATTTTCATCTGCTCTGCCTCTTCTCGAGAAATATTCAAATGCTTTGCGAGGCTTGCGGAAATATGGTCTCCGCCAAAATCAAGAATTGCTGAGAAATGAACGAGTCCTGATTTTGCAATAAAAATATTCGTAACATCTTTTCCAATATCAACGCCCATGTATGCGTGCATTTCTTTCTGAGGAAATATCGCACGAGCAATCGCTTGTGATTGTGGCTCGAAAGATTTCACGGAAATACCTGTATCTCGAAAAGCTTCAACATATTGCGAAATAATTGCTTCAGGGAATGCGGAAACAATTGCAGTAATCACCCCAGCCTTCTCACTTGGCACAACGATATAGTCGAAAACACACTCCGATGGAGAGATGGGGATATACTCTTCGAGGTGAAGTTCAATGGCTGTTTTTATATCCATTCCAACAACACGAGGAAGTTCCATCTCTACAAGAAATGATTGCTCTTCGGGGAGAGAAACGTGCGCACGAGTAATGTGGTACTTTTGTGCGATATCACGAAGGAGAGAGGCAAGCGCAATAGGGTCCTGCACGCTCCCTTTGTGGACAATTCCCGGAGGAACGATTTCATAGCCATGTGTCTCAACCTCAAAAAAATCCTTATGAGGCACAAGATCAATAATGCGAACCGCATCGGTAGAGATATCAATACCACATGCGGGCATGCGTAAAAATCGTGGAATCTGGAACAATGACATTTGTGTGTATTATATCATGTACAGCGAGTCATGAGACATTAGCCATCAGTGAACAGTAATGAGTGGATAGACAGTCATGAGTCATGAGAGGGCAGTATTTAGTATGCAGAATAAAGCATTGTCATTGCGAAGGCATTTTGCTCTGAAAATGCCTGTGGCAATCCAGGACGGTATTTAGTGAGTAGTGATAAGTGAATAATAAACAGAACATGCTGTGGTTCGTGGAAAGTGGATGGTGGATAGAAAGTCATGAGAAAGAAATAATACAGATTTATGATTTAAGAATCATGTATTGTCATTGCACACTTTGTCATCCCGGAAATTTTGCTTTGAAAATTATCCGGGATCCAGGACCGTATCCAGGATTGTCATTGCGCGCGGTATCGATTTTGTGGTGCCGCGTGGACAATCCAGGACAAAATGAGTGAACAGTGATGAGTGGTAAGTGGCTAGAAGAAAGCGGTGGTTGACTGAGCGAAGAAGCAGCCACAAGTTTCGTGCTACAGGGTGAGTTCCGTATTGTCATTGCGACAACCCCGAGTCTTCGAGGGTTGGTGGCAATCCAGGACGGTATTTTATTCTTAAATCATAAATCACTTTATACTTATGGCTCATGACTTTTTCCTCACTATTCACTTATCACTGTTTACAGTATTTTCCTATCCCCCCTGCCCCTTCCCCTGTTTCCCCCATCTGTTATACTCACCCCATGGACGAACACACAATACAAAACGAAACAACTCCCGAAGTTCAGGAAGAAAAAATTCCTGAGCCAGTGTATGCGACGATTGATGATTTCGCGAAAATTGAAATCAAAATAGGCACCATCCTAACTGCAGAATTTATTGAAGGCGCAGACAAGCTCCTCCGTCTCACTGTAGACTTCAATGAAGGAGAACCTCGTCAAATCCTCTCGGGTATTCGCAAGTACTACACACCAGAAGAGCTTATTGGGAAACAATGCCCTTTTGTCACGAACCTTGCACCACGCACAATGAAAGGGCTCACAAGTTACGGCATGATTCTTGCTGCACGCACCGGCGACGACCAACTCGCTCTCTTGCATCCAAATATTCCTTGTGACCCAGGAGTACATGCGGGATAAAAGCACATCACAAGATGTGCTTTTATGTAACAAAAAAACGCCCGAGACGCCTTTACAGCGCAGGACCTTTCTCACTGTGATACTATATATCCATGAAAGAATCCTTTCGCGACGATCTCGAGGTCTACACAGATATCCTCCACGAATCTATCAGCTCCCGCGCAACACCCGAACTTCTTGAACAGCAGGCAGAAACAATGCACACAAACAAAGAAGCAGAAGCAAAAATTTTCCACATCCAAAAACTTAAGCTTGAAAAGCTTAAGAAATTTAAGCGCTGGCTCGAAAAGACTCGTGGTTCAGAAGGATTCGTGCATCCTTCACCGGAAGCCAATCTCCCCCTTGTGCAGAAAAATGAAAACGGGACCTACATAGTAAACGGAAAAGAAGTGACTTTAGGGAAAATATTTGGAGATCTTGAGTGGGGGAAGAACTACGCTTTTGACACAAGCGTGGATATTCATGACATACGAAAGTGGCATCTCGCCAAACTCAAGCACGAGCTCCAAAGCAAGCTCGATGAACAAATCATTACTTCCGCCCTGGCTGATGAAACCGAAGACACATGGAAACAGGAGGCATACGAGGCGATAGGCAATCGAAAAACACACCCAGAAGAACACGTGAGCCGTGGCGAGATAGCCGAAAAGATGGCCGTTGCATTTCTCACCGAAATGACTGTGGACGACCCTGAGGCAGACTTCACCATCGAGCCCGCTGACGCACACCGAGACGTGCAAGAAAAAATTGATTTCATTATCCACCGCAAGGCGCATGCCCACGGTGCGCGTGTCGAAGAGAGCGAAACCGCAGAACATATCGAGGTCCGTGATATCGGTATCCAATTCACCACATCAACGAATCTTACCGAGCACAAAGAGGGTCAGATTCGTCGCGCAAAGAAACAGGCAAAAGATGTTGATGACATTGTCCTTGTCACCATTCCCATGCGTGAAGCCGGAGCGCTTTACTATAAATGGAACGAAGAAGGACAGCCCGTTGGTGGCCCATCACAGTATTGGACCCCGGGGTACCGTGCGCACATCTTTTGTGCACTGATGACCCACGTCCTCACCCCTGAAGAGATAGACACGTTCTGCCTCAAACACTTTGGCATAAAAGCAAGCGAGGCATAATTTTCCGAGATACACAGAAGACACAATACTGTACTCATACAAAAAGCACATCTTTTACGATGTGCTTTTTGCGACATACTCCGGCTCTCGCTCAAGTCGTATGTGAAAGAGCTCTTCAATCTTTTCGACGATCTCCTTCTCAACCCGCAGCACATCGTCCGCCGTCGCTTTTCCATCTGTCGTCAAGATCAGTGCGTGTTGTTCTGAAAGGGACACGTGTCCAAATCGTTTTCCTTTGTACCCCACCTGTTCAAGAATCCACCCTGCAGGTATTTTTACACGATCACCTTCTGTGTAGTGCGGCATGTTTGGGTACTGCTCCAAGAGTTCCTTTCCATGAGCACAGGAAACAAAAGGATTTTTGAAGTACGACCCACAACTTGGAAAAGCATGGTAATCCGGAATCTTTCCTGCACGAATAGCACGAATGCAATCGCTCACATCTTTTGGCGTTCGCATGCTTTTTTCATCACTGTATTCTTTTGGAAGCGCACGGCGCCGCTTTGGGAACAGCCAGAAGCGCACACGAAGAATAATATATCTCCCTTTCTGTATTGTATTAAAGATGCTTGATCGATACCCAAATCCGCATGCCCGTCCTGGAATTGATTCATACTGCCTTGTTGTGATATTAAACACTTCCACTGCCTCTATTGTTTGTGCAACATCACTACCATACGCGCCAATGTTTTGTACCGGAGCTGCGCCAACTGTACCAGGAATACCCGCAAGCGCTTCAAGTCCCCACAACCCCTTCTCAGCTGCATACGAGACAAGGTCATCCCAAAGCACACCAGCATCAGCAACCACAATTTCTCCTTCTAGGTTTGATGGTCGCTGCGTTATTGTATTCATCGCGACTGCGACCAATGCCATCTTCTCATGTGTGCCATCTGCATAAAAGGTGTTTGTCCCACCCCCGACCATACGAAGGCGTAAATCCTCAGCAACGATCGTCTGACACACTTCTTCTGCATCTTGCTCTGTTTCAATAACAAAAAGCGCCTTCGCAGTACCACCCACACGAAGAGAAGAATAGTCTTTCAATGAAACATTCGATTGTCGACGCATATGTGTGAATACATCCAGTATATCACATATGATATACTGGACCCATGAACGAACAGGAAAAAATAGGCGCGTTTATCAAAAGTATTCGCGAAACACGTGGGATGACACAAGCAGAATTTGCCAAAGCATTACACACCAGCCAAAGCGCTATCGCACGCATGGAAAGCGGAAAGCAAAACTTTACCCTTGCACTCCTAGAAGAAATTAGCGACGTCTTGGGAAGAAAAATTATCGCCGTCCCAGAATCTATCGACTTCCACGTTGAGGGAGGCAAGAAACTCCATGGCTCAATCACAACAAATGCATCAAAAAATGGGGCCATGGGACTCCTTTCTGCAGCACTGTTAAACAAGGGAACTACAACGCTTCACGGCATTCCCCGCATCGAGGAAGTGAATCGATTTATCGAACTCCTCACAAGCATAGGTGTCCGCATTGAATGGATTGGCCCAAACAGCTTGCGCTACATTCCGCCACAACGACTCAGTCTATCCAAAATGGACAAACACGCTGCGGGACGCATGCGATCATCTATTATGCTCATTGGTGCTCTCATTCACAGAGAATCAGAGTTCGCCCTCCCCCACGCTGGTGGATGCAAGATGGGCAACAGAACGATCTCTGCACACCGCCACGGACTCGAAGCGCTTGGAGTAAAAATTACAACACGCGACGATCGCTACGACATCAACAGTAAAAAGCTGCGCGCAAATGACATCGTACTCTATGAAGCAAGCGATACGGCCGCAGAAAATCTGCTCATTGCTGCAGCACGTATTCCAGGCACAACCACCATTCGCTTTGCAACAAGCAATTATATGGTCCAAGAGGTCTGCTTCTTCCTTGAAACACTCGGTGTAAAGATCGACGGTATTGGAACAAGCACGCTCACTGTTCATGGAGTAAAAGATATTCATCACGATGTCGAGTACGACAACAGTGAAGACCCTATTGAATCTATGATGTTTCTCTCTGCCGCAATCACCACACAGTCCGAGCTCACCGTGACACGATGTCCGATTGATTTTCTTTCTCTCGAACTTCTCAAGCTTGAGAAAATGGGATTAAAATACACACACAGTCCATCATATTTTTCCAAAAACAACAGGACACGCCTTGTTGATATTACTGTGTTTCCATCCACACTCATTGCGCCTCACGACAAAATTCACGCGCAGCCGTATCCAGGAATCAATACCGACAACCTCCCCTTCTTCGTTCCTATCGCAACGCTCGCAAAAGGCACCACGCTCATTCACGACTGGATGTGGGAAAACCGTGCCATCTATTTCACTGAACTCAATCGCTTGGGAGCAAACATCACGCTCGCAGATCCTCATCGTGCATATATTCAAGGCCCAACAAAGCTGAAGGGTGCACAAATTGTCTGCCCTCCTGCACTCCGTCCTGCGATGATTATTTTGATTGCCATGCTCGCAGCGGAAGGCACGTCTATTCTTCGCAATGTGTACTCCATCAACCGTGGATATGAAGAAATTGCAAAGCGCCTCAATACCATTGGTGCAAAAATTACTCTCATGCACGACTAAAAAACAGCCCAGTGGCTGTTTTTAGTCCCACAACTTAACACCCTCGTGTGGAATACCTAAATGCTCTTCAAGTGTATAGATCCAATCCTCCTCTTCCGCTGGGTTTTCTTTCTTTTGCTTAAGAAGCCACTCTAAATAACCACGGTCTTCTTTCAAGACATCCTCTACCTTCTTTCCGTTATATTTTCCAAAACGAATAGTTCGAATGATTGATGGCTTTTTTGAAATGGCAATCATCTGTGCAATGGCATCTGCTTCACTCACCCCTTCTTTCATCATGCGAGCAAGAAGCCGTTCAAACAGTTGTTCGAGTACAACAACATCACCCCACGCATCATGGGCATTCACCCCTTCAACTTCTATCCCAAGATAATAGCGAAGATATTGAAGACGGTAGCTTGGAATGACATCATTTCCATCAAGAGCACGCGCAACTTTTAAAGTACAAACGACATGTTTCGGTACAATTCCTTCTCGCTTGAGCATCGCCACGTCAAACGCAGCATTGTGGGCAACAACAACCACATCGTCAGATTCAAAAAGTGCCTTCGTTTCGGCATATTCTGAAGCATCAAGGAATGCTGGACGATCTCCGATCATTTTCTCTGTAATATGATGCACCGCCTTTGAGTCGATACTAATGGGTACGGGGGGTAAAAAAAGTGCGTTCATAACTGGTGTATCTACCCCACGCGCTTTTATCCCAAGCTGGCACAGGCGATCTGTGTCAGTATTCCCCGTTGTCTCTGTGTCGAAAAAGAAAAGTTTCATATAAGTAGATGTAAGATTTAAGATTTATGATTAATGAATTCTTTGGTTTTCGTAAGTAGTCCCTGAAGTAAACGGTGTGCCACGATCGTCTGTTCGTGGATATGTTCATATTCCAGGCACGAGATGTGTCCAACGTCTCTCGCAACAAGAAGTTGATTCTTCAATTCAGTGAGCGAGCCTTGTGCGAGGTAATAGAAGTGTTCTTTTTCTTTATATCCCTTTCTGCCAAATCCCTCCGCAATGTTCGATGTAATAGAAACTGCAGCACGCCTCATCTGGGATATGAGACCAAAACTTTCACTTTGTGGAAAGCTCTTTGTCATCTGGTAAACACTCACCACAACTCTATGGCATTCTTGCAAGGCATTCAGATCAGTAAAATTCTGAATTTTTGTTTTTTGCAACATGATCATTAATCCTTAATCATAAATCATTAATCATACTATACTATTATACAGTAAAGAAATGACCTCATGTTGATTGGGAGATATACCCCCTACTCTAATTCAATGTCATCCACCCCCTCAAGAGGCACATTGATACTGTCGAGGTAACACTGCAGAATAATCGCCGCAGCTGATGCATCATTCATGGCATTATCTCCCTGAATACGTGCCGCTTGTACTGAAGTATATGACTCAAGAATGTAATGGAGTGGGAGTCCGAGGCTCTGTGCCAATCCGTCACAAAATGGCCTCGCCTCAAGCATGATCAAATTCTGCAACCCATTCTTGTCCTTCGAATCTCCGGTCACTATCTCCCCCACTCGATTGTCCATAATAATCTGTGTGATTGCGGCAGCCGCATCTTTTGTATTTGGGACAACCGAAAAAGGAAATGCCATTCTCCCTATTGGATCAGAAAGTGCGATGCCAATGCGCTTCGATCCATAATCTATACCAAGATATCTCATAGTGCTATGATACCCTACTTCCTTTTTGCATACCAGAACGCGACGATTCCACCTCCCAGAGTGTCATTAAGAAGATCTCCTGCAGCATCAAGCATATCCGTATATTCACCCGCTCCAGTCCAAATATCTGTTATCCACTCAAATGCCTCCCAAAGAACACCAAAAGCAAAAGCGCCAAGAATTGCGGCTACAACAAGGTGTTTCGCTGAACGAATTCGCCATACGAGAGAAATAAGAAAAAGCGACAAGAGCGCCACACTCACCCCACCCCCAACATGCAAGGGAATATCCACGAGAGGGTAACGCTCATAGGCATTCAGAGACATTGCGAGAAGGTGTGCAGCAAACAGCACTCCCATAGACAATGCGAGTGGGAGCAAAAACTTCCGTGCGTCATCATACATTTTATCCATAGTCATACGCTCCAGTGTACACAATGTTTTGGTTATGCACCACAAAATCTAGTACCGGAAAGCACGGTGATATAATATTGTATATGGCACATCATTGCTTCTTCTGTGACATTCAGCACGTCGACGACAAGAGCGTCTTTTTGAGCACAGATCATTTTATTGCTCGTTTTGATGACTTTCCTCTCAATAAAGGACATTGTGAAATCGTCCCAAAGAAACACATTGTCTCCTTTTTTGAACTCAAGGAAGCAGAAGTTGTAGAACTCTTTCGTCTCCTTGGGCAAGCGAAAGATTACCTCGACAAAGAGTACCAACCAAACGCCTACAATATTGGTATTAACGAGGGTGAGGCCGCAGGACGCACCATTCCTCACTTTCATCTCCATCTTATTCCGCGTTATATTGGCGACTGCGAGCAGTCCCAACGAAGCACAGGTATCCGCAATATTATTCCAGAAAAAGCAGATTATATCACCCGAGCAAAAGAGTTTGCATCAAAAGCACTCTATCTCATGGATATTGATAAAGACGATGAAAAATAAAAACACCCTCACGGGTTGTTTTTTTATAATCCGTAAAACATTCCAAGGAGTGCGTGCACCACGAATGCTGGCCACACAAATGCCTTGAGCACCCCAAGGACGCCAACCCAAAATGTCGTTGCATGAGTAATAAAATACACCGCAGCACCAACGACACCCATACAGTACACGGGAGAGCATGTCCCACCACTGCAAGCGCCGCGAGTAAATATGTTTTTCTTCATGTCCTCGCAACATGCTTTTTCTTGTTGTTCCATCTCAAAAGTATATTCTCGATAGGCAGAGATGCAAGAGTGTGTGTCGTACATGATTTTTTCTCAGACACTCGTCATGATACACTGTCTCCATGACATCTCGTTATAATCTCCCGCAACAACAAAGCGCTTGGACAGAAGTACGCCACACACTCAAACACTCCCCAATATTTTATGTACTTCTTAGCCTCCTTCTTCTCACGGGGGCACTGGTTATAACAAACATGTGGAATGCCCGTGAGTACTTCATTGCCCCCGTAATTGTCTTCTTTACGTACATCGGATCAGTCTATGTCGTTGCAAGGAACGCCTTCTGGAAATCATTTGCGGAAGCAAATGGTTGGACCTATGCACAGTACTTTTTTGGAAAAAGCACGTATGGCGAAAAAGGCCTCATGTTCCAAGAAGGACGATCTCAGGCAATTGATCGTGAAATTACTGGGACAATTGACGGACGAACCTTTCGCCTTGCAACGTACCGATTTACGACGGGAACGGGGAAAAACTCAACGACACATTTTTTTACATTGGTGTCATTCCAATTTTCTGGAACTTTTCCCCATCTGTATCTCAATGATCACCGGAATATGTGGAACGTGCATGCGTACAAAGCGGAGCCAGTTCCACTCCCAGGAATAACAGAGTCAAAGTTTTCCCTCTTTGCACCCGAGGGTCGAGGAAAAGAAATTGAGGCACTTTCCATATTCTCCATCGATGCCGTAGAAAAACTGTACTCTGGGCATTACCCTTATGATATTGAGTTTGTTGATGGAAAGATGCTCATCTTTGCAGAAAAAGAAATTGATTCTACCGAAGACATCGACCTCATCCTTGGCGATGCACTTTCACTCAAAAACGTTTTCGAAGAACAACTTGATCGCGCGAAATAAAAAAATGGGGTCAAACCCCATTTTTGTTTTACCTCATCTATATTTTCTGCACGCACGACCTATGAACATTTTCTTCACGTGAACCCTGGTGGTTGCATGAGATTTTTTCATGGATACGCATAATAATATCTTCGTTCTCTTTCCAAGAAAATTGCGCATCGTAATACGCGGCATTGCGAATACGCTGGAGCTCAGAAAGGAGTGGTGAACTAGTAGAAACAGCACATGCAATAATGCTATTTAACAAATTAAGGAACGACTCCTTCTCTGCAATAAGATCCAATGAGACATAAAGATCTTTCGCATCTTCATTCATGGAAACACCTCATTTCATGTTAATGGAATAATGGGGAGCTAAACCCTATTTTTGACTGGAGAATATACTCCAATATATGAAAACCCTCCTGAAGTATCAATCGTTAATTCAACACCAAGATCTCGCGCAAGATCACAAATCATTTGCAGACCAGTTCCGTGATTAACCCCATTCCCCACCAACCGAGAATGGAAAGAACAGTATGCAAAATCATGTGACTCTTCACCGCCATCTCGAACCTCAAAAAAGAACCTATTGTTTTGACGGATAATCTTTATAAAACCAACACCGCCTGCATGATCAAAAATATTCTTTGCCATTTCAACAATAATTGCATCAAGCGTCATACGCTCCTGCGTCATTTCAATCACTGCATATCGAATCTGCTTCAAAAATGTCTTTCTGTCGGTAATACTTCCATCAAATGACATAGTTAGCTCATGCCCACTTTCACACATGCGAAACTCCGTGTTTATACAGAACCAAGGACAACTTCATTCAATATACTCAATATGAGATAAATGTAAAATAGGAGGAGGAAACGAAAAAACCGATGCTTTCGCATCAGTTTTTTCGTCCGCATTTCTGCGGGCCATATGAGTTAAGTGCTTATGGGGCGAAGTGTTGTAAGGCTCGATTGGAGGCTGGGCTTACACAGGCACAAGTCGCAAAGATTCTGAAACGCCCACAATCCCACCTTTCGAACGTAGAATCAGAGCAACAGCGAGTTGATGTGCTTGAACTCAAGAGATTTGCGAAGATATATAAGAAAGATATAAATTATTTTCTGTAACAAAAAAACGTGCCGAAGTGCGCGTTTTTTTGAAATTAGTACAACAAGAAAGCTCACGTCTCGTACACTGTAAGTCTGCCTCCCAATGATCATCCTCAAGTTTCGGTATCACCAGTTGTCGTGCGAAAGAATAAAACTATTAAGCTCATCCTTAAGGCTTTTCCATTTGGGTACAAACTTTGACACAAGTGCAACAAACTTCTCATTATGTTTCCTTTCGATTAGATGGACCAATTCATGAACAACCACATATTCGATGCATCCAATTGGTTTCTTTGAGAGCTCAAGATTAAAAAGTATTCTTGCTTTTTCTGGGTTGCAGCTACCCCAGCGAGTCTTCATCTGTTTTATACCCCAATAAGAGACATTGACACCTATTTTCTTTTGCCACTTTGTAATTAGTTCATCTACTATAGAATATAGTTCTTCTCGATACCAATCAGTAAGAATTTCTTGTCTCTTTTTTGTATTAGTTTTTGGTTTAACCTGCAAAATAATTCTATTCTTTCCTTTCACTATTACCTTAGGGGATTCATCTTTGTATACCACTTCGAGCTTATATCTTTTGCCAAGAAAATAATGACTCTCTCCTGAGACATAATCTCGTTTTGTTTGTCTCTGCTGTCCGCTAAACTTTGCTTGTTGTTTTTTGATCCATGGAAGTCTAAGTGCGAGGAGGGTTCTTATCGCATCATCATTCATATTTTGCGGGGCGGTAACGCGCACCCATCCATTTGGCGGTAACACCGAAAGGTGTAAATTTTTAATTGACTTACGTACAATCAAGGCCTCCACTGATCCAAGTTGTAAATACGAATTAATACTCATGCTGATTTTTAATGATCTCAATCAGATTTTTCATCTCTTCCCCATTAATATTTGGTAGCACTTTCTTAATCTCGAGAATAATCATCTTCTCTTTGATCTTATTAACACGAAAATCTTCTGATCTAGACCTAATAACAGCATCGTGAACCATTACAGCCTTCTGCACATCTTGACCAAGGTTGTCATAGATAGCTCTTTTTGCGGGTGTATTAATTTCTACACCAACAGATTCATCCATAGGATCTTTGACCTTTTTAGAAAGCTCGACAATTTGTCTCAAATACTCTCTATACTCAACGTCTGCCTGCTTACGTCTTTTTACCAATTCATCCAAGAGTTCAGACATGCGCAAGTAATACTTAGGGTTAGTTGGCATTTCATCGATGATGAGTTTTCGTACGTTGTTCTCAATTGTTTCAGCAACAGCTTCCTGGCTCTGTTTGATAGCATCCGGCAGATCATTCAACGCATCTTCACCCTTCTTAACAATCAAATCTACGAGGGTCATATCATTGAAAGCAGATAACCTTTGGCTTTCAGTTGCAGAAATATATCGATCAATAAGCATCCGCATCGCGGGTTCATACTTCTTGAGATCGATATAATCTCCACTGGCAAGTTTTACTTCTGTGCGTACCTGTTCGTAGTGCCTTACTTCTTTTTCGATTGCTTTTGCCTGGTCTTTATCATAGCCAGCGTCTGCCATGTCGTTTGCAATATCAGCATATGCTCTTACAAGATGACTCACAGACTTATATAGCTTAACTCTTTTAACCTCATTTTCTTTTAGAGAGTAAGGATTTTCAACATCACCACAGTAGTAACTGATGTATTTTGCAGAATCTTTTGGAGGAGCTACAGGTTCACACAAAGCTCGGACCACTTCCAAGGCTTCGTCTAAATCTTTTTTACCCTCATCCATTCTGTCCTTCAAAAGACCGATGACATCTTCCTTATCAAATCCACCAAGAGCATCTGATGTATAGTCACTAACAGCCTTCTCAAGCTTCTTGAAGAGATCACGATAATCGACAATATATCCGTATTCCTTATCGTCTCCATCCAATCGATTTACTCGACAGATAGCCTGAAACAATCCATGATCCTGCATATTTCTATCAATATACAGATAGGTGGCAGGAGGCGCATCAAATCCAGTGAGTAGTTTGTCTACCACAATCAAAAGTTGCATCTGTCCTGGTGTTTCGATAAATTTCTTTTTGACTTCTTTTTCAAAAGTCTCAGTATCTTTACCTTGAAGCATTTTCTGGTATACGGCATATTCACGAGTGTCGGTTGAGAGGGCACCCGGTTCATATGAAGTCACGACAGCACATTTGGTAAAGCCTTGTGCTTGGAATATTTCATAATATTGGCACGCTTCGTAAATACTACTTGCGACCAGCATGGCATTACCGCGACCACTGGCAAGACGATCCTTTTTATAGAAATCATCGAGAACATCGAAAACAACTTTTTCTAATCGTGATTTAGATGACAAAAGGCTCTGCATCGTACCCCAACGTCGTTTCAACTCCGCTTTAGCAACATCAGTAAGACCCTGTGTACGCTCTTCAAACCATTCGTCGATCTTGTCTTGAGAAGATATGTCTTGATCAACTCTACGAGCTTCATATCGGAGATCCAACACCACCTTATCAGCCACAGCCTCATTGTATTTGTATGTATGAATGTACGGACCAAACGAACCAACACTGTTTGATTTATCAATCTTGAGGAGTGGTGTACCTGTAAAGCCAATAAAGGTAGCGTTTGGTAACAACTCCTTCATTGCTTCGTGAAGTTTACCTGTATGAGATCGATGACACTCGTCAACAAACACATAGATACTTCCTTTCACAGAGAAGTTTGTTGGCAGATTGCTTCGCAAAGTATCAACATCTACTTCCATATCACCATTTGCATTTACTCGTCCGAATTTGTGGACCAATGAACACAAGAGCCACTTATCTTTTTTATTTAGCTCACCAAGCAATTCTCTGGCATTTGGTGCTCGCCATATTTCTTCATCGACACCACTAAATACTTGCTTAATCTGCTGATCAAGTTCCGTTCTGTCAGTAAGAAGAAGCACTCGAGAGTCTGAAATATTTTCTCGAATCCATTTTGCAAGCCACACCATAGTCAAAGACTTTCCAGAGCCTTGAGTATGCCAGATTATTCCATCTTCATGTCGATTGAGATAATCCTGCGCCGCTTTAATACCAAAATATTGATTGTGTCGGCAGGTCTTCTTGATTCCACTATCAAATACGATAAAGTCGTGAATAATTTCTAGAATTCTCTTCTTGTCACATATCTGCAATATTGTTTTATCCAGTCTTGATTCGCTACCAAGCCCTGTTTCTTTCCATGAGAGATAGTGGACCTCTGGAGTTTCGGTTGTACCATAGCGCAATCCTTCTGTGTCGTTACCAGCCATTAGCAATTGGACCGTTCCAAAGAATGTTCTTATAAAGTCTTCTTTTTGGTTTCCTATATTTTGCCTGATACCTTCTGACACTGAGACAGTACTTCGCTTTAGCTCAATTACACCGACCGCAATACCATTCACATATAAAACAATATCAGGACGTTTTGTTTTATTCCCTTTAATTGTCACTTCTTCTGCAATTGCGAAGTGGTTCTTTTCCGGATTTTTCCAATCTATTGGCCAAATAGTTTGATAATTTTCTCCTAATCCTTCACGGACCTTAATCCCATATCGTAGAAGGCTGTATGTTTCCTTATTAAGCTCATACAGTGAGAGTTGTGGTCGATTCGCAGACTTTTTTAAAGTTTCAATTGCTTTGTCTATGAGCACATCACTGTGACCAGCACGCATAAGAAATGGTCGGAAGTACGCTTCCTCGACGTTGTTATTTTCTTCACGATCTTCCCAGTTACCAAGGTAATCATAACCTAGGCGATCACGAAAAATAGACACGACACGATTCTGTGTTTTTCTTTCGATTTGTCCTACGTTTGTTATTTGTGTTGTGTCCATATTATTTGATTAATCTTATTTTGCCGGTTAGCAATGTCTGCATCATCCCTTGCTTCATATCTCTCCATTTTGTCAGTTCCGATTCCAACTTTTCTATTTCGGTATTCATATCTAGCAAGATATCAGCGCCTTCGTTTTGTTGTTCTATGTTTGGCAAAGCAATTTTAATTTTTCCAAGAGAT
Source organism: uncultured Candidatus Saccharibacteria bacterium (assembly GCA_964386905.1). Lineage (GTDB taxonomy): Bacteria > Patescibacteriota > Minisyncoccia > Phycocordibacterales > UBA6899 > JAJZQJ01. The sequence goes on from CAYLUP010000003.1 coordinate 58,440, forward strand.
CCTCTTGATATGCGCTTATGAGTTGTGCCCCCGACACTTTCGTTTACTTTCTTAAACCACTCATCCATAGAAAACAAACTTGCCAGAAAGTAACGATTGGCTTTTTCTTTTCTGGGCCTAAAAATAGTAACGTCAACTGATGTTATGACTTTTTGTTCTCCAATATCTGGTAAGACACAAGATCTTCCTGCGGGTTCTGCTAGTCTACAAATAAGTAAGTCTCCTTGTAATAAAGGTTTACAGTTTAGCCTTCTAAATGAATCTTCGTAGACATACTTCTTCGTGTCTTTTTCTATATATTTTCCAATACCAATATTTCCAGTTTGGATCAATCTCACACCCTCTCTTGAAATATGTTCTGATTCAATCCAATCACCATCATCAAAAAGTTCTTTTTTATTGTCTGCAATTTCAAATAGAGTAAAAAGGTTCCAGCCATCTTTTATTTCACCATTTTTCTTATATGGCTGAAGTAATTCCTGCATCACACCTTGCTTGATCGCTTTTTTCTTTTCTATCAGGCTGTCTGTCTTTTCGATAAGAGAATCAATGTCGGAGAGTGCCGCGGCGATTGCATTTTGTTCGTTTATTGATTCTGGGAAAAATATTTCAATATTATCTAGTTTTTGCCTTTGGATGCCCTGCGCCGTAGAACCGCTAGCATTCTTGAATAGTTCGTTTTGAAAATGTGGACTGATAAGCAGCTTGGCTAAATAGTTTTTTGTAATTTTTTTGTTTGGTTTTATCAAGAGAACTCTCTGGCTTAGAATATATTTTCTGTTATCAGGAATTTGGGCAACATTGCCTAGTGGCGCCTCCATTGTTAATAGCACATCACCCTCTTCGCACTCTCCTTGTACCATCCATTTTTTATACAAGTCAAAACTACCAAAATACGCCTCTTTATCTGTGTCAATCTTACCCATTTGCACATTGTTTGCAGATAAGGCAAGAATATCTCCACCGCCCCAATCCATTCCTAGCTTCTTAGGTGTTCTTCCGCGATAATCTATATATTTTTCGACGATTCCATTAAAATTACTTACATCCCAATCAACAGGAATAACCCCGATCTCGGTTTGTTTATATCCCTTTGGAATTATTTTGGTTAAAGCTGGCATATTATTTAATATCAAATCCCATCTTTTGCAGATGTCCTTCGACTTTCTTTTTTAAATCTTCAACCTCTTCCACAATCTCAGGCATCGGCTTTGCGTATCTCTCGCCAAGTTCTTTTACACGACCAGCAAGAGTCTGCGACAACCTCTCAACCTCTCCCAAGATCCGAGTAGATAATTCATTCATCCACTTTTCATCAACGACAAGTGTTTTAATCTCATCGATAGAAAGTGTCGGATACTTTTTGAGGACCTTCTTTTCTAGATCTACAAGAGCATCTTTAATGGATTTTTTAGTATCAGATTCCTTTTCAAATAGGGTGGCGTATTTTTCTAGGACCGCAAGCTCATCAGCATCCTCGGCACTGTTTTTAATTTCTTTGATCCTTTTCAAGACACTCGCTTTGCTAATCTTGTCATTATCAATCACTTCAGACAGCAAGCCTTCGTCACCACCATGTTCATCTTTGAGAGAATCCATATCCACGCCAACTTGTTCAAGGGTAGAGTTAAGCTCATCAATTGATTTTTGTTCTTTTTCAAAATAAGTTTTTATAATAAGAGACACTGGGATGAGTCGTCCTTCAAGACCAACGAGTCCATCAATATCTTTCTTCTTACCCTTATTTTCTTTTTGTAGCCGAATTATTTCGTTTCCAGTTTTCCACCCTTCAACAGTTATGATATGTGTATCGTCCTGCATTACTTCTTCCCAGTACGCCATGAGATGTTGGTAGATGTCATATTTATCAATCAATGTAAGATCTGCAAATTTTTCAAGAAGACTATCGGATATTATTTGAATAATTGCTTTTGGATGATCTGTACTAGAAATACCCTTCAAGTTTGCAGATGTCGGTGTTTGCCACTTTGTAAAATGTGACAGCACGTTTTTTCTGAATGTTTCAAACTCTGCATGGCCAAGGATTGTTTTCTTGACTTCATCTGGTTCAATCTTCATTTCGCTGTAACCCTTACGACCGTTTGCTTTGAAAAGTGAATGCTTCAAGGTTGAACAAATTTCCCAGTAGGGAGAAAGGACCTCGATATCAGCTTCAGGGATACCACCCTTGAGATGAGCTTCAATATCCTGAATATCCTCAACTTCTTGTGCATCAATATATCTTGGGAGATTGAGGTTATAATCATTCTTCTTGATCTCCTCATTTGTGACAAAACGAGAGAATTTCGAAGTTTCCAGCTTGTCAGTCCATGTATCTACAATCTTTCGAATGTCTTGTTCGCGAAGACGATTCTTATTTCCATCTTTGATAAAGCCTTTTGATGCATCTACCATAAAGATTCCTTTGCGTGTAGCGGCACTTGCTTTGTCTAATACAATGATGCAGGCAGATATTCCTGTTCCGTAGAAAAGGTTTGCTGGTAATCCAATTATTCCTTTGATATATCCTCGTTCAATAATATTCTTACGAATTTCAGCTTCTACATTTCCACGGAAGAGCACCCCGTGTGGGAGTATAACAGCACCTGTTCCTGTGCTTTTGAGTGATTTTAAAATATGTAAGAGAAAGGCAAAATCTCCTTTCTTTTTTGGAGGAATACCAAAACCGTCAAAACGATCATATTGGTCGTGTTCTGGTTCAAAACCGTTGCGCCATGATTTATATGAAAATGGCGGGTTTGCTACGACATAATCAAAGGTTTTAAGTGAGCCGTGTTCAGTAAAAAGTGGAGTGGAGAGTGTGCTTTGACCCTTTCTTATCTCAGCTTCAGGTTTGCCGTGTAGCCACATGTTAAGCATTGCAAGTCCTGCAGTTGCTGTATCAAGCTCTTGCCCGTATATTGAGATTCGCTTTGCTTCTTCTGCAACTTTCAAAAGTAGCGATCCGCTACCACAAGCAGGATCGTACACGGTGTGCATACCTGTGTCTGCTTTATTTGCTTCGATGACTTTTGCAACAATACGAGAGACTTCGGCTGGTGTATAAAATTGTCCCTTGCTTTTACCCGACTCAACAGCAAAGTGCTTCATCAAATACTCGTACGCATCGCCAAGTAGATCGTCACCTTCAGCTTTGTTTTTGCTAAAATCTAAATCAGGATTTTCAAAGATAGCGATAAGATTTGAAAGGCGATCGACCAGCTCCTTACCCTTGCCGAGTTTTTCTTCATCGTTAAAACCAACAGCGTCAATTACGCCCTGCAGTCCATTTGCTTCCGCCAGCTTAGACAAAACTCTGTCAATTTCTTCCCCAATATTTGAATTACCCTTCAGTTTAACTAAATCTGCAAAACTTCCGCCTTCGGGAATTTCGACAAGTGAATCAACTTTGCCTGCATATTTATCCGAAACATAACGCACAAACAACAGCACGAGTACATAATCTTTGTACTGCGAGGCGTCCATACCACCACGAAGCTCATCACATCCTTGCCAAATTGAACTATAAAGTTGAGATTTTTTTATTGCCATAATTATATTAATAATAGCACAAAATGCCTTATTATAAGGATATTTTTGTATTTTACTTTACGAGTCCGTCTAGACTTTGTTAGTTATTGGCGGCATTAATGTTGATATATGAATAAGGAGGCCAAAAACGCAGTATTTACGCAAAAAATAGACAATCCGAGGGCTGCCCCACGATATTGCCTCTATGCTCGAAAATCAACAGAATCCGAAGAAAGACAGGTGCTTTCTATAGATTCCCAAATAAAGGAGATGCTTCAGCTTGCAGAACGAGAAGGACTCGAGATTGTAGCCATGAAACGAGAATCCCATTCTGCAAAGGAAGCAGGGCAAAGACCCGTGTTTAATGAGATTGTCGAGGAAATCGTGGGCGGTAAATATAATGCAATACTTACATGGGCACCTGACCGTATTTCGAGAAACGCTGGAGACTTAGGCAAAATAGTCGACCTAATGGACGCAGGGAAACTTTTGGAGATTCGTACGTTCAGTCAAAAGTTCTCAAATAACCCTAATGAGAAGTTTCTTCTTATGATCCTTGGTTCTCAAGCGAAACTTGAGAATGACAACAGGGGTATCAATGTAAAACGTGGATTACGCACAAGAGTAGAGATGGGGCTATGGCCCGGAGTAGCACCACTAGGATATCTCAACCAAAGGGACATCGATAAGAAGTGTCAACTTGTCATTGACCCACTTCGTGCCCCGCTCGTGAAAAAGATATTCGAGAAAGTCGCATACGACAAAATGAGTGGTCGAAAGATTTACAATTGGCTTCGCTTCGAAGCCAATTTTTATACCCGGGGGAATAAGCCGCTTACACTGGCTGGCGTATATCGCATTCTCAACACAACCTTCTATTACGGCATGTATGAATACCCAAGAGATAGCGGGAATTGGTATGAAGGAAAACACGTCCCAATAATCACAAAGGAACTTTACGATGAGGCACAGGCGCAAATCAAACGTGACAATATACAGCGAGAGAATAAAGAGTTTGCATTCACTAAAATGTTTACTTGTGGCTACTGTGGATCAGGTATATCAGCGGAAGAAAAGTGGAAGCAACTCAAGAATGGCACTCATGCAAAATATATCTATTATGGTTGTGGGCGAGGGCGTGATCGTAATTGTCCGAATAAATACATCCGAGAGGAAGAATTGGTTACAGAGATACAAAAACTCATTGATGTGCTAGACATCAATGAGTTTGGAATGAGGCAAAAACTAGAGGAAGAAATTGCGAGATTTAACATATTTAGAATATCAGTGCTTGGGGATACGGCTGTATCCAAAAACAACAGTGAAACTGACATCAAGAACTATGCTAAATACATCTTACAGAATGGGAGTAGAGTCGATATAAGAGAATTACTAGGAAATCTAAGATCAAAGATAGTGTACAAAGACAGAGGACTTACTCTTACGGCGGGGTAAGGACTGGATCCAACCTCAACTTTAAGAGTGCAACATCCTTCTTTGAGCTTCGCTTTTCCAAACCATCCAGAACTTTCTTCTCTGTCTCAGGCGTCCAGTATATCTTCAACTTTTCCTTAGCCCTCGTGATAGCGGTGTAGAAGATGTTGTGTGTGATCATCTCTTCAACCTCATTTGTAATTACCACTTTAACTGAATTAAATTCAAGGCCCTGTGCCTTATGGATTGAGACAGCATAGGACACCTGAAATGGAACCATGGTGTCAGAAGAAGAGTCATCATCGTCTTCATCTGTACTCGCATATTTATTCACCGAAAAGCGAATAATAGATCTGCTTCCATCGGGGCTGTTACCGACTAGTTGAAAATCGTATCCCTCAGCATCGAGCTCATTGATTACCTTCTCGATTTCAATATCAAATTGGATCCCGTCATTGTTTTTTGTAATACCGACAATTTTACCCTTGAGATTATTGTAGATAAGCGGAGAAAATCTATTCATCTCGTTAAACAGCACAGGGTCACCTATTTTGTATGTATGAACACCCCAATACATAGGACTATTTTTGTTGTTACTCTGAAGAAATCTATTGATGTTGTTGATCCCATATAAACCATCGTAGTTCAGGCAGAGCACAATCTCATCCTCCGCGGCGTTCTCAAAGAAAGACTCGTCCAGCTTAACCGAGTATTTATTCTTCGTAAGATGTTCGAGAATATCGCTATCAATATTTCTCACTTTGTTCCATAGGGTGATCAATTTCTCATTAGTGCTGCGATATGGCTTGGTCAGTTCGAATCTTGATGTTTGAGGAATGAATGACTGGGCAATATTGAACCAGTTACCAAAGTTGATAGACTCGATCTGAAATACATCTCCGACTAAAACGAGCAACTTAAACTTTGCTTTTTCCAGCACATCACGCATGTCCGAGTTACTGACAGTACTACATTCATCAATGATCAAAATATCGTATTCGACATCAGTATTTTTAGGAGAAAGGAATCTACTGATGGTCTTGTAAGTACAGTTGGCCGATTGAACTTTTCTTCTCAAGTTGTCTACCGCAGGGTTGGTGTTTGCAAGAAAAAGTTTGGTTTTATCGTTAAAGAAGTTTGATATGTGATTTATCATCGTCGACTTTCCGGTGCCGGCTGCACCATACACCAAAGCAACCTTCGATTTCTCGAATAGTCTTCTCAAAGCATCCTTCTTCTCCTCACAATCAACAACGTGAGTAGGTGTCTGAAGCCAAGAATCAATCGAGCTTGAATAGTTCCGAATCCCCGCAGAAGAGAGATCATGCAATTTTTTAATGATATATAGAGCAGCCTCCTCATACCCTTTGATATAAATGTGATCCTTAAACTTCTCAAGTCTACGATGCCCATGTTTGTGATACAGCGTGGAGTTATACTTCTGCATCAAAGCATCCACATCTTTGAAGCCTTCAGTGTCACTAGCAGGAGTATAGAGCTGAGCATCAATCTCGTTCTTGTTTGTAATGAATTTTGCTAACAACTCGTGTTCTCGGCCTGTTGCATCAATGCAATCAAATAGATCATGGACTCTCGGTATGTGGTTGAGTGGTGAAGAATTAAAAGGCATCTCATCGAACGGAATACACCCGTATTCCAATTTAAGATTTGAGAGCTTGTCGCATTCGTCGTAACTATACTGCTGCTTGATGACTTTGTTATTGAGTCTATAAAGCAAATATCTGATCACGTTCGTACCTGGTTTCTTTGCTCGCACGAACGCACGAACGTTATCCAATACATCAAAAATATACTGAGTCTTTGCAGCACTAACGATCCCGGCTTTGACTCCCTCGTAATACTCGTCTGACAGATCCATAAGTTCCGTGAGATTCAATCTTGTGCTGGTCAAAAACCTCATTAACTCTTTATACTCATTTCTATTTTGGATCTTAGGATCCTTGCCGAATATTTTTGCAAAGTTATTCAATTCACAAGGACGGATAGACACCTCCCAATGATTAATGATGTAGATCGGCATATCCTTATCCACGATTTTGATACTATCAGTGTTTATTAAGAACTTCACAGCGTAGTTGTCAGACATGTCCAACTTTGTGAAAGCTATGATTCTGTCGAACTTGCTTATATTGTCGTTCGCCCGTGTGAAAGTAACTTCGTAATACACTTCGTGATTGACGAAGAAGGGTTTGATCTTCTGGACATAAAATCTGTCGCTAGGAGTGAGCTTGGGGTCTATGGGTTTCTGAAGGTTAATTTTTTCAGCGATTTTTTCATGATACTCCCTGAGTACCGAGTCAGTATTGATAGGAAATGCATCTATATTTTTCAGAATTTCCAAGTTGTGGGTCTTTTGTAGATATGACTTTATCTTCAAAAGATACTCGTAATACTTGAGCATCAGTCTTTCCGAGTTTTCCTCGTCAGGCGTGTAATGAGAAATAGTCTTCTGAAGAAGCTTGTGGAAATTGCTCAGAAACCGCAGATCGCCTCTAGTCTTAACATATGCCTCAGCCTGCTTTATATTCTCGTAGGAGTTTTCTATATCCTTTCCATTGCTGTATGCCTTTAGAAAAATGTGATCAACTAAGTTCCTGAGCTGGGACAATATGTTCTGTGATAAAAGCCCCCTCTCAGAAGTATCAAATCTACTTATATTTGCAGATATGACTTTATCTATATTTATGATCTCAGCGTCAGCCCTATGCATATGTATATTTTATCATTTTAGATCAACAAAAAACACGGTTTCCCGTGTTTTTTGTTGCAATCTAATCCCCAAACTAGGCCTGTGGGTCTAGTCCGATACTAAATTGTCTTGGCGGAGGCGGTGAGAATCTCACGTCGCCACTCACACCTAACGGGCTCGTGGCTCCTTGAGAACCGGCGGTTCTCAACGCTTCTTTTGTCTGAACAAAAGAAGCTGCTCTCCTCCACGGAAAACTCCCGTTTTCCGACCCTTTCCCGTTCGAATCTCACCGCCTCCGCAGTTTGCGGTAACGAAAAAACCGATGCTTTCGCATCAGTTTTTTCGTCCGCATTTCTGCGGAGGCGGTGAGATTCGAACTCACGGTCCACGATGTGGACGCCTGTTTTCAAGACAGGTGCCTTAAACCGCTCAGCCACGCCTCCACGTGAGACAGTATCATGTTTTTGTGTTCTTTGCAAGACAAAATCAGTTCCGTGCTACAATATATCTATGTTATCCCACAGACGCATTATTACCTACCTCCTCCTTGGCGCTGCACTCCTCGTTATTCTCGCCTCAATGTTTATTCGTCCAGGGAAAAATAGCGACTCAGCAGACCAGGAGACGTATCAATATGTATTTACTGGTCGCCTCTTTTGCTCAACGTGTGAATATCAGTATGTGGAACTGCTCTTGCGTTCACAAAATGAGCACGCAGATTCAGGTACCGCAATGTTGAATCTGACAAAATATTACACAGGGAAACCTGTTGGAATCAAAGAAAAACGCAATGCATCGTGGACGGTATTACGAGGGAATGCGAGCGATCCCGATGCAACTATTATGGAAATTACAGATACCATTGGAGAAATGACGCTCCTCCTCGCTCCTCCACAAGAGCCAGGAACAAAAAAATTCCACACTCTGACACAAATATCTGAAAGTGGCGAACTCCTGACAGACTCGGCAACCAGAAAAGGATTCTTGTATTTGAAAAATGCTGGATATACAATCCCGATTGAATAACACACCACTCTCGGTGTGTTTTATGTTATGATTACCATATGCAGTGGAGTACCCCAACACGACACACAAAGAAGAAAACGAATGACTGGTTTGCTTCCCTTATTATTCTTGCGGGAGCATTAATTTTTGTTTCTATTCTCGCATCAAACTATATTCTTGCTACCCTTATTCTCTCCATCACGATTGCGCTCATTATTGCCCATTCATCTCCGCATGTCCCACAAGAAGTCGAACTTCGCACGGGTGGCGTGATTGTCGATGACACACTCTATCCCTGGGACAATATTGATGCATTTGCAATTCAAGAATACTATGGCATCCCACGATTGCTCCTTCACTTGAAGCGACAATGGGCACCAGTGATTTCTATTCCAATCAGCGACGAAGTTGATCTCGATGAATTACGCGATTCCGTCGAGCAATTTGTTCCAGAAAAAAACATGCACGAACCTATTCTTCATATCCTCGCAGAGAGATTTGGGTTATAAAAAGCAGCAGGCAAAGCCTGCTGCTTATCTGTTATACAACACACAGCACACTAGACAAATGAGGCATTTTCTGTTAATCTATTGTTCACACAAACGACGTCCTCGTCGTTCAATGGATAGGACAAGAGTTTGCGGAACTCTAAATGTAGGTTCGATTCCTACCGAGGGCACAAATATAACAAGGACACTGCGCGAGCAGTGTTTTTGTTTGCAACACATAAATCCCGTCCTGGATTGCCACCGTCCCTCGAAGACTCGGGGCCGTCGCAATGACAATACATTGTATGCATTCTTAAATCTTAAATCATAAATAGTAAATTGCTTTTTCTCATGTCTCATGTCTGATGATTCATGACTTTTCCCCCGTCCTCCTTACCCACCCATCGCCCTTACCCTTTTTGACTCGGGGCCGTCGCAATGACAATACATTGTATGCATTCTTAAATCTTAAATCATAAATAGTAAATTGCTTTTTCTCATGTCTCATGTCTGATGACTCATGACTTTTTCCCCGTCCCCCTTACCCTATACGCCATCCCCCATCCCATGCTATGCTCTATCCATGAAAACCAAAGCACAGCCTGAGACAAACACATTTCCCATGCGCATCAATAAATACATGGCACTCCAAGGGATGAGTACTCGCCGTGGCGCTGATGCGCTGATTGAAAAAGGGCATGTCTACATCAACAAGAAAGTTGCACAGCTCGGTGATATGGTCCAGAAAGACGACGTTGTGACGCTCAAAAGTGGAATTGCAAAAAAGACATATCGGTATGTTGCCTTCTATAAACCACAAGGCATCATTACCCACTCCCCCCAGGGAACAGAGAAAGACATTCGCTCACTCACAGATAAAATAAAAAACCTTAAGGGGCTCTTCCCTATTGGTCGCCTCGACAAGGCATCGCACGGGCTCATTATCCTCACGGATGATGGAAGGATTACTGAGCGCCTCTTGTCTCCAAAACGCATTCACGAAAAAGAGTATGTCGTCGAAACGGCACACGTCCTTCGCCAAAGCTTTCAAGAGCACATGCAAAAAGGAGTAAAGATTGAAGATGAAAAAACGAAGCCCTGTGTTGTTCACGTGCTCGGAGAAACCCTCTTTCGTATCATCCTTACCGAAGGCAAAAAACACCAAATCCGCCGCATGGTCTCTGCGATGCACAATGAAGTTGCAGACATCAAACGCATCCGTGTCATGAACATCAAGCTCGGCAATATGAAACCTGGCGAACATCGCATGATTGCAGGAAATGAACTCAAAGAGTTCTTACATGCGCTCGGTCTTGAATCATAAACAAAAAACACACATTGTGTGTTTTTTACTTTAGTGCAATCGCTTCACGAATTTCTTTTGCTCGAAGTCGCGCAAAAAGGAACATCCCAACAAGAGACCCAAGTACATCTGCAAGCATATCTTTTTGTGCATCCCAAATATCCCCCTGACTTCCAAGATACGCACCGGCAAGCTC
>CAYLUP010000004.1:0-61356 GCA_964386905.1 uncultured Candidatus Saccharibacteria bacterium
AGTGAATAGTGATAAGTGATGAGTGAACAGAGGAATGCAGTGGTTCGTGGAAAGTAGATAAACAGAAAAAGAATTGAGCAAGAGAGTGCGGGCAGGGGGTCGGCGTCAGCTCACATCAATATTTTCTTTCGCGATGCTCACAAAATACTAAGTGCTCGCGACCCCGCCTCCGCGACCGTGCGTCGCTCGAAGACTCGCCGACGACGGTACCCGCGTCCGGCTTTCGATTCCCCCTGCCCGTGCAAAATGAAACCACGGAAATGTTGTCACATTTCCGTGGTCATTTTGTGCGGGGATCATCGGTCACAAGTCACTAAGTATTTTGTTTCGCCTTGCTCACAAAATACTAAGTGCTCGCGACCCCGCCTCCGCGACCGTGCGTCGCTCGAAGACTCGCCGACGACGGTACCCGCGTCCGGCTTTCGATTCCCCCTGCCCGTGCAAAATGAAACCACGGAAATGTTGTCACATTTCCGTGGTCATTTTGTGCGGGCAGGGGGAATCGAACCCCCGACACCTGCTTGGAAGGCAGGAGTTTTACCACTAAACTACACCCGCATATTTTTGTTCACATATACTAACAAAGATACACAATTTTGCAAATTACAATTGACCCCCTCATTCCACCTGATATACTCTCGGCAGGCTTTCGGAGTGAATATGGTAGAACATGTTCTTTCTCTTCTTCATGAAAAAAGACAACGAGAGGAGCGCCACCACGCACGCATGCAAATGCTACACAAACGTCTAGTTCGGAATGCACGCGCAATGCTCTGCACATGCTCTGAATGCAATACAACATCACGTATTTCGGAATGGAGTTTTGTGCAGCAATACACATTTGATCGTGCTGGCTGGTTTCCAGACGACAGCGAAAAATGTCCAATTCAATGTCCAGCCTGCATGTCACTCAACCGCTTCTCAAGACACAAAGATATTGCGGAAACGTTGCTTCGCCTTTTTCAGGAACATGTTTCACTACACACAATTTTTAAGGAAGTACTTCATCGTGACGGATCACGAGGGAAAATATTTCATGAACGCATGACGTCGTAAGCAGGGACACCCCTGCTTTTTTGTTACACGTACCAAAACATGCCGTTGGTTTTTCTCTATTGATGTTACACACATCTGTAAAACGTTATCAGTGCTCACTATCAAAAATGTTATTTTTTTATTTCTTCGCGAGAGCGTATGTTCTTTTTACGGCAATGTGTGTTTCTCATCAATACATTTTTGAAACACGCAAACGCAGATACATTTACCTCTGTATCGAGAGGGGGCAATTCTCGTGGGCATGTTTTCTTGCAACACAATATGTTCGCCCATATTGAATAAGGTAATATGTCAGATTCCCCCACTCCTCATTTGGAAATATATGCATAAGATCACGCTCGACACGAAGAGGATCACTTGAGGTTGTGTAACCAAGAACACGTGCGATTCGCTTTACATGTGTATCAACAGCAATACCCTCATGAATTCCAAAGAGTCCACTCAGAACAACATTCGCTGTCTTTCTGCCAACACCTGGAATCGAAACTAATTCAGACATGGTCTTTGGAACTACACCACCATATCGAGAGAGAAGATGTGCTGCAGCCTCTTGGATATGCTTTGCTTTTGTGCGATAAAATCCTGTTGGGAAAATAATGCGTTCGACTTCTTTTCTTTTTGCAGCCACAAGACTCTCAAGAGTTGGATACGTTTTAAAAAGCGTTGGTGTCACTCGATTGACCATATCATCCGTGCACTGTGCGGAAAGAATAACTGCAAGCAAAAGCTCATAGCCTTTCGTATGATTCAAAAAGAGATACGGCTCAGGAAAAAGTCTCTTCAACTTCTTTAGGTCACTCTGTGCTTTTTGTTGAATATCAATTGCCTTCACCTCTCTACTGTACATGAAATTTGTGTCACGAAAAGGGGCTGGCTTTTTTTGCTGCGTATGCTAATATGCAAGAACAATACACAAGCGAGCCTCCGGCGACCATGGATATTGTATGCAATTCAATCAAAGTTGAGATAGGTAGCAGCAGCGGTCATTCCCGCATATCGGGATCAGAGAGCGGGCGAGCCCGCAGTGATCGTGTGTGCAACGTGCGAGACAATCAAATATCGGAGTGTGGTGTAACGGCTAACATTCCCGCATATCGGGATCAGAGAGCGGGCGAGCCCGCAGTGATCGTGTGTGCAACGTGCGAGACAATCAAATATCGGAGTGTGGTGTAACGGCTAACATTCCCGCTTTGGGAGCGGGCGACTCAGGGTTCGAATCCCTGCACTCCGACAACGAACGACATACATGGAAACATGTATGTCGTTTTCGTTAACAAAGCATCATGCCGCATAAAAAACTATCCAGGAACAGTACACATGAAACACTGTGCTTGCACGCACCGTACAGAAACAATTTTTCTTCAACTTGTTTGCACACACAATATATGTCGAGCACAATACAATAACCACAATTCAACCACACACATCAGCAACGCTTTAATACGTGACAAAAACCTTTTGCAAAATTTTTACAACATACATGGACTCGCTCCAACACCTCTACAAAAAAACACACCACAGGAACTACATCACACAGAATACCCACGCCCGATCACTACACCTGAGAAAATAAAAAATCGGCACCGCCGATTTTTTTATAAAGGATAATACGAATAACTCTTGCGAAAACTTTGTCGCTGCAATAAATGTTCTTGCTTCTTTTCAAGCGCATGTAATCTCCTTTCGAGCACCTCATCTCCTCCCCTCTTCTTGTGTAGTGCTGTCACACGCGCCGCATACAACCGGAGAACTGCATCGCGTTTGTGCTCAATCTCCTTTTTTCGTGCCTCAAAGCGTTCAGCAGTTGCAATCTCTGTAAGATCCGCTTCCATCATTTCTTGAGTGAGTTCCACGCGTTCGCGTTCAATCGAAGAGAGATCGCGATCTCGCTCAGACTCAATATCGTGAAACGAGAGAAACTCATCGTGTGTCCTTGGAGAATTGTCATGTTTGTGTGCCATCTCACGGAGTATTGCGCGACGCTCCTTTTCACATGCAGCAAACAACATCGCATCAGCAGATCGACGACCTGTAACACGAGAAAGTACTGGGCGCTGAAAAAGCGTGTCGACAAGCGTATGGATTTCGTCTGCCTCTCGTTCGTCATCTGTGTGCTCGGGTTCGCAAGCGATGCAATGTGGTACCCCAGCTTGCGATAATCCACTTGGATGTTTAGTTGAAAGAGATACTAATCGTTTTACCCAGCGATCAGTACCCCCATCCCCTTGTGGCGATTCAACTGGAAGCTCATCTGCTGCAAAAAGGGCATTTGCAAGCGTAAGCACATTAGCAATCTCCTTGGCGGCTACAGACCTGTGAATGTCTTCGTGGTCACGAACACGTGAAGGATGGAGATCGGCCAAAGAAGAAGACTGCATCATGCGATGAATTCGTTCAGCAACTGACGCAACAGTTGCCTTTGCTTCATCAGGAAGCTGGGAGACAACCTCACTAACAGCCAGAATCTCATGACTCTCTGGTTTTCTCTCTTCGATATATATGTACGAGTATGTATTTTTCATATAGGTAAAATTACACGGATACCGGACTCTTATCTACCTCAACCTCATCGGAGGATGACGACTCATCATCAATCGTCGCAATATCTGCAAGATCAAGCTCTTTCATGACTTTTTCCTCTTCTTCAAGCACATCATGAAGATGGTGAAGGTTTCCACGGGCATCTAGCTTTTTCTTCAAACTCTTTGCTATTGCATCAACAGCAAATGGATTTTCTTCCGCAGAAAGAACAAAAAGAGTCAGCATTCCTGAATCAAGATATGGAAGTCTTTCAAACATTAATTGTTTATCAGCATCAGACAAATGGGAGTGTCGTATCACATGTCGCGCCTTCACAAGAAGTAGTGGATGGTGAGTCATAAATAAAGAGCAGTAATAATAAGTATATGTAAGACTATATAATTATGACATACTTCCTCGATTCCACAATCCACACATCCACTTGTTCCGTAGGAACATACGTACTTGCTCTTCTCTATCGGTTTCACGTGCAACGTAAAAAAGAACCAAAAGAAACAATATTTGTACATATTCGATGTGCCTATTCCCCTATTTGTTTAGCTGTGAGATAGAACATGTTTCATGTGCAACATGTCGTGTCCAAAATTGAGCATATGATTGTACTGATTGATAATAGACCCAAAACACTCTCAGCAAGAAAGTTGCATCTTCTTCAAGAAATACGTACACAACAGACACAAGCAATAAATTTCCGATATACATGAGGAATATCCAAGAGCATCGAGCACGGAACTGTTTCACGTGAAAACACGTACCAAGTATGGACACCTCAGTTACTCACTAGGTACCTGCGGAAACAGAAATATGGCCGCTCAATCAAATAATATATGTCCACGGGCGATATGTTTATATTTCAATCAAAGTATGTGTTACACATGAAATCATACGTAAACATCTAAAATAACCAAAAATTCATTTCAATACAGTCAAAATGTCTATAATTTTACAAGTTCGGGCATCACAAAAAAAGAAACAAAACCATATGACTTGTAAAAATCGAATAAAAAGAAGCGAAAAACGATATGCTGCTATAATCAATTTCCGACAAGAGAAAGTTAGATCAAAACTAAAATCAATTTAGCGATGTCTTCAGCATACTGCTCACAATACGTTGAAATACTGTTACACATGAAACTTATGATATATTATGACGGTTTTGATAAAATATGTTCCGTAGTTACATAAATAATACAAATTACGAAATCAATCATCACCATGAGTTTCACGTGAAATTATATACTGTCAATATATACATTCTCCCTAAGCTCAATTTCAGCAGTATATGATTGATTATTTAGAGCAATGTTCATGAGTGATATGCACCGAGGAAGACGAATAGCCCTGTTTCGCATATAGTGAGTCATAACTGTGACCAAACGCTCAATCTTTTCACGTGTAACATGTATTCTCGGATGAAATTTGCTTGAAAGACCATATGTTAAAGATGTTTTAACCTCAATACAATGTATCAATCCGTTTTTCTCAGCGATAATATCAATTTCTCCAACACCATAAAGCTCATAATTTCGATCTACGATTCGATAGCCGACACTTCTCAAGTACCGCACAGCTACAGCTTCTCCAACATTACCGCTCTGTTTAGCTATACTTACCATACATATAGTATATATGTGAAATACCCAATATTGCAAATACTTGTCCTTTATCCCCATTGTCCACAGGGTTATACACAGTGTCCTTGAGTGCCACAGCCTTAATACGAGAGTTTTTACACGCAAAAGACAATCCACAATAGTTATGTGGATAAGTCTGTGGACAATGGGGATATCAAGGACATGCTGACAGTATGTCCTTTATCCCCACTATCCACAGGGTTATGCACATATCGGACATATTAATGTTCAGAGACAAAAGTAGCATTTCTTTTCTATGTCCGAGACCGTCTTGCACTACATTCTAATGTTCTACATGAAACATACTTTTCCACGCAAGCACCTTTTTGAGGTGCTTGCTCTATCCGCAACAGAGAAAGGCCCGGAGGCCTCTTTCTTTGTGGGGGTAGGGAGATATCTCACACGCTCGCAAGGCTCGCTCCTCGGAAACCCATCCTGAATCATAGTCGTAAATAGTAATTTACTTCTTGTTCAGGACAGGCTCCGACTCGCTGCCTTCCTCCACAGGGAAACGGCTGTTTCCCCGACCCCCTTCCGTTCTATTCTCCCTACCCGCACAAAGAAAAAAAGCCTTTCGGCCCTTTTCTTTGTGCGGGTAGGGAGAATCGAACTCCCGTCTCGTCCTTGGCAAGGACGCATTCTACCACTAAACCATACCCGCGAATTTGTTGTAGAAGTATATTATCGTATTTCAATATATTTGGCAAGTTAGCGTTTATCGTATATATTGTAGGCACGCTCCTGTGGTGAAGCGGATATCACAACGGTCTTCGAAACCGTTATCCCAGGTTCGAGTCCTGGCGGGAGCACAAAAATACAGAGAGAAATGTGCAGCATTTCTCGACATTATTTTTGCTATACGACAGGGCTCGAAGGCCGGACCCGGGCACCGTCGCGCATGCGCAGCATCGCGCACGGTCGGGGAGGCGGGGTCGCGAGCACAGTATCTCTTGTGCATTCATACAAGGGATACTGTGACTTGTGACCGAGTCCTGGCGGGAGCACAAAAATACAAAGAGAAATGTACAACATTTCTCCACATTTCCTTACCTAAGTTCAAGGTAAAATTTAATTCTCGTAAGAGTTTCTCCTATATTTTCACGTGAAACACGTGATACTCCTTATTTTAACCATGCACAGATGTTTCATGTGCAACACCGTCCTTTTCTATGTCATTACTATCTATACCAAAAGAAATTGCTTTTATTGCGGCAACCCTCGAACACGCAGGCTTTGAGGCATATCTTGTTGGAGGGTGCACGCGTGATCTCCTTGAAGGGAAAACTCCCAAGGACTGGGACATCACAACCAATGCACGCCCGGAACAAATTATTGCGATCTTTCCTCATACATTCTACGAAAATGATTTCGGTACTGTTGGTATCGTCAATGACGAGATCCCAGAAGATGATACCGACCGAGCAACTCTCCGTGTTGTTGAAATCACTCCATATCGCACAGAGTCGACCTACTCAGACCATCGACGCCCAGATGCCGTCAGATTTGCTGACAGTATCTATGAAGACCTTGAACGTCGAGACTTCACAATGAATGCAATCGCGTACAACATCGCGAAAGACGAGCTCATCGATCCATACCTTGGTATTACAGACATTCGCAACAAGACTATTCGCGCAGTAGGGGATCCACATTTGCGTTTTACGGAGGATGCACTTCGTGTCATGCGTGCAGTCCGCTTTGTTGCCCAACTGGGATTTCAAGTTGAAGAGAAGACGCTTCAGGCTGTCATCAGTCACGCCCCTCTGGTACAAAAAATATCCATCGAACGTGTTCGTGACGAATTCTCAAAGCTCATTATGTCCGACAATCCAATGGAGGGAATCGTTTTTCTCCATCGTGTCAATCTCCTTTCCTATGTTTGCCCAGAACTTATTGAAGGACTTGGCTGTGTGCAAAATAACTCTCACATCTATGATGTCTGGGAGCATAGTCTTCGCGCACTCCAACATGCTGCTGACAAAAAATTTCCAATTCATGTTCGCCTTGGAGCACTCTTTCATGATATTGGGAAACCAAAATCTCGCCGATATGCTCCAGAGAGAAAGGACTGGACGTTCTATGGGCACGAAGTCATTGGTGCGCGCATGGTAGAAAAAATTCTTGATCGACTCCGGTTCTCCCGAGACATTGTCACAAAGGTGACACTTCTCGTCCGCTATCATATGTTCTTCTCTGACATCGAGCAAATCACCCTTTCTGCAGTCCGTCGTATCGTTGCAAACGTTGGCGCAGATCTTGTATGGGACCTTATGTCTGTTCGATCCTGTGATCGCATTGGCATGGGACGCCCACTGGAAACTCCATATCGCCTTCGAAAATATCACTCGATGATTGAAGAAGCGATGCGTGCACCAGTATCTGTCAAAATGTTAAAGGTCGATGGGGGAGTTATTATGACCGAACTTGGCGAAGCACCTGGACCAAGAGTTGGCGCACTCCTCCATGCACTCTTTGATGCAGTGCTCGAAAATCCTGAACTCAACACACGAGAGCAGCTTCTAGACCTCGCTCGCACATACCAATCTCTTTCCCATGACGAGCTTCTTGCAAAAGGAGAAGCAGGGAAGATGAGCAAAGACGAAGAAGAGAAGAAAGAAATCAAGGAGCTTCGTAAAAAATACCACGTGAAATAACGGGGTATTTTTATTATCTCGTGCACAACCAATAATACGAAGCATCCTTAAAAGAAAAAGCCCGCGCAGATTGCGCGGGCAAATGGCTACAGATGGATAGACACTGAGAAGTACAACACATTCCGCTTGGAATAGTTGTTTCCGTTCACATCCAGCGATCCAGAGAAAGTGGTTTTGAGACCAGCCTCAATGTTCCAAGTGGTAGCCTGACCCACAAAACGATGACCAATACCGAAAGAGAGACCAAGACGTTTCCCGTCATACTCTTCTTTCTTGGTAAGACCTCCATGATTGACATCGAGGAGCTCTATGTCATATGACAGATCACCAGCGAGATACAGGTGCGAATTAAAAAGGAAAGGGGCAGACATAACACCCCCGCCAAGCGACATCACCTGGTGCTTTGTGGTAGCAGTATGAATGACTCCATCAGTTGTTTCCAGCTCATGAGTGCCCTTGTGATTTGCATAAGACATCATAAGACGGGCAACAAAAACGCTTTCGCCGATTGGGATTTCGTAACCAAAACGAAATCCGACCGCAGGGTCATGCTTTTGCTCATGGAGAGCATTATCGAGACCCTGTGCAAGAGGGCTGTTACCGGCCCGATACGTACCGACGGGCACATTGAGGTCGATTCCAAAAAAGATGGAATCGAAGCTTTGCTGAGCGAAGACGGGGTTCGAAATGACCACGAGGAAAAGATACATGAAGAGCTTGTTCACAGGCGCCTCCTTTGGGCTATTGTGGGGAACTTTGCTAGTTCTACCACATATTCTTTACTTTGCAAGCACCTAGACAACACTACAATTTTATGCTATGATATGTATAGTAGCCATGCCGGCTGCTCTTTCTGGAGGTGCCACATGGCCCGAATTTCCAATTTTCTCACTGCTGCTTCGTTTACGATTGCAACAACCGTCGTCAATGGACGCCTCTCTATCCTCATGGGTGTGAGTGTCAAAAAACGTCCAGATGGCTCGATCCCTGAACCTCGGTTAAAATGTCCCGGTGGGTGCGGAGAAGATGTGGACACCGAATGGGCGAACCTGTTCAACACAATTCTCCCGAGTGGAACACAAAAAACCGATGAGGAGCTCATCCTCAGGTTAAGCCAAATCGGCATCCCAGGTGTCCGGCCCGGTGTCATCTCGAACGACATCGTTGCTGCTGCCGCTGGTCATCGCGAGTTTTTTGCTGAGACAGGGAATGCTCTTCCTGACATCAGCCAGCTCATTCTCCAAAATCCCCAAGCGACAAATAAAATCGCCCGTGGGACAAAGGAGCAGCGGTGGCAGGTTGCTCTCATTGACCACGAGCTGTTTACGCTCAATGCCGAGCGCGCGGAGGCGAGTGAAATGCTTCCGTTCTCGTGGATTTCTCTTGAGGACATCCTCTCGGGATACAGTGGGGGTATGAAACTGAATCCCATGCACTGGAGTGCGACAGTGAAGTGTATTGACTTGCTCTACACTGTGCTCAAGGGTGCAAATGTTCCCGGGTGCGACTCGTGCATTCCAGCAACCGTGCGGGCGATTGAGGAAGCGCTGGCCTATGGCCTGCGCAACCACAAGACGCTTGCGGGCCTCGCTGCCCGCATCGACTCGGATATCCGTGACCGAATTATATAGTTTACGCCACCCTTCGGGGTGGCGTTTTGTTATATCTTCATATCGAGAGAAATAGGGCAGTGATCTGACCCAAGCACAGTGTTGTGTATTTCTGCAGCACGCATATGTTTTTCCAGAAAAGCATCCACAAAGATGTAGTCTATCCTCCACCCTACATTTCTGTCGCGTGCTCGTGTTTTCATATCCCAATAGGAATACGCATCACGAAGCTCAGGGTGAAAATACCGAAAAGAGTCAATGTACTTCGCAGCAACAACCTCATCAATCCATGCTCGCTCCATTGGGAGAAAGCCCGTATTTTTCTCATTATCTTTTGGACGTGCAAGATCGATTGCTGTGTGTGCAGTATTCACGTCACCCATAAAGATGACCTTTTTCCCTTTTGTCCGATACGTCTGAATATGTTTCAAAAATGTCTTATAGAAATCCATCTTATAGGACAACCTCTCTTCTCCGCCACCACCATTAGGAAAATAGCAGTTAATCACCACAATGTCCTTGAAGTGCGCTGCGATATACCTCCCTTCATCATCAAAACGTGGGGTTCCCATGCCGTACTCTACGGTATCCGGCTTTTCCTTACAAAAAAGGCCAACTCCGGAATATCCTTTCTTCGTTTGTGATGATGCAAAATAGGCATGCCATTCTTCTCCTCGCACAAAAGGTTTCACGACATCTACTGGGAGCTGGTCTACGTCTGCCTTAATCTCTTGCACACCAACAACATCAGCGTCTTGCGTGTTTAGCCATTCCAAGAATCCTTTTTTCACTGCCGCGCGAAGTCCGTTTACATTCCATGATATGAGTTTCATGGAACCAGTATAACAAGATGGGAGAATGGGGTATAGGGGATAGAAGAAAACCACAATATTATCCTGCATACAGCCCAATAACGTGCCAACAAGAGACGCGGCATATAAATAGAAACACACTGCCCCCTAGCAAAAACACACTCACAATAATGAGTGTGTTTCACTGTAGTTGTATGGTGAAACGGAGAAGAGATGCTTGGTTAAAGGGGATAGGGTATGGGGTATGGAAAATACACGATACCGAATCCTTTTATCCCATACCCCATAAGCTACACCCCACCTCCTCTTCTCTTTCCGTGAAACTGTTTATGGATCTCCTGTAATTTCTTATCTGTCACGTGTGTATATATTTGTGTGGTCACAATACTCGAGTGGCCAAGCATTGCCTGCACAGAACGAATATCTGCACCATTTTCCAAGAGGTCTGTTGCAAAGGAGTGACGTAAGACGTGCGGGGTGACCTTTTTCGTGATTCCTGATAGCACCGCATAATGCTTCACAATACGCTCAACTGATCGTGTTGTGATGCGCAATGATTCAGAGCGCTTTGCGAGGTTTTTCTCACCTCCGCGACCGATAGAAATAAAGAGTGCTGGATCGACATCTGTCCTTTTTGCAAGATAGTCCTTGATGGACTCTTTTGCATCATCAGACAAAAAGACAACACGGACTTTTTCGCCTTTTCCGCGAACCGAGAAAAAGTCGCGAGAAAGATCAATATCCCTATCGAGGGACACGAGTTCAGAGACACGCAATCCGGTAGAAAAGAACAACTCAAGCATTGCACGATCACGCAAACTTGCGAGATCATCACCCTTTGGGGCACGTAAGAGATTCTGCAGGTCTGTCGTCCCAATCAAATCCAATTCGCGCTGAGGAACTTTTGCAAGCTCGATTTGCTCTGGCGGCAGACTCCGTACTCCTTGGCGTACAAGGTATTTTAGGAATGCACGTAGTGCAATAAGATAATAATTCTGCGTCCTGCGCTTCATGGGAGAGGGGACAACGCCGCGTTTTCCCTGACCGACAACACGACGATTCAACCACATGCGAAATTCACGAACCATATCGCTCGTAATATCTTCCGGCGCAGACACTTTTGTTTGCTCAACAAACGTCAACAAATAGTGTTCGTAGTTCCGGACCGTATTCAAACTCCGCCCGCGTTCAATTTCGGTGTATTCAAGAAATCTTCGGATCCAGTCAGTCATCTTCATTCCTTGATTATAACAGACGTGTATCACCTGTGGACACAAAACAATAATCTCATGATAAAATAAGAATATGAACTTTCGACCTGAAGGAAACCTACAAGAAGAAATCCTGTCACCAACAGATACACAAATTGCATGGGAGGGCTCTTCTCTCACTAATGAGGACTTGCCTCCAATACCTAATGGAATAGAAACGAAGAATGGTATTTTCATCGACGATGGTTTTGGAGACTCCGAGCCCTCTGAGCAAGATTTTCGATCTATTGCTGAAGTAAGAGCAGATCTTCTTGCGCGAGGAATCAATCCTGATCAATTCAATTTTGACTTTATCGACGAGTCATTACAAGGATATAGTGAATAGACTATGGTAGACACACAACAACCAATCAAATTCAATTTCAGTCAGGCAGTTCATGTGCACAATACTCCCAAAGTTGCCCCACATCCGCATACTGGACCCCTCACCATTGATGACATTAACGCGGAAATTGCCGGGATGGGAATTGAGTTTATTCCACACAAAGAAATTCGCGATCCACTACTTGATTCCTTTCTTGAGACAAAGCCTGAGACATCTCAACAACCACAAAATATACCACCAAGCCCTACAGATTTTACGTAGGGCTTTCCCCTTGCAAAATTCTAAAAATGTGCTATACTCCTTGTCATGTTAACCGCAAAAAAGAAGCAGGTCATCATCGCAAAGACCCAGCGCCATGGTACCGATACTGGCTCACCAGAAGTGCAGGTATCTATACTTTCACAGCGCATCAATGAACTCGCAAACCACCTCAAGGAGAATAAGAAGGACAACCACTCACGCCGTGGACTCCTCAAGATGGTTGCAGATCGCCGTGCTCATCTCAAATACCTCAAGAAGAAGGATGAGAAGGCATACAATGCACTCATGAAGCAAATTGGCCTATAAAAAGAAAATTATCGACATTCGTGTCGGTAATTTTTTTTCTTGACCCCATCAAAGAAAGTGCTAGGCTCAAGAGGGAGGCCATCATGAAAGCATCACGACATCTTCTCATGATTGCGATTTTGCTTTTTGCTCTTTCACTCTTGTTTGGACACGCCGGGTACATCCATGCAGCGCAAACAACACGCACTGTTCTCGGGGTTGGCGTTATTCTTTGGATTGCCTTTCTTGCAATCTGTTACGACCAACAACATCTTAACCATGCAAAACAAGTGACTTGTGAGATTCTATTTGCAGAACAGCAGCGAAAGCTCGACGATGCGGTTGAACTCATCAGCCTCTCTCGTGCACGGTATCGACAGCCCCTCTTTGTCCCCATGGAATATCAACTTGTGTTTCAAACACTTATTTCTACACTTGAGGACACTCGACGGCTGGGAGACACACTCTCGCTTGCAATCTTACGAGCTCACCATCTCAAGATTGCTCACGATATGCTCTCACGGCAAGATTGTCATATTCAGAAACTCTATCTTTCAGAAAGACACAGAGAATACACACTTTTCCCGCATCGCATCCTTCTTCGTCTTATTCGCATGAGAAAAGAAATTGTACTCTTTGATGCACGCTTCTTGATCCCAGAGCTCAAAAAAATTTATGTTTTTCTCAGGAAAAGACATAACCCTCTTCTCCTAATGGAAGAATACGGTGAACAATGGGAGCTACATTTCGTGAGTGAGGTAGAAAAAATCTATTGCACGATCGAAGCCACACTTCACGCGCACAAAGCACCACAACTTTACCGCCCGAAATAGGGCGGTTTTTGTTGTCTTTCACTGAGGTGATATACTGGATATATTATTCGAATAGTCCCGTGTCATTATCGCACCGAATACCATACGGACCTTTCGTTGCGCAATATGGCACAGGAACAGTAATCATATGCAACACAAAACATATAGTATTGAGTTTGCTGGGCGCACGCTCAGCGCAGAGTTTACCGATCTTGCAGAAAATGCACATGGATCAGTCATTCTTCGATATGACAATTCTGCCGTACTCCTCACATGCGTGATGGGGAAGAAGGAGAGAGAGGGGGGAGATTTTTTTCCACTCACCGTTGATTACGAAGAACGCTTCTATGCCGCCGGGCAAATCCTTGGCAGTCAGTTTCTTCGTCGCGAGGGGCGACCATCAGATGAGGCAATCCTTTCAGGACGTATTATCGACCGCACCATTCGTCCGCTATTTGACCAGCGCATGCGTCATGAAGTCCAGGTTGTTGCGACCGTTCTTGCGATTGACACATTTGAACCAGATATTCTTGCAGTGAATGCAGCATCTCTCGCATTGTCTGTGTCAGAAATTCCATGGAATGGCCCAGTCGGAGCAATTCGCATTGCACAAAAAGCAAAACAGTGGATACTCATGCCGCCATTTCGTACTCAGAATGAAGAGGATATTGAGTATGATGCTATTCTCACGCTCTGTGGTAAATCTGGAAATATCAACATGATCGAGATGGAAGGGAGGGAGCTTCAAGAATCAGAAATTATGGAGGCACTCGAAATTGCAACACAAGAAATTTCAAAACTCGAAGCATTCCAAAAACAGATTGTCAGCGAAATTGGGCAAGCAAAAAGAGAAATTGTGTTTCCTGAAATTCCATCTGAAATGCGTGAGCTTTTTGAAGCGCACATTCGCCCACAATTTGATGCAACAATTTTTGCAAACGAACCAGGGAGAAAAAAGGAATACGCCCTCATGGAAGAATGGCTTGCTCTCGTGAATACGCAAGAGGGTATGAACAAAAATCTTGCCGCGCATTTCTTCGATGAAGAAGTAAATATTCTCCTCCACCGAAAAGCGCTTGACGCAGGAGTGCGTCCTGATGGGCGAGATTTTGATACAGTGCGCCCTCTCTTTGCACAAGCAGGAGGTATCTCTGCAGTTCACCATGGAACAGGAGTGTTTTACCGCGGAGGAACACACATTCTCTCTGTTCTGACGTTGGGTGGTCCAAATGATGCGCAGCTCATTGAGGGCATGGAAGTGCAAGGCAAAAAGCGCTATATGCACCACTACAACTTTCCTCCATATTCATCTGGTGAAATTGGTCGCATTGGTGTTACAAACCGCCGCGCCGTCGGACATGGTGCACTTGCAGAAAAAGCATTACTCCCCGTTCTTCCACCGCAAGAAACGTTTCCATACACTATTCGCATCGTTTCTGAAGCATTCGCATCAAATGGCTCAACATCAATGGGTTCTGTCTGCGGCTCAACACTTGCACTGATGGATGCGGGTGTTCCTATCACAAAACCCGTTGCAGGTATCGCATCTGGACTCATGATGGATTCAGACACATCGTACAAAGTCCTCACAGACATCCAAGGCCCAGAAGATCATCACGGTGACATGGATTTCAAAGTCGCAGGAACACGAGATGGTGTCACTGCAATTCAGATGGATGTGAAAGTAGAAGGCATTCCTCTCCACATCCTCAAAGAAGCGTTCGAGAAGGCAAAATTGGCACGGCTTCACATTCTCAGTGTTATGCAAGCAGCAATTGCAGAACCGAGAAAAGATATCAACGTGCGTGCGCCAAAAATCCTGACGCTCAAAATTAAGCCTGAGCAAATCGGCGGCGTCATCGGCGCTGGAGGGAAAATCGTCAAAGAGATTCGTGACAAGACGGGTGCGGAAATTGACATTGAAGACGATGGAACAATCTATATCACCGGAAAATATGGTTCGGCAGAAAAAGCATACGAGTGGATTCATGACATCACAAAAGAATGGGTGCGAGGAATGCACGCACAGGGTGAAATCCTTCGTATTACCGACTTTGGAGCATTCGTCAAACTCGGACGAGCAGCAGAAGGTATGGTCCACGTATCAGAGATTGCACCATGGAGAGTCGCACGACCAGCAGATCTTCTCACTGTTGGAGAAATCGTTCCTGTTGTTGTGCTTGAGACAGACCCAGAAAGAGGGCGCATCGCTCTGTCCATTAAACAGTGCGATCCAAAGCGCTACGAAGAGAAACGCCCAAAAGAAACACCTCGACCAACACCACCACAGGCGGCAGCACAACCAGAAACAAAATAACACACACTGTGTGTTATTTTTATTGACGCGTAAAAAAAGCTCATACATAATAGAGAGACACATGCATTTCGAGAAAACACAAATTCACAAATTTTTTCGAGTCGCTTTTTTTATTTTTGCCTTCACTCTCGGCATTGGCCTCTATGCATTATTCGAAGCACCGATTATGCACCTCTCGGATTCTCCGCTCTTGCAACGAACATCATCTCTCATGCATGCAGCATCGCTCCATATGTTCTCTCACACCCCCTCTGCCAAACAACACACTCTTGAGCTCATAAAAAACAAAGATGATGTTTTTTATGCACTCAAGAACTTGCTTATCGAAAAAGCACTTGCCCCAGAAGAAAAAGTTGCGATAAAACTCACCCAACACACCACCCACACTTCTCCATCCTTGTTTTTCCACTATCTTTATGGACACCCCGTTCCCTTTGCGGATCGCTATATGTCGGAAATGGAATACTATGTGACTCGAAAAGGAACAGAGCACTCTGGCTTACTCTTGTTTTCTCTCACAGACTCCGAACACGTCCTTGCAGGGATACTCACAAGTGAATCGCGCTTCCTCTCAGAGATCCTTCCGTTTATTCGACCGCTTTCATCTGTACGTGAGCGAAATACACTTATTGCTCTTGCTCCATACACGATTCGTGTCGAAAACACAGACGTTCGTGTCTTAGGAGAAGAAATGGATCCATCTCTACTCTGGGGGATAGTAGGCAACTCTCTTGTTATTACAGGAGATATGGAGACGTATAGAGAAGCACAAAGCATTCTCGAACACACTCAGAACTAGGGTGTGTTTTAGTATACTTTTTTATAGTATACTAAAACCATGCCTTTCTCACGAACTCATGCATTTCAAGCAGGTGTGCACAGAGCGCAACCAATTACTATTGATGTCGACAACCATCGGGCCGAGGCGAACATCCAAATCATTGGATTGGGGGATAAAGCAATTATTGAATCAAAAGAGCGTGTGCGTGCAGCACTTCGCAATTTGCGATCTATTGCAGTAGAACAACGCATTGGGCAAGTAATGATCTCTCTTGCTCCTGCTGATGTTCCAAAACATGGCCCATCGTTCGATCTTCCAATTGCCGTTGGCGTATTGAAGAGCATTGGTCTACTAAAGGAGCCTTCTCAATCACGTTGTGCATATGCCGGAGAGCTTGCGCTCGATGGAAGCGTACGGCCGATACGAGGCATGTTGTCGATTGCGCAGGCAGCAAAGGCAACGGGGGTGCAACATCTCTTTGTCCCACATGAAAATGCAGAAGAAGCAGCTCTTGTTCATGGGATAGAGATCTTCCCCGTCCACACACTCGAAGATATTCTCCTCCATTTCCAATCGATTCTTACTGGAGGCCTTGGGGCGATTCCTGTACAAACAAAAACATTCTACACTCCACTCGAGCCAACAGGAGAACAATACTTTTCTATCGTTGGACAAGAACGTGCCAAACGAGGCCTATGTATTGCCGCAGCAGGAGGACACAACATTGCGTTCTTCGGACCCCCCGGTACAGGAAAAACGATGCTCGCGCGTGCTTTTGCAGAATTACTTCCCCCGCTTTCTGAAGAGGAGATGCTATCCACAACAAGTATTCATTCGCTCGCAGGGACACTTCATGAATCTACCCTCCACCATCCTCCATTTCGCGCCCCACATCACACATCATCAACAGCAGCACTCATTGGCGGAGGCCAACAGATGCGACCAGGAGAAATCGCACTTGCTCACCACGGCGTACTGTTTCTTGATGAATTTCCAGAATTCTCTTCCCAGATTATTGAGGCACTCAGAGAACCACTCGAAGACGGAGTTGTGCGCATCTCACGTGCCAAGGGAAGCGTTGAATATCCTTCTCGTTTTGTACTGATTGCCGCTATGAATCCTTGTCCGTGTGGATTCTTCGGAGATGACAAACGCCCGTGCACATGCACACAACAACGTATTGATGCGTATAAGAAAAAAATATCTGGACCGATTATCGATCGCATTGATATGTGGATACCCGTTCTTCGCGTATCTCATGAGGCACTTTTTCAAACACACAACGAAAGCGCAGAGTCATTTCGTGCGATCCGCACGACCATTGCGAACGCACGAACATTTGCAGAACATCGACAAGGTAAAGGGAAAAGGAATGCCTGGATTCCTGCACACCAGGTACACATATTCTGCAAACTTTCTCCTGCACTTCAGGCAGAATGTGTTGCGTTTGGGGAGAAACTCCATCTTTCAGGACGAGCAATTCATCGCACACTTCGGCTTGCACGTACAATTGCAGACCTCGCACATTCACAAGACATTACCAGAGAACACCTCCTTGAAGCGCTTGCATATCGAAGAAAAACATAAACAAAAAAACAGCCAATGCTGTTTTTTGTTTAAAAAGGATTCCGAGCACCACGAACTTCAAAATGGAGATGTGGACCAGTGGATCGTCCTGTATTTCCGAGGCCACCGAGCGTCTGTCCCCGATCCACAGATTGTCCAACTCGTACTGCGACTGACGAGAGGTGGCTATACAGTGTCTGCGTCCCATTCGAATGTTTCACAACAACGTATTTTCCATACCCACCACCCCAACCTGATGTGTTTGCGACAATAACAACACCGTCTGCTGCTGCACGGATAGCTGTTCCTACTGGAGCGACCAAGTCGACAGCATTATGGCCGTGGATGCCCTGAGTTTTTCGATACGATGCGAGTGGAGACAAGAAATACCCACCGACATCACGACTCGATACAAATGCGCCAGTTTTTGGAGATGTTGCCTTTGGTGCAACTGGGGTAGCGGGCATTTCTCCATTTGGGATAATCACAGTTTGACCGACAATAATTTTTCCATCCTCAATGTCGTTATATGCAATTATTTCCTCTATATCTCCACCGTATTTCTTTGCAATTGCAGGAATTGTGTCACCTTTCTGAATTTTATGCTGTACGCTGGTGATTGGAAGGATAACCAATGTTTGTCCAACCTTCAGGGGAGATTTTTTATTCAACCCATTTGCCCACAAAATCGTGTTTGAAGAGATGCCATACTTCAATGCAATGGATGCGACAGTATCACCCTCCTCAACAATATATGTACTAATTTCACCTCGAGCGGTTTGTTGTTGAAGCTCCGTAAGCTCAGCAACGCCCCCCATAGGGCCAGAAAGTGCAAGAAGTGCGCCACTATCCGCAACCACATATTCATGAAGTGAGCTCTGGACTTCTGATTGGGAAGAGAGAAGGGGTACGCTCTGAGAAGAAAACACGTGCTCTTCTTCAACAACTGCTGATTCGGCAAACACCCTCCCGATTAAGTCACTAAAAAAGCCTGCATAAGCGTATTTTGCAGTTCCAGCAAAAATTCCTATACATGCCATGAGGTACACGATGACATAGCGGAAATGTATAGTTGCGCTATGTGTTTGTAAAGATTTCAAATGAATAAGCCGTAGAATTAGTCGCCCAACCAGCACAGGGAGGGCACATGCCCCTCTGTATCTCATCCTCATTGCTTCCGTATCAGTCAGTATAGCAGAAATACGGTATTATCTCAAGCATATTTTCCAAAGAGAAAAGCCGAAAGAAGGCTATGCTGGGCCATATTCTACCACGACATGAAAAATATCATTATTTCTAGCCATAAATTTTCCTGTGCACAACCTATCCCCAGTTTGCAATTTTACGGCCCTACATAGCCATTTTGGACAAATAATCAACAACATGTCATATTATTCCAATGAATACCTTGCTCTCTTCTTTAAACGAAAAACAACGCGAGGCTGCATCCACTCTTTCTGGTCCAGTCTTGATTGTTGCAGGAGCCGGGGCCGGAAAAACAAAGACGATTACTCATCGCATCGGAAATCTTATTCAAAGTGGAGTTCCAGCAGAACGCATTCTTGCTATTACTTTCACGAATAAGGCGGCAACAGAAATGCGCCAACGGATCTTTTCGCTTCTAGGGAGACCGCAATCGATAGGGAATAGGGTCTTTTATGCACAGGGAATTCCCTGGATAAGCACATTTCATAGTCTTGGTATTGCAATCCTAAAGGAATACGGGAATCGTATCGGCATCCCTCCTTCTGTCACAATCCTCGACCAAGACGATGCAAAAAAGCTGGTAAAAGAAGCGCTCAAGTCACTCAATATTGACCCAAAGACGCAAGACCCAGGGAAGATCCTCTCTCGGATTAGTCGACACAAAAATTCCATGGGAACGTGGGAGACGATAACTGAAACAACACCAAATCTCCGTTTTGGAGAGCTCTTATCCAACGCAATGCGCCTTTACGAAGCAGCACTTCGAAAAGCGAATGCGCTCGATTTCGATGATCTCCTCGAAAAAACTGTTCGCTTGTTATCAGACCATCCTGATATCTGCGCATTCTACAACCGCCGCTGGTCGCACATTCATGTTGATGAATATCAAGACACAAATGATGTGCAGTACGCCCTCACAAAGCTTCTCGCGGGAGCGCAACATAATATTTGTGTCGTCGGCGACTCAGATCAATCTATCTACTCCTGGAGAGGCGCATCTCTTGCAAACATTCTCAACTTTGAAAAAGATTACCCCGAGGCACGCGTGATTGTCCTCGAACAGAACTACCGATCAACACAACATATCCTACATGCTGCAAATGCAGTTATTCAGCACAATACCCTTCGAAAAGAAAAGCGCCTGTTTACAGAAAATCCTCCAGGAGAGAAAATCTGTGTCCTCTCTGGATATGATGAGGGGGACGAAGCGAGAAAAATAGTCGAACGCATTTCTCATCTTCTTACTCAAGGAGTTGAACCAAAAGATATCGCAATACTCTATCGCACGAATGTACAAAGTCGTGTCCTTGAAGAAGCGATGCTCTTTGCGGGTATCCCATATCAAGTCCTTGGAACACGCTTTTATGACCGAAAAGAAGTTAAGGACCTTGTCGCATATATCCGTGCAGCGCAAAATAAAGAAAATGGAATTGATATCGCGCGCATCATCAATGTCCCAGCACGAGGGATTGGAGAAAAAACACTCGAAAAAGTGCTCCGAGGGGGGATAGACACGTTGAGCACATCAATGCAGCAAAAAGTGCATCAGTTTTATACATTACTCTCTCGACTGAAGGAGGCCTCCCAAACACAAAAACCCTCTGAGTATATTCTCTTCGCCATTAAAGAAACTGGGCTTGAATCGTTATATGCCGATGGCGACGAAGAAGACAATGAGCGAAAGGGGAATATGTACGAGCTCGTTTCTATCGCACGACGATATGATGATATGGGGCCAGATGGAATAGCAGCATTTCTTGATGATGTTGCACTTGAAGGGGAACAGGACCGAATGACGGGAGCAAATGCCGTTCGACTCATGACTGTCCACGCATCAAAAGGACTCGAATTTGATTACGTCTTTATTTCCGGCCTCGAGCAAGACCTCTTTCCCTCAAACAAAACGCGAGAGCATGAATCCTTAGAATCCCAAGAAGAAGAGCGTCGGCTCTTCTATGTCGCGATCACTCGTGCAGCGAAGCGTGTCTTCTTGTCTCATGCATCAATGCGTACTGTCTTTGGGAGTCGAAATTTTACAACCCGGAGTGAATTTATTGACGATATCGACGTATCTCTTCTGGAAGAAGACACACCAAAAATCGAGCAAAAACCGAAAAGAAAAATCAGCCTTCTCGACGATCCATTTGATGAAGAAACATATTTTTGGTAAATCGCGCATGCGCGATTTTTGTTTTCTCGCCTCCTGTGGTACTGTACATCCATGAGTCTTTATGCGAAGAAAACACTCGGACAACATTTCCTCAAATCAGACAAAGCGATTCGGGAAATAGTACAAGCAGGAAATGTTACTTCTGCAGACATTGTCCTAGAAATTGGGCCCGGAGAGGGGGTGCTCACTGAGGCACTTCTTCAGACAGGGGCGACAGTGTTTGCTGTAGAGATGGATGATCGCTGTATCCCCGTGCTCACCGAGCGATTCTCCCCATATATTGCACAAAAGAAATTTATCCTTCTCCATGGAGATGTTCGGGACGGAAATCTGCTCTCCCTTTTGTTTTCACCATCACACATCGGGGGCACACCCTACAAACTGATCGCAAATATTCCATACTACATCACAGGTCTTCTCTTTCGCATGTTTTTAGAGACTCAACCACCTGTTCAACAACCAACCTGCATGGTATATCTTATTCAAAAAGAAGTTGCGGAAGAGCTTGTCGGAAGAAAAGGAAAGCTAGGGAACCTCTCCCTCGCCGCGCTACTCTATGGGACTCCGAAGCTCATATCCAAGGTGCCAAAAGGTGCCTTTCTCCCTCCACCAAAGGTTGACTCTGCCATCATCGCCATTACAAATATCTCAAAACAACACGTCCAAGGTTTTACTGAAACAGAGTACTTCGCTGTTGTCCATGCAGGATTAGCAAAAAAGAGAAAACAACTCTTTGGAAATCTTCGTGAGCATTTCCGGATTCCTCAAGAACACCTTGAGTCAATTTTCACCGAACTCAATATTGAAAAATCTATTCGAGGGGAAGACCTTCCTTTTCCTTCCTGGATTTCACTCGTTCAAGCACTCTCAAAACAAAAACTCATCACAACGTGATGAGTTTTTGTTATTTCGAAGGGAGAGAAGTTCCCATCATAATGATTGGCATTCCCGCCCCCGAAGGAGCACACCCCGTGCCAGCATAGACCATACATGGCACAGGAGTCATACTTGCTGTTCCAATCTGCTGGACTCCTGGAATAAGAGCCATAAAATACATATATAATGTTGTAACACCAGGATAATAAATAAACATTCCTGGTTTTGGTCCAGTGATAGTCAGAAGATATGCATTCATGCACGTGCAGTAAAAAACGGTTGTCAACCTGCCACCAAACGCATACAGAGGGCTTGTCGCATATGCGGATGTTGCAGTTGAACCAAATACAAGTGTGCACACAAGAGTAAATGAAATTATTTGGCGTTTCATATTATTGGAGCGTAAGTTGCAACACATTAGAATACTGCCCATCAACCCCAACAACGATGAAAAATGGAAGTTCATTTGGAAGGACGCCTTCTTTCGTACGCATGTTTTGGTCAGCATCAAGAACGATCTCTAATTCGGTCCCCCCATTATAGGAAGAAACATTTTCATATCTTTTCACTGTGGTAAGTATTTCATTTTCGTCTGGAGAAAAATATTCTCCCGTAATACGTATGCGTGTTCCAATATTTCCTTGGGTTGGGGAAATCGAACGAAGCACTGGTTTTCGATTTTGAACGGTAGGCGTTGTGACTACAGAAGGGGCAGGAGAAAATACAGGCGGCAGGAGTTCTGTCTTGGCCCGGTTTGACACCTCCTCCTGGATACGCGCAATTTCGTCTCTTATCCAAGACACAGTATTATTTGTCGCTTGTGTGTCTTCTTTTTTTTCACACAATACCTGCTGTACAAACATTCTTGATTTTTCTCCAAAATATCCAGTTGGTGTACTGATCCCGAGAGGGAGTAATACAGTTTGTGCGTGTGTTTTTTGAAATTCTCCTACCGCACGTTTTGTTGCTTGCCCAAAATATGTTGTTTCCAAGCCAGGTGACCCTGGTCCAGAGAGAGAAACAGGAAATCCATTTGTATTGAGATATTTCTGAAGCTCACGAACATCTTCCCCCGAAGAACCGACCGAGAGGTTTCGAGGAAACTGTGTACAAGCAAAAGATGACACTGGAAACAACAAGAGAATAACCGCGTAGGTAATTGTTGAAATATGATTCATGATGTTCTGTATTATATTATGCGTCCCCGTTTGCGTATGTTATGGTCGGACTGTCCCGCCTTGAAGTTCTATAACACGCACGGAAAGCACTTGCTCCGCAGGCGCCCCAGCAACACGGAGAGCATATGTCCCCGGAGTGATATTTCTTGGCACTACAAATTCCAGCGCGAGTCCATATAATTGAGCGACAGTATCTCCTATTTCCATATTTTGGAGATATACTTTTTGTCCACTCGCCAACCCAGAACCATAAATCGTCGCTTTCTGTCCTGGAATAAGCAAAATTGGGGTTACAGCATCAAGTGAAACTCCAGTTCGTAACTGTGCACCAGGGAGGAGTTCTCCTTCTGGACCAACCACACTTTGAATATACTGTAGAGCCGTGCTCACTCGCAACTGCATCTCTTTCATATAGTCAAACTGCTGAATTGTTTTTTGCATTTCTATAGAGTGCT
Source organism: uncultured Candidatus Saccharibacteria bacterium (assembly GCA_964386905.1). Lineage (GTDB taxonomy): Bacteria > Patescibacteriota > Minisyncoccia > Phycocordibacterales > UBA6899 > JAJZQJ01. The sequence goes on from CAYLUP010000004.1 coordinate 23,811, forward strand.
TCAAACTCTCAATTCTCATTTCTGCGGACGCAATAGTCATACGCTTTTTCAAGTCGTCTACCTTTGCAAAAAGTGCTCTCTTTCTCGATTGAATCTCTTCTGCGGTAGGAATCGCTTTATCAAAATCTATGGACATTGTTTCTGGGTCAAATGAAATATCCCCCAACGAGGAAGACCCGCGACCAAGGTGTGCCCGCGTACTCTTACCCACAACGCCAGTGGGTGTTGTTAGATTTTGTGGGTGCAGTATTTCAGCGGCAAAATGTTGCTGATATTTTTTTACAGCCTGCTCAGTTGCGCGCCCAAAAAAAGTTGTTTCATTCCCCGGTGAACCAGGTCCTTCATATGCAATGCGCGTTTGAGGTAAGGCATTAAGCAATACTTGAAGCTCTCGGACATCTGTACCACTCATACCATAGCGGAGAGTACGCTCAATTGCCGCTTCTCCAATAAGGGGAGTCCATATAAGAAGGGATACAAGAATATAATGCGTGTGTTTCATGCATACATTATATATCAAAAGATGAAGCCACAAAAGAAAACGAAAGCATGGTACAATATGCGCATGAAACAGATTCTCTCTTTTCTCCGTGAACACAAGGCGGTGATTGCGAGTACAGGCATCGCTTTGGGTATTGTCCTTATTGGCTGGTACACACTTCTCTCGCCAACAACAATTACTCCCCCAAGCACGCAGGAGACATCAGGGCCTATAGAAAAAGTTCCAGAAGTGGATTCTGATGGGGATGGAATGCCAGATTGGGTAGAATTTGCATATGGGACAAACCCGCATGACCCCGACACAGATAAAGACGGAACCACAGATAATGAAGAGCTCTCTCTCGGTAGAAACCCACTTGTTGCAGGACCACAAGATATCCTTCACATTTTAAGCACCACACAAACAGCAGCATCATCAACAGAACAAGATCCGGCACTTTTTCTCAATGCATTTCTCAGTTCACAGGCACGTACGGTTCAAACGTCAGTTGTACGAGAACTTCTTGCACAGTTTGATCCAAAAGAAGTTCAAGATCGGTATAGCATTAAAGATCTTCGGGTTTCCTATGAGATCTCCGCATCTTCAACAAAACACTACGCAAATACAATTGCTGCGCTTTTCGAAAAATATCGAAAAGCGAACATCGAATCCGAGGTCACGCTTTTAAAGAAAGCACTTGAATCAAGAAAGGCAAGTGATCTCTCAAAAATCGAACTCCCCGCACTTCAATATCGGGATATTAGTGCTGAGCTTCGCACAATTACTATCCCAACCTCATTCGCACAAACACATCTTGAACTCGTGAATGCGTTTGACGTCATGAGTAGGGGACTTATGTTTACAACGCAACTCTTTACTGAACCCATTGTTGGGAGCGGTGGATGGCAGGCATATTTTGTAAAATCTATTCTCTTGAACAAAATATTTTCGGACATTATCCTGAAAGTACAAGATGCACAGATTGTATTTACCCCAGATGAACCTGGTATTATTTTCCAAGACAAGATACAATAAAGTTATGAATCGTTTTGTATATACAGTATTCGCAACTCTCGGCATCTTTGCGGGTATTCCTTTTATTGCACATGCTGCAGACACCGTATATGTCGACTGTCGTCCACAAGATCCACTCGCTCTTACGACGGTATACTGTCGCACAAGCGGACTCCCATACATGGACAAACTTCATATTAGCTGGTTCATAGGAGAAAACTTTACCGAAGGGGCTATTGGTCAAACAAGTTTCTCTTTCCGAACTGCAGCGTCAGGAACAGCATATATGGTCCAGGCGCAAGTACGGAAAAGTGATGGCACTACCGTTGTTGGAAGTACAGCCTTTCAAACACGAAGCTTTGGCACCACTCGAGCAGAGGCACGTTTTCGAACAATCACTAAAACATCATCTGCCGCCTTTCGTGTTCAAATCAGTCCCCCATACCCACGAGCATACACAAAAGTCACTCTCTCGCTCATTCCAACAGGAACAGGTAAAGAAATAGAGGAGCGTAGAAAAATTATTTCTGAGGCAAAAGGTGAGGATATTCAATGGTATGAAAGGGACAATAATACTGTTGCTGGAAATGGCACAACACTTTCCATTCGACTTGCAAGCGGACTCGAAAAAGACAAGGTCCCATTCAGAGTTACCGTAAAAGGTCTTGGTGAAGTCTCAGGAGAGCTTATCCCCCAAGATAATTTTGTTCCAGAAAACGACAATTTTGCACGAGCAGGATACTGTGCCGCACAAACACTCGATCGTTTTGCAAATACAATCGAATCTCTCGACAAGGAAGTCTCACGTACCCTAGAACAACTCACCAACCTTCAACAGCAACTCGAGGAAGACTTCGAGGTCATCATGAGCTTCATGTTCACCATCACTCACGATATTGAACGAGATGCAGAAATGATTACTGCAGCAGCACAAGCAGTGTCAACTTGTAATGGTATCGTTGCATGTCTCCGCGCAGGGTCAAGGGGTATTATTGAAGCGCTTCGTGTCTACACGGGAGCAACAGGACTCACTGCTCGTAGAATTGCACGTTTTGAAAAAGCAATTCAAAACATTAGCACATTCAAAGAAACCGTCGAAGAACTCAAAAACCAAAAGATTCGTATGCTTGAAAGCGTTGCCGCGCAAAGCGAACGACAACTACAGCGGTGTGAACAAATGTTTCAACAAGTCAACACACATGGATTATAAACAGCCCCATAGGGCTGTTTCTTTATCTCGGTGTACTCATGATATACTAGACGCATGGCATACAAGGCTTCAATAGTATTTACACTTTTCTGTGCAAGCGTGCTCATTTTTTCTCAAAACGGGAAGTACGCACACGCAGCCGATGACACAGCACTTCATGTCCCTGTAAACACAGGCCTTTCTCCAGCACTTCAGTCGCTCGATAGCTCAATGAGGGATATCGTGGGTCGACTCACAACACAAACAGATATTCTTCAAAGATTGCTCTATACTGACGAAAGTTCTATTCGCACGTTTTTATCTGCAAATCCAGGGCCAAAAGACTCTGCGGCTCTCTTTCTTCCAGGAACCACACCAACCGCAGGGGGAGGAAAAAGCGATACCCCTGTGCTTGCTTGTGCAACTCGAGCAATTACCAACCCTGACGCCGCAAGAGCACTTCCTGGAGGAGCGTGGGAAAAATTGATAAAATCTGGTGAAGTCGACCCAACATCGTATGCTGGAGTTCGCGTGAACGACTCCTCTTCACTCTCTTGTCTTCTTCAAGAAATCGTTGAGCAAAACAAGCTCGCACTCAATTTGCAAATTCATCAACTGCTTAACGAACATATTCGTGCAGCGCAAGCAAAAGCATTCGCAAATCAAGCACAAAATATGACGATTGCAGCAAATATTGAATGGATGAGGAAGGGAAATATTCGCACAAAAATTGATGAGAATGGAGAGGTTGTCGAAGAAAAACTCCTCTCCGTATTCGATGATCCAGAAAGCTTACAGCAAGATACGATTGAACGCGAAACAGATGCGCTTGTTCGACTCCTCCTTGGAGGAGATGAATTGTCATCACAAGTAAAACTTGCCCCAGGTATTGATCCCTATCGCGTCGCACGCAATATTGTTATGGAAATGCGCTCAGAAAAGAGCTCACAGAAAGAAAATGCTATCCGCATCGCATCGTGTGATGTACTCGCACCACTCTCAGCTGGGGGACTCGGTTTTGAAAGCGAAGATGCGTTTCTTCGTTTTATGGGAGGAGATACATCTGTCTATAAAGGCTCATATACTGCCGTTCTTCGCGCAATGCAAGCGAATCCTGCATGTACAGAGAATGGTGTTGCAAGTGCGCTCCGCTCCCTCATACAATCTCGGTCAACACGTATCACAGAAAAGCTGGAAGCTGATAGAATGGCAAACAATGGTATCCAATCTATATACAAATGCAAAGATGCTGATTGTTCAGAAACCGTTGTCGCCCTTCCAGGTTCTGCTGTAAGTTCAATCTTTAATATGGGCATCACCGCGCAGGAAAGAAGGCTCGAAAACGTTGAAAACGACAAAGATCTCTCTGCTATTGAAGGAAATGAGTCTATTTCTACATCACTTTTCATTTCTGGTATTCAAGGGTTTAACACTGATCAGCTCGGCAACACCTCTGTAGATGCCGCGATAGGGAAATTCCATGATGCAATAAAAAATGGATATTTTGACCTCCAGGGAGGGACTACTGATTGGGCACTTGGTGCAATGCTTCAAATGTACGATCAGCTTGTTGGGAGAGAAGGGGAAATTCGACCAGACTCAAATACGCAAGGACAAGGAACTCAATAAAACACACCTTCGGGTGTGTTTTTCACAGAATAAATATTTTTACACACATATAAGAAAATCTCTGTTATAATAATACTATCTTTTGAGGAGGAAACTGTTTTATGATGCAAACACTCAAGAAACTCACCGGCCACATGGCACAATCTCGTCTCTTCTCGAGAGTTTTTTCTTTTCTCTGTGTTTTTGCTCTTTTCCTCACCCCGCTTGCACTTTCAACTGAAAACGGCATACACCTCCTTAATGCGGAAGCGGCAAACCCGATAAAATTTTTTACAGACCCCCTTGGGTACCTCAAACAAAGTTTTGTAGACCTTCTTCTTGTTATCACAGCAGGTATTCTTCGTATTCTTGTGTTTTTTGCGTCTTTATCAAGTAAATTCTTTACATTAGCAGCAGATTACTCGACGCGAGGCTCCGTGTACGCTGATCTTCCTTTCATTACCGTAGGATGGACTTTTATTCGCGATCTTGTAAATTCGACATTCATCTTTATTGTTTTATTTGCAGCGTTTAAAGAACTCCTCACCTTCAACTCTCCGGCAACAGGAAGACTCCAAGACCTTGCGGTAAAAATCACCATTGCAGCACTGCTTATCAACTTCAGTCTCTTTTTCACAAAAGTTGGCATCGATGCATCAAACTATCTCTCACGAACACTTGTCTGTCGCATGCAAGTTGTCGACACATCAGTAAATCCACCAATACGAACCTGTGACCCAGGCGAAGTACTTGTTGCAGGATTACGCCTTCATACATTTGATTTCTCAAACATGGGTGAAGCAAATCCTCTGCTCAAGGCAAGTCTCTACGGTCAGACCGATGTGCTTATGAATACGGTGTTTTCAAATATTGGCGGCATTCTCGTCAGTATCATTGCCATCATCGCATTCTTCAGTGCCGCGTTTATGTTTATGGCTCGCATCTTTATACTGGTAATCATTATGGTGTTTTCACCACTCATGTTCGCCGCAACGGCATTAAACTTTAGAATGGTCAAGGAGATGCAAGCAAAATGGAAATCGGAATTTTATGCACAACTTTCATTTCCATTAATATTTCTTCTCACTATTTATCTTGCGGTTCGATTTATCCGACTTGATGGTTTTGTTCCAAAAGGAGGAGAGAATACGGGTGGAACATTTTCTTTTGCGGAAGCTTTCGTTGGAACACCAAATGCATTTCCTATTATTTTGAATTATGGTTTTGTCATTATTATCATGCTTGTCGGCCTAAAAGCTGCACGTGCAGCAAGTGGAACAGCAAAGGTCATGGGAGACAAAACATCAAGCCTTGTTGCGAATAAAACCCTTGCGATGGCTGGGGCACTCGGAAGACAAACCGCCGGTCGCTTTGCAAAAAGTGTTGCAGAGAGCGATAAGCTTAAAGCATGGTCACAGAAAAGCGGCTTTAATCGCTTTGTGGGTGATAAGGTGATGCGAGGAGCGAATAAGGTTTCAGGGAGCTCCTTTGATATGCGAAACTCGAAAGCATTCGGATCATCATTTGGAACTGTTGGAAAACAGCTTGGTGTTGGCTTTGAAAAGGGGAGCAACAAAAACTTTACGAAAGATGGAAAATCCATTGCAGCCATCGGACCAAGCGCGATGCGACAAATATCCGCGGATCTTGGTTTCAAAATGTCCAAAACCGAGGAAGAGGCGCTTACAAAAAACCGCAGCGCAAAACTTATCGAGAAATATGGATATAGCGGAGAAATGTTGGCTACTTATGCTAAATCTGAATTTGGAGATAAGTTGATGGATAAAGAGCACAAAGATCTTCGAGAGGAAATCGTGAAAAAGATTAGAGACGAACACAAGAAAGATCCTGGTGCAGCAGTTACCGCCCTTAAACGTGTGTTTGGAGATTCTGGAACAGGGTCAGAGAAAAAGAATACCTTTGCAACAAACAAAGAATTCAAAGCAGCAAGGCAAGAACTTGCGAAAGACATGCTTGAAGCGCTAAAAGAGAATCCGGACTACAAAGACAAGCACAAAGAAATCGAAGAAAATATTGCTGCGGCATTCGGAAAAGATGAGTACGAAAAATCAAAAGACTTCGAAGAAATTCGTGGACAACTCAAAGGAGAAATATCAAAAGAACGTCTCAAGGGAAGTGCGAAGGACTACATTAAAGCATTTGATGAACTTAATAAGCAGAAAGCACTTGTTGCCGCCGACGATCCTTCGCTTATTCCTCTCAAAGAAAAACTTGCCGCACAAGCAGAAGCATTCCAAAAAGCGTCTCTCAATGCAAAACCAGAGGTTATTGCAGATCTTGCAGCCGCAGACATAGACAAGCTCCATTCTCAACTCAAGAAGGCACATATTCTTGCAATACAAAAGAAACGAGCAACTCCAGGTGGGTACTCTGGCCAAACCGGAGACAAGACTGAAGAGCAGTTGATAGATGAAATGATGCAAAAAATGCTTATCGATGGTGAAAACGCGAATCCCATCTTGAGCGAATATATTGCAACAGAACTTATCAAAGACACGTCACCATTTGATATCGACCTTGCTCCATCGTTTGGGGATCTTCTTGTACAAAAGAACCTCGCAAGCAGTCTTGATGATAGAGCGCGACTCGAGAAACAAACCAAGCGTCTCGTTCAAGCAATGCGACCAGAGCACCTTCTGAAGGTCAGCCATCATGATATCCTTCGTCCTGAAGTGATTCCAAATATCCATCCAAATTCATTATTTGAGTTTAGACAAGCATTGGAGTCCCAAGGAAAAACCGATGCCATCGCCGAACTCGAAGCAACAGCAAATCAAATTGAAAATCAATCAATATCTGCTGGGACAGGTTCATTTGCAAGATTCTTCGATAATGACAATCAAAAGAAAAAGACAGTAGCCGCTTTGCGAGGGAAAAATCCAAATACCGTCAGAAAGAAGAAATAAGAAATAGCCAACACGCACATATGCATGTTGGCTATTTTGTATTACTTTCTCCAGGGTTTTCCGCGCCCTGGTTGGTCTCGTCGCTGGTTTTGATTTTCATTCTTCCTGCGCAGGCCACCAGTAGACCTGAGCTCAAGGAGGTCGTCGATTGCTCGCTGCACTTTCTCGTGCTTGAGCGTAAGGAGTTCCTCATCAATCGAAGAACCATTCTGTTGAGCGGTCTGGATGTCTGCGAGCAAAGACTGTTCGAGAACATTCAACTCATCCTCAAGCTCAGCAATGAGCTGCGGGTGAAGTGCAGCAGGCATCGACGCGATGATTTCTACCGCATCGAGAAACGCGCTCTTCTTATAGCGTGCAAGTAACTGTGCGTACTCGCTATCCCTCAAGGAGAACTTGAAGGAAGACTCGATGAGTCTCACATCTGAAAATTTTGCTCGCTTGAGCGCCTCTTCCCAGATGGAACTCTTGACAGTTGCCGCGACTGCTGGAATTGGGATCCGCAGTGCAACTTCGACGGCTGCCTTCCACTGAGAAGCAGCAACGTAGTTCTGGCACTGCTCCTCCGGTGTCCCAGAAGGCCTTCCTGCCGCCTCCAGACCGAGCGCACGTCGTCGCTCTTCGAGATAGCTCATATGAATCTCCTTTTTCCTTTTATCTCGGAAACAGTTTATACCCACCAACAATCCAGATGATTGTCGCGGGAAAGATGAGGATAAGTGTCGCTTTTGGGAGGAATTCAACCCACACAAGAACGACTCCGAAAATGCTCAGAAAGGGAAGTACTGTCAAAAAACATAACAGTAAACCCGGTAGCACGACTTTTCCCTCACCACTTTCAGATTCAAATGCAGTTTTCAAATACTTTCTGTACCCGATTCCTGCATAGATCAAAAGAAGTGCCCAGATAACATCTGCTGTCATCCACACACCACTCATGAAATCTCCAAAAGTAGCAGGGGAAAACACCCTACCCCCCATTACGTGCATCCTCTCAAAAAGGATTCCGAAGGTGGTGAGCAGAATGAGGAAATAGAAGATTCGCAGCCCTAATAGCCACGGCTTAAAAATGTACTTACTTAGGCTCATAGCCACCTCCTACACATATTATACAGTAGATTTTGTATCTGTCAATTGCTTACAAGCCAATATGTTGACTATTTTACTAATTCATTATATAATGTTTTCAGGAGGTCTCATGGGCACACATATCGATGTCCTTGTTCACAAAGCTAAAAATGCCCCCAACAAAAAGAATTGGAGGGGTGCGCCGAGCGAGCGCCAAAAGGCGCAAGAAGAGCTGCTTCAAATCATGGAAAAGAAAGACCATTGGATTCTTCTGGCAAATTACGGGGAAACCAAAGAAATCCGTGAAAAAGCCGTAGATCGCTGGATCATGGAAGGTCTTGGGAGCGGTGACGCACTCAACCTTTTTCTTGCATCAAAAGACTCATCCGTCAAAATGAAAATTATTGCCTTGTTTGGCAAGGAGGGAAGTGGGCGATCTGCAAGCAATCTGTGGTCCATCATCCGACATGAGCCAGAGAGCCCGTGTGGGAAAGAAGCGCTGAAGCAGCTGTTTCAGATTGCAAAGGATGATGCGAAAACAGAGGCTGCAAAACGTGAAAAGTTGTGCGCACTCAATGCCCTAAAATCACTTGCCCATGAAGAAAAAGGCGAGTGCGCGCGTGAAGCGTTTGACCATCTCTGGCATCTCGACCAACTTGAGATGCAGAAGTCGGGGAAGCAGTTCACCGTCCTTTCCATACCCAACAACATAACGTTCTGGGTAACAAAGGCGAAGAACCCCATCGTCCAAAGAGCATGCAAATCGCTCTTGAAATAATCGAGCGCCCCGATCGGGGCGCTTTTGTTTTCTATGATATACTAGGCACATGAATAGTGTTGCTCAAAAACTTCTTGCCACACCAACAGAGATTCAACAGCTCGTTGAAAGTGACGCTCTCACACAAGTCCTACACACCATCTGTGCAGAACACGATATCCCCGAATCTTGGTCGGGAGAACTTATTCGTGGAACAATTCGTATTCTTTGCGGAGAGATGAAGCCCGCTGATTTCATCGATTTCATCATGCGTGAATATTGGGTAGAAGAAGAGGAAGCCCTATCAATCGCACAAAAAATCAATCTCCGTATTTTCTCTCTTGTAAAACCACAGCTCGCACTAGTTCATAATATTTCGGATCAGAATCTCGCGCACCGCGTGAAGGTGCCAAAAAAGCCAAAAGAATCAACGGAGCATATCGAAATTCCTGCAACACAACCAAAAGAAGCACCATCACCATACATGGTAACAACCCCACAAAACAGTGAAACGGCGCAACGTGTCCCCCAAGAACACACACCACGATCAACACCACAACCTGAAACAAAACCATCTATTCAAACAAGCCTTAGCTCCAAACTCAGTGGGCAAACGAAAGATCCATATCGAGAATTTTAATCTATGCGATTTCAAGTACCACAATTTATTGATATTGAAGACAAGATTGTTGGACCACTTTCCCTCAATCAGTTTATATACATCGCAGGAAATGCCGCGCTTGCTTTTGTCTCCTATCGACTTATTCCTGTTGCTATTATTGGCATTCTTCTTGGTGCGGCATTTATCACTTTTGGTCTTCTTCTCGCATTCTACAAACACAACAATCGACCACTCATTCACCTTGTTTCTGCAATGGTGAATTTCGCCATAAAACCAAAACTCTACATTTGGAAACCAAGACCAAAAAAAGAAGATACAGTCATAGACTTTTCTTCATTTAAACCAACAAATCGCATAGTGACAGTAGCAAAAAATGAAACTCCAAGCACGAGCAAACTGAGTGACATGTCATGGCAACTCGACATGGAACCACAATAAACACTTTCTGGTGTTTATTTTTATTATATTGCCAAAATAGAATTTTGTGGTATAATATATGAAACTTGCCTTGGAGGGCTCATGTTCATTTACTTCCGTGTTCTCGGACTCATTGCCATTATTCTCTGTTCCGCTTGTTCAAAACCCGCTTTTTATGGTTTCGAACCAAATGGAAGCAGAGCGTTTTGGGAGCAACACCACACACAACCCATCACATTTCTGCCAGGAATAGGCGAGCGAGGCTCTTCGGTTACTGGGCCACTGCGAATCACGTATTCGAAGCCAGTAACTCTTGAGTCAAACAATATTCTCCTCTACTCCACAGCGAATCCCTCAATGTATATTCGCTGCAGAGTTGTCCCTTACGGTGACGGGAGAACGTATTCGTTTTACCCAAGAATCCCGCTTCGGTTCTCACAGACGTATCTGTGGAGAATTACCCAAGTGAAAGATTCTTCGGGGAAATCCGTTCCGGATTTTCATGGATATTTTCAAACCGAAGGAGACGAAAAGCGCAACATCGCGGCTCATATGTGGGGGCGATGATGAAAATTCTCTACGTTTTTCTCCCTCTAGCTCTTATGGGGTGTCGGGAACCAAGACAACAGGGGTATGCGGATTATTATTTCCTCAAACACCCCAGTGTGGTCAGTGTATTTCCCGTTGCACAAAAGAATGGGTATGAAATACTCACTTCCACAAATGTGTGGTTTTCTATGAGCCACACAACGCACCCAGTATTCGTCCTTTTCAATAAAGCAGGGAAGCGGGTTGAAGGGGTACTCCTTCAAATAAACCCAACAACGTACTGCTTCAAACCAAAAAAATGTTTAGAGGAGTATGCTCAATACTCTTATACAATTTCCGCACCCGAGATGATTCCTGTTTCTGTATCCTTCCGTACACATGGACACAGAAGCGAGAAAAATACTCTTCGGTACGGATGGTGGGGAGGGGCAGCGCAGCCCACCCAGACGCATATTCGATAAATCTACGCCCGGCACCAGCCGGGCGTTCTCATTTGAAGTATCATCATGATATACTATGTGCATGGCGACACCTGGAAAATCTTCACAAACTTTTGTTCCAATAAAAGAAATCCGCGATGGTATTATTGTTCTCGAAAATGGGGAACTCCGTCGCATTCTCATTACCTCTACTTTAAATTTTGGACTCAAATCAGCAGAAGAGCAATATGCACTTCTTGGACAATTCCAGTCTTTCTTGAATGGGCTCGATTTTTCAATTCAAATTGTCATCCAAAGTAAGCGCCTCGACATTCGTCCATATATTAATCTCTTGAAAGAAAGGGAGAAAGTCCAACTCATTGATGCAATGAAAATTCAAGTGCATGAGTATATTGCATTTATCGAAGACTTCACACAACGTTCAAATATTATGTCGAAAAGCTTCTTTGTTGTTGTGCCGTATTCAAGCAGTATTCAATCAGGAAAAACACTAGGAGTACTCGCAAACATTCCAGGGCTGGGTGACAAAAAACTCCCACAAATTAACCGCACTTTTGAAGAAGCACGCATGCAACTCGAACAACGTGTTGCGGTTGTCCAGCAGGGGCTTGCTGGGTGTGATATCCGCACAGCACCTCTCGGAACTGAAGAAGTGACAGAAATATTTTATAAGAAATTCAATCCTGGAGAGCTCGAAACAGCTATCGTAAAATAATATGGACCAAATACTTCCACCAGAGGCTGCAGACAATGGACAAGACGTCAACCTTAAAGACATCTTGGCGCCAGCAGCAGTAAAAATAAACCCCAACGAGCTCTATATTGGATCAAAGATGGCACGAACGCTTTTTGTTATCTCATATCCAAGAAACCTTACCCAAGACTGGTTTACCCCAATCATCAATCTCGACAAGGCGTACGATGTATCCATTCACATTCATCCTATTTCAACAGAGGATGCGCTGCACGCATTTCAAAAGAAAGTTGCTGAGGTACAAAGCCAAATTGTCGATCGCGAAGCAAAAGGTCTTGTTCGTGACCCTATGCTTGATACAGCATATCAAGATCTTGAAAATCTTCGTGACGGACTCCAACAGGCATCAGAAAAGCTGTTTGATGTTGGTTTGTATATTACGATATACGGCAATGACACCCAAGACCTCGATAGGGTTGAGAGTGAAATCAAATCGATCCTTGATGCAAAAATGGTATTTCTAAAGCCCGCGATATTTCAACAGGAAACAGGTTTCCGCTCTATTCTTCCTATTGCAACAGACGAACTTGAAGTACACTACAAGCTTAATTCTGCTCCACTTTCATCGATATTTCCATTTGTGTCTTTTGACCTTACTTCTGATAAAGGAATTCTCTGGGGAATCAATCGACACAACGCTTCACTTGTGTTATTCGATCGATTTTCTATGCCAAACTATAATTCAGTGATGTTTGCAACATCTGGCTCAGGAAAATCATTTACCACAAAACTCGAGATTATCCGAACACTCATGTTCGACGCAGATGTTATTGTGATCGACCCAGAGCAAGAATACCTTTTTCTCGCAGAAGCAACTGGGGGAAGATTCTTCAATATCTCTCTTACTTCGGAACACCATATCAACCCATTTGATATTCCGGCACCGAGTGAAGACGAAGCCTTTGGTGATGTTCTCCGCTCAAACATTATTTTCTTAGTAGGACTCTTCCGTGTGATGCTTGGGGGCCTCACTCCAGTAGAAGACGGTATTTTAGACCGAGCAATCACAGAAACCTACGCATTAAAAGACATTAATGAGAACTCAACATGGGACCACATAGAGCCACCACTTTTAAGTGACCTTGAAATGGTTCTTTCGGGAATGGACGGCACAGAGAACATTCTTTCTCGCCTTGAAAAATACACGCGAGGGACGTGGTCAGGATTCCTCAATCAGCCAACAAATGTTGATATTACAAAGCGTTTTACCGTCTTTTGTATTCGCAACATGGAAGAGGAGTTGAAGCCGATTGCTATGCACATCATTACGCATCACATTTGGACGGCAGTACGAAAAGAGCTTCGGAAACGTCTTTTGATTGTAGATGAGGCATGGATTATGATGAAATCAGAAGATACCGCCTCCTTCCTCTTTGGGCTTGCAAAGCGTGGTCGTAAATACTACCTTGGTATTGCAACAATCACTCAAGACGTCAACGACTTCCTTAAATCCCCATACGGACTCCCAATTCTGACAAACTCATCCATCCAAATTCTACTCAAACAATCCCCAATGACGATCGATGCAGTGCAAAATGCATTCCATTTGACGGATGAGGAGAAGTTTCTGCTTTTAGAATCTGGAGTAGGAGAGGGCATCTTCTTTGCCGGACTCAAACACGTAGCAATGAAAGTATACGCTTCCTACACAGAAGAGCAGATAATTACCTCCGACCCAGCACAAATGCTCGCCATCAAAAAGGCAAAGGCGGATCTTGCAACATAACAACAGCGAAAGCTGTTTTTATGTTGCAAAAACGTGTAAAAATTGAGGTATACTATACCTATGGCGCCCCAATTGAGCGGCAAATCATTCAAGGCTGTGTCTCGATCAAAAGCGAGTGTTTCGGCAGGAAAACCACTTCCATCTAAAAAAGAGATAAGTGGTGCTTTTCAAAAACAAAAACAAGGGTTTCAGGGACCAGTTGCTGGTTATACTGGAAACGAAAAAGAAAAAACAACAACAGAAATCATTAATGAATATACAAAAGGAGAAAAATATAGCACGAACACAAAAAACACTCAAAATGAACACAAAGCAATAGGGGAGCGTAATCCTCATACGCACCAGATGCAAAGTGCGCATGAGGTTACTGTTCGGCAAATCGAATCTATTGAAGATCCTGAAGAAAAAGAATCCGCAACCAGGCGCATCGAGCGCATATATGAAGAGCAGCTCTCCACATCGCCCCCAATTGTGCTTGCAGCGAAACCTGTTGGGGGCATTGGGTATTATGCAACGTTCTTTATTGTCATGGCCAAAGACCTTATTGATATTCTTTGGGAAGTAATTAGCCTTTTTGCTGATATCACAGTGATTCTTGGTATTATTACATGGTGCATTAGCACAGTAATGGATATCATGGTGTTTCTCATCACATCATTCTACTTTTGGTACGTTGATCTCCACGGTGGAAGCGTTCGTGCAAAAGCACAGACAATTTCCATGTTTACTGAAATTCTTCCAATTGGTGGGTTTGTCCCTGCACAATCTATGGCATATTGGTGGATTGTGCATCAAGAAAACAAAAGGCGAAAGCGCGAAAAAGAGGAACTCCAACAACAAAAAAATATTGAACACCAAGAACGCATTCAATACGCCATAAACGCTCAACAAGAACTCCGTGAAATGTCTATGCAAAACACACATGTCACACAATCTCACCAAGACACACAAAACACCCCTCCATCTGTTCGTGCTGGGAATAAAATACCACAACACACATTCCAAAGCACATTTGCACCTCAACCTCATACTCCAGAGCAGAAAAAAACTGCTACAATACAACAAGAGCAGCAAAGAAGAATACCACCAGCACAAGTCATACAGGCTTCACAAAAACCATGAAATATATACACATCATCCTCTTAATCTTGTTCATCCTTCCATATTCTGCCGAACAAGCAAGTCCTATACAGCTTAGAGTGCACGGAGAACCTACTCCGTACTCTTTTGTTTCCATTTTTGCTGAATCATCATTTCTTGATCTGACAAATACAACAATTGAATGGTCTGCTGATGGTGAACCAATCCATCAAGGAAAAGGTGCGGTAAAACAAGACATCTTCCTTGAAGATCCTGGATACCCAAAAGAAATACGCGTGCGCGCAATTACATCACAAGGAGCGGTAGAAGAAACATTGATTATTCTTCCTGGTATTCTTGATGTTCTCTGGGAAGCACAAACAGTAACTCCACCATTCTTTCGTGGAAAAGCAATTCCAACAGATAGAAGTATTATTCGAGCAATGGCGATCCCATATTGGGATAAGAGTATTCCACAAAAAGATATTTTCTTTTCTTGGAAAAAAGATTCTACCATTGCACTTTCAAAAACAAAGGAAATTGCTTCTACACAAATGATTGGCGCATGGGAAGGGAAAACCTTAACCATTGACACAACAGCTGAATTTTCTGGTCATTCGCTCACAAAAAAAACAACAATACCAACCCAAAACGTCCGACCTCTCTTTTACCGTATCCATCCTTTTACTGGAGTTGAAACAAAAAACACCCTCACAAATCAAGAATATATTCAATCTCCAACCCTCTCTCTCCTTGCTGTCCCATTTGGATTATCAATCGAGGATGCGAAAAAAAACAAGGTACTCTTCGAATGGAAAGTTAATTCGCAGACAATTGAACATGGAGTCGGTCTTCAACATAGTAGAATCACATTTGCGAAAAACGAACAAGAAAAGAATGGAACCATATCTATTTTTCTTAAAGTTCAAAACACAGTAAATGTTATGCAATATGGGGAAGCACATATTCAATGGAATACTAACTCAAATACACCATGATTGATCACATTCCAACACAACACACCGAGCAACAAAAAAATATTCGAATTATTCTCCTTATTCTCCTTGTTGTAGTGCTCAGTGTTGGTGTATCAGTGTTTATATGGAAAACACAAAAGAGTTCTCCATTGATCACTTCAACACCAATACAAGAATCGGGAGAAGGTTTGGCTAGTGAAGAAACACAAGAGACAAGCTCTTCAAGTGAAATTCTTGTACGCACACAAGATCCATATATTCAAATTTACACAGGAGACGTTGGGGGCTATACCCTCCTTGAAGATAACAAGATTCGTCTTTTTGATAAAAAGAAAGGATTTGTTGTTGATATACAACCAGGGGAAGAAAAAGAGACTCTCGTGAATGCAAACCCAATCTTATATACCCATGATGCATATTTTATTGACGAAAACAAACTCATTCTGCGATCTCTTGATGATAAAAATACAATTAAAACACATCTCTATACAATACAAGCACTAGAAAAACAATCACTTCAAATACAAACCACCTTTTCAGATAATGTGCGAGAAATAGCAATCAGTCCCAACAAGAAATATATCGCATTGCTCATACAGGAAGAAACAGGATCAAAGGTAGATGTTGTTGATATAGAAAAAGAAAAAATTACAACACTATTTCGATCTCCTCTTCAAGAATGGATACCAAGCATAAACAATGAACAGGAAATTGTGTTAACCGCAAAGGCTGCATCATTTGCACAAAGTGGTGTGTACGTGATACAAAATAACTCACTCCGTACTTTTGTACGCGCTGAAAATGCCCTTACTGCCTCTCTTTCCCCAAATCACACATATATATTCTCCACACGCCCAACCGGAACATGGTCTCCAAAAATACACTCACTTTTCCGAGATAATCCAACAGAAACAGCAGTATCCATAAACCTCTCGACAATCGCTGATAAATGCGCCTGGTCAAAAGATGAAAAAACTCTTTCATGTGGAGAACCTATTACCCCACAAGAAGAAGTGTTTATTGATAAGTGGTATCTTGGAGACATGTTTAGTGCCGACATTATCGCACAATACACGATTGGGTCAGAAAGACCTTACAGAATACTTTCTGAATCATTCATGAAACAAAAGATAGATATCACGCAAGTACAGCATCATGACACGACACAAAATGTATATTTTGTAGACAAGAAAACAGGAAACCTGTGGATGGTTACCAATAAACCCATTGATACTCATGAACAAGAATAGAAAAATCTCATTATTACTTCTGGGGATTGCATGCACTCTTGTTTTACAAACACTTCCACATCACAGCGAGGCACAAACAACACCACAAAACACAGGAAACACACACACCGTATCTGTTCCCCCAAGTGAATCGCTTGGAACAGCCAATACGCATGCATATTATCAATTTATTGCTCCGATCGAACCACTTATAGAAGGAATCACAATCGCATCACCAGATGGAACAAAACAGTATTCTGATGTCTCACGAGATGACGCACTCCAACAATATCTTCGAGCATGGTTTAAATTTCTCATAGGAATTGCAGGAATTATTGGAGTGATTCGCTTAGTATTTTCTGGTTTCTCAATCATTCTTGGATCCTCGAAGCCCGGTGTATACTCGAAAGCAAAAGACGAACTTACATCCATCATTCTCTCTTTGTTAATCATTGCTGCATCCTGGATTTTCCTCAACACAATAAACCCGCGGCTTGTTGACACAAATCTTCTTATTGAGGTTGCAACAACGACACCAGCAGAACTCACAATCGCACCAGAACCCTCAGCACCAGGATGGTATTTTAAGTATCAATTCAAAAAATCTGGATATATTCGTTATAGTGGCCCATATAAAACAAACGAGGGTGAGAATAACGAAAACTTAAAAATCATGTATCTTACACAACGGACCATAATGGATTCTGTGGGTGATAGTCTTGCTATGATGACAATGGGGGCATCAAAACTTGCTGAAGGACCTATCAAAGACATGCTGATTTCTGGGACCGTTGGATGTCCATATGAAAGAGAATTTTATGTAAAAAATCGCCCCTCTCTTAATCCACTAAAACTCTTACGTGAGGACGTCGAAGTATTGACTCCGTGTGAATGGTTTCCCAAAGGGAAACCTGCATTGAACCCAGATGGTACTCCTGTTTCAGAATATGGATCCCCTGGTTTCAATTATTCAAAAGCAGAAGACGACAATCGAGCACTATTTAATAATAGTGGAATCCTAATAAATAAAAATGCGTGTCCAACGCCAAATGCAACCGATTGTACTACTGTTGGAAACCTTGATGCGCAATCCCTTCTCACACATTTCAAGAAACTTGCTCAAACGGGTGGTTTTGAAAATTTATGTCAACTCGAATCAAAAAATTGCCCTATCGTTATTACTGGTGGGGGAGAGGCTGGACATAAAACACATGGGGGTCCATATACACTCGACATACGAAAGAATACAGAATACGTAGAAAAAACACTCCTGAATAATGCTCTTGCAATTGCTCCAGGATTAAATGCGGGATCACCACGGTATTATTTTGATGGATACTGGTATAACGATGAAAGAGCAAGTGGTGTAACCCCACATTTCCACATATGTAAAACACAACCCCCAATACGACAGGGAGAACTCAGTAATACTCGTCTCTGTGGAACAGTATGGGCACCAGACAAAGTCAAAGACCGAAGAGAGCTCGAATGTGTACGGAACCCCCAAAATGAAAATCAATGGCTCTGTCGATCAAAAGACTATAAAACAGTATGTCCACTTCCTGTCTGTAAAACTCCAGAAATATGGGAAAATTCTGGAACAAACAAAAATGCACCACCGATTGAAACAAAGCTTTTGAAGGATATTATCCAATAAAAAACCTCCGAATGGAGGTTTTTTTATTTTTAGAGGTGGAGTTCTTCTTTTGGTTTACATTGAATGACCACATGTCGTTGCATTCCTACTCCTTCGGATTGAGTAGAAATATCCGACATATGTGCAAGTGCCGCATGGACAATCAAACGATCATAAGGATTCATGGGGTCGAGGTGTACTGGTGTTCCAAAGAAACGTGCGCGCTCTGCATAAATCTTGGCCATATCTGAAAGTTTTCTCTTGTGCGATGCAGCATATCCGCCAATATCAATATGAAATGTTGTTGGAAGATTTTTTTGTTCGGCAATACGTTTCGCAATATAGTTTATTGCTTGAAGTCGTGTTCCACCTTCTCCAATAAGCATTTTATTTTCTTGTGTTTCAACAATAAACAGTATTCCACCAGAAACATCATCTTCGGTCTGAAAATCAAGAATAGTTCCACCAAGTTTTTCAATAAGTGTTTTAACGATATCTTGTATTGTTTCTTGCTGTTCCATAGATTGATATATTATGCCTTCTTTTCAAATTTTGTGACCCACACCTCTTGTCCAATACTAAATACATTACTCGTTACCCAATACAATGCAACTGCTCCAGGAAGATTTGCGGCGGTAAAACCAAGAATAACAGGAAGCATGTATCGCATATTCAACTGCATGGATTGTTGAAAATCTTCCGCAAACGTTGGTTTTTCACCATCTTTTTTCACTTCTTTTATTGGTTTCCCTAAAGAAAGTCGTGTTGTTGCATATTGTGTAACAGCAACAAGAACTGCAAGGACAAGACTTTTTGCTGTTAGGTCTAAACCGAGAAATGCCATATTTGGAACAAATGTGCTTGGGACAAATGCATAGAGAAGATCAGTATTTACTGTTCCAACACCTTTTAAGACAAAGAACAATGTTGAGATAATAGGAATCTGAATAAGCAAAGGGAGACACCCACTCATTGGAGAAATTTTTTCTTTCTTATACAACTCCATTGTTGCAACCGCTTGTTGACTTCTGTCATCCTTAAACTTTTCTTTAATTGCCTTCAGTTCGGGCTCTATCTTTTTCATTGCCCGTTGTGCACGAATAGATTTCAGTGTAAGAGGGTAAATTGCGAATCGAACAAGAATTGTCAGCATAATAACCGCAACTCCAACATAATGACCCGGAGAAAAAGCAAGAAGAATAAAAAACGCATTATATATTGGGGTATACACCAACGTCGTCCATAAAGTTTTCATGTTGCTCAAATAGTATCAGAAATAGGGGATTAGGGAAATAGTCTTTCTCTTTATCTTATATAGGTGTTTTTCATGAAAAACAAAGAAACTCTTGCTTTTTTTGCAAAAATGTTATAAAGTACACACACTATGTCTCAAACGTATCAGCCAAAGAAGCTCAAGCGCGTACGTACCCACGGTTTCCTTGCACGCAAGGCAACTGCAACTGGTCGTAAAATCCTCGCTGCACGACGTGCACAAGGACGAAAGCGTTTGGTTACTGTATAACACAGGAGAAAACCCCAATATTATTGGGGTTTTCTTTATTTTTCCTTATTTCTCTCTATAATACATATATGCTTCCACAATCCTACCGTATCCCAAGACGATCATTCCCTCATCCACAGACAAAAATGCGTACTTGGTTAGGAACCGTATTGAAAATTCGCTCATATAAAGGAGAGGAATCTACATTTCACACAGCTATTATCACCTCAAAAAAAACATACACCACAAAACCTGAACGCAACCTCTTTAAACGTCGTGTGTGTGCAGCTCTACAAAAGCACCTTCACAAAAGCACTCATGTTCCTTGTGATTATGTATTAGTATTTCCACTTATCCACACAAAAGATATTTCGTTTTCTCAGATTGAAAAAGATATAGCGAACTATTTTTCATCCTCCTTTACAAAAAAAGTATGAAACGAATGATTCGTATTTATCAATACCTTCTTTCTCCAGATAAGGGGGTATTCTCACTTGGAAGAAGAACGTGTGCAATGCACCCAACATGCTCTGAATACATGGAACAGTCTATTGAAAAATATGGCTTATTAAAAGGATTTTTAAGAGGGATCCGAAGAATAGGGAGGTGTCATCCATGGCAAAAAAACCTTATCGATCTCCCATAGAAAATATATATATAAAAAAATGCACAATTCTTATCGTGGTATTCCATAAAAAATGAGTTGTGTTTTTTTGTATCACCGAAACACATTCGTCAACATTGTATTCTGCAAGCCTTTCACGTATGCTTCAAGTCAACACATTATCCACAGAGTTATGAACAGTTTTCATTGTGGCGTAAATCACTTTCTCTCGGCTATAATGTGCTCACGTTAGACGGGTTTAACAATTTTTTAGCTTATGAATATGGAGACAAAGGAATTGTGGACACGCGCTCTTATTGATATTGAACTTGAAGTTTCTCCAGCAAACTTTACAACATGGTTCAAAAACACAAAGATCACGCGTATTGAGCAGGGTACTGCTTTTGTGGGCACAACAAATGAATTTGCACGGGATTGGCTCGCAAATAAATACAATTCAACAATTCTTCGCATCCTCCGAAATATCTCTCCAGATATTCGTTCAGTAGAATTTGTTATCGCAAAAAATATCACACCAAACCAACCAGGAAGGGATATTCAATTTGATAAAACGGATTTTTCTCCAAAATCACGACAGTCTTCATATAATATGGGATCCGAACTCCCTCTTAATGAAGCGTATGTAAGTAGGGAGGATGGTTTAAACCCTCGATATACATTTGATAATTTCATTACTGGTCCATTTAACGAACTCGCTTTTGCAGCAGCACAAGCAGTGCTTCGGAAACCGGGTATTATGTACAATCCGTTTTATGTCTACGGACAAACCGGTATTGGAAAAACCCACCTCACTCAAGCAATAGGGAATGGGATCAAGAAGAGTTTTCCAGGGAAACGCATTCAGTATATTAGCTCTGAGCGTTTTGCAAATGATTATGTTTCTGCTGTTCAATCAGGAAAAACAGCAGAGTTTAAAGAGCGGTATCGTAAACATGATGTGCTTATCATGGACGATATTCAATTCTTTGCAGGAAAAGAAAAAACACAAGAAGAGCTTTTTCATTTATACGAAGCACTTCATGGGAATAATAAACAAATTATTTTCTCCTCAGATAGACATCCAAATTATATTAACGGCCTAGAAGATCGTTTAAAATCTCGTTTTGGTGCTGGAATGATTGTTGAAATAGCACTCCCAGATTTTGAGACACGACTTGCTATTCTTCGTGAAAAAACACGTCAACAAGGGGTTATTTTAAGTGATGATATCCTTACATATGTTGCGGAAACAATCCAAACATCAGTCCGCGAGCTTGAGGGGACATTAAACCTTGTTATATGCCAAGCACAACTCAAACAGCGTGAATTAAGCCTCCTAGACATCAAATCACTCATTAAAAACAATACAAAACCAACAAAACCAGTATCAATTAAAGATATTGTGCGTGTTATTTCTGGTTTTTATAACATTGATGAGAGGTATATTTATGAAAAAACACGAAGAAAAGAAGTTGTTCGACCAAGACAGATTCTTATGTTTATCCTTCGTGAAGATTTTAATATTTCATACCCACTTATTGGTCAAAAATTAGGGGGGAGGGATCATACTACAGTGATCCATAGTTGTGAGAAAGTAAAAACAGATATCAAAAGTGATAGTATTTTAATGCAAGAAATTGAACAAATTCGCGCATTATTCTAAAAACATAGGTAAAACCTATGTTTTTTGTTTCGATACATCTTATTGTGCATCCTTTTTATATAGAATACAGTGTATGTTGTTCGGAGTATTATATGAAGAATAGGTGAATAGTATTTTTATTTCTTAAATCTTGAATCATAAATCATTCTTCTCTTCATACTATCAATGTGGATTATGTGTGGAAACCTCGGGTAAAACTGTGGGTTTCCACGTGGGTAAAAGTAAGGTATTCTTGAAAGGTAGGTGGGGATGAAAATGGTGATACATGTTACATCTGGGGATATCTTCAATTGGTTCGTTTTTTACCCACAGAGAGTATTCCTGTGAAACATAAACTTTGCTTGATAAAATCATCATCATCCACATACCCACAGGTCTCTTAATAATAATGTATTTATATATAAAGATATGAAGCTCGAATGTGTAAAACTGAATTTGAAAGACGCTCTTCTTACTGCTGAACGTTTTACAGCGAAGCAAGCAACACTCCCTGTGTTGCGTTACGTTCTTCTTATTGCAAACAATACATCTCTTCGTCTCCGAGCAACAAACCTTGATCTTGGTATTGAAATAGAGCTTCCTGCACGCGTAGAAAGAGAGGGTGTTCTAGCAATACCCGCTGATACACTCGGAGCATTTTTAAATAACCTTCCACAAGAGCGCAATGTAACCCTAGAACAAGTTGGAGAGCATTTAACAATTACTGGAGATAAATACTCAACACTAATTAAGAGTTATGGATACGAGGACTTCCCAACACTTCCGTTTATGGAAAAAGGGTCTCACGTTACCATTCCTTCAAAAAACCTTATTGCAGCTTTTAAATCAACACAATATGCAGCCGCTATTTCTGATATAAAACCAGAATTTGCTTCTGTTTTAGTAACCATTGATCATAATACGTTATATTTCGTTGCAACAGATTCTTCCCGCCTTGCGGAGAAGAAAATTCCGCTCAAAACTATACCTGACGAAGAGTTTCGTGTTCTTATTCCATCAAAAAATGTTACTGAAATTACCCGTGCACTTGATGGTATTGAAGAAGATGTTCATGTGTTTTATTCAAAAACACAACTTACTCTTGTGTGTGGTTCAATGAAGCTCACAACACGTCTTATTGATGGGATATTTCCTGATTATTATCAGATTATTCCAAAAACAATTACAACTGAGGCGACAATGTTGAAGCAGGATTTAACAGAGCGATTAAAACTGACAACAGTGTTTTCTGGAAAGCTTCAACAGGTTCGCGTAAAGATATACCCACAAGAAGGAGTGTTTGAGGTAGAAGCAAAGAATGATGAGGTTGGTGAAACATCACAACAGATTGAATCTGTCCTTTCTGGTGAACCTGTTGAGTATTTACTCAACACTCGATATATTAATGATGTTCTTGGGGTTATTCCTTCAGATTCTCTTGTGTTTAAATGTGCAGGTCCAGGGAGGCCGATTATTATTGAAGGTGTTGGGGATGGGTCATTTCGATATCTTTTAATGCCAATGAGAGGGTAGAAAATTTGAGATCTACGATTTATGATTTAAGAAGAATGAATAAAAAATGGCTTTGCCATTTTTTTATTTCATATCAATGATTCATACTACCTTATTATTCTTGCTTTCATTAGTGATATAATGTAAAACAGTTACATTCCTATGGAGCACACACATATACATCGGACAAAGAAGAAGCTTGGGAAAATGTATTGGTTTCAATATATTCTCACATGGTTCTTCCTTCTTATGACGCTTTGTACAAGTGTTTTTCTTGTTTGGGCACTTACACTTCGTATTCCAGATTTCCAACTTCTTGATACACGTTTTCGTGCACAATCGACAAAGATATTTGATCGCACTGGGGAACAAGTGCTTTATGATGTGTATGGAGATGTGCAACGCACTATTATTCCACTTGAAAGTATTCATAAGAATATTCAAGATGCAACTATCGCTATTGAAGATGCGGAATTTTATCAGCATTACGGCATAAAACCACGTGCAATCCTTCGCTCCGTTTTTGTGAATGTGACATCTGGGGAATATGCACAGGGAGGGTCGACGATTACTCAGCAAGTTGTAAAAAATGCACTCCTTACACAAGAAAAGACAATTACACGAAAAGTGAAAGAGTGGATTCTTGCAATAAAACTCGAGAGAGTGAAAACAAAAGAAGATATTCTCGAGTTGTATTTAAATGATGCCCCGTATGGAGGAACGCTTGTTGGGGTAGAGGAAGCGTCACTTGGGTATTTTAATAAACATGCAAGTAATGTAACTCTTGCTGAGGCTGCATATCTTGCAGCACTTCCACAATCACCAACACGTTTGCGCCCACATGGAGGTAACCGAGAACAACTTGAGAAAAGAAAAAATCTCGTCTTAAAAAGAATGAAGGAATTGGGGATGATTTCTGCACAGGAAGAGAAGAGTGCACGTGAGGAGAAGATTGAGTTTCTTGTGCCGCAAAATCTTGGTGGAAGTTTAAAAGCACCACATTTTGTCATGGAGGTGAAACAGCAACTTGAAGAAGAATTTGGTGAAGAATATGTAAAGAATGGCGGATTACGAGTTGTGACAACGCTTGATGTTGGTATGCAGAAAATTGCCGAGAATACTATCGCAAACCATCGCGATCGTATGAGTACAGATTTTAATGCCGATAACCTCGCCCTTGTAGCTGTTGATCCAAAAACAGGAGAAATCCTTGCTATGGTCGGATCACGAAACTATCAAGAAAAAGGATATGGAATGTTTAATGTGATTGTTGATGGACGACGACAACCGGGTTCTTCTTTTAAACCTATTGTATATGCTGAAGCATTTCGTCAGGGTATGCTTCCAAACACTGTTGTATTTGATGCACTCACAAGTTTTGATACGCGTTGTGATATTGATGTTCGGAATATTGAAGAACTAAACACAGAGTGTTATGTTCCAAAGAATTATGACGATACATATCATGGGCCGGTGTCATTGCGAAGCGCCCTTGCAATGTCGTTGAATATTCCAGCAGTAAAAACGTATTATATTGTTGGGGCAAAAAATGCTCTTGGATTGGCAGAGAAACTCGGAATTACAACTCTATCTGGTGCGGACCGTTTTGGTCTCTCCCTTGTTCTTGGTTCTGGAGAAGTGTCCCCATTAGAGATAACACAAGCGTATGCTGCGTTTGCGAATGATGGAATTGGACAAGAAACAAAAAGCATACTCCGTATTGAAGATCAAGAAGGGAATATTATTAAAGAGTACGATTCTCAACCAAAAGAAGTTCTTGAAACACAAGTTGC
The DNA here is from genome assembly GCA_964386905.1 of uncultured Candidatus Saccharibacteria bacterium. Classification (GTDB taxonomy): domain Bacteria; phylum Patescibacteriota; class Minisyncoccia; order Phycocordibacterales; family UBA6899; genus JAJZQJ01. The sequence continues at coordinate 49,337 of CAYLUP010000004.1, forward strand.
TCGTTTAATAAATGATGTTCTCTCTGATAATGTTGCCCGAACACCATCTTTTGGTGCACAATCTGATCTTTATTTTTCAGACAGACAAGTTGCAGCAAAAACAGGTACAACGAATGATTCTCGAGATTTTTGGGTTATTGGATATACACCATCTCTTGTAGCAACAGTCTGGGCGGGAAACCATGATAATAGCCCAATGATAAAAAAGACTGCAGGCTTTGCGGTTGCCCCAATATGGCATGAATTTCTTCAAAACATTTTTAGTGAGTACCCGGAAAAATATCCAAAAGAAGAACGATTTATTACCCCAGAGCCTATTGCACAAAGTATTAAACCCGCACTTCGTGGTGTATGGATGTCAACATCGTATTACACAATAGATACACGAACAGGTTTGGTTGCAAATGAAAACACTCCAGATCAATACAAAGAACAACGAATGATTCCAAATGTATCGGATGGACATGATATTCTTCATTTTATTGAACGTGGAAATGTTTCTGGAAATCCACCAGTAAACCCATATCAAGATGAACAGTATCCCCGTTGGGAATTTTCTGCAAAACGATGGCTTCAAGAGCATGGAATACCAATAAGCGCGTTGATGACAGTAACAAATACAACAGTAAGTCAAACTATTGCTCCAAAAATTGAAATCATTCCAAAAGTTGCTCAGGAAAATCTCATTCTCGCCCCTATTCGAGAGAAATATGTTATTGAGACAAAAGTGTCTTCTTCGAAAGAGATTGAACGTGTAGATTTTTTCCTTGACGGAAAATTTCTTGGAACAGTGAAAAGAGCACCATATGATTTTGCTTTCATACCTGAAGAGCATGGTTTTATGGCTGGAACACATACAATAAAGGCTGTTGTTGTAAATACGGATGGAACAGTTGGGGAAAGTGTTATGGATCAAGATTTTATTGAATAAGCGCGCAATGCGTGCTTATTCTTTTTTTTCTCAGAATTTCAAGTACTATACAGGTATGGAGAACTCCAAAAACCCATTACAAGGCCTTCTACAGCAATACACGAAGCAGATCGAGCGTGTGCATGAGGAAAAACAGCAGATTATTCGTATATGCTCAGAGGTTTGCGGGATAACACTAAAAGAATCGGAGATTGAGATTGAAGGGAGTGTTCTTCGTATATTGACACATCCAGCGAAACGACAAGTATTATTTATGAAAAAACCAGATATTCTCCACATGCTCCAAACTACACATTTTCCTTCTCTTCGAGATATATGTTAGTTTTGCTTTCCATTCTGTCATTTGCTAGTATTGAGGAATGAAGAAATACACCAAAGAAGAAGCAGAGCATATTGTACAAGAGCTTTTGACGCGAGGCGTTGGTACATTTGTTGATCCTGGTGACACTTTTCGAAAGAAACTTATTGCAAAAGCGCTTGGTGAATATCAAAAGCCCATTCATATTAAGTTTGGTGTTGACCCAACAAAGCCAGATATACACCTAGGACACGCTGTGGTCCTCAGGAAGCTGCGTCAGATGCAGGATTTGGGGTGTCATGTCATTTTTTTGATTGGAGACTACACAGCCCAAATTGGTGACCCAACAGGAAAGAATAAAACACGACCAGATATTGAACAATCTGCTGTTGAAGAGAATATGCATACCTATCTTGCACAGGTTGGGAAAATCTTACGAACAGATACTGAAGTCTTTTCTTGGATTCGGAATTCAGATTGGTTTGTGAGTCCAACAGATATCCTTCTCCCGGATGATGCTGTTGTGGAATTTCATCAAGATCAAACCCACCTACGGCTCCCACCACAGTCTTTGATGGGAAAGATGGCTGCATACCAAGAGACGCGCATGCAAGCAAAGAAAGGATCTGGTGTTGTTCATACTGTTTCTTTGACAAATCTTTTGTGGGTAATCAAGCATATTACCCTTGCTCAACTATCTGAACGGGATATGTTTCAGAAACGTATTCATGAAGGGGAGTCTTTGCATATGCATGAAATGTTATATCCAGTTATTCAGGGGATTGACTCCGATGTTCTCGCGCGTATTTATGGGAGTTGCGATCTTGAAGTTGGTGGGACAGATCAAACATTTAATTTATTGATGGGAAGAAGGGTGATGGAAATGAATAAGCGCGAACCCCAAGCGGTTTTATCTTTTGAATTACTTGTTGGATTGGATGGAAAAGAAAAGATGAGTAAATCATTAGATAATTACATAAGTATTATTGATACCCCCACTGAAATGTTTGGAAAAGTAATGTCATTATCTGATGAGATGATGCCAATATACTATACATTATGTACTTTTACTCCAATTGAAGAGATTGGGCGTATTGAAAAGCGTATTCAAGCTGGTGAATTGCATCCAAAACAAGCGAAGCAAGAACTCGCACAACAGATTACTGAAATGTATTATGGGCAAGAGGATGCACGGAAGGCACGCGAAAATTTTGATGCAACGTTTCAAAAAGGTGGTGTTCCAGAAGAGATGACTACTGTCTCTTGTAGGTCAGGAAGTGTTCTTGTTGATGTCTTACTTGCGCATCATATTGTTGAATCAAAAACTGAATATCGACGTCTTCTTGAGGCTGGCGCAGTAAAACGAAATGGTGAGGAAAAGATTATTGATCCATTTCTTACAGTAACAGAGATGCTTATTGTGAAGGTAGGAAAACACCGTTTTGTAAAAATTGTTATTGAGTAAAAGTTTCCTTAGAAGCGAAAGTGTATTATGGGCTTCCTGTTCATTATTCACTTTTCACTAATCACTATACAATGTCAGGACATAATAAATGGGCACAAATCAAAAGACAGAAAGGTGCCGAAGATGCCAAAAAGAGTAAGATTTTTGGAAAATATGGTTCATTGATTGCTAATGAGGTTAAAAAACAAAAAGGTGATGTGAATGCTGCATCAGTTCGTGCACTTATTGAAAAAGCAAAGAAAGAAAACATGCCAAAAGATACTATCGATCGTGCTTTGAAAAAGGGACAGTCGAGTGATATGGAAGAGGCGGAGGAGTTGGTGTATGAGGCATATGGACCAGGTGGGTGTGCAATGATTATTGTTGCTTTTTCCTCAAATCGAAACAAGGCGGCGCAGGAAGTAAAACACATCCTCTCAAAAAACAATATTTCTCTTGCCTCTGCGGGTTCTGCTGCTTGGGCGTTTACACGGAACCCAGATGGGGAGTATGTTCCAAATTCAACAATGGATTTAAGTGATGATGATCTTCAAGCCCTCTCAAAAGTTGTTGATGAGTTGGAGGCAAATGAAGAAGTGCAAGATGTGTATACAAATGTAGAATAGTCATGAGTCATGAGAAAAAACAGCACACGCTGTTTTTTCTTATACGTTCATTATTTCGTATTTCTCTGTTCACTCATTACTTTTCACTATTCACTTTATTCAGTTCTGAGTTGCTTGGAATAGTTTTAGTTAAAGTTTTAGTTTATACAAAATACTCATACCGTCCTGGATTGCCACCAACTCTCGAAGACTCGAGGTTGTCGCAATGACAATACGAGGCACACGTACTTACATCTTCATTCATAAATCATAAATCTCTTTTTCTAATCACTAATCACTTATCACTATTCACTTCTTCTTATCCACCATCCACTATCCATCGCATTCCCAACGTGCTATTCTTCCACTATGAGGGCTATTGCAATTGATCCTGGTTTTGGAAGATGTGGTGTTGCTGTTGTTGAAGAAACGAAACAATTATCTCGTGTATATTCAACATGTTTAGAGACGACAGGAAAAGAAAAGAATACAAAGCGCATGTATACGATTGTGTCGACTGTAGAAAAACTTATACAAACATATCAACCAGATGTTTTTGTGATAGAAGGATTATTTTTTTCAAATAATCAAAAAACCGCTCTTCAGGTAGCAGAGGTTCGTGGTGCGTTGTTGTATATTGCTGAGAAATATGCACTCCCAATTTATGAAATACATCCAAGTGCAGTAAAAATTGCACTAACGGGGTTTGGAAAAGCAACAAAAGTTCAGGTTATGTATATGGTGAAACAACTCCTTTCTCTTTCGGATGAGAAACGTGTTGATGATGAGTATGATGCTCTTGCACTTGGAATCGCTGGTCTTGCCGAGTGTGTACATCAAAAAAAAGTGGGCCAATAGTGAAGATATATTACACTATCCACAGGCATGTTTGTAAAAGGTGCACAAGTGTAAAATTCAGTGGTATATTCCAGTTAATCTATTCAATAAATTCAAATGAACACCATGAGTGATGATGTTGTAGGGGTAATCCCAGATGATAATCTTGATGATGAGACACAGGGTTTTGGTCCAACAAGTGATGATCTTGTTGATGATGCAGATGCAGATATTGTTGCAATTGACGACCTTGATGTTCTCGCAGATGAAGCGGAACACCCTCTTGAGGATGATGGATTTTTGTTTGAAGATGATGAGCTTCTTGGGCAAAAGAAGAAGAAAAAGAGTGAGGTTGCTATAGAAGATGAAGAGCTTGCAGAAGTTGGAATCATTGAAGATGTGGAAGAGGAGGAAGACGATGAAGATTTCTTTGGTGATGAAGATGATGAGGCACGTTATAATTATCGCGCAGAGGAAGATCTTTTAGATGAAGGATTTTAAAAAACACAACCCCCTATATGGGGGTTGTGTTTATATTCTTACTCTTACCCTCAATCGATTACCACAAACCGGAGTATGTGGTGAAATGCATTCCTGAGGAGATCCCCAGCAACAGTCGCTAGGCGCTGAACCAAGAAATCCTTGGATCTACATCATGGAAGCCTGTGGGGCTCTAATCGCTTGAGGGTAAGAGTAACAATCGTTCGGTGATTCATATACTATCACAGAATATGTAATATGTCAAGTATTTTTCTTGGCGAGTGTGTTTTTTGGTTATTTACCCCTTGCCTGGTATACTACATACATCGTAAAGTGCGTTTATGAATCGAGTGTAATATATCATGTAATTCTCGTATGTCAAGTGATTTTTCAACACATATCCCTACTCAAAAAAGTGAAGCCATATTTCTTGATCAGCGGCTTCGTCCAGAAACATGGGATGAATATATTGGGCAAGATCATATTAAGCAAAATTTACATATTCTTTTAACTGCAGCAGCAGAACGTGGTCATCCACCAGAACATGTCTTGTTTTATGGACCACCCGGTCTTGGTAAAACAACACTTGCACATCTCATTGCCCTAGAAACTAAAGCACAATTAAAGGTAACATCTGGTCCAGCAATAGAGAAGGTGGGGGATCTCGCCTCGCTTCTTACAAACATGAAGGCGGGTGATATTCTCTTTATCGATGAAATCCATCGACTGAACAAGATGGTTGAAGAGGTGTTGTATCCAGCAATGGAATCAGGTGTGCTTGATATTATTATCGGAAAAGGCCCATCTGCGCGAACAATTCAATTAGAATTACCACCCTTTACATTAATTGCGGCAACAACGCGCATTGCTGCACTTTCCGCACCTCTTCGTTCACGATTTGGTGGTGGTGTGTTCCGTCTCGAATTTTATTCCGAAGAAGAAATCGCACGCATTATTACGCGCTCCGCAAATATTCTTGGTGTTTCTTTGGAGCATGGGGCAGCACTCGCAATCGCAAAACGTGCACGATTTACACCACGCACGGCAAATCATTTTTTAAAGCGAGCACGAGATTATGCACAGGTACATAAGAAACCTTTGGATGAAACCGTTGTTCGTGAATCTCTCGCATTACTAGAGATTGATGGGTTGGGTCTTGGGACACCAGATCGAGAACTTCTTAGTGTGATGATTGAAAAATTTAACGGTGGCCCTGTGGGGTTGAATACTCTTGCTGCGGCAACTGCCGAGGAAATGGCGACAATTGAAGAGGTGTATGAGCCATACTTACTGAAATTAGGTTTTATTGATCGTACTCCGCGTGGACGGACTGCGACAAAAAAAGCTTATGATCATCTCGGGTTTGAATATGATCGCTCGGGGGATGAGTAAATAGTGATACGTGATTAGTGAACAGGGAAATACAGAGGTTAGTACATGGTGGGTGCGTAATTCCAGGCGAAATACAACGCACTGTCATTGCGACAACCTCGAGTCTTCGAGAGTTGGTGGCAATCTAGGACTGTGTTGGTATTTCGCATGAACTAAAACTAAAACTGTAGCTAAAACTATCTCAGGCAATCTAGGGTGGTGGTAATATAAATTGTGGACTACAAAGACAGACCAAAATGGTCTGTTTTTGTAATAACAATATATAATTCTTTTTACTCCATTCCTCACTTTTTCTTTCACTCCCTATTCGAACATGTTTTGAGTGTCAATGGAAGGTGTGGGGATAGTTTGTTCGAATGATATAGTATTTTTAGGAAAGTTCATTTTATGAGGTTTGTATGTTGCATTCCAGCCATCCTGTTCAACCCTCCCTCTTCTCTTCCCGAGAGCTTGCACGTCTTCATACGAAGCGCCCACATACTCTCGAGCTTGTTGTGGACGAAGAATCGCCACAACAAAACCCCGTTCATACGCCTGAAGGACTCGTTCCATTATTTGACCTTCATGAGGTCTCGTAAGACAATATGCGCCCGAATGGGCGCTTTTTTCATGTGTTATGATAAAGCAATGAGTATAGATCCTATTCAAGAACATCGAGAACGAGAAGCGGAGGATTTGGCAAAAATTCTTGCAGAACGATATGGTTTGGGGTATGTCAATTTGGGTGCAGTTATTATCAAAAACACTGCACTTCATATGATTGATGAAGAGGTTGCACGAAGGGCACATATTGTTCTTTTTGATATTGATCGGCATACAGTAAAACTCGCCGTGCAAACTCCAAATAACCCTGAACTTCAGTCGATTGTTGATGGCCTCCGAGAACAATCACTAGAAGTTGAAATATATCTCGCTTCAGAGTTTAGTATTAAGAAAGCGCTTGATGTGTATAAGGAGACACAACACACAACAGTGATGCAGGGAGGTGCTCTTGGTATTTCTGAAGAAACAGTGAAGAAGTACATGGCACAAACAAAGCAAATTAAAGATGTCACGCGTGTTATTGAAGAGGTGAAGCAGGAAAATAGCGCACATGCAACATCACAGATTGCAGAGATTGTGATGGGGTGCGCTGTTGGTCTTGGAATTTCTGATGTCCATATTGAACCAGAAGAGTTTGCTGTTCGTGTTCGGTATCGTCTTGATGGTGTGCTTTATTATGTGGCAAATATTAGTCATGAGGCGTATCGAAAAATGCTCGCACGTCTCAAGTTGATGGCAGGGATTAAATTGAATGTTACTGCAGAAGCACAAGATGGACGCTTCACGATTAAAATGGCTGACGCCAATATTGAGGTACGTGTTTCCATTGTTCCATCAGCATACAATCAGTCTGTTGTTATGCGTTTGTTAAACCCAAAATCTATCAGTGTACCACTCGAGGCTTTGGGTATGGATGAGGTGTTTTACTCCATTATGATGGAGGAAATTAAAAAGCCAAATGGTATGTTGGTGACGACTGGTCCCACAGGATCAGGAAAAACGACAACATTGTATGCGACACTCAAGAAGCTCCTCACGCCAGAAATCAAAATAATCACTATCGAAGATCCAATCGAATATCATGTTGCCGGTATTGCACAAACGCAAATTGATCATAGTAAGGGATACGATTTTGCAGCAGGACTCCGTGCTGCTGTTCGTCAAGATCCTGACGTGGTGATGGTTGGAGAAATTCGCGACAATGAAACAGCGACGGTTGCTGTGGAGGCGGCATTGACAGGACACCTTGTTCTTTCCACCCTCCACACAAATTCTGCAGCAGGTGCAATTCCTCGTTTTATTGATATTGGTGTGAATCCAAAAATTCTTCCATCGTCACTCAACTTTATGATTGGGCAGCGTTTGGTTCGTCGTTTGTGCCCGCAGTGCCGAGAGCAGTACGCTCCTGTGGGGTATGAAGCTGAGAGTATTTTGCGAGAACTTCCAGAAATCCAAAAGTATCGTCCAGGGCTAACGTATACTGGAGTCCTCTTCCGTCCAAAAGGGTGTGCTGCGTGCAATGATATTGGTTTTAAGGGGCGTGTGTCGATCTATGAGGGTATCCGTATGGATCGGGCGATTGAGAATATGATTGCGAATAATCCATCAGAAAGAGAAATTATTGAAGCGGCACGACCACAGGGGCTCCTTTCTATGCGACAAGACGGTATTGTAAAAGCAATCAATGGAATAACCGCATTATCCGAAATTGCAGATGCGGTTGGATTAAGTGATTCGCGATAAAAAACACATTATTTGATGTGTTTTTTTGTATAAAAAAAGCACGGACGAATCCGTGCTCTCGTTATGAACAGAGATACTCCATTGCATCAGCGACAGAGTATTGAGTTTTTCCTTGAAGGAGATGTGTAAGAAATGAACAGTCGCTTCCGAGGGTGAGAGCTGCAGGGCTTCCCTCGATTCCAAGTTCGCATGCATTCAAGAGGGCATTGCATAAACAGACAACCCCCTCTGTTCGACTCTTGTCACCACCTTTTTTCTCAAATTTTAGTGAGGGTTCAGCGGGACACCGATAAGAGAGAAAGTTTGCTCGAGTGAAGTATGGAGAAAGGAGTGCACCGATATTGCATTGAGGTGTTCGTGAAAGAATGTGCTTCTTTTCTGCTGTTGTTCCATGTAGGGCCACAATACGAAATGGGAAACCCGTAGGTGATGCTTGTGTGTCTGCAACACCAAAGAGTCCTTGTGTTTTCCATTGCGTCAATGCTGCATGCTTTAGATCTTTTCGCAAACCGGATTCTTCTGCAAGCGCAAAAAGTGAACCAATTTGGACACCAGAGGCACCACATGCTTCCGCTTCTGTGCGTTTTTCTTTTGAGTGATATCCACCCGCGAGCCAAAAAGGGATTTCAAGTTCTCGAATACGTTCCATGTTTGCAGTGTCGCGTTCAGAATATATTGGTTCTCCGAGTTCGTTTATGGAATACTTTCCGCGAGGAGGAGCATTGTGTCCACCCGCAGAGAAGTGCTCAATAATCAAACCCTGAATATTTCCTTTCGTTTTCTTGAAGAGGATGTGTGCGAGTGCGTCAGTGCTCACAATGGGGAGAAAATCTGGGCGTTTCGGAAACACGACAGTGCGCTTGAACATATGGTGTATATCGATTGCAGCGGTTATGCCTCCATGAGTACTATCTTCAATATGGAGCATGTGTTCAGCGCGACCTTCTGTGTACAAGGAATCGATGATTCCTGGTACTTGAGTTGGTATCCCGGCTCCTATGACAACCTCATCAACTCCTGCAAGCATTGCACCCGCGAGCGCATACAAAAACGGGAGTTGTACTTTTTCAAGATAGTTTATTGCTATCGGTTGAGCGTGTCCTTCTTTTGCTAGCCACACAAGGGCAAAATTTGCACACATAATGAGAGCACGATGTTCTTCAGAGTGATCAATCGTGGGGAAAGGGATGCGAAGAGGTGTGGTGTCTTCAGTGTTTTTTCGGAGGTACTTTTGGATCACCTGCTCTGCTATTTCAGGAACAGGGAAGTGGGATAGGGCGCGAACGACATCTCCTCCCGGATCCCCATTATGAAGAAGGCGTGCCAGGATGTGATCTGCGAGTGTTCCAGACACTGTTCCGATGCCACCTGCAAGAGAAACTGCCTTTGCGAGCCGTGGGGTAGATATATATACACCCATCCCGCCCTGTCGGATGACGCGTGTCATGAGTGTTCTCCAATGAACGATCTGAAGCAAGAATACGGGAAAGCACAAAGAAAGCAAGAATATGGCCATAAAAATAGTATTGACTAATATGTAAAATATGGTATAATATACACCATGCAAAAGATTCTCTTCATTATTCTCGGTTTCGCGATGTTTTCACCATTTTGGGCAAGTGCTGGAACTATTGCTCCATCAGTGGAAACAAAAATCGCAAAAAACATTACGCATAACAGTGCGGAGATTTACGCGAGCGTGGCAGGTGGGTCTGCAGAAGATAATGGATACTGGTTTGAGTGGGGTGTTGTTGGTGTATATGATGATGTTGTCTTTCGTACACAGCGACGTACTATAAGCACAAATGCGAGTGTTCGAACAGTGAACGCCACTATTCGTGGGCTCGCTCCAAAAACACAATATTATTTCCGCATTGTTGCGGATAACCAAAAAAGTTCTGTTGCTGGAAATGTGGTATATTTCACCACGCGTGACCTCGAAGTTCCTGTTGCTCCCGTGGTATTGGTGACGACACGCCAAGCGACAACTGTTCGTGATGATACGGCGAAGGTGTTTGGATATGTCGCACCGCATGGTGGTTCCGCAGAATATTGGTTTGATTATGGAACAGACGATAAGCTCACAATGCATTCAGGTGCACAACGTGTAAGTGGAAACGGTGTCGAAGTTAATGTAATACTTAAGGCATTGACTCCGGGGACAACCTATTATTACCGTATTGCTGCTGAGAACGATCGAGGTGTTACATATGGCGCAATAAAGAGTTTTAAGACTGCAGGAGAAAAGCCTGTTATTGAAGTTAAATCAACACAAAAAGTTACTCAACCTGCAAAGGCAACTGCAAGCTCGACACCACCAAAGACAACAAAAGAGTCTTCAGGATTTTCTTTCTTCGGAAAAGGTTCTGATTCCAAAGAAGAGCAAGTGGTGACACCAGGGAAGGGGAAAGCAAAAGATGATCTTACGGGTGCGGTGGGGAGCTCGGTACAGGGTGTTTCCGTTTCTGTAAAAACTCTCGCAAACCGTGACTCAAAAGAGACTATTGAATACCGCATATCATATACATATAATCGCACAGAGTCTGCATCAAAAGCGGAATTGCGCGTTGTTGTACCACAGTCTCTTGTGTACATTGGCGACACAACCGCAAATGAATTACTTGTTGCGGAAGCAACAAATGGTTCAAAGGTCTACATTCTCCCAATTGGTACTATTAAGAAAGGGGATACACGCACAATCAGTATTATGACCATGAATACTGGAGAGTCCTCACGGGCTCCAAAAGTTGATGCAAAACTCTTGTTTACAACAAAGGCTGGGAAAGTGATGACAGCAAATGCACTTCTCGCATCAACAGGATCGTCTCAGGACGGCACAAAGGGCGTATTCCCTTCAACGCTTATTCTTTGGGTTGTTGTATTGAATCTGATTGTCGCTGCGCTTATTTTTGCAGTGAAGGCAAAGGACTGGTACACACGCATGCAGGAGCAGAAGCGTGCTGATGATACAAAGAGTGCTGTAGCTGAAAAGCATATTGAAGATACACTTGCATTTCAGGCACAGGTTCCACTTCCAGCATTTGTGAGTGTCGCCTCACAGGGTGATGCAATGGTTGTCCCTAGTGTTCCAAAGAAGCCAAAGATTACTGACTTTACACCATCGGTGCGTATTCAAGATGTTGGTCTTCCTGGGATGGAAATTATTGAAGATACACAACCTCAGGTGCAATAATATACACAAAAACCCGCTTCGTGCGGGTTTTTGTTTAATTCAGGAGTGTGATTTCGCGCGTTGTGTCGTTTATAAAAGTAAATTGTATGCGACGAATATTTTTCGGTGTGTGCTCTCCGAGCATTTCTGGCCATTCGATAAAGATAATATTTCTTCCATCATGAAGAAGATCGGGTAGACGGAGGACATCTGCCTCACGGTCGTCTTCCATGCGATACGCGTCGATATGGATAAGCTCATGGAAATGTGGATGAGCGCGAAGGTCTTTGGCCCCCTCAAGAGTTTCGAGTGGAGTGTCTTCACGAGGAAGTGTGTAGGATTTTGTAATAATGAATGTAGGTGATGAGATGGTTTCAGAAATACCAAGGTGTTTCGCGACGCTTTTTACAAAAGCAGTTTTTCCTGAGCCAAGATCTCCTGTGAGTCCAAATACTGTCGCGGTTGTGTCTGTTGCGTCAACAAATGGGAGAAACTCATGTTCAACAAAGTTGTCTAATGCTTCAAGAGAAGAAATGGTGTATGTGTGTCCTATAATCATAAAGAAAGAGTACCAT
>CAYLUP010000005.1:0-13309 GCA_964386905.1 uncultured Candidatus Saccharibacteria bacterium
TTCTCGACTGCAGCCACCCGTAGGTGTATGGGCCGTGTCTCAGTCCCATCGGTGGGGGCCAGGCTCTCACCTCCCCTAAGCGTCATAGCCTTGGTGAGCTTTTACCTCACCAACTAGCTGATACTGCGCAGGCCGTTCCCAAAGCGATAAATCTTTACCCTTGCGGGACCATCAAGTATTAGCACACCTTTCGATGCGTTATTCCTGACTTTGGGGGACGTTCCTACGTGTTACTACCTCGTCTGCAACTCCCCATATTCACCGAAGTAAACATGAATCGTTCTACTTGCATGCCTTATCCACGCCGCCAGCGTTCATCCTGAGCTAGGATCAAACTCTTATATAAAAGTAAAATGAGACAAGAGAGAATTTTCTTTCTTGTTCCACACTCTTTCTATTGCTGGAATTACGAATTGATTTTTCAATTTCATTTTCGATTACATATCGCTTTCGCGACACATAGATCGGGTCTTGCGTAACACTCAGTTGTCAAAGTTCTTTTTCCGTTCATCGTCGCGTTTCCGCATCGATTAACGTAATGAGCAGTATATACGAATGAGAAAATAAGTCAAGCTTTTTCTTCAGACAATTTTTGCTCGGTTTTGACTATATCATATAGATAAAGTAATGTCAATATCCCCTGTATTCTCTTATGGAGAAAAGAAAAACACCTCATCGGTGTTTTATTCTTCAAAAGGATTTTTCTTCCCTCCAATTGGTTCATCACGAACAGGAACTTCGATAGGCTTTTTCAGTGTTTGAAATTCTTTCCATTCAAAGATCGTTCCATCAAGACGAATCGCCTCGAGTTTGGTTAATGCTTGTGCTGTTTTATCTCCTGGATTTGTTGTTGCAGTGGTTTTCCCTGAGATTGAAAGAAGCGCTTCTTTCAAAGAATCATTTTGCGTGGAGTAATACCCCACAACAATAAGAAGTGGCACAACAGAAACAATGAGAATATCAATGAGTGTTTGTTTCATAAATCTATCGGAGTGCGTAAGTAGTAAACTCGACCGAAATCTTCATTGGCGCAGCAGTGTTTTCTCCAACCGCCATAGTAAGAGAGGTTATATCGCGAATATGTAATGAATATTCAAGATCGCCAAGGAAACGAACAAATGTGTTGTATGGCGAATCGACCTGAAATGACACGCTGTATTCTTTCATCTTACTTGCCTTATCTGATGCGAGTGATCGGATAGAAGGATTTGCAAGAGAGAGACCGTGTGACTTTGCAAGTTCGGTCAATTCCATCGAAAACTTTACATCATCGATAGACTCAGGAATCATTGCATTCATGCGACTCTCTGCATCAACAGGAAGAGAAAGCTTCTTTCTTTCGAGCTCGTCAATCTTCGCTTGTGCCTCTTCGGCTTTCGCAAGAAATTCTACAAGTTCTTTTTTCTTTTGCTTTTCCTCTTCAATGCGCTCATAGGTAGGATATACATACATAACGACAAGCCCAGTTGCAAGTGATGCAAAAATAATTGCAGTAATATATCTCATATGCTTATCGGGTTACAGTGTTTCCAGTAACGGGGCTCGATGTCGTCCCAGTGGGCACAGAATTTACTCGCAGTGTTGATGTGGGAGTCGGTGAAATCTGGGGCTGTGAAGGCGGTGGAGCAATCGGTGGGTTTACTGTGACCGGAACAACAGGTGCCTCCGTGTTCGTTTGTGTTGTCGCTGAGGATCCAGATCGATCACGCACGGTTGCAAATGTCGCAAGAGATGGACGTATACCTAATCGCATCTGCACCGAGACAATGTTTGTTCGAGGGTCAATACGAAAACTCTGCAATTCAACTGACTGGATATCTCCTGATTGCGCACGAAAATGTGTAAGTTGGCGGTACAATGGACCATAACCAGACCCCAATGCAGTCTCCCCTGTGAGCTCGAGAATATCTCCCGTTGGACCACCAGACGATGCGTCTGCGGGTTTTGCTGCTCCACTTTGCGCTCGAGTAAACTTGAGTTGCTTCCACTTCATTGACGCAACGGTATTTCGCGCAAGGTAATCAAGCATAACTGACGGCATAGAATGTTTATTAAACATTTCTCTTGCCAAATTGATTTGATTATCAAACTGAGCCAAGCGATCAATCTTTGCCATGTCAAACTGTGATTCCATCGTGCTCAATTGGACATCAAGCCTTTGGACTTCTGCTTTTTCCGCTCGCTCGAGCCACCACACCCCTGCGGTAGCCCCAAGAGCAAGAACTGTTACGAGCACAGAAAACACGGTTACCACAGTCGACCTGCGTGCACCTTGATATGTCACTCCCTGCTCGGGTATAAAACTTGTTTCAATATTAGGCATAGTATTCGTATTTATTGTAACACAGGAGTTGCTCGCTCCCGTTAAGTTGTGCACAGAGAATATTCTGGGTATAGGGTATGGCAGATTGGGTAAAGCAGAAAAAAACTTCATCAACATATTGATGAAGTTTATACACCCCTTACTCTATCACCCGTAGCCCATCCCCTTGTATTTTTCTATCTGCTCAGCTTTCGTAGCGCGAGGCCAATAGAAACTGCAAACTCAGGGCCTGCGTCTGCAAGGTACGGTGCAAGTTGCTGAGGCGTTTCAAGACGAGCAAAACTATCTCCATATACAATTGGGCAATCAAAACCGCCTCGGGCAACATCTGGGAGGCCCTTAATCAAAGACCCTGCACCAGAGAGGACAATGCGATTTATGGCAACATGTTTTTGCTGTGCATAGCGTCGGACGATTCTCACCGCTTCACCCAACACACGTTCAATCGCAAGACGAGAGATTTCCGCGACAGCAGGATCATTCGGATTTCCCAAAAGACCATACTCTCTTTTCATCTCTTCAGCCTGAATCATTGGGACATTATGCGCACGTGCGAGCGCAGATGATACTTCCTGTGAACCAACACTAATCAGATGCGCACCTCGCACAACTCCTTCTTCGACAATAATCAACTTCGATGATGCGGCGCCAATATCCAAAATAGCAACAGGCTGGCTCTCTCTTCCCATCACTGCACGAATAGTACTAAATGCTTCGATTTCAAATGCGGCACTTTTTGCGTTCAACCCTTTTGCAATTTCAGAAAATCGATTCAAGACATCATTGTGTACTGCAGCAAGCAAAACATCTACTTTTGGTGGGCCGTTCTTAAGACGCTCTTCCTCATCAGGATCAACATACGTACGAACAGCTTTTGGAATAATCCAGTGCGACAAAGAAACTTCATTGACGTTCATTGGAATATACTTTCGGGCCTCAATTGGAATAATTTCAGCAAGACGTGAGGGGCCAACATCTGGAAGCTCAATAACCGTCAGTAGTGTTGAAGAAAGTGGAAGAGAGAACACAAAATCACGCGATGTAACTTTCGCTTCTTCAAAAAGACCCTTCAAGGCATCGACAATAATTGGGACAGGAAGATTTGCCACCGCCTGCCCCACTTCCATGCCTCCATATGGCCCAAGTGCTATTTCGCCATACGTTTCAAGGATTGGTTTTGGTGTCCCCCTCTTCAGTTGCATCACCTTTGCAGCCGATGCCCCAATATCAATACCAACAACACTCTCAACAGAGTTTCCACCAAAAACTTTTGTAATTGAATCAAAAATACCCATGTGTTCCTATTATACAGTGGATCGTGATTCGTGGGTAGTGGAAAGAGACATACGGTAATGAGTGAATAGTGATAAGTGGATAGAAAATGCCATGGACAGGAGACTCTCATTTTCAAATGGACAGTGTTCTTGTAAATTGGAACCTGCAACTCTCAACTATTTATACTCTTTACTTATCACTGCCCACTCGGCCTGACTTCCATGCCTAGTGGGCCACCCCTATCCCAATCACCGTCTTTGCACCTGCTTGCAAAAGTACTTTCCGCGCAGCCTTCATCGTTTCTCCGGTCGTAATAACGTCATCAATAAGTACGATATGTTTACCAGCGATCAACTTCTTATCACGCACCTCAAAAACACCTTCAACATTTTTTTCACGAGCACACCGCTCATCAATCCTTGCTTGCGGTTTTGGTTCCCGTGTTTTCAATAACACATGGTCAAGCACACACATTGGCATGCGGGATCGAGCCGCGACAGCAACAAGTGCTTTTGCAATTTCCCCGGCGTGGTTGTACCCTCGCTCTGCGTTCCCAGCAGCACTTCCCGGGATTGGAATAAAGCAAATCGGAACGACCTGTTCAGGATGGCGTGCAAGCTGAGAAAAAAACTCACGAAATAATGCATTACCAAAATAATCAGCAATGCCTCGACGATGATGATATTTGAGGTCTTGAATTGCCTTTTTTACAATCGGCTGGTGATATTCAAACAAAGACGTGAGCCATTCTTCATGCATCATGGGACGCAAAATAATTGCTCGCTCGCACAAAGCGCACAAGCTCGCACCCTTTCTTTCACATGCAATACAATATTCAGGAAAAATCGATTTAATAATCTCAGTAAAGAGTGCCATAATATATTGAGCATAAAAGAAAATACACAGAACGCAAGGCGTTGCTGTGTACAAGACTATATCGTATCGACGACAAGAATATCTGTATCCTGCTTTCTGTGTTCGTTTCGGAAGAGATAAAATGCAACAATAAATGCAAGAAAAAGAATACCTGATCCTATCCAGAACGGAGAAAAGGGAGATTTCAAATACACAACGCCAGCGACAATTGGACCCACGGAAATTGCAATTGACTGCACTGATGCGAGAACACCGAGTGACTGCCCTTTTTGCTTCTCCCCTGCTATCCCCACAACACGACTTGTCATAATTGCCCGTGCGACAGATTGCCCAACAACAAGTGGGATAAAACCAAGAATCATCACTATAAGCCATGGGAGGCCGAGCATAAAAAATCCGAGTGCAAACACAAACAGCATCCACACTTCAAGCGTGTGTTCCTGAAATTGCTTGAGCCAAAATGCTTTCAATAAAAACCCTTGATTGATTGCAATTAATCCCCCAACAAGCGCTATCGTATAACCAATTGCTTTTGATTCAAAACCATACACGTCGACAAGAAAGACCGCGAAGGTCGCTTGTTGCATTGATGTAGCAAAGTTAAAGAGAAACCAAAGTGCATATCTGGATCGAAGAGAAAGGTCTTTCGCTGCTGCAAAAATGGGCTGGAAAGGATGCGAAATACGCTGCGCTGTTCTCTGCTCTTTATGATGAGATTCCTTTACAAAAAAATATGCAAGAAGGAGATTGATTGTCGACAAAACTGCGACTGCATAAAACGGGACACGAACACCAAAATCACTCAAAAAAGCACCTAGTGCAGGCCCAATAATAAATCCTGCGCCAAATGTTGCCCCGATCAACCCGAGATTTGCAGTTCGCTCTTTTTCACTCTTTGAAAGATCTGAAAGATAGCTTTGTGCTATAGGAAAGTTCCCTGCAGCCAAACCATCAATAATTCGCCCCAAAAAGAGAAACCAAATGGAGTGGGCAAACGCAAATGTATACCATCCAATTGTTGTACTCAATATGCTTAAAAGCAAAACGGGTCGTCGCCCAACGCGATCTGACAATGCGCCCAAATACGGTGCAGAAAGAAAAGCGCAGAGTGAAAATAACGAAAACAGCAAAAAGATCACGAATGGAGTTGTATCAAAAATGCTTACAAATGAGGAAGAACTGGGACGACAATACCGATACCAAGCACATCAATAAATACTGTCAGAATAATTGAAACCTTTTGCCGTGTCATATCACACTACTCCTTTTTCTTATCAAGCCGATCAACACCAAGCAACTTCACACCAACGTATACAACGAGTGCAACGATAACAAAATCCACAAAAACATTAATAAAATCTCCGTAGAGGATGTGTGCTTCTCCAATAGAAATGCGTGCTTCTTTTAGCCCATTGACCGCACCAAGAGCAACACCAAGGATCGGGTTAATAATATCGGTCACGAGTGCCGTGACAAGCTTTGAAACTGCTCCACCAAGTATAAAGCCGACAGCAAGACCAATCACCCCCTGCTCTCGGATAAATTGTAGAAATCCTTTCATAATACATTAAGTATACTACAACAAAAACACCTTCCGGTGTTTTTATTGTGCAAATGCAGCTTTGAGATCATGCGTCGCTTTCTCAATATCAGTTTTAAATTGTAGCACGGCTGCATCAACCGATCTTTTCCGAATATCAGTCAATATCGTAATTTCGGTACGGATTGCAGATTCTGAACGAGTTGATTGGTATATATCGTGTGCACGTTTTACAGTAGAGGTAAATGTGGTACGAATTCCGTCTGCGTCTGGGTTTGGGCCCGTACACGCAATTTTTGCTGCGGCAATCGCCTTTTCAATAGCCTGTTTGAGTGTTGTCGAGCTACCATCAATATTTGCCATTCGTCCACTCACAAGTCCGTCGATCCCAGCACGATATGTCTGCACTGCAGCATTAATTGCAATTCTTCGTTTCTCCACAGCGCGCTTTACTGCGGACTCAAATTGTGCGACAGCATTCTTCTGTGTCTCGTTGCCTGCACGAGAACGTAATGCTTGGATACGCGCGTCGCGACTCACATCATGTGCGCCCCAACTTGTCGCTCGTTTTTCATCTCTCTTCGAACGATCATCTGCAAGCTTTGCAAGTCGTTCGGTTCTTTTTTCCGCGACCTTCACTGTGCGGCCAGATACCTGTTCTGCAATTTTTGCCCCAATACTATCTACCCGCGAACAAAAATTCTTACTTTCTGGTGCTCGCACTTTTTTCTCTTGTGCAAAGGCGATTGAAGGAGAAAGAAATATCGAGAAGAGAAGGAGGCCTGTTGTGTATGTATTATATAAGGTTTTCATAGTCAATTGCGTTAATCTCTGGTATAGCACCGAGCTCAGTGTAGAGATATTCAGCATCAAAGGAGTCATTCATTGCAAGCGCAGCATCGACTTCTGCTTCAGCAAGAAACCCTTGCATCACATCATCCACAGAAGCGTCTTCGGATAACTGCGATGTTTGGGGGAAAACCGATTCTTGAATTAATGGCTTCTGCACCAAAGCATTCGCTATAGTCTTTTTCTCTTCCATTGACTGAGCACTGTTTACCGGCGATACCTGTACGGATTCTTTTTGTGGCGCATCACCCTGAAAGGTAAAAAGCGTAACAAGAACGAGAACAACAACCGGTGCGCCCACGTATGCCATTTTTCTCATAAGTGATGAAAATTGGAACTGATATGGCGATGGAACATCGTATCGCTCTTGTGTTCCTCGTGCCTGAGTGAGCGTCTGCTCGAACAAGGAACGATCTGGATGAATATCGGATATTCCTTGTTTGAGTTTTGTTTCTATTTCATGTTCGTGCATCATAACGTGTGGTTGTTTGTTTGGAGTAAAGCCCCGACCTTCTGAATAGCACGGGAATATATTTTTCGTGCATTCACAACACTAGTATTCATAATTGTTGCAATTTCTTCATACCCCATATCAGAAGTAATACGAAGAGAAACAACATCTTGTTCAACAGCAGAAAGTTGAGTAAGAAGCATGCGAACCTCATTTCGCTCTTCTTCGGCAAGTGCGACTTCGAGCGGTGTTGGCGCATCATCCTCAATCTCCCACCCGTCTTCAAGTGATGTTTCGATTCTCCTTCCCTTCTTTCTCCAGTGATCAATAAGCATTGTTCTGCCAATAGTATAGAGGAGGCGCAAAGAGTGTTCTTTTGTCTCTGGCTTCTTTTCCTGCAAGAGATATTTTAAAAAAACAGACTGCACCAAATCATTCGCCACATCGCGGTCTTTTGTTCGCAAAAACAAGTACCGGTAAAGCGGTGTGAAGAGTTCGCGATATAGTGTCTCTGAATCAAATGACGGTGAAGATCCCATAGTGAAATTGCCAAATCCGCTCTTCATTTATATATACGAAAGAAGTGCGGTTTTGTGACATCTTTATTGTACCAGACAAATATTCCGTTTTTATGCAATAATACAAGAATGATTCGCCGCGCTCTCAAAATACTAGGATACACTATACTCCTGTGTATATTTGGCATACTTTTTGTCACCCTTTCTCCTACCCTTGGATGGTACTGGTGGGAAAAAGTGCCCACCCTAATCTCATCGCCACACTTTGAATCTGGTGTGTTTACAAACAGATATCCAAAAGCAGCCCTCACACAACGTGCAACTCAAGGAAGTGTGTTCAAGAAATTTCTTTTTCCAGAAAATGCACATATTCGACCAACCCAGCCACTCCCTTCAGAAAAAATCGATCTCTCCCAGCTCGACAAGAAGGGTACGCACATTGTCTGGCTCGGACATTCTGGATACTTGATTCAGGCACAAGAAATTCGGTACCTCGTCGACCCGCAATTGAGCACATATGCAGCCCCTCTTCCTTTTATGTTTCGCGCATTTGAAGGGAGCACTCCTTACTCACCCGAAGATATACCCGAGATCGACTATCTCCTAATCACTCACGATCACTACGACCACCTTGATTATGCAACAATGACGGCGCTTAAAGGAAAAGTGCGGCGCGTGATCACTGGACTCGGAACGGGTTCGCACCTTATCCGCTGGGGCTTCGACCCATCCCGTATCACTGAAAAAGATTGGGGCGACAGCGTTGAAATTCAAGAAGGAACAACTGTGACGCTCTCCACAACACAACATTTTTCGGGGAGAACATGGAAAAGAAATACTACCTTGTGGACATCATTTATTCTAAAAACACCACACTTCTCGTTTTACCTTGGAGGAGATGGAGGATACGGACAGCACTACAAAGAAGCAGGAGATGTGCACGGGCCGTTTGATCTTGCTGTATTGGAATGTGGACAATACAATGAAAACTGGAAATATATGCACCAAACACCAGAAGAAGCTGTCCAAGCAGCAATTGACCTCCGTGCAAAAGCCGTCCTTCCAGTGCACTGGGGAAAGTTTGTCCTCTCAACACATGATTGGGATGAGCCAATAAAAAGGATCACTCAAGAAGCGGAGCTGCGATCGATTTCCTTACTCACCCCAAAAATTGGATCATTAATAGACTTAGAGAATACTAGAACCCAGGAACGCTGGTGGGAGAACGTGAAATAAAAAATCTGCAGTGAGCAGATTTTTTATTTTCTTCGGACGGTATAGATCTGCGAGGAACCTCCTTCGCTTTTTGTGGAATATGATTTTCCTTTTGTATCCGTCCGTGTCGTTTCGATAGACCCAAGAAACTGTATCTTCATTTCCTCAGCGTCTTTAGGGATGACATGGGAAAACGCACCAGAGTACGTAATCGTCCGCTTTTCACCCTTATAGACACCATCATATGTACGACGATGGGTACCACGCAATGTACCAGTAGATTGATCATATGTACCCGTAAGATGGATATCTCCAACGCCAGAGAATCCTCCTCCTTCATATGGTGCACGGTACTTCACATCAAATGTACCATTTTCGATTTCGATCAAGGCATGAGAGAACAACATGATACGCATCGCACCCTGCCAATCATTCCCAGGCAACTCCATTTTTGGTGTGAGAACCAGGGTCTCTGTCAAGGTGTCGATGGCACCTAAAGCACTATCACTACCCTGAATTTCTTTTCCATTTTGCTCGAGGGCGGGTGCTGTGACGTCTCCAGTTCGATCTATTTGTACATCTTCATCAAGGAGAACACGCGCCACGCTCTCTTCAGTATCATTATATGCACCCCCACCTTCCTGCGCTTTCACCCATGAAGTGGCCTCCTTTGAATCTAGCGAAGAGATATATACTGGGGCATTGTATTTTTTTATATTCTGAAACTTTTCCGTCTTTTTGTGGGCGGGAAGTTCTATTCCAATGATCTTCCCTTCTTGTGCAACGCTGTTGAGTTGTTCGGCTCCAAATGTGACAGCGCTTAATTTTTCAATCCCCTTCGTTACATTCTTGGGAATATCCGCAACTGCAAGCAGGCCAGCAAGAGGTTCCGTCACTTTTCGAGCATCACTTGCTATCGCAGAAATACCATTGTGATTTCCGATGCCAATTTTTGCAGCATCGTCAGTGACCTCAAGGATCAAATCTGCACCGCTTACGAGAACACTTGCTTGCCCCACAACGGAGCCAGAAGCAAATCCAGCTGCTCCTCCCGTTACAACGACTGTTCCGACAAAGAGCGAGACCTTTGCAGTATCCTTAATAACTACTGCGGACGTCTCGAGTTTTTGCATTGTATCGCCTGCGTCATTCCATGCGTCAGCAGTCACCTGTGCTTGATCTTGCTCCAAGATCTTCATTGCACGTTTTGCATCGACACCAAGATGCTTTGCGAGTGTGGCTATTTTTTTGCCAGCGGGGGCCTGGTCAAATATCTGGGAGATTTCCTGTTTATCATATGCATACGCACGCTGAATGATAGTAAAAGACATGCTTTGCGAGGAAAGAGATTCTCCGTATCTCTCTAGTGTCTCTGCTGTCTCTAGGAATGAATTCCAATCAGACAAAATCCTCTGAGCATCAGCAGACCACGATGCATATGATTCATATGTCCGTGCACGAGCCAACACTTGATCAGTGCGGTATCGTAAGGCCCCATATTCTTTTGCCGTTGTGTATGTAAAGAGCAGCACCTCTTCTGCGACCACACGCTCTGGCTTTACAACCAGCCACGCCCCAAACACCACAAATAGAACACTAAGAATACCGCTGAATATTTTGATAAATGACATGTCATCAGTATATGCCCACTTTCTCAATCTGCAACATCTCCATACAAAAAACAAGACCAACACGATCTTGTTTTTAATGAATCCCTTCTCCTCGCATCTCCTCTCTCATGCGTTCAAGTTTCACCTGCGTACTTACGTCGTCTTCCATATTCTCTTGTATGATATGCTGAAATTCATTCTCACTCGTACCATCCTGCACAGATGCGGTATCCAATAGGCTACGACCTGACTCACGGAGTTGATACTCCTTTACAAGAGCAATTCCTTTTTCATTATCTACACCACCACAAGAAAAGGTAAATGTCCCAGAAAAGCGGAATGGGCCACCATCACCAGTGTCGCAAGAATGCTCAATAGACAAATACTCTGGCGAAGAAAATGCCTTATCTACTGAAAACGGTGCGCAAAACGTTTTTGCATCCCCAAGGGAACTATCCTTCCCTTCCTCTGCGTATCCCAATACAGCCCCAATGCCAGTGCGCTCGATAACGACCCAATCGTTTTTCTTTCTTTCTGGAGCGGGAAATATCATCCTCGTACGGTAGTCTATTCGCATGGGCGCCGAAAAAAGGTCGAAATACTCTACCGTCATACCACTCTCTTCTATGCGCACATTTCCAGCACCAGGTCCCATAGCAACCGCACCGACTCCACTATACGAGTACCGCATCTCTCTCCCCAATATATATAATGCGTTTTTCTGTTTATCAAACACATTAATATCATCTGATGTATACGAAAGCGTACCTTTCTCTTCCCCAAACACAGAGCTCGTAAATGGACCACTGATTTCTTCATGACTCTGGCAAAATGTATACCTTTTACCATCAGACAATTCTTTTACATAGGATTCCTCAAGAGACTGCTGCCCAATCGCATCTTCAACGCGCTCATTTGATTGAGAGCCAAGATACCCAAGAGTACCAACAACAGCGATTGCTCCGCCAACGAATACTGATGACGCAATCAATATAGTCTTCTTTTCCATACATGCATACTAGAGACCACACACCGTAGTCATAGATTCACAGTCGAAAGCACTGACCATGCAATCGGTTTTCTTCGCATCCCAACGTGCACATTCAGCCTCGCATGAAGACTGACCTTCAGCGAAGAGTGCTGGAGTTGCGTTTGGAACCAATGTGAGACACTTCCCAACATAGCTCCCACAGGCGGCTTCACATGTGGTAGCATCTTTCTTTGGAGAAGGTGCTTCCGGAGCATTTGGAATAAGAATTTCTGCAACAAGCTCCGGCTTTGCTGCTAATTCCTCGCAATCGCGTGCGGCACGTATGTGTGCCCTTGACTCCTCACTTAACAAGTCACACCTGAGACGACATGTATCTTCATCAATGAGCGAAGGACAAGAATCCTCCGCACCCCGACACAGTATATCGCACTCTGACGACACGGCTCTTCCTGGAGATACTGAAGTGTTCGACAACAATACATAGACACCGCCAGAAAGAATAATGATTCCACCGATTCCACCGAGAATAATTTTTGTATTCATAAACGCAAGCATAGTAAATGGATAATTGAAAACCTACCAATATTCTATACCTATGTGTGTCTTTGTACACATATCCACATTTTTAACAAGAGCACAGCGCGGGACGAAAAACCAGAAAAACGTTTGCACATTTTTCTGGTTCGTTGCGGAGACGCAGGGAATCTCACGTCGCCACTCACACCTAATGGGCTCGTGACTCCTTAAGAACCCATCCTGAATCATAGTCGTAAATAGTAATTTACTTCTTGTTCAGGATAGGCTCCGACTCGCTGCTCTCCTTCACGGAAAACTCCCGTTTTCCAACCCTTTCCCAGTTCGATTCCCTGTGCATACGTAAAAAAAGAAAACCGGGCTTTCGCCGGGTTTTCAATTTTTTGCGGGACACTCGGGTTAAGTACCGGAGCAATGAGGCGCTGTAAGGATATTTAAGTAGAATTTTGAGGATTGAAATGAGGTGTGTGGGTCGGAGTTACTTTTCTACTTTTTCAAGTAATAAGTCACTGTATGATACAGAAATGAGGTCTGATTCTGAAATTTCAAAATGCTCGAGGTATTCTTTACACTGTTCAAACAATTTATCTTTTCCAATACTTCCATCTTCATCAATTGCTTCTATTTCCATGAATGTCCCGAGCTCTTCGACTGTATCAATATGAAATTTCACATTCTCGATAAAATATATTTCTCGTTTCTTATCTACAACAATTAGTACTCCATTTGCATTAGCCAGTATCGATTTGAGTGAGCTTTCTGAGGATGACTTGAAAAGTATGATATCTGACTGCTTTGGACCTTCCTTATTCTCTCTTTCGTAATAAATAAGATAGTTTTCAATGTTTCCCTCACGTAGTTTTAAACGACCTTTATTTACTTTGAAATATGTATCGATTTGATGTTCAATTCCTTTAAAATCAGCATTGTGTGATTTCAGGAAATCACGAATCTTCTCGTGATTATTTGACTTAGCTTTTATTTCGATATTTATATGCTTCATAGTGTGTGGGTCACACCGATACTAAATTGTCTTGGCGGAGACGCAGGGATTCGAACCCTGGATCCCGGTTAGGGGATGCCTCGTTAGCAGTGAGGTGCTTTCGACCACTCAGCCACGTCTCCAT
>CAYLUP010000005.1:13409-40921 GCA_964386905.1 uncultured Candidatus Saccharibacteria bacterium
TAGGGGATGCCTCGTTAGCAGTGAGGTGCTTTCGACCACTCAGCCACGTCTCCATCGTATATTTGGTCTCGATATTTGGATAGCCTATCTCGGCCTGCCCGCAGCGAGGTGTCAGATATTCTTCTGGACCACTCAGCCACGTCTCCATATTTTGTCATTCACTTTTTAGACGGAAGTGCGAAACCCATTTGCTGGTCTACTGTAGCATATTTTTTCAAAAAGAAAAGAAAACAAAAAAACGCCATTGGCGTTTTTTACTGCCCAGTATAGACACGGATAAATTCTGGAATAAGAAAACTTAAGCCCCCAATAGATGCAGCGAATCCCAGGAAGACAATTGCACTCTTGATGATGCGCTCTCTGCGATAGATGACGAGTTCATGCTCTATCCTCCCGAGAAGCTCGACAACAGCTTTCATGTCAGCTTTTTCAGGAAGCGGTTTTTCTATTGCGACTAAATCCTTTGCAATATCAATTAAGGTTGAATCTTCATTCATTTGCTCTGCCATAGGGATAGTATAGCACGAGAGAGAACAAGCGACCCAGATTGATAAATACAAGTGAGATGGAAGATTTACGATTTAAGAATTATGAATGAAACTCAGCCGCTCATACCATCCTGGATTGCCACACGATATCGCATAGTCGATATCGTTCGCAATGACAATGCAAGATACACGCCCTGGATCACTCCTGAATCATAGACGCACGCCAGGCCGCGCTCCTTGTTGAGAGCAGTCTCCTATTCATCGCAAAGTCGCGACCTTCCGGATTGACAATACTTTTCCTTGCAACTTGAAACTTGCAACCTGCAACTACTTCTTTCTATCCACTTTCCACTATCCACTGTATTATCGCCATCCCCAATCCCCCATACCCCTTCCCCCTACTTCTATCCATCACTTACTGTTCTATTCTATTCACTATTCACTCATCACTGTTCACTTCTTTTCCCTACTCATGATGCGACTGTCCACGCTCATCCAAAAGAGTTTTTAATCGTGGATATTGTGTAAGTGTCTGATTATTTTTCAGTATTTCTTTTGCCTCATTTCGTGCTGCTTCAACCATTTTTATGTTCTTGATCGCTTCCATCCCGATATCAGAGATCCCCCACTGCTTTCCCCCTGAAAGCTCTCCCGCCCCACGAAGCGCAAGGTCCATCTCGGAAAGCTCAAAACCGTTTTTTGCCGTCATCATTGCCTGTAAACGATCAAGCGTTTTTTGTGTAGCTGATTCCGTAAAAAGATAACAATATGCTTGATGTGTTCCACGAATCACACGACCACGAAGCTGATGAAGTTGTGCAAGCCCAAAACGCTCTGACCCTTCGATAAGAATCACTGTGGCATTGGGGACATTTACTCCAACTTCCACAACACTTGTTGCAACCAAGATATCTATCTTGTGTGCGGAAAATTCTTGCATGACACGATCTTTCTCTGCGGGCTTCATCTTGCTGTGTAAAATTCCAATATGCTTTCCAGGGAATATCTTTTTTCGCAACTGCTCTGCTTCTTGCTTTACATTGCGCATGGTAGCGGCCATGACTTTTTCTGGATCAACCTCATCGATGCGCGGACAAATAACATATGCTTGTCTTCCGGCAACCAACTCTTCTTTCATGTGTGCATATACCTGCGCACGATCATGCGGACCGACAACTTTCGTAATCACTGGTTTTCTCCCCTTTGGCATTGCGTCGAGAAGCGTGAGGTCTAAATCTCCATACAACGTTAAAGCAAGAGTGCGAGGAATTGGTGTCGCGGTCATCGAAAGCAAATGCGGGATACGCCCATCTTTCTGCAATAGTTGTGCGCGCTGATTTGTTCCAAAGCGGTGCTGTTCGTCGATGATGACATATGCCAAGTGCTCGAACTGCACCGCCTTGCTCATTAACGCATGTGTACCAAGAACAATGGCTATCTCACCATTTGCTACCCACTTGAGGAGTTGCGCTCGAGAAATATCTGTCCACCCAGAAGGATTTACTTTGGATGGAAATTTTCGACACCCCGACCCTGTCATTAATGCAATCTGGATTCCTGCACCAACAAAGTATTTGATAAATGATTCAAAGTGTTGCGTGGCAAGAATCTCCGTCGGGCACATATATGCAACCTGCAGGGTTCCAAAGGACTGTTCTGGAGGCCGTGTCTTTATAACGCCATATGCTGTTGTTGCAGCAACGACTGTCTTCCCAGAACCAACATCACCCTCAAGCAAACGCAGCATCGGGCGATTACTTGCAAAATCCGAGAACACGGTTTCGATCGCTTGCTGCTGAGCATCAGTAAGCGGAAAGCCAAACGTTTTTGTAAATGCCTGAATATCTTTTTCTACAGAAGGGATCTTCCAGGATGGGCTCTGCTCATATTCTAATCGCGCTTTCCACCGTTCGAGTTGAATAAGAAATATTTCCTCAAATGCAAAACGCTTTCGTGCTGCTTCTGCATGCTTCATGTCTCGCGGCATATGTATCCACACGAGCGCTTTATCGAGCGACGGAAGGTTATACTTTTGAAGAATCTCTTCTGGAATGGGATCAGAAAGATGTTCAAGGACCCCTGAGCTTAAAACTTTTTTTACTTTATGATAGATCCAAGTAGAAGTCATTCCTTTTGTTTCTGGATATACCGGGAAGAATCTCTCATCATCCGATATGCCTGCTTCAGAAAACAGTGAAGGTACCAGACCATTTGGAATCTGTGCAATTTTCTCAATTTCGGGATTTATAAGCGTAAGCTGTGTACCACGTTTCGAAAGATCCCCTGACGCTCGTACCTTATCCCCCACCGAAACCATTTTTGCCATATATGGCTGATGAAACCACACTAATTTAATTTTTCCTGAAAGTTCTCGAAGTGTCGCCTCCCCCATCGGAACTTTTCCACGAAAACTCTTTTTTGTCTCTACTTTTTCAATTTGACCATACAGCGTCACTCGTGTACCCAGAGCAGCCAAATCTGCCGTGGTCGCCTTTCCTGCATCGATATGGCGAGAAGGAAAATAATACAAAAGATCGCGAATTGTTTCTATACCAATACGCTTCAGTGCAGTAAGTTGTGTAGGGCTCAGACGTCCTGTTTTTGCGACGAGATCGGTTGGATGCATATTGTCATTATACTTGAGATTTTTACAATAAAAAAAGCCCCTCCAGAGAGGGGCAATAATCAATCCTTCTTTCGTTTAAAGAGCTCCACAACAACACTTGCAATATGTGAGCGCTCGACAACATCCAGATGGACTACAGCCACAATTGGATGCCCGCGCAAGCGGTCTGCTGCAAACGCCAAGCTGGTTGTGCGTGCAGTAAGCGTATGAGAATCAATCTGGCTGTTATTGCCAAGAACGATGACCTTAGACGTTTCACCGGCCCTGTTGAGGAGGCCTTCAAGAACACGAGGTTCCCTATCCTGCATTTCATCCAAAATGACGAAACTATCATGCAGCGTTCTCCCCTTCATAAACGTAAGGGGTTCAAAACTGATAAAATCAGAAAGAATCGCCTTTTCAGCAAGGGCCGGCTGACAAACTCCATGTACTGTGGATCCACCGGGAAGTAACACGCGAAGATTATCTCGATACGGCATCATCCAATCAGATGTCTTTTCATCTTTATCACCGGGGAGCGCGCCAATGTCGTCGCCGAAAGGGTTAAATGGCCGCATGCACGTCACATCTTCATACCGCTCATCGACGACCGTCTGCTGCAACCCTGCAGCAAGTGCAAGCAATGTTTTCCCAGTCCCAGCATCACCAGTCAAAATGACGATACGGATTTTGGGATCCATTAAGCAATTCAGTGCGAAGTTTTGCTGTGTATTCCTTGCATGTAGACCAAAGACTTTTGCGGTAGCCTTGTAGTCACAGAGAGGGCTAAACGTGAGCACTCCATCTTTCCAGCCCCGAGTGATGCCTTCAAAAGGAGGCTTTTCTGGGTGGGAAACAAGAACGAGCTCATTTGGTAAGCATGGTTTTGTGCAGCAAATCTGCAACAATGACTCGGGGTCACGGAGAGCAGCCCCACACACTGAAACAGCATGGAGATATTCCGGACTTTCCCAGTATTCAGGGCCGAAACAATGCACTGCACTTTTGGGATCAAAATCTTCCGCAACCTGATCTGTAGTAAAGTCTTCGCAGGGCAAACCGAAGCGGTCACACTTCACCGCAGCGAGATTATCTTTCGTAACAAACGTGATGCGATGATCTCGAAAACGAGGGTCTCGCTTTGCATTCAAGACAGACTGAAGAATAATCGTATCATTATTCTGTCCACGGTACAGACGAAAGTCTGCTGGCTTTTCGGATTTTTCGTAGAAGAGACGACCAGTTGCTTTCGAGGTCTCGCTAAAAAATTCCAACGGGATCCCTTCTTTTGGATCACCCCCGTTTTCCTTATATTTCTCAGACATCAGTCGAAGCGACCTTCCCAGGAAACGAGCAGTAAGCTGCTGAGAATGATCGCCCTTCTTTCCGTGATCAAGCTCTTCGAGCACACCGTCGACGAGAAGCACATCGTGCTCCTGAAACGAGATGATTGCATCAGGATCTCGCAAGAGCACATTCGTGTCTAGCGCGTAGAGCCTTTTGGTGAAGGTTCGGGGCATGAACACTCCTTTTGTGGCAAAGAACCGCCACTATAGTTCTAACATGGATTTCTGGACGTGCAAGAATAGCAATTAGTGCTTGCAGCAATTTTTTATTTTGCTACACTCACTCTATCGTTTTGTTTTTGTTCGTCACGAACATTTTCCCGCATAGTCCATCCATAGCTCAGTTGGTAGAGCAGCCGTTCTTACCCGTTCATCCTTCAAGTGCAGAGTCCATCCATAGCTCAGTTGGTAGAGCAGCCGTTCTTACCCGTTCATCCTTCAAGTGCAGAGTCCATCCATAGCTCAGTTGGTAGAGCAGCCGTCTTATACACGGCCGGTCGCAGGTTCGAATCCTGCTGGATGGACTCTGTACTGGAAGGATGTTTTTATTTTGTTGGCCGGTGGGCCATCACTATCGGGGAGCATCGCCAGGTATCGAGGCTTTGCGAGATCGATGCTATACACGGCCGGTCGCAGCCCTTCAATCGCTTCGCAAACTCGCTCAATCAGGGTGACACACTTCGCAAGTGGTTTCGCAGACTCACCAGAGCATAAGTTGAATCCTGCTGGATGGACTCTGCATGGAATACGTGCGAATCATATGCTGCCTGGAGATGCAACCTCAACCGACAAAAACGCCCAGTCCGCCTTTCTGAAGGCGGCGTTTTTATACACGGCCGGTCGCAAACCTAGACCACCAGGAATAACCCTAGTATTAGTCACGGCTTTAGTAGATACAAATGCACGTCCTGGATTGCCACCAACCCTCGAGGACTCGGGGTTGTCGCAATGACAATGCATTTTTCTTACAACTCGCAACTGCTTCTCCCGCCCCCAATACCCCTTACCCCACCTTTTCTTCCTATCCACATTTCAGTATCCACCAACCACCATATCTTCCTATTCACCATCCACTTGTCACTTATCACTATTCTCCCCCCCTATTCACCTTTCTTCCCTAAACGTGATATACTACACATCATGGAAAAAGAAATGAATCAGGAGCCAGAGGCTCAAACAAATGAAGCTGTCGTAGTGGATGCACCAGAAGCACCGACGACAACACATATTGGCGCAAAAGTCTGCGCATTCTTTGAAAGTCTTAAAAATACTCTTACTGTTGGTGAAGTTGTGATTTTTGTTGCAGCATATGTCGCCGTTGGTCTCATCGATTTGCTTTCGAAGAATATGCAAAGCCAAATGGCTGCAAGTGGGGTATTTGCACTTGGAATTGCAATTTCGTTTGGTCTTGCTTTTTGGATGTCAAAAGATGGCGTACGACCAATTTCATCATTCTTATATTCAACATCAGCAATTGGAGCACTTATGCTTGCAGTAAGCCTCATCCCGAGCCTTTTCGCGGGAATGAAAGATGTTGCACTTGTTTCACTGGTCAGTGTTATTATTCTTGGGATTGGCGTACTCTATCTTTGGATTTCTCAGAAACTTCAATATGCTAGAGCAAGCTTTATCCTCGGAGCGATTGCATCTTTTGGTTTTGCGATCTTCATTGCTGCACAGCTATCAAACATCCCTTGTGCGAATGCATTTGGCTCTGGAGCAGAAAATGCAGCGACTCTTTGCCAAGCAACACCATATATCCAAAATCTCCTTATTCTCGTCCCCCTCTTCGCTCTTGGATATTTCGGCATGATGCCAAAAAAGGAACGCGCATAAAAAATACCCATTCGGGTATTTTTTTTATTCTCCAGGATTTGGAATCTGTTTTTTCGTCTTCTTTCCCTGATTCGGTGTCAGAATACGAATCACTGCTTCATGTTTAACTTCAGCAATCTTCTCTCTTTCTGCAAAAGGAAGAATACTCTCCTCGTGCCCGGCCCTTTCGTTTTCATCTGGTACGGGAACATTTTCTATAGCAGCATCCGCCTGAATCACGGCAGGAGCAGGCTTGGTCGTTCTTTCTACCGCAGGTTTTGCGACGCCAGAAATTCCACTCCGCTCACGAACATAGACTTCTTCTCCATGCTTCTTTTTTACACGAACCCCACAAACGAGCAATAACTGTTCATAATCTGTGCGTTCAATGGTTTCTTTCTCAACGAGCTCTTTTGCAATAGTATCGAGAATATGCTTATGGTCGCGCAAGAGCACGCGAACGCGAGAGAGTTGTTCTTGCATAATTCGTGTGACTTCAGAATCAATTTTTGCTGCAACCTCTTGTGAATAGTCTTTCTCATATCCATTGCGAGACAACATTGGAATTCCTCCTTGCTCAAAAGCGATAGGGCCAATGTGCGTAGACATTCCGTATTTTGCAACCATATCTCGTGCGAGGTTTGTTGCTACAGCCAAATCGTTAGATGGACCAGTTGTCAAATCATTAAACATCATCTCTTCCGCGACATAACCACCAAGAGAAACTGCAATATCATCAAAAAACTCATTGCGTGTGTGGAAACGGCGCTCTTCAGTTGGAAGTTTCAACGTATATCCAGCTGCATGTCCACGAGAAATGATGGAAATTTTATGTACGGGATCAGCATATGGAAGCAAGGATGCAACAAGCGCATGCCCAGCTTCGTGATATGCGGTAATTTCTTTTTCGCCCTCCGAAAGCACATGGCTCTTTCGCTCAGGACCGATCAGGACCTTTTCGATAGAACGGATAAGATCATACTGTGCAACGTGCTTTCTGTTTTCTCGTGCTGCTAAAATCGCAGCTTCGTTAACAAGAGAATAGAGATCTGCTCCTGAGAAACCCGGGGTACGCTCTGCGATTGTACGGAGAACGACGTCCTCCCCCAACTTCTTTTTTCGTACATGCACACCGAGGATTTCTTCACGGTCAGCCAAATCTGGAAGCTCCAAAGTCACTCGACGATCGAAACGACCTGGGCGAAGCAACGCGGAATCGAGAACATCAGGTCGGTTTGTTGCAGCCATCACGATCACTTTTTCATTTGGCTCAAAACCGTCCATCTCAACAAGAATTTGATTCAATGTCTGTTCTCTCTCATCATTTCCTCCACCCATACCAGTACCGCGAGCACGACCAACCGCGTCAATCTCATCAACGAAGACAATTGCAGGGGACTCTTTCTTTGCAAGTTGGAATAAGTCTCTCACTCGGCTTGCACCAACACCGACAAACATTTCTACAAACTCAGAGCCCGAAAGGTGGAAAAACGGAACACCTGCCTCGCCAGCAACAGCGCGTGCGAGAAGCGTTTTTCCTGTTCCCGGCGCACCCATAAGCATGACACCCTTTGGAATCTGTGCGCCAATTTCCAGAAACTTTTTCGGCTCACGTAAAAATTCAACTATTTCCTTCAGCTCTTCTTTTGCCTCTTTTGCACCAGCAACGTCAGCAAACGTAACGCGCTGTGCCGTGTCATCCGGATAGATAATACGTGCTTTACTTTGCCCAAATGAAAACGCCTGCATCGCTCCCCCTTGCTTTGCCTGACGGGCAAGATACCAGAAGATGAGAACAAGGAGCAGGATAGGAAAGAGAAATGGGAGAAGTGCAACAATCCAATACCCAAAACCAGACGGTTCTGTCAGTGTCAGCGTAAATGTCGCAAAATCTTCTGGGGTAATTCCGTAATTACTGAGCGTATCAGAGAGCGATGCTTCCAATTCCTTTCTTGCTTCCTTTTCAATTGGCTTCTGTGTCTTCTCATCAACCTCTCGATAAACAACAGTAAGTGATTCACCCTCCACTTTTACTTCACTCACCGCCTGCTGCTTAATGTCTAATGCGAGCTGTGATAATGAAAGTGTCTTATCCTGTTGGTCTTCTTTTCTTTCAGCAAAAAATGAATACCCGAATGCGAGCAGTAAAAAAACAACGATAATCGTTAAAAAATTTGAAAAAAACGGAGCAGGTTGGGGCATCTGTTTCTTGTCGCCGCCCTTCCCCTTCTTCATTGGGTTCTGCAATTGCATATGCCTGTATTATAGCAGATTCAGAAGCGGAAGCGAGATGAAAATTACCCGTATTATTCCTTAAAGCTTTTATGTATGGATGAGAGATACGGACGCATTTTTTTCATCACAATAGCACGAATGCCCAAGATCTCGATTCCTACAAGAGCAAGCCAGGAGCCAGGCGTAAATGGAGTAAAAAATGCCAACACACCAATAATAATACACGAGTATCCAACCCACTTGAGCACACGAGGATAACGATGAAAACGCCTTTGGAGGTTCTGAGTTTTCTTTTGAATATATTCAGTGATACGCATTTTGTGTGAGTATAGCATATATATTTGATCTACACGCTTCGATTTCTACGTTTTCAGCTTCGCACTGATTTCAAAAAAGGAATGCTGCGCATGCTACCTAAAGAGATGGGGGGAATCGGTCACGAATCACTAAGTTTTCTGCTCCAAGTATTCGCAGAAAACAAAGTGTTCGCGACCCCGCCTCGCTAGTCCTCGGACCGTATTTACGCGAGGCTACACCATCACGCAAATAGGGGTCCTGCGGGCCGAGCTGCGGCTTTCGATTCCCCCACGCAAGCCATTCTTATGGCTTGCTCATCTCCACAAATACACAAACCCCATGTTTCCATGGGGTTTGTGTATTTGTGGAGATGGGGGGAATCGAACCCCCGTCCAGATTGGTATTGCACATGTATCTACGCGTGTAGTGAGCTTTAAGATCTCGTATCCAACAATAAAAAGTCACAAAACTTGTTGAATACCAGCACAATGATTTCAGTGTCCTGCAGTGCACAACACACCTATCCTAATGAAAGTATCATGAGGCAAGGCCTATTAGGAGTCCTCCCTGCGTCACGTCGCACGAATTATACGTATGCGAATGCGAGGTCCTTAGCACCAAAGTATGGTGAAGCAACCCCTGTGCTGTTTGATTTTGCACTTATGTGTTCCGATATTTTTACGAAGGTAACCGGCATCTTCGACGCGCACAATGCACAATAGACGACCCGTCGAATCCAAGTCATCCCCAACGTAAGATGAATCATGAATATTGATTTAAGATTTACGAATGAATTTGAATTCATAAATCATAAATCATACTTCATAAATCTTCAGTCTTGATATTATCCTCTATACTTCACTTCCCTAGCGATATCACGCTCTGACTCTCGTTTCTTGATCGACTCGCGCTTATCGCCCTTCTTCTTTCCACGAGCTATTGCGATCGAAATCTTAATAACTCGTCCTTTATTATACAACGCAAGTGGAACTATTGTCAACCCTCTTGTTTCTTCCGATTTTGCGAGCTCCCGTATCTCTTTTTTGTTCAACAAGAGCTTTCGGACACGCTTCGCGTCATACTCAGTCGACTCACGTGTATTTTGGTATGGCGGAATTTCCATGCCCACAAGAAAGACTTCCCCACCGCGCACGACAGCATGAGCACCTTCAATTTTCCCTTTGTGGTCACGCAATGATTTTACTTCTCCTCCAAAAAGCTGCATCCCTGCTTCAAATATTTCGAGGATTTCATAATCAAACCGCGCACGACGATGTTCGATAAGGTGTGCCATATCTGTTGCGTAATAGTACCCTACTTTTTCCAAAAACAAAAATCCCTTTCGGGATATCTTGTTATGCCATCACTTCTTTTGCTATACGAGCAAAAGTTTCTGGATTCTCTTGTGCGAGAGTCGAAAGAATCTTTCGGTCGAGTGTGATGTCCTTCTTGAGAGCAGTACCGATGAACTTTGAGAATGAATATCCCATTGGCTTCAATGCTGCAGAGATGCGCACCTGCCAGAGTCGGCGAAAATCATTCTTCTTGTCACGGCGGTGAGCAAATGCGTATACACCTGCCTTTCGGAGTGCAACTTTTGCTTGTGCCTCCTTTGTGCTTCGAGCATTTCGGAAACCCTTCGCTGCCTTCAGTACATTGCGGCGGCGCTTCATAGAGATCACACCGCGTTTTACACGTGCCATATTGAATCAGATAATTAAATAGAGAATAAATACCTACGGAAATACTAGACCCCCGAGAGGAAACGTGAAGCGGTTTTCGCTGACATATTGAGCACAACTCGACCCTTTCGCTTCAATTGGGTCGAACGGCTTTCAAGAGCGTTATAGTGATTGACGCCCGGCTTGCGAACAAGCGCTGCACCAGACTTTGTCACCTTCACTCGTTTTGCGTATGACTTGTTTGTCTTCATAATTTTATGCTTTCTTTGGTTTTCCCCTCTCAAGTACCGTTGATAATCCTTTTGGACCCTTCTTCGGCGCTTCGGCAATCTTATAATCCTCAGTAACGAGTACAAGAACCCGCTGCAAGCGCTCCTCGTGAAACCTTTGATCCATATACTTCGAACGACCTGACAAGAAAAGATCGAGCTTGATGCGATGTCCTTCCTTGAGCCATTCTGAAATTTTCTTCGCCTTAAGCTCCAGATCGTGTTCTGAAGTTCCAGGTTTTACTTGAATCGTCTTCGTTTCTGTCACGTGAGCCTTTGCACGTGCGTCGCGCTCTTTCTTTTGCGCAATGTACTGGAATTTACCATAATCGGTAATTTTTGCAATAGGTGGTTCAACGTCTGGTGAGATCTCAATTAAGTCAAGATTTTGCTCTTTTGCGAGGCGCAATGCGTCCTCGAACGTCATCACGCCGAGGTTTCCTTTGACTTCATCGATCACACGCAATTCACGTGCTCGTATTTGATTATTGATGCGTACTTTTTCTTTCACGGGGTATATTAATTAGTGACAGCAATATAACAAATTTTTTTGATTTTGTCTATATTTTCTGCCTATTTATTCTCGGAAATCAAGCTCAACGACGTCATTCAGCTCGGGCACGACAGCGTCAACGCCAATGTAGTCCCTCAAGCGCTGGGCAAGAAAGAGTGTGCTCTTTGGCTCACCAATTGCCACAAAGACCTTCTTCAAAGTCGGAGCAGCATCACGAACAAACTCCACAAGATGATCCATATCTTTATGACCAGAGTATCCATGGAGTGTTGCGATACTTGCCTTAACCTCAATTTCGGAGTCGCCGACTCGAACAAGTCGCTCGCCTTCTTGCACCTTTCTTCCTATTGTCCCAACAGCTTGATACCCAGAAAGAAGAATTGCTGTTCTTGGGTCTGAAGCATATCGCTTGAAATGATGCATAATACGTCCCCCGTTCATCATTCCAGATCCTGCCATAATCACCTTTGGGCCGTCATAATCCCAGATGCCCATACTCTCCGCACGAGTTTCTGTAAAGTGAAGATTTGGGAATCGAAAGACATCATCTCCTCCACGGATAATATGCTGAACTTCTTTTTTGAAATAACGATCTGCGTCGCGATATACCTGAGTTGCCTTGATTGCAAGTGGAGAATCAATAAATATTTTTACCGTTGGCAGCTTGTGGTGCTCAACCATTTCATTTAACTCGAACAACAATTCTTGTGTACGTTCGATAGAAAAAGCTGGAATAAGTAATGTTCCATTCTTTCCGATGCTCTCGATAATTGCTTTTCGAAGCTGCTCTTTTCGCTCATCTCGATCTTCATGATTTCGATCTCCGTAGACAGCCTCCATGAGCAAATATGTCGCACCAATGATAGAGTCTGTATCGCGCAATAATGGAGCCGGAGAATTCCCAAGGTCGCCAGTAAACACCATTTCATCACTCCCGAGCTTTAATCGCATCATTGCAGACCCAAGCATGTGTCCCGCATCATGCATCGCACATGAAAGGTGTTCTCCAAGGGGAAATGACTCATAATATTCTGCGGTCTCCCACAATTTCATTGCTTCGTAGACATCTCGCTCTTCATAGATAGGCTCCACACCATCTGCAATTGCCTCGTGTGCCAAAATGTTCACCGTATCGTGAAGCATGATGTCTGCAAGTTTTTTTGTCGGCACCGTTGAAATAATCCTTCCACGAAAACCTTCTTTGACAAATTTTGGAATTCTTCCAATGTGATCAATGTGCGCGTGAGTAACAAGGAGGACGTCAATTGTTGCTGGATCAACCTGAAACTCTTCCCTATTTCGATCATCTGCATAGTGTGCGCCCTGATAGAGCCCGCAGTCAATCATGATTCGCTTCCCTTGTGCTTCAAAATA
Organism: uncultured Candidatus Saccharibacteria bacterium; assembly: GCA_964386905.1. Classification (GTDB taxonomy): domain Bacteria; phylum Patescibacteriota; class Minisyncoccia; order Phycocordibacterales; family UBA6899; genus JAJZQJ01. The sequence continues at coordinate 26,035 of CAYLUP010000005.1, forward strand.
AAAATTATTCCCTGTGACAGAATCGACTGCACCAAAAAATCCAATCTTTGCTTTCAATGACATATACTGCATTATACTCGAAAAGAGTGTTTCTGTAGAGTGATTTTGAAACAAAAAGTTATCCACATGGGGTACCCACTTCACGTAAAACTCCCGCAGAGCGTGATAATTATTGCGTCGCACAATTTCACTCACAACTTGCAATCAAAAGCGAAATAGATACAATATATATGTATTAGGAAATGCCCTAATCGAGCTCCGGGTTAGCTTAGATCTCCTACGTCCGTGGACGTACGGCTGCGGCCACCCACTTATCATTCTGGGCTCGCTCCTAATACAAAACGGCCTGCAGGCCGTTTTTGATTTTTCCTATTCCAAATGTCCATCAAGATTCACATCATAGAGCATCTTCTCCTGGATACTCTTCCATTGCACGATTTCGTTTTCATTAAACCAAATCGCAATCTCTCTTTCAGCTTCCGATGTCTGATCAGAACAATGAACGATATTTCGCACTGCACGCCCATCAACATTTGCAAGGTCGTATGAATCGAGTGTTAAATCACCGCGAATAGTACCGACGTCACTTGTGAGTGGCTCTGTTCCACCAACAAGTTTCTTCACGACACCAACCGCCTGATTCCCCTCCCAAACCATTGCGACAATCGGAGAGCATGTCAAGAAATCAAGAAGACCATTCAACACAGCGCGTCCGTATTCGATTGCAGTCTTTTCTGGAGTAACACCCTCCGTCTTCATGCGATCAACAGTTCGCTGTCCAACCTTTTCACACCACGCATCATCCTTTCCATAGTGTGTCATCGCTTGCTCTCGCGTTGCAACCATAAACTTCATGCCGACAAGCTTCATACCAACTCGTTCAATACGGTTGATAACTTCACCTGTTAAGCCGCGCTGGACCCCATCAGGCTTCACAATAACAAATGTCCGTTCAAAACGTGGATGCTTCTTTTCCATAGAATAATATGTATTGATTGTAATGAACTCATGATAGCATGGGCTTCTGTTTCTGCAATAAAAAACAGGGTATGCCCTGTTTTTTATTTTGATGCTCTTCCAATAATGGCCAAAGGCCCGTCCTGCATCAAGCGTACGCGATATGCTTGTTCTAAGTAGTCTTTAAACAACTTGTCCTTGAGCGTATTTGTATACGGTGGAAGCTGACCTCGACGGATGAGGTCTTGGATACGAGATATTGCTGCATACGTATCTTCATCGACCGTTCGCTTAAGTACTCCCGGAGCCATGTCAACAAGGCGTGCAGGATGCCTTTTCAAGTTTTCCAAAACCCCAGAAAGACGTGATTCATCGGTGACTCCTGTAAGATCAGTGCGAATGAGACGAGGAATGAGTTTTTGTGTTTCTACCAATCTTTCAGACACGCTCTTTCCTTCCCATGCACCTTGCAACGACACACCTTCTTCAACACTGACTGGCTTCGCATCACGAGCAAGCATGAGATAGTCAGGTTTAACTTGTGGGCTATCAAGGAAATTTCCTCCAGCATATTTTTCTGCCATTGCTTTTTCCGTAAGTGCACGTTCAATATACTTCCCAACGGTTTCCTGTTTTTCAGGCTGAATTCCCGTCACATCACGAAGTCCAGATATGTATTTTCGTATCTCTGCTTGCCCATGAGAATCAAGAAAAATGGATGTATTTGATTTCGCAAATTGCCCTGCTGGCATATTTTTTATTCCGACAACTCCGGTTTTTAGGTTTCCATTCCACTCCTCAAGGGGATCAGCTCTCATTGCACGGAAAAATGCAGGAAAACGTGAAGCAAAGATTTTCTTTACTGTTCCATCAATTTCTTCTCGTACTTGGCCACTTATCGCAACCTGCTCTGCTGGTGGTAGCACAATAATTCGTTTTACGGGGTGTTGATCCTCTAATGCCTGATGAATAGAGTTCTTTAGTCCATCTTCTGAGATTTCTGGTATTTTCACTTCTTCAGGCTCTACGATTTCTGCAAGCGGCACTTCTTCGGAGCCCTCTTCTGCTAGAGGAGTCTCTAGCGGCACTTCCGGTGTTCCATCTGCATATGACTGAACGTTTTCAAGTGTCATGCGATTCTCATATTGTGAAGCATCTGACGCAAAAGAGGTTTCACCCGCACCGTCACGCGCCTCTGGTATTTCTACCTCGATTGGATCCGGAGGTACCTCTTGAACAAGTGTTGGCTCAACAATAGACGATTCTTGCACGGAAACATCAGGGATCGGAACAACTTCTGCATCGTGTGGCATAGCGTTGCGCACAACAGATCTCGTTCCTTGCATCGCCGTCCCTCTTGCAACGTCACGAGCACCCTCCGGAGGAGAAACAAATCCTTCTCCATCTTCCATGCGTACTGGAGGCGGAAGAGGTCGCGTTGCATGCATACGCAAAACGGGTTCTGGTACAGTGCTCGTTGATGTTTCGCCTGCCACCGTCGCTTCAGGAACGGAAGAATGCTGTGCGGCTGACATCTGTGCCTCAATAGCAGCACGCGGTAACGGAGGCGGGATAGCACTCCTTTCAGAAACAGTCTGCGCTCCTGCAGAGACAACAGCATCATCAACCAACCATTCCCGAACAAGATGAGTCAATGAGGAACCAACAATCGATGACACTGCGGCAACGAGAGCGCCCTTCGCCGCTTCTTGCTTAATCTTTTTTACCTTTCGCTCGTCAAGATCTTTCAGTTGGCTATCGAGCAGGGTCCCAAAATGGTTTTCAAGTTTTGCTCTATCAACCTGTTGATATGTATCTGCAACAATCAGATACCGCGCAAAGTCTCTTCTTCGAAGGAGTGCTTTGGCCTCTTCGTGCTCATCGCGAAATTCTGCCAAACGAACAATGACTTCTCCTTTTTCCTTTTCGAGCATATTCCTTCGAATATCCAGTAGTTCCTCCTTTGTTTTTCCTCTAAGCTCTGCGACACTCAATCCACCATAGAGTATTTTTGTATTCTCCCCTTTCCACCCTTGAAGCATGGTGGTAAATGATGAAACATCACCACTTCCCACTCTTTCAAGTTCCTGCTGTATCATCGTAAGTTCAGTCGTCAATGCGACTTCTCGCCTTCCATTTGTTCCATAGTGGATCTTTCCACGCGAGTGAAGCTCTCTCATCAAAATAGCAGTTTCTACCATTTTCTTTTCTGCTAACTTTTTCTGATCAGGAGATAATTCGTCACTCTGTGTTCGCTCCTCCAATTTCCTCATTCTGGCAATAAAGAATTCTGCATCTCGATACTCTCGAAGATGTTTCGCACCCAAGTGCTTGTATCTTCCTTCTTCCCGCATGCGCTTTGCGTATTCTCGAATTTCTCTATCAATCGACTTAAATCGTTCTTCCAAGGCACCCACTGCTGCTGCGTCATCTTTTGCCGTCTTTTCAATTTGCTCGATTATACGGTCTTGTCGCATCTGAAGCCCCTTAATTACCTTGTCGTAATCGACAATACTCTCACCCACTTCCCTCTCAGCAACGATGCCACTTTCTGCTTCATATGTTTGTTTTTGAAGTATTTCTCGCATCTCTCGTTTTCTTCGAAAGTATGCCGAGCCAAGGGCGGCAAGAAGACCTGTCGCGATTGGGGCAGCTGCTGCACCGAGTGCGACACCAGCACCAATACGCACCACAGAGCCAAGTGCAACGTATTTCCCTTTATTTGCCCAAAATTCCTTCGCCATACTCCACGCAGCAGAGTCATTCTTCATCGAAGCCAACGCGGACTCTGTTGCACCACCTACAGCAACTGATTGGCGCAGTAAAACTCGTGTATCGGCTTCTTCGATGATACGAAGAGCAGAAAGTTTTCTCACGTATTCTTCCTCCGTGAGATCCCCTACACCCACTTTCTTCCCAAGCATAACAGACAGCAACCGCTCTTTTGATTTTTCATACTCGGCGGCACTTTCAGCAATCTCGCCAGCGGTTACTCCCTCAGTGTTACTGGTAAATGTTCGAAGCACTGTCCCAACGAATCCTTTCTTTTTTGACCACTTACTCGTTAACCCGTCTTTCTCTTGTTCTTTACCAAAACGTACCGAGGAAACCTCTGATCGAGAATACAGTGCATAAAGCGCTGCGGCATCATTGTATGCTCTCAGCACCTCAGTCATACGTTCAACATCAACATCACTATGTCTATTCAAGAAATTCTGAATATCGAGGTTCTCGGAAGACAGTATTTCAGGAACAGCGACACCGTTTTCTAGTCGTGCATCTGGACCTTCTTGTGCAATCATGACGAATGCGTGCAATTCTGCTTTTTTATGTTCGAATGTCTTCCCGAACGACGGCGTCTCTGAAAGCGCTTCACGAAGAAGCCGCTGTTGCTCTTCATGAATACCCTTTTGTTTCATGAGCCCCAATGTTAAGTGTTTTACCCAATGCTTTTTGGAATAAACACTCTCGCCTTCTTTGCGACCAGAATCACGTGCTTTTCGAAATGCTAGTGCCTCATAATCCTGGAGCACAAGAAGCTGTTTTCCATACGAAAGATCTGTAAAACCAGGAATCGCTGCAATCATCTCTGGCGTAACTCCGACTTTTTCTGCATATTTCATCACGGTCTGCTCAGCGTCAGCTGCCTCCTTTTTTACTTCTTTGTCTTTTCTTTCTTTTTCTGCTTTCGAGAGCCCTTCGTCTGCGATACTTCCACTGCGTTCTTTTTTTGATTCTGAAGCATGGGTATGTGTCGATCGCACTGCAGACAAAGAGGAAAATGCACCGACAGGATCGGTCTCAAACATGCCGTCACGATATGTCATTTTCTTTAATGCACCTTCGCTTTTAAAGAAATGATAAATAAAATCAATTTGGGCTAATGCAAATTGTACATGTCGTGTATGAATTGGCAGTGGGCGCATGTCAACATGCTTCAAAACACGCTTCTTCCAATCACGAAACGACAATCGAGAGAGAGTGAAAGATGGGACACGCAACACAGAAAACACAGTGGCACACTCAGACAAGAATGCGCTCGCCTGAGCTGGTTCGCGAAAATCTGCCGTTGCATTGTTTTCATACAACTGGCGCAACGCTCGATCAGCAACACTCTCACTGTGCTCACGAGCTTTTTGCTCTATCTGATCCATTTCTTCTGCTGAAAATAGTGGCGTACTCGGGGCTGCCTCTGTGGCAATAAAGGAATCTGGTGGCTGTGCAACAGTGTCCAAGGAAGAAGGCTTCTGAGATGACAGATCAATAGAAGGAGAGCTTGCTTCTGCATCAGCGCTATGATCATCTTTATCCTCTTGCACTAGTACTCCCCCTGGGTTTACACCAACTTCTACTTCTTCCGGTGTGAGAGTAAACAGTTTTCCAGTTTCACCCTTTACGAATATCGAAAATTTTTGCTTTGCGTGTTCAAGCTGTGCAAGGTTTTCTTCAGAAGGCTCACTATCGACTGCATTTGCTGCCCTTTCTACTTCGTCAAACAAATCTAGATATTCTTGAGATTCAAAAATCTTCTCTCCGCCGGGAAGATGGAATACATCATTATCTATTTTTACAATCTCAGACCACACTTGATCTTTTCGCATCCTTACATCGACCCTCTCCACATCATCGAGTGGAATCTCATTTCGCGACGGTGCTACCATAGAAGCGGCTTGTCGACGATCTTGCAGCGCCGCACCTCGATTGTCATAGAGCTCCTCTGCGCTCTTCTGAGGTATTCCAATCATCTTTAATTCTGAGACGAACTGCTTCCTTGCCTCAAGCGCACGCAAAAATGCCTGAAATGTGTCGTCAGTAATTTTTTTCGAGTTTCGTAAATGTTCGGCTTTTTTTATGATTGATCCCTGCCTTTTTCCCTCTTTTGCTTTTCGCACCATTGTATACGCATCAATCTCATCAAAGTTTATATGTTCAAGAGCAGGGTGATGAATGTCTCGCAAAAATTGTCGAAGGTCTGCAAGGACGTGTTTTTTTGCAAGCTCAACATCTTTTGCTTCTTGTGTTCCATTTTTGGTTTTTTGTGCCTGAATAGTCGAAAGCTCTTTCACAAACGTCAAAACGACCTCTTTCACATCTTCTCCATCTTCTCCATACGCAGTTGACGTCTCAGGGAGAGAGACGCTTGGAACATGAATATGGTGATTCTGACCGCCCGATTCTTGTGGTGCCTCAAGGACGGCAACATTGCCTGGTGTTGAGCTAATCACAGGGAGGTGATCATGAGTAAGTCGCGGAGCTTCTCCGTTCATTTTTGGAGTTATCATAATGTTTCCTTATACAAATTCCTCCACAGAGATGGAGTAAATGTACTTGTATTTTATCATAGAATTTCTTTACTTTGTTATAGAAAAACACATCACGTTGTGATGTGTTTACTCTTTCGGCAAATCGCTCGGTGGTTGTGATACAACACCTCCCTGTGGAAGAGGATGTGCAGTCTGAGGTGGATGCTGCTGCATGTATTGCTGCGGCGGATACGGGTGGTACATGCCTGGCTGCATCATCTGTGCTTGCGGGATAGGAACATACATCTGTGGGGGGATATACCCAGGATATCCTGCGTAATAGTGTCCTTGTGGATATTGATGCGCTGCACTCTGCATCTGTGGTGGCTCAACGTGCGTTACCACTCCACCTTGTGGATAGAATGGAAATTGCTGACCATACACACCAGGTGTCATCTGCGCAGGAGGATATGTTGCCGGTGTCGAATACTGTTGGCCCGAAGGAGGCACAGGATACTGCATGTGAAGTGGACCCTGCGGAGGCACTGAAGGTGGCAAAACAGGGGGCCTCTGCGGCAATACAGGTGTAGAGACAGGGGGTTGAACAGATGGAGTAGTTGGTCTGGGTGCTACGGTTGCAGGCACGGCTGGTTTTAGGGCTTGAGCACCCCCTTGTTTTGAAGCAGTACTTGTCTGTTGGTATTTCTTTAATATCACACCATCCACCTGTGCACGATCGCGACCGAACTTCAAGAATGATAATTGTTGCATCTGCTCGACAATCTGTAGAACACCCTTTGATGGAGGAAAGACACGAATATTAAAGGGAGTGACTGGTTTACTATTCACGAGCAACTTCACATAGGCATTGAAGTTTTCAATTTTCATCAAATCTGTTGCAACAAACGTCGGAGCAAAATGTGACTCAAGATACTGTGCATCATCAGCACTAATACGGTACACAACCATCGAACCAACATTTCCAAAAACAGCATCTTTAATATCCTGATCAATCTGAGCGATGAATTGATGCGCGATGTTCAAAGAGAGGCCGTACTTTCTTGCTTCAGACAATATTCCTGCGATAGATGGTGTAGAGATATTTTGAAATTCGTCGATATAGAGATAGAAGTCTGGAAGTTTTGTCCCATACGAGTCAACGCGAGACATTGCTGCAAGGAAAATCTTTCCGACAATAATCATACCGAGCAGGTTTGCATTCATTTCTCCAAGTTTTCCCTTTGCGAGATTGACCAAAAGAATCTTCTTCTTATCCATCACATCACGAAAGTTAAAGGAAGATTCCTCTTGAGCAATGATGGGGCGCATGATGTCATTGCTAATAAAGACGTCAAACTTGTTCACGATGTAGGGAATCATATTTTGCAATCCTGTCTCCCCTGTTGTCTTTGCGGCAATATCTCTCCAGAACTGAACGACAATCGGATTTCTACAACGACTGAGCTTGAGTTCGCGGAATGCGGGATCAGCCATCACACGCATGATATCAATCATCGTATTGCCGGAGGCCGGATCTTCCATCACGAGCATTGTGGCATTACGAAAGTATTGTTCAAATGCAGGACCCATCGACTCTGGCGAATGTGCATACAGTTTTTTGAAAATCGCAAACAATTCATTGACGACGAATATTTTCTGTTCGGGCTTCTGGGTATCGTATTCGAGCATGTTCAACCCAAATGGGCGTGCTGTTTGTGATGGGTCGAAGTAAATCACATCATCAATGCGTTCTTTTGGAATATTTGCCAAAATATCCTGAACGTCAGAGCCGTGTGGGTCAATAAAGCAACACCCCTCGCCGGCCTTGATGTCCTCAATGATCATATTCTTGAGGATTGTCGTCTTTCCTGTACCAGTCTGTCCGATAACATACATATGGCGCAGACGGTCCTGCTTTGTCATGCGGACTAGTTTTCTCTCGCCACGATACACACTCTCCCCCATAATTGTCCCCTCTTCGGGGAGATCAATCGGTGGCGGAGCAGCTGCTGCCTTAATTGACGCAAGGGTTGGAGCCTCTTTGTCGGTAATCGAAAGCGGTGGATGAAACAGCGCAGCAAGCTCGTTGAAATTCAAGACCATCGCATCATCATTCGGAATACGGTAGATGTAATCATGCAATGCATTCGAAAGGAGCGAACCCTTTGTATATGTGTCAAAACGAATTCCACCTGACGACTCTCTATTCGTGAACTGTCCGTATGTTGCTGTCAGCGCCTGAAGGATCTGCATTGCACGGTCCTTGGTCTCAGCAGACACCACGATACGAAAATCAACGCGCAAAAACGGTGCAGCAATTTTTTCTTCAATCACTTTTGTCTCCCTATTCCTTCTCTCTTGTTCCTCAGGAGAAACCTCTTTTGTTTTTTCCTTTTCAGCGGAAAATAATTTTCCTACAAATTTAAGTGCATCCCCACCAAACGATAATGGTATGTCCGTTGCCTCTTTCAGTGATGCGCCGTTCCGAATCTTTCCAATTGCGGCACGTGTTTTATCAATCAGTTTCCGATCGTCAGGACGCACAAGATACTGAACAGAGGCAGCCTCGCCCTCGTGTGCAATTTTCTGAAATGCTGCAACAACGGGGGCCAACGATTCCATGCCATTTTGAGGAAGAGCTAAGACATACGCAAAACGCTTTTCGTGTCGTCCGACACCCACCACTGTTGCACCGAACTCATTGAAAATATTATAGTCCTCATGCATTTCCGTTGCGCGAGCAGTCGGAAAATTTCCCAAAAATTGCTTGAGGAAAAGGTCTTTTTGTGTATCAGGGACCGAGACATAGAATGTGATATGGGAAGAATAGTTTGCAAGTGCAATCTCAAAAGAATAGAGTGCATCTTTTGCAGCACCGGGGCCGAAAATACCAGAAAGGAAGCGCTGCATCGAAGACAGTACGGTTGCAGGGTCAACTTCACCAGCTTGTTTTGCCAGGGGAACAAGTATCTCATACACCGTACGTTCCAACTCCTGCTTCACCTCCTTTTCCTTATCAAGCCCAGGAATAAATGATCCCGTGTGAACATATTGCACCAATACATGATGAAAGTCCTCTTCCACATGAGGGTTATCCAGGCCCGCAGCAATGCGAATCGCATTTAACACACCTTTTTCTTGCATCAAGCGGTAGAGCTCACGCATCTTTTCTCGATGCGGGAGTGAGTCGACGCTTCGAACAATATGTTCATATTCTGGATTATCCAAAATCACGTGCTCTGCGAGCACCTCGGTTGGATCCTTTCGTGCATATTCATGAATCACCTGAGAAGTAATTTCCTTCTTTTGCGCATCACTCACCGCACCACCAAGGCTCTCTTTTTTTGCTACGACAGCACTCTGAATATGCTCAAGCTCAGCACTTGGTGAATCAAATTTTGGAATTTCAATATGTTCTCCTTCCTGCATCATCATACTGATGTAAGTATATCACCATTCTGGTGTGATAAAAAACACGCCAGAGGCGTGTCAAAGACAACACAGAAGTTGAGTATCTTTGCAGACAAGGACGGTTATTTTTTCTTGACTATTCCCCTTCAAGCTGCCAGAACACACAAGGAGAGCCCCGGAATCAAACTGATCTGCGGTTGGCCGCGAAAGAGAATGGACAACGAAACCACCCGAGAATGGCATCCCCTCCTCATCAATCCACCCCGAGATGACTTGCACCTCTTGGAATTCAGTAAATGTCTCGACTGCATATGCATGAATAGTATCCAACGCATCCACCGTGCCGCGGAGCGATGGTGGCTGCTGTGTTTCAAGAAGCGCCGAGGAAATCTCAACGTGCTTTGTAAATGGAACAGTACGCGACATGGGAAACCTCCAATGACCTGTTCGTATATTACGCAATACTCACGAGTGCGCTACTTGAATAATTTGAAAATGTACTGTCCAATAATAAAACAGGGTGTCCCCTGTTTTATGATGGTCGATTGAAAAGCGGAGCTTCCGGCATTTTTCCAGCACGGACGTACTCGGTAACAGCTGAACCAGTATTTGGCAAAAAGAGAGCAAGATCTCTTCCAATAGCATAGAGCTCGACAAGCATGCCCTGCAAATCCTCCTTCGCCTCGTCTTCTGCGACTTTGATTTTCTTAAATGGCTCCTTTTCTTGGATCAAGCGATCAAGCGCGCGCATGCGCTCTACGACAGTGCCGAGAGCCCTCTGGAGATCGAACACAGCAAACGCTTCGCGCATCCCAAGTGTCTCGCGTGCACCGTCAAGTGTTGATCTATCGACTTCAACTCCGTACGTTGTCGACATTTTCATTAATCGATTTGTAAGATTTCCAATTCCGTTCTGTAGGTTTGCAGCGTAAGAAGAAGCGATGGATTCCATCGTCAAATCACCGTCTTCGAAGGATGGAATATCGTGGAGAAGGACAAACCGAAGGACATCTTCTGGAAATGGTGAAAGCGCACGATAGGATGCAATGACATCAAACGGACTCACGACGTTTCCAAGCGACTTACTCATCTTCTGTCCCCCAGAAGTAATAAAACCATCAATAATCACATGCTGTGAATTGGAGAGCCCTGCGGAAAGCAACATCGCCTGCCACATTGCAGACTGTTGTCGATTGTTATCTTTCCCACAATACTGAATGACCGGCCACCATGTTTCAAAGTGAGCCATATCCTTTGGCCACCCAATCGCAGAAACGTAATTCACAAGTGCATCAAACCAGACATACATCACATGGTCTTCATCTTCAGGAACAGGAACACCCCATGGCATCTTTGTCTTCAGGCGAGAGATAGAGAAGTCCTGCAATCCACCACCGACAAATGCGCGCATTTCATTAAAGCGGAAGTCTGGAATCACGAACGTCGGGTGCTGTGCGTAAAATTCAAGTAAAGGCTTCTCGTATTTTGAGAATCGGAAAAAATAATTCTCTTCATCTCGTAATTCAATTTCACGGTTTGGGTGAATAGCGCATTTTCCGTCAACAAGCTCTGAATCAGTTTTTTCGAGTTCACATCCAACACAGTACTTTACTGAGTACTGCTTCTTGTAGATATCCCCCTTTTCAAAACAAATCTTCCAAAACGCTTGCGCTGCCGCAATGTGATCAACATCGGTAGTACGAATAAAACGATCAGCATGAATATTCAATGCAGGAAGTAAATCCTGAAATGCCCCTACGAGTCGATCAACATATTCTTGGGGAGTAATCCCCTCTTTCTCTGCGGCCTCATGGATCTTTGCCCCATGCTCATCTGTTCCAGTATTCAGAAAAACATGCACCCCCTGGGACCTGAAATATCGCGCAAGAACATCCGCGCGGATGATTTCCATCGCAAACCCGACATGCGGAGCTGCGTTCACATATGGAAGTGTTGTTGTAATATAGACATGTTTTTCATTTGCCATAGAGTATTTATAGCATACGTTTCCTGATGAGAATAGAGGAATACAAAAAGCGCCATCGCTGGCGCATGAAGAAATTTACGAGATTCGCGTGGCCGTATCCATGATCCGGTTCCACTCTTCCGGAGTCATCATGAAGACTCCACGTTCCGGCTTTTCGGGATCATACACCTTCACCACCTGCACCACCGCGTCGTACTCGACAACGGGGCAATTCTGACAACCGCTGCATGCAGTCGCAACAATACGAGTTCCCTTCATGTCCATATGGACCTCCATGGTCACTCGCACACGCGAGGAATGCTCTGTATCTAGTATATACCCCCGGGGGTATGTCAACAAGGACAACAAAAAACAGCCTTTCGACTGTTTTTCTGTGTGACTATTTTACAGTTACCTGGCCACCTGCTGCCTCGATTGCCTTCTTGAGTGCCTCAGCATCCTCCTTCTTCATGCCAGCCTTTACGACTGATGGAGCTGCGTCAACAAGATCCTTTGCCTCCTTGAGACCAAGGCCGAGCGCTTCCTTGATTGCCTTGATAACCTGAACTGGTGCTGCACCTGCTGCCTGGAGTTCAACATCAAATGCTGTCTTCTCCTCTGCTGCTGCACCTGCTGCTGCAGGACCAGCAACAACTGCTGCTGCAGCTGTAACCTCCCACTTTGCCTCGAGGAGCTTAACGAGTTCGTTTAATTCGAGGAGAGTCAACTTTTCGACTGCCTCTACGATTCCAGCAAACTTTGCTGGAACAACAACTTCTTGCTTTTCCATAGATTTAATTAGTGATTAGTCACGAGTCATAAGTCATAAGACAGATGCTGGTGACTGGTTAAAAGTGAACAGTAATAGTGCAACGTAATAGTACGCTGCGAATTATGCGTTTGCCTCCTGCTTCTTTGCGAGCGCGTCGATAACGCGAACTGGCTTGAGGACAATTGCATTGAGCACACCAACGAACTTGCCCTGAAGTTCCTTGTATGAAGGAATTGCGGCGAGCTCAGTGATCTCCTCTTTTGACATGAATGCGCCCTGGTAGATTCCACCAACGAGTTGCATCTTGTCTTTGTTTGTCTTTGCAAATGCATAGACTCCCTTTGGAGCGGCAACTGCATCGTTTGACCATGCAATTGCAACCTCTCCTGGCATATCTGGAAGTTCTCCAGTAATACCACATTCAACAAATGCACGCTTCATGAGCGTCTTCTTTGCAACTGCATAAGAGACACCCTGGTTTCGAAGATCGCGGCGAAGAGCAGTCATTTCATTTGCGGTAATTCCGCGAGCTGAAACAAATGCTGCACCCTCAGCGCTCTTCAATCCCTCAACAAGCTTTGCAGTAATTTCTGCTTTCTTTTGCTTTGTGATTGCCATAAAAATAGTTGCGAGTTCCGAGTATCAAGTTGCGAGACTTAACACTTGCAACTTGAAACTTGAAACTGCTAATAAAAAAGATCGACCTTAAAACGTGAAGGGCAATCTCGAAAATGGGATATACTCCCAAAAATCTGAGTTGTTACCTCGGCAGGAGATTAAGCTACTTATGAGGTTTTTAAAACTTAATGTGGTTGCCGTTACTGGAGGCATATTGAGTGAGGATAGACGTATATAGAAATACGGCGACCGAACCAATATGCCGAAGCAACGCAAGCACGCGAGTTTTAGAAACCGTAGCACCTGCTGTCTTCAGCGTTGGGTTAGATAATATCAGAAAAAGCAGAAAAGTCAATGTATTTCGTGAGCGGTGTTGAGGCACAAAAAACCGCATGAATATGCGATTTCTTAGAGTAAACGTTCAAGCGAACGAGGGTTTTGGGAGTGCATATACGCAACATCCATGGTGATCTCCCCTGTTTTGACGAGGTTTGCAAGAATACGATTCATATCAATCATTCCGAGCTCAGACCCTGTTTCAATAATCATCGGAATTTCATGTGTTCGTCGCTCGCGAATGAGATTCGCGACCGCATTATTATTGATCAACAGCTCATACACAGGAACAAGACCCCCGGAAACGCGAGGGACGAGGCGTTGAGAGAAGATACCTGCCAGAGAACCCGCGAGCTGAATACGGATCTGATCTTGCTGTTCTGCTGGAAATGAGTCAATAATACGATCAATAGTTTGCGGTGCATTGTTCGTGTGAAGCGTCGAAAGGACAAGGTGTCCAGTTTCTGCAGCAGTGACTGCAGCCGAAATCGTTTCAAGATTACGCATTTCTCCAATGAGAATCACATTCACGTCTTCGCGAAGACACGCCTTCAACGCAACGGTAAAGTCATTCGTGTCAAAATGTATCTCTCGCTGAGAAATCATGGAACGATCAGGCTGAAAAACATACTCGATTGGATCCTCGATCGTGATAATGTTCTCTGCACGATCACGATTAATCATTTCCACCATCGCAGCAAGTGTTGTTGATTTTCCTTGTCCAACTGGACCAACACACAAGAAGAACCCCTGCTTACGTTTTGTAAACAATTCAAGGACGGGCGGGAGTCCAAGCTCGGGAATCGTCTTGATTTTCTGTGGTACCAAGCGAAGTGCGATGCCGATTGTGCCTCTCTGGAAGAATGCATTTCCACGAAAACGTGCCTCTGAGCCAAAAGAGAACGAAAAATCAGCTTCCTTATTTTCTTCGAAACGCTTCATCCCCGCCTCGTCCAACAGCTCACGAAGCACTGCACGTGTGTCTTCAACGGTTAGAGGCGCATACTTTACCAACGGAACGAGCATACGTGCAACACGAATCGTTGGCGTCCTTCCGACGAGAAAGTGCAAATCTGAGGCACCTTCGCGAATAACAGTAATCACCAACTCTTCAATATATTTTTTGTAATCTAAAATCATAGAAAGAACATGTTAAATGATTATTGTGCGGACTGTGCACGAGCAGCTGATTCTTGGAATATTTCCGTCACGCGTGCAACAACTTCAGATGGAGTTGAGGTTGCTTTGACGATATATCCGAGTGCGCCAAGCTTCACTGCACGATCAATGTCTTCATCTTCTCCAAGATTTGACAATACAACAATTGTTGCTCCAGGAGCAAGATTTTCCTTTTGCACTGTTTCAAGAAGCTGGAATCCATCAATACCCGGCATGACTAAATCCGTAAGAATAATCTTTGGTTTATCCCCCGCACGAAGCTGATCAAGTGCTTGAATAGGATTTGCTTTTGGGACAACGCGAAATCCCGCCTGAGTAAAGCGCTGTGCATACATATCAAGCAAAAATGCATCATCTTCGATAAGAAAAAGCGTAATCGGTTCCATATGCAGATATTATAGCATG
>CAYLUP010000005.1:41021-57320 GCA_964386905.1 uncultured Candidatus Saccharibacteria bacterium
ATCACTAATCTAAAACACAACACCTCCGTGTTGTGTTTTAGATAATGTTATTGATTTCTTCAAATGGGATAATTCCAGCAAACGCTTTCAATAACGCATCGTCTTTCATGGTAATCATTCCCTTTCTTCGCGCCATGTCATATACCGCCTGTTCGTTTGGATCCTTCAGAATCACATGTTCGATATCGCGGTCCATCTTCAAAAATTCAAATACCGCGATACGCCCTTTTGTACCTGCTGGGCATGAAGATGATGGAATAGGATTATACACAACAGATGGAATCGAAAGCTGGGAACGCACTTCAGAAGGAAGATCAGAGAATTGCTTTTCTGCCATTGCTCGCTGACTCTCAGAAATTGGCATTGCCTGCTTGCTGTCTTCACATAACGTTCGCAAGAGACGTTGACCCATTGCAAGGATCAACGTTGGCGCAATCAAATAGGGATCTACACCCATATCAATCAAACGCGGTATAGCTCCTGCTGCAGTGTTTGTGTGCAATGTGGAAAACACGAGGTGTCCGGTAAGCGCTGCCTGAATTGCGAGCTGTGCGGTTTCCTTATCACGAATTTCTCCCACCATGATAATGTCCGGATCCTGACGAAGGATAGAACGCAAGCCGTTTGCGAACGTATAGCCAATTTCTGGGCGTACCTGAGACTGCGACACACCAGACATACTATATTCAACAGGATCCTCGAGCGTCACCACATTATACTTTTCTCTATCCAATTCTTCGAGCATAGAATAGAGCGTCGTCGTTTTACCAGAACCAGTTGGACCAGTCACCAAGATAAGACCATATGGCATATTCAAGACATCACGCAATAATTTAAGACGATATTCATCCAGGCCCATCTCATCGAGCTTTTTTACGCCACGAGAAGAATCCAAAATACGCATCACAACCTTCTCACCATAGTATGCAGGAAATGTTGACACACGGAAGTCGACACGATGGTCATCCATCTTTACCGAGAAACGGCCGTCTTGCGGCTTTCGTTTTTCGTCTAATTTTAACTGAGAGAGAATCTTAATGCGTGCAACAACGGCGCTATGAATGTTTGTTGGGAGGATAATAGATGTGTACATCGCACCATCAACGCGGAATCGAACACGAACTTTCTCTCCCATGTGTTCAATATGAACGTCTGATGCGTTCCCTTCCACTGCGTGTCGCAAAAGCACTGCAACAATTTTTGTCACGGGAGCTTCTTCGACAATTTTCTCTTCTCCACCCGTATCTCCAGGTTCTGTTGCACCAAACTCAACCCCTCTCTCAGCCCCGTCCTTCATGCTCAGCTCAGAGAGCGCACTCGACACCTCACCGGTGAGATTCTTATACTGCTCAAGAACCATCTTAAAATCTCTCTGCGTAATCACATAGAGACGAAATGGCATGCCAAGCTTTGCAGCAATAAATTGGACCGCATCACGTGCCTGGGTGAAATCGGGGTCAACGATACCTACCTCGAGAACGGAGTCTACGACAGCGAGCGGGACGACAAAATAATGACGAGCAGACTCCTCTGGAATATGGCGCAGTACAGGAATTGGAACTTTTAACTTACCGAGTACACGATGTTCGAGCCCATAGTATTCACTCTTCAGACGCAAAATGTGGTCTAACGGTAAACCGCCCCTCACGAGCACGTCGTCAAGGCCTCCTTCAGAACGATTGGCTTCTTCACTCACCTCAGGAATAACCTGTTCGTCCAATATTTCTTTCTGTGCAAGAAATTGCAGAAAACTCATACTGTGGTCATTATACCATGAAAGAAATATGCGCATACAAAAAAATGATTACGACGACGTCGCAATCATTGTATCGAGTACTTGGATAACAACTTTCCATACTGCATGTTTTTCTGAAGGGATACACCCTAAAAGAACAAGCTCTTGTTCAATCCACGGAGAACATGTTGCTGCGACAACTGTGTATCTTCCTCGTAAATATTCAATATAAAATGATACCGTGCTCACGCACGACACTCCAGGTCGTTCGGGAACATTTCCATCAAGAATAATGAGATCAAACTCTTCTTTACACAAACGTGCTCTTGCGCATTCAAGCGTAGCAGTGGAAGTAACATGTATTCCTCGTTCGGATAAAACCATTGCAATGAGATCTCTGTGTATCGGATCATCTTCAATGTGTAATATGTGAAATCCCTGGGCTTCCACAGACATACTTTATCTCCATAAAATTATGAGACGAATGAACAAAACTCAGTGCAGACTACGGGATAATGCAAAAGAGTCAAGCAGTCCTCCTAGCAAACCATAAACATGACCCCTGCAGCCAAAACAGCACAAACAAATGCCTTTCGAATAACCTTATGTTCGTGAAAAAGAAAAACTCCTGATATCAACGACCATACAACAGCTGAGGCACGAGAGATTGCAAGGATAAGAGATGCCGGCGCCATGGTGTATGCAAGTGAAATAAGCAATGTCGCGGCAGATTGCCCAAGCAAGGTGAGCCCAAGTAACGGATGTTCTCGAAGTTTCACGAGAAGTGCGCGATCGTATACGGAAAATGCGACACGAATCGCATAAAAAAATGCGACACTTGTTGCCATATAAAACTGAACAACCATTGCTTGATTGTAATGAGTAATATCATATTTATATACTGCGATATTCACTGCAGACAAAAGAGCAGAAATAACTGCGAGGTGAACCCCGTCCCCTTTCTTGTGATCAATTCCGAAATACGCAAGCGATGCGAGACTAATTCCCGCAATTCCCAACATTTGTGGTGCTGACAGCGTGTAACCCATTGCAAGATCAAACAGCAACAAGATGGGAATAGTTAAAACACGCGCAAACCCAAATGTGGTGCGTTCGGATTGTACAAGTGCACGATAAATAATTTCACATTGGATAATTTCCGTAACGAGTCGAATCGCAAACAGCGGGAGTGCGTCGAGATTATAGTGAAAGGTATTTCCGTTTACCCATACGTATGTACCGAAGAAAAAAGCAGAAAGAACATGCGACAAAAATCCATACAGAGTGTAGGAAAAAATACGCACAGAAAATGCGTGTTTCGAAGCTGTCGCTGAGAGCTCCTCAAAAAAGTGGCCAATAAACACAAGTATTCCCGCAAACATGGGAGTATTGTAGCATGGAAGAGAGGAGATATAAGTGATTAGTGATGAGTGAAGAGAAAAATACCGTGGATAGTGGATAGAAAGAGAATGGAGAATAGAGGATAGAGAATAGTGTGTTGTCATTGCGAACCCACTGAGTCTGCGAAGTGGGTGTGGCAATCCAGGACGGAATTTAGTGAATAGTGATAAGTGACAAGTGAATGGCAATACAATCCTGGATTGCCACAGGCATTTTCAGAGCAAAATACCTTCGCAATGACAATACAACAATGCGACTATGTATGTCCTGGATCCCGGATACATTGCAAAGCCAGTGTTCCGGGATGACAATGCATCTATTTGCAACTTGAAACTTGCAACTCGCAACTAGTTCTTTCTGTCCACTCTCCACTAACCACGATCCACTGTCTTCCCCCATCCCTCCCCATACCCCATACCCTTTACCCTTCTTCCCATTCACTCATCACTGTTCACTATTTTCTTCCAAATAAAAAACATTCCGAAACAGGAATGTTTTTTGTTTGGAAGAAAATTACTTCTTCTTCTCCAGATAATTTGCAATTGTCACAAGAATTGGCGACGCAATAAAAATAGAAGAATATGTTCCAACGATAATACCAAGGCCAAGAGTTAAAGCAAAGTACTTTGTTGTCTCTCCTCCAAAGAAGAAGAGCGCTCCTGCGATAAACAATACCGTCAACGACGTGTTAATTGAACGAACAAACGTTTGAGAAACAGACTTCTCAACAACATCCTCAAACGAACCCTTCATTTCGTTCTTCAAGTTTTCTCTCGTACGATCAAACACCACGATAGTATCGTGTACGGAAAATCCGAGCACGGTGAGCAAGGCGGTCACAAATAAAATATCAATTTGAATACCGATATTATGCGCACCAAGCATGATATACACGGCAGCTGGAATCAACACATCGTGAATAAGGGCAACAATGGTTGCAATACCGTAAATCCATGAAGAGACCGGCTTGCTCACATGGCGAAATGCATACGCCACATACAACATAATGCCAAGTATGACGATAGTAATTGCCCAATAGGATTTGTTTCGCATCTCCGCTCCAACGCTTGGACCATAAGAGCTGTATCGGGACACTTGCGTCTCTTCACCAATCGAGGCAGTTTTTACAAGCACTTGGCGTTCTTCTTCTGTGAGGTCTTTCGTGCGGATAATCACTCCATCATCCCCAGCAGCCTGAACTTGAACACTTCCCCACTGTAAACCATTCACTGCTTCTTTGATTGCATCAATATCCCTCCCCTCTGTGAATGTCAATTCGAGCAATGCTCCTCCGGTAAACTCAATGCTGTAATTCCATTTATAGAATGCGAGCGAAAAGATTGACGCTGCGAGCATGATTGCAGAAAGCGTGAAAAAAACAATGCGATTCTTTATAACTTTCATACTTATTTCTTGAATGAACCACCGAATAAGAAACGCACCATGCGAGAACGACCTTGAACTCCAAGCGCGTACAAAAATGCGCGAGAAACTGTAATTGCAGTAAACATCGATACGAGCACACCTATACCCAACGTGAGTGCAAAACCCTTCACTGCGGATGTTCCAAACCAAAAGAGAATTGCAGCAGAAATCAATGAGGCGACATTTGAATCACGAATACTGGTCCAGGCACGAGTAAATCCGTCGTGCATAGCATCATTCAAGCCTTTTCCATTTTTCAATTCTTCTTTCATGCGCTCAAAAATAAGCACATTTGCATCAACCGCCATACCGATAGAAAGCAAGAAACCTGCGATACCAGCTGCTGTCAACGTCACTGGGAGCACCTTGAAGATTGCAAGAACAATGGCGATATACACACCCATCGCAAGAGACGCCATGAGGCCAGGGATGCGATACCAAAGCACCAAGAAGATCGCAACCAAGAGAATACCAATAATTCCGGCTCGAACACCCGACGTGAGTGCATTCTGCCCAAGCGTTGCACCCACTGTCTCAGTCGTGATCAACGAAATTGGAACAGGGATTGCTCCTGAATTTAAGCGGCCGCGCAATTCTTTCGCTTCTTTCAAAGAAAAACTTCCAGAAATCACGGCATTCCCATCAGTAATCGACTCCCGAACGACAGGTGTTGAAATTGCTTGTCCGTCGAGATAGATAGCAACAGTCTTTCCAACATTCTCTTTCGTAATATCTGCAAACAACTTCTTACCTTCATCGTTAAATGTAAGAGAAATTGTCGGTTCATTTGTTTGTCCGCCGTAGACCACATCTGCCTTGCTCAACTGTGCTCCAGTAAGCTTTGTTTCAATGTAAAACGGGTCCATGAGTGCGAGAGGGTTACTCTTGATTGCGGCTTCTTTTTCTGCATCAGTCGCACCTTCTTTTGCAAACACCAATTGAACTGTTTCGATTGCTTTTTTGATTGCATCTTTTTCAGCCCCCTCAGGTCGCTCAACTTTAAACTGAAGCAGCGGAGTCTGTCCTATCTGCGCTGTTGCCTCGCTCACATCAGTGATACCAGGAAATTCGATAATAAGGCGTTCAACAGACGCTCCACTCGCATCGCGAGATGACTCGGTTTGCACAATCGGTTCAGAGACACCGAGCGCATTGATGCGGCGTTCGATAACATCGCGCAATGCAGACATGGTGTCATTAATATCTCGACTATCAACAGCAGTTGTATCTGCCTGGTAAACGAGCTGGGTTCCACCTTGGATATCAAGACCAAAACGAAACGGGTATTTTGCAAGGAAACCCCCTGCCCCCTTCTCGCTCGCATATACTCCGTAGCCAAGGCCAATGCCTGCCACGAGTAAGAGAAGGGCAATTATTCGCTTATTCCACATAATACATAGGATTATAGTTCTTTTTCATCATATCGTACATATTGACTGAACCACCATTGGGGGTGCTAAAAACACATGCTCTATTGCATGTGTTTTTTCTGCTTTTCAATAAATGCACGCACTTTCGGATGTCGAGCAACTGCATGAACAACCCGATCCGAAGCACGCTGTTTTGCGCTTCGTATTTGAACCCGGTAAGCTGCAAAAACACCAACGCTCATTCCCGCAAGAATATCTGTCAGCCAGTGCACACCAATAGCGATACGACCAATTGCCACCAGTGGAATAAGGCACACGAGGAGCACGCCGAGCTTTCGATAGTGCTGCACAATGGTACATGCAAACGCAGTAAATACAGCAAGATGCCAGGACGGGAATGACCCATAGGGGTCTGGTTGCGGGACATATGGCTCGAAACCAAGAGCAACAAATGGACGTGCAACATCCGTTATGTGTTTTGTAATAAACGCAGTAATACCGGCAAGAAAGGCCGGAGCAAGATCCCTCCAAAGCGTCCATGAATACACTCCGCGCTTTCGAAGGGGCATAATTGCAAAAACATAGATAGCAATGCTTAATACAAAAATACCGTCAGAGAGGAAGATGGCGAGATACTCTGCATACACGTGGTGTGTCGCAAGCCCATAAAAGAATTGCGTCACAACAACATTTATCGACTGAATACTATCCAGCATGATGAGAAGAATTATGTCTCTGTCGTGATAAAAGAAGAATGTTCTTCATCAAAAATGCAACAACTAGCGGACCTACGCCCCCTGGAGTTGGAGTAAAGAGCGCACTACGCAAAAACACATCTGGGTGCGCATCACCAACGAGCTTTCCGTCAACAACATGCATTCCTGCATCAATCACCACTGTGCCATCATTCACATGTTCGGGACGCAAGAGCGCAGGCACACCAGTACCACAAATAATCACCTGTGCTGTGCGAGTAAAGTCACTCAAATCTCGCACTGGCTGGTCGACAACAGTTACTCTAGCTCCACATTGACGCATAAATTGTGCAAGAGGAGCACCAACAAGAAGTCCGTGTCCCAACACAAGCACTTCCCTCCCGAGAACAGAAACAGTATACGCCTCAAGAATATGCTGGACAGCAGCAACAATAGGAGGAAGAATTGGGAATTCCTCATGCGCAAAGCGCGCACGAGCATTTGCAGATAGCACATCAACATCTTTCTCCTCAGGAATTGCAGAAAGCACCCGTGCCCGGTCAATATGAGCAGGCATAGGAAGCTGAACGATAAGAGCATCAACGCTCTTGTGCGCACCAATACGACGTACTTCAGCTATAACCATTTCTGTTGTCGATTCCTCTGGAAGAGTAATGATCTCTGTTGCAATATTCAAATCGTTCGCCGCATGGACTTTTCGAGCAACAAATCTCTCGCTTGGACCATGTTCTCCAACAATAATTACTGCAAGTTTTGGGGTATAAGAGAACTGCTTACGAGCCTCTGCCAGCGACTGCATTACAGTCTTTGCCATCATTTTTCCCGGGACGATAATCATGACGGAAGTATAACAGATTTGGTGGATACGAGAATACAGTGGATAGTGGTTAGTGGATGGTGGACAGAAAGAACTAGTTGCGAGTTGCAAGTTTCAAGTTGCAAATAGATGCATTGTCATCCCGGAACACTGGCTTTGCAATGTATCCGGGATCCAGGACATACATAGTCGCATTGTCGTATTGTCATTGCGAAAGGGGCCTGCACTCAGGCCCCTTGTGGCAATCCAGGACGGTATTTAGTGAATAGTGATAAGTAGTAAGTGAATGGCAACACAATCCTGAATTGTCACAGGACTTCTCAAGGCAGAAGTCCTCCGCAATGACAATGCTTTATTCTATATACTGCCTTCTCATGACTCGTGACTTCCTATCCACTATCCATCGTATTTCTCTATTCACTTATCACTGTTCACTTTTCACTAACTTCCTAGCTTCCATACTGCCGGAGTGTTTTCTCAATCATTTTCTCTAGCGTGTATGATTGTTTTACACGAGCATTCAATGCTTCGCCAAAATGCAGCACCTCTTCACGATGCTCCTCGCAGTATTGCAATGCGCGAGCAACCTCTCCCGCATTCCTTGACTGGATTAAAATACCGCTCTTCATGTCTTCAATTACCTCCGGTATCCCGCCAACGGCAGTTGCCACTACAGGGAGAGAAACTGCTGCTGCTTCGAGAACAACATATGGAAACGCCTCAGTCGTCGACGGCAATAGAAGCAAATCAAATGCCTGAAGAAAACGTGCTCCATGCTGATGGTATCCTGCAAAATAAACGACGTGTGCGATATCAAGATCTGCAGCCAATTGTCGCAGTTCATCCTCTTCGTCCCCGGATCCGCAGATCACATAGTACACATGCGAATCTGTTTTTCTCAGCAACTGTGCGATTCCCATTAACGCATAATAATGCCCTTTATTTTTATGCAATTCCGCAAGTGTTCCAACAACAAAAGCATCCTCGGGCAATGCAGGCATTCCAAGCTTCCTCCGTGCTTCATCTCGAGAAAACACAGGAATATCTCCAATACCATTGTGGACAACACGGAGTTTCCCCCCGACAAAAGGTAAACGGGCGACATCGCGTGCCGTCTGCTCGGATACTGCAATGACAACGTGGGAACACAGGATGGTCATCCAGTGCACGAGATTGATGAGAAATTTCTCCAGATCATTTCTGTGTTCATTGAATGCCCAACCGTGTCCAGTGTACACGATTTTTGTATGTGGAGTCCGCAAAAAGAATCGAAACAGATTCACCAGGCGCGCAATCACGCTCCCCATTGCACCAGCCTTTGAACTATTCAAATGCACAACGTCGGGTCGCTCCGTACGTAAGATGTGAAAAAAGGCAAGAGCACTTCTCCATTCTGCCAACAATGAAACATCTCGTTTTAACGAACGAATAGTGCGTGTTCGGATACCTTCTGCATGGAGTCGCTCAACAAGCAATCCCGCGCCTCCAGCACACACAACAACGTCGTGGCCGGCATCACGTGCCCCGCAGGCAACATCAAACACATAGCGCTGCGCACCACCAAAATTTGACTTCGTAATAAAATAGAGGATTTTCATATGTATAGTATACCAAGACAACAGAAATACAGTATATAGGCTATGCTCTTACGGGAAGAAGTCAAGGAGGTGAATAGATAGTCATGAGTCATGAGAAGGTAGTATTTAGTACATAGAATAAAGCATTGTCATTGCGACAACCCCGAGTCTTCGAGGGGGAGCCTGTCCTGAACAAGGAGCGCGGCTTTGCGTGCGACGATGATTCAGGATAGGCAATCCAGGACGGTATTTAGTGAATAGTGATAAGTGATAAACGAAGATCGCGTTTTAATACGAAAATGCACTGCGTTTCCCCCATCAGCCATACCCATTACCCTTTACCCTAATTCCATCCTGGATTGCCACACGCCATCGCAAAGCCGATGTCGTTCGCAATGACAATAGAACAACGCACATCCATGTCCTGGATCCCGGATATCTTGCAAAGCCAACATTCCGGGATGACAATACTATAAATGTAATGGCTGGTTCACTTATTCCTATTCTTCCCATACCCCATCCCCTATACCCCAATTCAGTCCTAGATTGCCACACCCATTTCGCAGACTCAATGGGTTCGCAATGGCAATGCCTTCCTGTTCACTTATTACTAATCACTCTTCACTAAACGCTCCTTTCTATCCACTTTCCACTAACCACTATCCACTGTATTTATCTATTCACTTATCACTATTCACTATTTTAAAAACACACCATCGTGTGTTTTTAAAATCCCAAAAATTCATTTTTCATGTCATCTCGATGCGCGACACGATTATACCGACGCATGCCCATCAATAAGCCCAAACCAATAAACTCCGTGAGTAAGTGCGAACCGCCATAACTCATGAACGGCAATGTCTGTCCAGTCACCGGCATCAACCCGATATTCATTCCAACATGAATGACAAACTGCACCACAATAAAGATAATAAAACCTGCGGCGTATAAGGTTTCAAAATTTGTCGCCCCCCGTAGTGCAACATGTAAAATACGAAAAATGAGAACCGTAAAGAATGCAAAAAGCAGTGTCACGCCAATAAAACCCCACTCTTCTGCATACGCAGCGAATATAAAGTCCGTTTGATATTCTGGCAGGAATTTCAGTCGGGACTGTGTTCCTTCACCAATCCCCTTTCCGAGCAACTGGCCAGAACCAACCGCGACCGTCGATTGATATGCATTCCAACCAGAACCACGGATATCCGTAAGCGGTGCAACAAAAGATATAATGCGGTTTTTCTGATATTGGTCAAAAACAAAACCCCAAAGAATTCCAGCCATTACTGCGCCAATACCAAGAACCGCAAACAAGTGTTTTTTGTTGATTCCAGAAATGACAGTCATTCCAAACCATAAAGCAAGATAAATAATTGCAGAACCAAAATCTGGCTGTAGAAGTACAAGGAGAGCTGGAATTGCGACATACAAACCGCTAATGATAATGTGCTTAATGTGCGCGATTTCAACGTGCCTTCTAGAGAAATACTTCGCGAACACAAGAATCAATATCAGCTTCATCATGTCCGCAGGCTGAAATGCAAAAAAGCCGAGGTTAAACCATCCTTGTGCTCCCTTCCACGCACTTCCCAATACAAAAAGCAGCCCAAGGAGAAATACCATTCCAACATACAAGAGAACGATCACAGACGATCTTCGAAGCAATCGCGTATCGATAAATGACACCGCAAAGGAGACTGCAAATGCTAACGGTATCCAAATAAGCTGTCGGAAAAAATAAGAATTGCCACCACTAAAGGAATACATCGAAATGAGCCCTGCTCCAAGGATGGGCAGGGTCATCACGTAGACGATCCAATCAATATGTTTAATTTGTTCCCACTTCATTCAATCTTGGTATTATTTCAACCACAGGTGCACCCTTTTTGCAAATCGTTGTTGCAATTTCACCATAAATCTTCGACAAGTCTTCTCCTGTCGCTGCGCCAAAATAATACTCTGGGAATGATGCAAGGGTGCTCAGATATTCAGATTTTACTTCATTTCCAAGACCGATGACATACAACGAAATCCCAGCATCTTTAATTTTTTGCGCAGAAGCAATGGCACGTGTCTTTGGATACTCCACATCTCCACCGTCATCCGGATTTTTTGGATATGTAGGATCGCCATCAGTCAAAAAGACAATTGCTGGTTTTGCATCCTTTCTTGCACGAGGAGATTGCAGTTCAAGAAGTGCTGCGTCTAGCGCATCAGCAATATTGGTATATTGTAAACCGTCAGAAAAAATTGCTGTTTGATCAATAGCTGCATCAACAGAACCAAAATCCTTTGAAAGAGCATGATCTATCGGCCTTGATGCTTCTGTCGCAAATGTAACATATCCCACTTGATCTGCTGTCGCGAGCTGCGTAACAAAAGACTGGGCGGCCTCTTTTGCCATAGAAAGCGGTTGTGGGGGCTTATTTCCATCTGAACGCATAGAACCGGATCGATCCATTACAAGCATGACATCTGTTGGTGCTGCGCAAGATTCTTCTGTTGTTACATATTTTAATGGCATTGGCCATGTGAACACCGCAGTATATGTGGAACGTGGGTCGAGGCGTTCGATTATCGTCTGCGAAACCGCGACAGGCCCTGTCTTATCAGAAATGGAAACAGTTACTGGAAGACGTGTAAACGTTTGCGTTGTCTCGTTTGAAATAACAGCAACAAGACGAGGTTTTTCGTCTGGCGAAAGGAGCGTGTATTCAACAACTCTCACTTTCTTTTCAGAAGGAACAGACGCGCGCACAAAGGAGTAGTCAGGGTGAATAGTCAAACGTGCATCAGCAGCTGGAACGCCATTGGTAGCAAGTCCACCAGCAAAAAGAAGGAAGTGGTCTCCTGCGTTTGCAAATGTTGTTTTTGTTTCCTTAAGGATGTTTCGCCCTGAAGCATCAAAGAGTTCGACAGTATACGAAAATTCTTGTACTCCAGCATGGGTGTTCGTATTCTCAACAAGTGCAGCGATATCGTATACAAATGGACGGATTGGAAACGATTTTGTCCATAATGTTTGCAGCGGCGCTATGTCATCCTTGCATTGCAAGGCGCACACACCACCACAATCAACACCGTTTTCATTTTGATTTTTCTTCGCATCAAAACAGGTCGGATCTGGTTTGGTGAAAAAGTACGTTCCAACACCAAGAACGAGGAAAAAACCGACGACGATACTCACAGTAATTATTTTTCTTTTGAGTGCCCAATTGAGTTGCATATGAGTATTATAGCGCAAAAAACAAAAGCCCCCTACCTATGTGGGGGCGAGGAATGCGATCGCGCAGTCCGCGTGATCATATTCTTCAATACCAAAATACGAGGCACCGAAGTTTCGAATATCCGCATTTTTTTGAATAGTAAAAAATGGGGCACGAAGATATTCATTCTGTGGCTGCACGGGAATAATAAGTGTGCGAATCTGTTGCACCTCGAATACCCGTATTGTGAGCGCAAGGCGCAGCTCGCAAAGCAATTCAGTGTTTACAAGTGTGTATCCGAGTGTTTTTGCATGTGCAATAAGACCATGCAGTGTTGTTAGGTCGCGACCAAGATGTTCGATACGGATAATG
Organism: uncultured Candidatus Saccharibacteria bacterium; assembly: GCA_964386905.1. Taxonomy (GTDB): domain Bacteria; phylum Patescibacteriota; class Minisyncoccia; order Phycocordibacterales; family UBA6899; genus JAJZQJ01. The sequence continues at coordinate 53,641 of CAYLUP010000005.1, forward strand.
TGGACAGTCTTCTGTTCTTGGCACACTGACTCGTAGACATCAGCTCGCAAAAAATCGATTGCCCAACTACTCAGGGAAAATCTTGAATCAATTTTTCGAAGCATCTCTAGATGTGTACACCCACACTGTGTCACCGTAAGACTTTCATGCACCGGAAGTCGAATGGGTGTACGTGTAACAGGAACAAGTGCATACTCCCCTCTACCAAGAGCACGAAGCTTCTCCAGTCCGATTTCTAGAAGACCTGGAATGTCGGTTACCTTGAGTTCACATCTATTCTGGACATGATCCATGTATTCCCCTTTACTAGCGTCCACAAGAACGTCTGCGTACAGAGTAAAAGAATTCTCACCCGTGTCAACAATACCCCAGTATTACACAATGTATGCCCTACAAAGAGAAGAGTATTCGTGCGTTTGCATTTAGCTGCACACGCATCTCCTCTTCATCGACTCCACGAATGTGTGCAATGGCACGATAGACCTCGCGAACATATCCGGGCTCATTGCGTTTTCCGCGATACGGAGCGGGGGCAACATATGGAGCATCAGTTTCTGGAAGAATGCGATCTTTTGGGATATACCGCACGATGGCATCATAATCATGAGTGAATGTGAGCACACCGGTAAATGAGCAATAAAAACCCAGGTCTAAAAATGCTCGCGCGATACGCTCATCGCCCGCAAAGAAATGTGCAACCCCAGACAGTGTGCCACCATGCGCCGCACGGGTGAGATGTGCCAGAATATCGTCATACGCATCCATGGCTCCCTTCGTTGGCCGACCATGAATGACAAGGGGTTTTCCGGTGCTCTGTGCAACAGCAATCTCTTTATCAAAGAGCGCTGCCTGTCGCGTCTTCTCTTCTTTTTCCCCGTGCTTCCACCCTTCTCCGGCGGGCCAAAAATAATCAAGCCCACACTCCCCGATTGCAACCACGCGGTCATCATTCGCAAGTGCGGTATACACGTCGACATCAAAAGGCTCATCGTATTCATCATATGGATGCTCGCCGATAATGGCGTAGCGACCCTCTTCGCGTGAAGCGAGTGCGATTGCCTTCTTACTCATCTCGAGTGCCGTTCCAACAATCATTGTTGCGATACGATCAGCTTTCAATGTCTCCATCACCGCCTCTCGATCGATGTCAAACACGGCATCGTTGACATGTCCGTGAGTGTCGATATATGCAAAATCCATATGATGAGCATAGCACACCCACATAAAGAAAAACAGGCAGTGCCTGTTTTATTTAATCACCATCTTCGCAACAGTATTTGCTGTATGATTTGCAACCCAAATATGCGTTCCATCAAAAACAATTCCTGTTGGCGCAGTAAATCCAGGGAATGTGGTAATAGTACCATCCTGTGTCACACGAGAGACACTATTCCCGTCATAGTTTGTTACCCATACGTTTGTACCATCAAATGTCAACGCGTATGGATTTGAGCCTGCTGGAAGACTATATGTTCCAAGCACCGCATACGTCGTCGCGCTGACTTTAGTGATAGTATTACTCCCACTTCCAACCCATAAGTGTGACCCGTCATGAACAATACCCATCGGATTCGAGCCCACCGTCACATGTGTCGTACTACACCCAGACCCAATGCGCGTAATCGTATTGCTTCCATTATTGGTAATCCACAAATTATTTCTCATATCTGACACGATATTTCTCGATCCAGTTCCAGTGTTACATGTAGACGTACTTGAACCAGAATATATCGGTACGATACTCATGTTATTCGCCCATGCGTTTACAACACATGCATCATTTCCATTGAATGCGATACCCCAAGGAATAGCGTTTGTTTCATATGAATTGACGTATCCCCCAGACATATTATATCGGTGGATATAATTTCTTTGTGATGATGTCACGTGCAAATGATTACTATAATAAGCGAGGGAAATTGGTCCTCCATCTGTCACCGTAAATTGAGACACCACACCCGCTGGTGTCACCTTCGAAATCGTATTTCCCGTGTAATTTGCAACATAGACATTCGATCCATCGAACGCCATCCCCATAGGATCAGCATCAGTATTCCCATATGTTGTAACAGTGCCAACAGGTGCGGGAACTCCAGACACAGTGAGCGTTGCACTTTTCGCCCCCTCTCCCACTGCATTGATTGCGGCGACTTTGTAGTAATTTGTTACACCGCGCATTGGAAAAGGATCGCGATAAGAAACAACATTCCCAATCGTCTGGTAGAGCTCCTCTGCTCCAGCAACCGTTGAACGGTAAATCTTGTATCCAGTGATAGGTGATCCGCTATTGTTTGTTGGAGCAGACCAGGTCAGTGTCGGAGAGCTATCTGTTGTTTGTGTATTGGGGACCCCCCACATCCAAGTAAACGCAACGGTTGATGTCGCAAATGTATATGATGGATTTGGCGCTGCAATATCGACGGTAGGACCAACAGGCACTCCACCACTAAATGCGCCTCCATTTTCAGCACCAGCAGTAAGCGCAGCACCCCCTCCCCCTGCACCCGCAATATAGTTAAACCCTAATGTGTCTGCTTGGATTCCATCACACGCATCACGAATCGTTGAAGAGGCCATTTTGATGTCCTCTTGTTCAACCTTGAGAAACAATGCATACGCATTGGTTGTCGAACACATACCGAGGAAGTAGTTTTCGTCTTGAAAGGATGGGTCTTGGATGGTATCGGCAGAAAAGTACCCTTGTTGTTTCAGGGCAGATGTCAGTGATGTGGAATAATCTCCTCCGCCTCCTTTTGCGACATAGCCTTCTCCTGTTCCCTGATATCCTGCACCAGCGACACGATAGGTTCCTGTTGTGTGTTCGTACTGTTCCAGTGCAAGAGCAATCTGTCGTGCATTGGCAATACGTTGTGTATCACGTGCACGAGCTTTTGTTGATCTCGTGATGGCAAAAATGACTCCGGAAAGCAATGCGATAATTGCAATGACGACAAGGAGTTCGATAAGAGTGAAGCCGCGGGAAGTATGGGTGCGCTGCATATGGGTATTATAGCAAAAAACAAAACCGCCTGCGCGGTTTAGAAGAGATTCATTTTGTTGAGCACAACCAAGTGTGGGTAATCCACAATATCGCGAACGAATTTATCGTACACACCAAAGCGGTATTCAAACTCAGAAGACTCCATAATGGAATAGGTCAATTCACGACCAACCTCCGCTTCAAGCTTCTTGAGCTCTCTTTCAATCGCAGCACGTTTGAGCTTGTCTCCTACAATGAGAACGTCCACTCGTGAAGTAGGTTCATCGATAAAGATACCTGCAACGACAATGAGTTTGAAATGACCACATCCTTTGAAGCGAACTGCAATATCCTCCTTCCCCATTGCAATCTCGGTAACCAGGCCGCGAAGTGATCCAAGAAATGGAAATGTGTGATCAAGGCTGTAGCCGGTATATTTCTTTTTCTTTAATTCTGTTGGGCCACCGCGTTTTGATGCAGGGACCATCTTGATTCCATCGCGCTCTTTGATGAGGCCGATATCTTTAAACAAGCGAATTTCCTTTCGAACAATGTCAGCACTGGTGCGTGCACGTTGTACTACATCTGCCGCTTCAAAGACATCATCGCCATTCATTAAAAAGAGGCGCATCACGCGAACTCGTGCAGACGATCCAAATAGCTTTCCTAGAATATCCATAATACCCAGATTATAGCATAT
>CAYLUP010000006.1:0-34589 GCA_964386905.1 uncultured Candidatus Saccharibacteria bacterium
CGCGCTCCTTTTCTTCAGGTGCTGAGTCGATTTCGTTCACACCTTTCATTTTCACATCGTTACCTGCCATGTGAAGTACGTGAAGGATAGCTGCAGTAAGAGTTGTCTTACCGTGGTCAACGTGACCAATAGTACCAACATTCACGTGTGACTTTGAACGATCAAATGCTTCTGCCATATTTTTGTTCGTTAGTTTAGTGAGTGAATATCACTCAATCTATTAATCTCAATAATAATTGCCGGGACTTCTTCCAAGAGAAAGAAATTTTGGCATCTTTTCATTGCATGCAACGAAAAGTGTAATGACCGAAGAGGCCATTACGTATTCATTCATCCCACGTTCATGTACCGTTTCCTCCATCCCCCCTTTTGTATGTTTTCTGCCAAAGTGACAGAAAAGAAGGGAAAAACAGACACTGCAACGTTGAGAGGAAGTATACCAGAATGGATGACAAAGTCAAGGGAAATGTCCATATTTTTGTCCTTTAGTGTTTGCATTAAGGACAAAAAACGCCCGTACGGGCGCTACATATTACTTGCTCGTGCAAGTCGCTCGAAACGAGCCAAACCTCTCTGTTTTTTCTGATTTTCACGAACCTCATGGTCAACAAGCATGCTGAGATATATTTGTTGGTCTTCCTGCGTATATACAAGGGTGTGCGCCAGTTGGACCACCATGCTTCTCATCATGCGAATATGAATATATCTCCGGTACGCACGCATACATGCATGTATATTTGGAAGGAGCCGCCTCAGTGCGGGAAGAAGTGCGAAACGACACTCTTCCCCACACACGCTTGCAATGAAAATACACATCGGCATATTTTTTGCACTTCGTCGAATTGCACCAATTCTTCCCTGTGCGAGTGCATCACACAGTGCACGGGCATCAAACTGCTTGATTGTAGAAGTTGTGCTTCGCATCAGTGCCCTCCAGAAAGAACTACTTTTTCAGCATATACCGCATATCCAAAATAACAAGAAGATAAGAAAAATGCCACATACGTGACATTATTTCAACACTCCCTCAAGTTCTGCACACAATGCATCGAGAATGATTAAATGCATTTCTTGAATACGTGCCCCGTTCTCAGCTGGCACGACAATTTCCGCATCACACATGCCTTTCATCTTTCCACCATTCTTGCCGAGAAGCCCAATAGTCTTCAAGCCCATTTTCTTTGCTTGTTCTACCGCACGGATAACATTATCCGAATTACCGCTCACAGAAAGGGCTACAAGAACATCTCCCTCCTCGCCAAATGCCTCAACTTGTCGCTTAAATTCTTCTGCAAACCCATAGTCATTTGCAATTGCCGTCAAAGTTGATGGATCAGAAGCAAGGGAGAGCGCTGGGTATGCTTCGTGTTCTGAACTGAACTTTGTAACAAATGCAAGGGCGAAACGCTGTGCTTCGCCAGCACTCGCACCATTCCCTACAACGAGAATTTTTCTTCGCTCTGCAATGGCGTGCGTAAGGTAAAATTTGATATTATCAAACCCTGCAAGAGAAACTGCGTCTTGAGACAAGGCAAGAGCCAGTTGAGATACTTCAAATAGGTGCGATTTCATGGGAATAGTATAGCATGAGGAGTGGTTCGTAGTTAGTGGATGGTGGATAGCAAGAATTAATTCATGATTAATGATTTATGATTTAGGATTTATGGGTTGTCATTGCGAACGATATCGGCTTTGCGATATCGTGTGGCAATCTAGGACTGTATTTTCATTCATAAATCATGAATCATAAATCTTGAATCTACCCTCTCGTCAATCTAGTACTGTATTGGGGTATAGGGTAAAGGATGTGGGGTACGGAGATCACAATCAATGCTCATTGCGAACTCATGAAGTCTTCTTTACATCGTATTCTTTCCCTGCTATAACGTACCCAGTTGCTTCAAGGAGGCCATGGTGAGTATTCTTGATCCATCAAGCAAAACATTTGTGCAGCTCAGACAACTCGTTGCACGCAAACAGAAGAAAGTATCTGATGTAACCAAAGAGAGAAATCGCGCACTCCGAGAACTCCGACTCGCATGCATACATCTTGAGCTTGCAGAATGTCCAAACCGCGAAGCCCTTCGGCCACAGCGGTTGTGTCTTGCATGCGGTGCACAAGAAGAAGGATGGGGATCGGGCTACCAGGTTCTTTCGGACATGATTATTCAACACAAGGATAATCCTGCTTTACCCAAAGAAAGGAAAATTGTCAAAAAGTGTGCATCACATTTCGATCTTTTCGACCTCCGCCCCGATGGCCCAATATATAAGGTTGGCCAAAGCCATAAAAACAATGAGGGTCGTGGAAGAAGAACCTATACCATGCTCACAGAAATCCCCGAAGAATAAACCACACCGGCACTAGCCGGTTTTTGTTTGTAGGGAACATTGTGACACTTAGAAATTCCTGGCAAACAAAAAATCCCTTTCGGGATTTTTTTGTTTATTTTGAGCGAGATGCAACGATATCTTTCTGGATGTTTGTTGGCACTGGTGCGTACTCAGCAAATTCCATGGTGAATGTTCCACGACCCTGGGTCATCGAACGAAGCGTTGTTGCATATCCAAACATTTCTGAGAGTGGGATCAGTGCGTTTGCGACCTTCAGCATTCCGCGATCTTCCATAGACTCAACAATACCACGACGAGAAGAAAGGTTTCCTGTGACATCTCCCATGTAATCTGGAGGGAAGACCACCTCAACCTTCATGACTGGCTCAAGCAATACAGCGCGAGCCTTTTCAGCAGCAGCACGAATTGCCATCGAACCCGCAATCTTAAATGCGATTTCTGATGAGTCCACATCGTGGTATGAACCGTCGAAGAGCTCAACAGAAACATCCACAAGTGGGAAGCCTGCGATAACACCGCGATCCATACCCTCGCGCAATCCTTTCACCACTGCTGGAATATATTCCTGTGGGATAACACCACCCTTGATGTTATTGATAAACTCAAAGTGATCCTCGCGGATGATATTCTTTGGTACAGTTGCGCCTTCTTCGAGCCTCTCCATTGGCTTAAGGCGAATAACAACGTGACCATACTGACCACGACCACCAGACTGCTTTACATACTTTTCGTTATGTTCAGCACTGCCCTGGATTGTTTCACGATATGCTACCTGTGGCTTCCCTGTTGTACACTCGACATTGAATTCGCGCTTCATGCGGTCAACAATGATGTCGAGATGGAGCTCACCCATACCCCAGATGATTGTCTCTGCTGTCTCCTCATCTGTGGTGACACGGAATGATGGGTCTTCTCCGACAAGGCGGCCGAGAGCGACACCCATTTTCTCCTGATCTGCCTTTGTTTTTGGTTCGATACGCATCGAGATCACCGGAATTGGCGCCTCAATCTTCTCGAGTACAAGTGGTTTATTCTCATCACACAACGTATCCGAAGTGACAGACTCTTTCAAACCAACCGCTGCGACAATCTCACCCGCATATGCGACCTTGATTTCCTCGCGATCATTTGCATGCATGCGCACGAGACGCGCAACACGCTCCTTCTTGCCTTTTGTTGCGTTATAAACGTATGAACCTGATTCAATCTTTCCAGAATAAATACGAATGAATGCAAGCTGTCCAACGAATGGATCTGCAGCAATCTTGAAGACGAGTGCTGAAAGCGGCGCGTCGTTCTTGGGCTCACATACAATCTGCTCATCTGTTTGTGGGTCCAAACCAACAGCTGGCTTAATATCCACTGGTGATGGGAGATAATCAACAACTGCGTCGAGTACGAGCTGAACACCAATGTTCTTCAATGCTGTACCAGTAAATACTGGTACAATACGATTTGCAATTGTTGCCTTACGAAGCGTTGCCTTGAACTCCTCGATTGTTGGTTCTTCGCCCATCAAGTATTTTTCCATGAGTGCTTCGTCTTCTGCGACAACAGCCTCAATCATCATTGCGCGATATTTCTCGACATCATCCTTGTGAGAAGCAGGAACTTCATTTTTCTTGATATCCTTTCCTTTTTCTCCTTCAAAGATATAGTATGTACGTGTCAACAAATCGATAACACCTGTAACATTTTCTTCTTCACCAACTGGGATCTGCATCCGCACCGCACTCTTGGTGAGGCGATTCAGAATGCTCTGGTATGAACGCTCGAATGACGCGCCCATACGATCCAGTTTATTAATGAAACAAATACGTGGCACCTTTCCGTCATCTGCATAGCGCCAGTTTGTTTCTGACTGCGGCTCAACACCAGCAACGCCATCGAATACAACAACCGCACCGTCGAGCACACGAAGAGAACGCTTTACTTCAATCGTAAAGTCGATGTGTCCAGGAGTGTCAATCAAGTTAAACTTCGTCTTTTTGCTTGCGTCCTTCTGGTCAGCATATGTCGGTGTCCAGTATGCAGTTGTCGCAGCTGAGGTGATTGTAATACCACGCTCACGCTCTTGTTCCATCCAGTCCATTGTTGCTTCGCCCTCATGAACTTCACCAAGCTTATGTGATTCTCCAGTGTAAAAGAGCACGCGCTCAGACGTTGTTGTTTTTCCCGCGTCAATATGCGCGATGATTCCGAAATTTCGGGTTTTTTCTAGTGGATACGGTTGATCCATATAATAATGACAATTATTTTTAATGCTTCGACGCGCGTCGAGCAAAAACGGCTAGGCCGTGTGAATAATGGGCATACTATAATAGAAATTGGGGCAAAAATCAAGCTTTTTGTCCAGAATTATTTCAATCTCGTATCTCTTTGCTATACTATAGAAAGAAATAGGGGGGTCCCATGTCACTGAACCCGGCTCAAATGCGGTCAATCATCAACAACTCAATCATTTCTTTTCTCTTTGAGGAGTGGAAAAATGAACGAGGCTCACCACCATTTGAGGAATGCGAGATTATCTTTCGAAGGCGGATTGCTGCAGTCTCCGCCGACACAAGGCGTGTAGATATTCTTATAAATATCCCCAAACAACGCATCCACGAATATACACATCATGCATAAATACAAAAGCCGCCCACGGCGGCTTTTGTATATGAGTAATACATTTACTCATAAAAAAATGATGTTTGTCAAAAAGAACCCGTTCGGGTTCTTTTTTATAATTACCAAGCAAAGTGTGCAAAAGCCTTGTTTGCCTCTGCCATCTTGTGGACGTTGTCGCGCTTTTTGATTGCTTCACCTTCACCTTTCGATGCTGCGATGAGCTCATCTGCAAGCTTAGAAGCCATGTTGGTTCCCTTCTTTGCACGTGCTGCGCCGATAATCCAACGGAGTGCGAGGAAACGACGGCGCTCTTCGCGAACCTCGCGAGGAACCTGGTAGTTTGCTCCACCAACGCGGCGTGATCGGATTTCGATCAAAGGGCCTGCGTTATTCATTGCAGTCTTGAGAACCTCAGTTGGGTTCTCAATCTTTGTCTTTGCTGCGATCTCATCTAGGCAATCATACACAACCTTTTCAGCGATTGTCTTCTTTCCATCCCACATAACGTAGTTCACGAGCTGTGCAACGTCGAGTGAATTGTACTTGAAATCTGCCTGACGAATATTTCGATTTTTTACTGGTCTACGCATAGTATTGTTATCTTAGAATTGGCCAGTAATTATTTCGCTGCCTTAGGGCGCTTTGCTCCATAGAGAGAACGACCCTGACGACGCTTCTCGACGCCTGCTGCATCAAGACGACCACGAACGATCGTATAGCGAAGACCAACATCCTTCACGCGACCACCGCGAAGAACAACAACTGAGTGCTCCTGGAGCTTATGTCCCATACCTGGGATATACGCTGTGACCTCCATACCGTTCGTTAAGCGAACACGAGCAATCTTTCGGATAGCTGAGTTTGGCTTACGAGGTGTAGTGGTGGTTACCTTTGTACATACACCACGCTTGAATGGTGATGAGTAGTAGTTTGGACGGTTGTGAATTGCATTGAATCCACGGCCGAGCGCTATTGTCTTTGATTTGCGCACCGGAGATTTTCGCGGTGCACGCTTCAACTGATTGAGTGTTGGCATGTGCCTTGTTTTATTGTTAACGAAGTAATTTATTCACCGTATATTGCTATACGATTACACCTTCCCTATTTCCCTGTGGGTAGCGTCGAAGCGCTACGCAGTAAAACATTCGGGTTCGCGTACTATACTACATTGTGAGCAAAAATGCAAGGAAAAAGCGGCAATAAGTACGGAGTATATGGTATGGGGCGTGGAAAGAGCGGAGTGAAATGTATATACTGCTCCTATTCTGCTACCTCCTGCATTGTTCTCTATCCATCTCCTATACTCTGTGCCAGAAAGCAGTCCTGGATTGCCACACGATGTCGCAAAGCCGACATCGTTCGCAATGACAATACTTATCTTGTGACTTGTCACTCGATACCATAAATGAGAAATATGTGATGGAGGCAATTCACAACATTACCAAAGACAAGACAACTATCCTTATTGCGCACAGACTCTCAACTGTACGCCATGCAGATAACATTGTTGTGATGGATAAAGGGTCCATCGTTGCAGAAGGAACACACGATACTCTTCTTGCAACTTCGTCGCACTACCAAGACCTGATTGCACATCAAACAGAGTCCCGTGAAGAAAAATCACCACTATAAAAAGCAGCAAAGCTGCTTTTTATTATGTAAACATTATTTTACAAACACAAATGCGTACAGAAGTCCGCCAGCAATAGTACCCAGCCCCAAAACATTTGTAAGTGAAGAAAACGTCGTGATGCTCATCCAGCCGACAACTAAAAGTGCGCTAGCAGAGAGCATCGGCCACAGAAGTGCGAAAATGAATGTTGGTACATGATTCCATTTTTTGCGATAGGTCCATACACACGCGAATGCGGTGACACTATAGTAAAAGATCACCTGTAAACAAATTGCTGCAATTGCAGATTGGATGATCTCGTTAGCGGTGTGAGAAAGAAGACTCAGAAGAAAAACAAGAATGCTTGAACCGCCAATGAGCAAAAGTGCGACCCAAGGAGTCCCTCTCCTGTCATGAATGAGGGATAATCGTACATCAACAACACCATCCCGACTCATAGCAAAAAGTGTTTTGACAAACTGGATAATTGACGCCTCTATTGCCCCAACACTTGAGATAAGAATAGAAAGAACAGCAATGGTCGCAAAGGGCTTTGGTAAGACTAATTCAGCAGCGTCAAAGAGAATCCTTGGACCTGCCGCGACAATGTATTCGTGAGAGAATGTTCCAATCAATGATCCAAGTGAAAAAATTGCAAGTGCCGCAACAACACAGAGAACAATCGTGGAATATGCGATTGCCTTTCTCTTCGTGAGTTTTGATTCTTCGCCAACACTCAGCATCACATCCCATCCCCAAAAAAGAAAGACAGCAATAAGAACACCTGAAAAAAGCGTAGCATAAGAGAAAGAAGATGCGGTAAAGAGAAGTGAAGGGAACGGAATGTTTTGAACAATAAAATACCACCAGGATGCACTAACGATTGCAAGCATAGATACCAAGCTTGCAACTGTCGTTATTGTGTCCACCTGACTCGCAAATTTTATACCGCGAAAAACAATGTAGGTAATGCTTGCAAGAAGAATCGTGCCAACGATGCCAATATTTCTATCATTTGTAGAAGTACTTTCTGAAAAGAGTCGCAATATGCCGCTCGCCACTGGAGGCGCAGCAGACACCAAGTAGAGCACCGACGCTGAGAGAATTGACCATCCTGTTGCGTATCCTAATTTTTTTCCAAATATCTTCGACACCCACACATACGATGTTCCATCATCACGTTTATGCTCGTGTAAGTATGCAAACGAAAGAACAATGCCGAACATCAGAAGTCCTGCAAGTGCAATACTTAATGGCGCGTACTTTCCAGCAATAACGATAAGTGTTGCGAGAGCAGCAGATATGCTGAGCGCAGGAGATACACCACTAATACCAAGAAAAATTGTGTCGAGAATACCGACGCGAGTCTCACGAACATGTTTCACCTCCGTAGTATATCAGATAAAAAACACAACACCTTGCGATGTTGTGTTTTTATTTTGCGAGTTCGAGGTGCTTGTTGCCTTTCAAGCAACGAGTACAAATCTTAATGCGGCCACCGCCGATTGTCTCGGGAAGCTGTGCCCACTGCAGATTTGGGTACTTTCGCACGTTACCCGTCGGGTTGAACTTGGTTGCACGGATGCGGTTTGAGTACCCACCAGCAACCTTTGTGCCCTTTGCACACAATACACAGATATTCGACGAAGCCATACGTTTAAGATTAATGAATTAAGTGATAGCATCCTATCATATATCCACCCACAAGGCAAGAGGCTACATCGGAGACACGTTGTTTCAAGGGGAGGACATGTTACAATACCTGTGCACGAAAGACCCTGTCTGATTGATACACATATTCATAAATTCCACATGTTATGCCTTCTGAAATAGCTATTGTTCAATTTATCATTCTTGCATTTTCTGTTGTTCTCCACGAAGTTGCCCACGGATACATGGCACTCTCCCAAGGGGATCCAACGGCAAAACTCGCAGGGCGGCTCACACTGAACCCAATCAAACACGTTGATATTTTGGGGTCCATTGTTGTCCCCCTCATCGCTGTACTCACGAAATCTCCCATATTGATTGGGTGGGCAAAACCTGTTCCGTATAACCCCTACAATCTGAGAAATCAACGTTGGGGGGAGGCGCTCGTTGCAGCAGCTGGACCAGGTATTAACATTCTTATTGCGATTTCTTTTGCACTTATCACGCGTCTCCTTGGGGCATCACTTCCGATGGCAACAATGGAAATCTTCGTCAGTATTATTGTGATCAACGTTGCCCTTGCGGTATTCAATCTTTCTCCATTTCCACCCCTCGACGGATTCAAGATCCTTAAGGCAACCCTGCCTCACAAATGGAATCGATACCTTATCACGTTTGAGCGCCACGCACTCTTTGTTATGGTCTTCTTCATTCTTTTTCTCTGGCAATTCTTCGCCCCACTGATCACTGTTATTACAGGTATTCTTCTATAAGAGCTCATTGCGAGCTCTTTTGTGTACACCTGTTCCAGTCGCAAGAAAAAAGAATAGTGCCTTCTTTTGCGGTTTCTATGGGTGTCGCCCCCACATATGCCATTCGAGCCAATGCTGGAACATGAGGATGTCCGTATGAGTTATTTTCTCCTGCAGAAATCACAACATACGTTGATGATGCCGCACGAAGCAAGCGTTCGCTGTTTGATGTTTTTGCTCCGTGATGACCCGCTTTGAGGACATTACCCTGCAATTGTTTTCCGTATCGCGATACAAGGTACTCTTCCGTATGACTATCCATGTCACCAGTACAGAGAATACTGCTATTTCCATAGCGGACATGCATAGCGATAGATCCATTATTTGCATCTGCGCCATCCATCTCCATCTGGATCAACGTAATATATACACCGCCACCAAGAGCAAGATATGATTCACTTCTTACACGAAATCGTTCGTAACTTATTTTTTCAAGATACTCTTGCGTGTCAGCAAAGAGTGCAGAGGGATGAAAATATGCCGTATCAATATACCGACGAATACTGTACCTCGATGTAAGACCGGTCAGCCCTCCGATATGATCAGCATCTGGGTGTGATAGAACAACAGCATCAAGTGTTCTCATCCCTCGAGGGAGGATATGATCCAGCTCACGTACAAGCGCATCTCCAGGTGGCCCGGCATCATATAGGAGCGTATTTCCATTTGGAGTGACGATAAGCACTGCATCACCTTGCCCAACGTTTAGGAAATACACACGAAGATTGTGTGTTGGCAGCAAAGGGATACTTTGTATGAAGACAATGCACGCAAGAACACAACAGCATGCAAGCGAAATATACTTTGGATACTTTCTATACAATTCCATAGCGAAAGTATATCAAAAAACACGCAATTGCGCGCTTTATGATGCTCGAAAATTATATTCATCAACATCCTTCATCGCTTCGGCATATTCACCTGGATGTTTCTGTTTTGCAATTTCAACTGCCTCATCGAGAAGTTGCATTTCTGTTTTGTCAGGAGAATTTTTCATAAGCGCTTCAACTTCAATGTTTACGAGCGCCTCCCATACATCATGGGCATTCATTTCATATGCACCGTCAGTATTTGCTGGCACTTCTTGAATGTTATTATGATGGGATCCATTTGTGTTTTCTCCTTTTGATACATGCTCATTCATATATATATTGAGTAGTTATTGATATGTAAATATTATACCATATTATTCTATTTTGTAAATAGCAGAAAACACTGTTCCCATTTTGTCCAGATATGGAAAAGGCGGCGCATATCATGCGCCGCCTATGAATTGCGAGCTCTTACTTCTTGAGCCCGAACGTAATGAGAGGGTTCTTTCTCCCTGCGAAGCCGCGGAAGTCAAACAGGACCTCTTCTTCCCCATTCTGGAGGGGGTTCAAGAAGACCCGAACTTCGTTGAAGGCCTCCGAAGAGAAGCCACACATGAGCCAGTCCTGCGTCGCGCGGGCGATATCGGACTGCTCGCCTTGAAGCGAACTGGGATTGCGGAAGGTCATGACGATCTTCATGCGCATACCGTTGACCAGCTGCAGCCAGTCGACGGAGACATGCGTGAGAGCCATCTCTGCCGGAATGGGAGCACCGATCCCCACGTTCTTGAGCGGCTGCTCGAAGGTGAGCTCACGACCGGGAATGCGGTTCACGAGCCGCTTTTCTTCGGATTCCCTGGGGGGAAGTTCCTTGAGGAAACTCGGCGCGGCGCCGAGCGGGATGGTGAGGCACACCTTGACGGTATGCACAGGTTCCAGCTCCACCACGACGGGCGGGAGCTTTTCTTGCTTCAGGCGGGGAATGGTGTTCGGTTGCATCAAAGTCTCCTTTCGGGAGGGAAAGAGAAGGTTGTAGAAAAGAACTCTTGAAGAACTATATTATATCATATAATTTAATTCTGTCAACGATTCTATGGGAAACAAAAACCGCATTTTACGCGGCTCTGTTTTCTCCTATTCCCTATTTTTTCATCCCAGGTGATATGAGGGAGTTTTAGTATGAGTTTCAGTTTTAGTGAACAAACCATACAAATGCACGTCCTCTTTTGCCGCCAACCCTCGAAGACTCGGGGTTGTCGCAATGACAATTCATTGATTCACGGCCTTTCTTCATTCTTAAATCATAAATCGTAAATCAGTTTTTCACTCCTTATGACTCATGACTTTCTGCTCACTCATCACTTTTCGCTACTCTCTATCCACCATCCACTCTCCACAATCCACCGGTATCCCCTACTCTTCATCCCAACTCAACACCTGATACTGATCTGTCGTCAGAGGAAACGATGGTGGTGGTCCGTACAAAAGACTTCCATCATATCGCGCAGGCTGCGATGCATATCCAGAAGTTATAAACCCACTCGATGTGTGAACAAAATATGGTTGCTGATTTGTCACATACATACCATACGTTCGCAACGTTGCACGCCGATAGTATGTCGCGCTACAGGATGAACTGTAATAGAAACGCTTTGTTGCACCTTTCTGTGCAATGAGTGCCCCATCAATTTCTAAATCATCTTCTGAATATAAACCAATAAGGATATTATTTTCTGCAATCACACCAAGTACATCTGTTCCATCTTTCTGTGTATAGAGCAGATCATTATTGATGATAATGTTTGCATCTGGCTTACCAGAAACACCGTTTGCGTTTCTTCCCGCAGCAAGAGTAAGGCGTGCGGAAGAAATTGTCCCCTCAAGCCAAACATCGTCTGCAACAAAAAGAATACCATCATTAGGGAAAGGAAGATTCTCAATGAACGTTGTACTGTTGACGCTCCACAAATCCCACCCGGACTCACCCTTGCTATTGTTGCACCCGCCAGGTTTTGAACGCACAGAATTCACACGATAGACATCATACGTATCATCGGCTCTAAGTCGGTAGAGATATCCCTTTGCTCCTGAGTCGCCACGATAATGCCCATTGGCAATAGCTTTTGTACGAAGAGAGGCCAAGTCAAGTGCCAGTTCAGTAAAGCTAATTTGGGGCGCATTGATCCGTCGTCCCGCCATTAAAATATTCGGGCACGTATTATTTGTATACATCGATGGCGGGGTAGGATCCCCCGAACATGACACGCCCCAGATGTTTCCATAATAGGCATCATTCTTCCAATTCACCATACTGGTCACAAGATTGTGCGTACGAGAGGGACTAGAAAAACGCACAACATCATTTCCATACACCTCTCCGAACACCTCATCTCCTGCGCCATAATACACAGGAGCATTCGAAACAAGGGCATATTTTGCATACGAAGGCTTTGCGAAACGTGCAACAATCGTTCTTATATATGTGGGGTCATCAATACGCCTTCCCTCCGAACGCACAGTCACAATTGTTGTACCTGGGGGCGGCGGGGTAATCGTCAGTGCATACTCTCCCACTTGAACACCATTTTTATCCAAGTATGCATGAACATATGGGCCAGTACTCGTCGCTCCTTGTCCATCAAAATAATCTGTAGCGTCGTGCGCCAAATGCCATCGATAGTACTCAATGCCTGCCTCTGCAATCTGCCGAACCTGCTCTTTCTTTTCGGCTTGCCTTGCCATCTTCATCGACGTGACACCAAAAGACATAATGCCAAATAATGCAAAAATACCGATTGCTGTAAATGCAATCACGTGAATGAGGAGACCTCCTTTAATGTGGGATACTCGCGAATACATATTAGTAGTTATCTTTCAGATTTCGAATAGATGCCTGGACAGTGTGTAGTTCTGACACCAATAACGATTTTCCATATGGGTACACGGGGAGATCGAACTTAATCATGCGCACACGCGAGAGATCGACTGGCATCGGAAGGCTCGTAGTAGTTGTCGAGCCAGTATAGTCCTTATCGAAATACGAAAAGAAACGCGTCCCACTTGTCGCGGCAACATTCTGCAAGATGAGTGATGTTGCTATTGGGCCATCATAAAGACCAGTTATTGTATTAAACTTCTGGATGCTTTTATAGAATACGGAGCTTGAAGCATAATACCGCACTTTTTCTGTGTACTGATCCGAATCAACATTCGCAAAGAACACCACTTCTGTTGTACTTGCTGTATCAATAATTGCTGAGCCATCCCATGCGGGCATCGCGCTGCGCACTTCAGATAAAAACGTTTGCTGAATCCGGCGTACTTGGGATTGTGCCTGAAGAGCCGTCTGCGCCATGCGGCTATTGCGCAAAAGCGATCGAGAGAAGGTGGTAATCGCAATACCAACAAGCCCTACGACAAAAACAGCAAGGAGCACCTCGATAATGGTCACACCACGCTGATCATGAAGAGAGCGTTGCACGAATATATTGTAGCATGGAGAGAAGCATGTAGGAGATGGGGTAGAGGGTAAGGGGATTAGGAGAGGATAGAGAATCGAGGATGGAGGATGGCATGTTGTCATCGTGATCCATCGAGACCTCGAAATGCGGGGTAATCCAGGACAGCACTTATCGTTTAACAAAAACAACTAACGCATTTGCGTTGGCTGTTTTATGTCTGGACTTCAATCATACATTTTTCATTCTTTTCGATATTCCCCATACCCCATCCCCTATTCCCCACTCCCTCGTGAGTCGGCATTGCGACTCACGTACTACTCCGGATCCAGTAGGATCGTCACTGTTGCCCACGGTTTCAGAGTCCCCATAGTTATTGTTTCTGACCCAGTCACATATCCAGACTTTGAAGCAGTGAGTGTCCACGTTCCGTTATGCAGCATCTGTGCGTACGTTTGTCCCGGGGCCACGCAGCTTGAGGTGAAAGTAAATGCAACTTCTTCGACTGTCGGAGTCACGGCTGGATTTTCTGTTTTCAAAAATACTCTATATCGAACATATCGATCACCATCGTGTGTATCATGCACCATCGTTGTCGTTGTTGTGTAATATGTCGACGTTGCATAATCGGGGCCTCGAAATATCCAGGGGCCACTCGTTGCATTTGCTGTTGCAATCTGAAATGCGACCTCTGTTTGTGCCGCCTGCACCGTCGGAAGAAAGCGCAATTCATAATAATTACTTGCTGCCCCAGTATCAATAATTGAAGAGGTGAGTGTTCCCTGATCCACATACGTACCTGCCACCTGTTTCAATTTTAGTGCGCCTGCAGGACTCGTCACGGCGATATTTCCATCATCCTCTGCGTATTGATCTTGGGATTCAAACATTTCCTGGCCACTTCCCTGAGACCAATCTGTTTGTCGAATCTGCCCTCGTCCCGTTGTGCCAGATGTATCATCTCCACTCCCCTCAAAGAGAACATCTGCACCAGCGATTGGTAGCCCCGTCACACTATCCTTCACATAGGCAATAATTGTATTTTCATTCTCTCCCCCTGGGCCATTGTGTGGGACCAGAACAAGCTGTGCATCCTGTGTAACACCTGGCGCAACTGTAAACTCAGGGGACGGAATAACTCCAATAAGGTCATACCCTTCCTTGTTTGCAGTGACTGCATACGCATCCCACTCGATATCAGACAAGGTCAAAGTGCCGCCACCTCCCGTTGTATGTGATTTGTCGTATTTGTATACCGGTTCCGTTCCAATCAGCTTCGCTCCACGCAACGTAAAGGGTGTATTTGGGATTGGTGCACACAAAGGCGAAATAGAAGAAACGTTCAGCGTGGAGAGTCGGTCGATTGCAAACGTCAACTGCGTCACCTGTCCCGCATCAACAGTTGCATGCGGAATCAACGGTTTTGTTGTCGTCGGACCATTGGATGAATGTGTCTGATCAGACGAATACCCTGCTTTTGACACCCACACCTGATACGCATTCTTTGCGGGTGGCGCACCGACAAGCTGAAGCATTCCATTTGCACTTGTCACATCAGCAAGGTTTACGACAGCGTCTGGCGGTTCAACCTTCACAACAACAGTCGCTCCCTCGACGGGCTGTCCCGTAGCATCAATAGTTCTCACAAAAAGAGATCCATTTGATGATGAGCCTTCAAGGTCACGAGGGCCGTATTGTGCAGTAAATGACGCTGTTACAGGATTCGGGCACGAGACACAAGCAATGTCGATATGTACAAGCCGATTATCTTCGGGGCTCGTATCGCTTGGTGCGACGCCATCGAAAGGGAGATCGATATTTCGAATAGTTGTTGTCGCAACATATTCCACTCCTGCTTTGACGAACGTCTGCACTGGTGGAATTGCGCCAGCAGGGATTCCCCCCTGTGTACCAATCTGAGCAAAAGGAAGATTACGAATAATTTCAAATTGCTCTCCCGCGAGCGCAGCCATACCACTCCGTGCTTGTGCGCGATAAATCACCCTCATCACCTGCTGGTAGGACAGAAAAATTCCCATCGCGACGATGGCAAAAATAGCAACACTGACGACAGTTTCAAGAAGAGCAAAACCCTTGGATGACATAGGTATAGTGTAGCACAAGAGAAGATGGGGTATGGAGAGGAAGAAAGGATAGAGGGTGTGTGGTAAGGGAGGGGTGGGGAAGAAGTGAACAGTGAATAGTGATAAGTGAATAGATAAATACAGTGGTTTGTGGATGGTGGAAAAAAGTAGATAAAAAGAGGAGAATAGAGGATAGAGAAAAGTAAGAAGAATTACACATACAGAATGAAGAATGAAGTATTGTCATTGCGAACCCATTGAGTCCTCGAAATGGGTGTGGCAATCCAGGACTCGCATTTGGTTTTGTATTTACTTAAACTAAGGCTAAAACTATTCTCAATAATGCAGGACTGTTTCGTGCATATATAAAACAACCAACGCATATGCATTGGTTGTTTTTTGTAGTAATTGTTCAGATGCACGTCCTAGATCGCCAGAATAGTTTTAGTATTCGCCTGAGTCTTAGTTGATGCAAATGCCTGTCCTGGATTGCCTATCCTGAATCATAGTCGCGACAAGAATCGCTCCTTGTTCAGGACAGGCTTCAGCTCGAGGACAAGCTTTCTTCGCAACGAGAATGCACTGACCCCCGACCTTTCTTAATTCTTAAATCATAAATCTCTTTCTCACTACTCATGACTAATGACTAATGACTTTCTTCCTATCCACCACCACTCTCCAACAGAAGAGATTGCTGATAGTACACCATCCTCTATTCTCGATTTTCCCATTCCCCTTACCCTATACCCCCTACCCTCTTCTTTCTATTCACTGTTCACGTATCACTATTCACTTACAAGGTCTTCCTCAAACTGCAATACTCCCTCAAGTGTCTTTGGATACTTCGAGATATCAGGAAAATCAAGTTGCAAGATCTTTCGATACACGGCACCAATAAGCTTTCGTAACCGCTCCAACTCTTCCTGAGTTGGCGAATACGGCAATGTCACAATCTCTCCACCGGCAACACTCTCGACGAACTCGAGTGAGAGAGAAGCTATTGGGAGAGTATGCCGCGCGCTTCCTTCAAGTAATAACTGGTAAAACATGAGCTGTTGTTTGTATTTATGCAATTTTACCTGCTCATACACGTCACTCTTTTTTGGCTCCCACTCATCCACCTCCTTCCCCGTCTTAAAGTCCACAACCTCGTAGGTACTGTTCTGAATACGGAGGAAATCGATTTTCCCAGAAACAGGAGCACCAGATACAACAACCCCTTCATGTCGAAAATCCACTTGCGTCTCATCTTCAACAGAGAAATACCCCTTTCGTTTTTGGGCATACTGAGAAAGAACAAGCTCACCGCGCGATATATGCTTTTGCATCTCCAACGCAGGGAGCCTGCCTTTTGCAAGCTCACGGCGGAATATCCCAAGAAGGTGCTCAAGAGGCGCTAGCTCACCCGCATTGTACTTTGGGTACCGAATCATTTCTGTGAGCGCACTATCGATCGCCGAACCATACACCCCGGCGACGTTCATCGGCTGAGGGAAGCGTAAAAGATTTTGTTCCAAGAAATACTGCGGCCCACCCTGTGTCACATCAAGGAAGTTGTTCAGGTGTGTGACAGAAAGTCGATAATCACGGAGCGCGTCTTTCAACATAGCCTTCTCGTCGCCCGTATATGTCTCTACCCCAAACACTGATGCATGGTGCCCATCGACGTGTGCGAGGGGGTCGTCATGCGCCGGAGGTACAGATTCAACATCTCCTAAATATCTCAGAAATGTCTCATGCCCAGTCACACGCAGCGTATGCTTCGCTCGTGTCAACGCAACATACAACAACCGGATCACATCGTCCTCGTCTTCACCGGCCGGGGTGATCATCGGAGAAAGTGGGGCTGGGACCGGAGCGATATTTCCTCGAGACCCCTTTGCCCACACGCGCTCATGCGCACCAACAACATACACAATACCAAACTCAAGCCCCTTACTCTTATGTGCAGTCATGAGCTGAACAGAACGTGCAGCGCGAACAAACGGAGATTGGCTCACTAAATCAATATGCTGTGTCCGATGAAGCGCCACAAAAGGCTCAACATCCCTTGCAAAAAGCGGTTCCCCATCCCTCCATCCACGAAGCGCCTCTATGAACGTCTTGAGAGATGCAAGAAATGCAACATATTGTGTTGGCTTGTCTCTCAGAGTATCCTTGCCAAAATAATACTCCTTAAACCCCGACTCTGTCATGTACTTCTCAAGGAGGTGCTCGAGAGGAAGAGTTTCCGCATCCGATGTAAGCACTGCGAGCAATTGCACGACTTTTTCACAGGCACTCGACCCGCCCTCTGCGAGATATGCAGACCAACTCTTTCGTGCATCCTTTGCCCCAACCGCAATACGAAAGAGTTCTGTACGGGAAATCTGAAAGTAGGGGTAAGAGAGGATTTCCGGGAGAAGGTGTTCTTTTCGCTCTCCGTTGCCCACCACAGAAGCAATATATGTGCACACGGTAATAAGCTCTGAAATATGTTTCTCCTGAAACACGCTCTCCCTACGGATATATGCATATGGAACAGATGCGGCATCAAGAAACGGGAGGAGACTTCGGAGTTGTGCATGGGTGTTCGCGATAATAGCAATATCCTCTGGATCTGTGCCTGCAGCGATGACATTCTGTATCTCCCTGGCAACAGTCTCATATTCCTCGATGTCCGAAGCGAACTGTCGATACGAAACATCGCCGCGATCGATGCGCGTGTTTCCTTGCTTGATATCTTTCGATATGCCAAGTGCAGTTTCCAGCCGAAATGCACCCTGGGTAATCACTGCGCGAGAGACATCAATGATATGTTGATGGGAGCGATAATTCGTATCGAGAACAATAGAAACAACGTCTCGATACATCTTATGAAAATTCATCACATTCGAAAGCTCTGCGCCCTGGAACTTAAAGATCGCTTGATCGTCATCTCCTACAACCATGACATTTGCCCTTCCTTCATATATAGGATGCGATGAAAGTGCTGTAACGAGACGCAGTTGTGCTTCGTTCGTGTCCTGGAACTCGTCCACAAGAATGTATTGATACTGTTCTTCAAGAAGATTCCGCAATGTTGCATTATTCTCGAGTGCAACACGAACATCAATAATCATGTCGTCATAATCAAAGAGCGCACGATCGTGAAGTGTTTTTTCGTACTGCCGATACATTTCTGCAACCGCACGCAATTTCTCTACTCGCCGCGCATCTTTGAGCACCAATCTCTCCTCTTCATCTTTTTCGAGATATTTTTTCTTCCATTCTCCAACAGGACCTGTCTTTTCGTTACGAACAGCATCGTCAACTGCTTGTCCAAGAGTTTTTGCCAAAAATGTGCCATAAACAGTATCCGTTTTTCTCAGTGCATCTTCAATAGCAGAAATTGTTCCGATATTTTTCATGGACATCCTCTCTGGCCATCCATCGAAGCAAGATTCTATGTGAGGTATTTCTTGTATGAGCGCATCAACAATTGCACAATATTCTTCTGGAGTATATCCTGCAGACTTAATGTGCTTAATCCGATCCATGACGGGCTTTTGATACACGTAACCACTGTCTGGATGGAAGCTCCCGAGCGGGTGTTTATGTGGGAGTGAGGCGAAAAGTGACTCAACCACCTCTGCGCGGGAGATATCGTCTGCTGCCACAAATGTTGCAGCGTCATAAAAATATTCTGGATAGCGGCTAATAATCGCATTACAAAACGCATGAAATGTATATATACCAACACGGTATGCGTCCGCACCAATAAAGCGCACTAAGCGCTCCCGCATGTTGACTGCACCAGCATCAGTAAACGTTAAACACAGAATATTGTTTGGTGAGACATCTCGCTCTTTGAGAATATTCGCAACGCGAAGTCCAAGCACCTGTGTCTTCCCTGTCCCGGGGCCAGCAACAACCATCACAGGCCCATCCAGTGTATCCACAACACGCTTTTGAGCACTATTCAATGACGCGTACGCCTCATAAAATGCAGGTGATAATTCCATACAATAATAGTAACAAAGAATGTTGAGATAGTCATGAGACGGGAAAAGGGGTACAGGGTATAGGGTAAAGAAAAATTCAATATCCACAAAACACAAAAGCACATCCTGGACTGCCACACAGAAGTTGATTTATGATTACTGATTTATGAATTATGAATACACACAAGTCCTGGATTACCACTGACACTCGCAGACTCGAGGTTGTCGCAATGACAATGCATTATTCTTAAATCCTAAATCAATAATCATAAATCCTGCGTTTTTCTTTCCTGAAACTCTGACTATCTATTGACTCTTTGTCTCGGAGTGCTAATCTCACAAGATACGTTCTTTCCCCTCAAAAGGGCTATAACAGGAGGCGTGCATGACCAGCACCCAACAGGATGATCTCTTTCATCGCATCTGCCAGACGGCAGTGAGGAGAACCGCGCACGCGAGGTGCTCCACCACCCCGACAAAAGTCGGAGACGGCCTCTACCAAGCGGAAGTCTTCTGCTCGGCTGGCACAGCGAAGGTTCTTATCTCCATTCGACAGACGTCCTGCGGGGGATACGACTGTGAGACGCTCCTGCACCAGATGAGTGGATCTCCTTCTACTCTTTCAAAGTTCTTTTTCTTTGACATGTACGGCAAACTTACCGCGTAAACACGGCGGTCATTCGACCGCTTTTTGATTTCCGATTGGCGAAAAAGAAGGTTCCTGCTACACAGAAGAAAGAATGAAAGGAAATTCTCGTGAACACTCATGCGAAAAATCCATTCACAAACGCTCGTGATGCGCCCGAAAAAACACCTCTCGCACTTGCGGGACTTGCCTGTAAGCGTGCTGCGCACATCCTTTTCCAATTCCCACTCGAGAGCATCGTAATAAAACACATCCATACAACATTTCACGAAGTGCGCCATAATGGATGTACCTATCACGCAACAGTTCATTGCATGGAAAATGAGTTCTGCATTGTCTTCACATCGTTTCCTTCATACGCAAAACAATCAATCGCCCGAGTTGTTCTTACCAAACCCAATCATAACGCCACAGCATAATCGTGGCGTTTTTTGTTGCACTTTTTTATGCCTCGCGTACTATACAGAGATGGAACTCGAGCATATTGTCAGTGGGCTATCGTATCTTGGTATATTTATTATGATGCTTTCGAATGGAATTTTTTCATTCCCATCAAGCCAGGTGCTCTATGTCGTTGTTGGGTATTTTGTATCAACCGGTTTTCTTTCATTCCCTCTTGCACTTCTCGCAGGCACTGTCGGGAACACGATTGGGAACATTGCCTTGTACGAATTTGCACGAGAGCACGGCGAAAAGGCAGCACTCAAATTTCTCCCAAATGCCGATACACACATCAAAACCGCAGAACACTATTTCAAGAAACGCGGCCTTTTCTTTCTCTTTATCAGCAAACTCCTTCCAGCTCTCAAGGTATTTACTCCTATTTTTGGAGGTATTGCAAAAGCGCCACGCATCCCATATGCAGCATTAATGTTTATTGGATCGGGACTTTGGGCTGCAGCATTCGTGTATCTTGGTATGCTTTTTGGCAAAAACACAGATGTATTCAAAACATACTCTGGCCCACTTCTTCTCATTGCCATCCTCGTTCTTCTCTTCTTTATTGTAAATTACAAACGTACGCACGAAGAACGGACAAAAACACACCATTCTGCATAGGTGTGTTTTTATGTCCAAATAATTGGGGCACGCTCTTGATTCTGCCGATCCGACACACTACTCACACGCACACATTGTCCAGGACATATTGCAATCGGAGGAAATGTTTCGGTGGAGTCATGAAACCACGGAACAACTCCGCGCTCTTCGCACACACGATCTTCTCGAAGTGTAAAGATGCTCAGTGGGGTGATCGTTTTTGTTTTCCAAATACGATAAAAATATATGGCACATATTCCATACCATACCCACACAACAGCTGCTGGAATTGACACAGAAATTGATACGTAAGGAAACACGCTCACAGCACGCGCAATAGATAGAATATATCCCAATAGCGACTCTAGGAGGATATTTGTGCTCCATTCTGCAAGCAAAGGGTGAAGTGTAAATACAAGAATATGGAACAACGACACCAGAGCAACAACCGGTGTTAAACACAATACAAGGATATTCGCTAGAAAAGCGTACGGTGTCACTGCGCCACCAAGCAAAACAAGCAGCGGGAGGAGAAATACTTGTACTGCAACAATTGGAGCAAGATATGGAATGAGCGCGACCGGCCACTTTTTTCTTAACATCCAATGCTCGACAATCGGCACAGCATAAAATATTGCAACCATGGCGAGACACGAGAGGAGGAAGCTCATATTCGTTAATAGGAGAGGAGACAGGATGAGCATAAACGCCACAGACATCCATAGAAGCCGTGGGCCATGCGGATACTTGGTGCACCCATACGCAACGAAAAGAAGTACAGCCATCAACCCAGCACGCAGAGAGGGCGGCTCTGCGCCTCCAATACAAACATAGAGAAGTGTTGCAATAATGCCAACACTCAAACCAAAAACAAAACCAAAGCGTCGGGCTCCTTTCCAAAAAAGAATACCCATAAAAGAAAGATTTTGACCAGAAAGCACAACGATATGAATTAAACCAGATAGCACGAATGTCTGCTGTATATCATATGAGAGCGCCTGCTTCTCGCCAAGCATCATACCCAAGAACAAACCACGAGCGCGAGAAGATAAACCCTCGACACTCTTTGAGATATACATACGGATAGAATCAAGCACTGAAAACACACGCGCTGCTTGTACAAGAGATTCAACAGAACGCACGTAAAGCGCCCCAGACGATACATGAATATATTGAATCATACGAAGATGTTGTGTATGCGGAGGTTGATGTTTCACACCCAAAAGAGACACGCGATCTCCAATACTGACAGGAGTTGGATTTGCGAGCACAACAATATATGCGCACTGATCTTCACCAAGAAACGAAAATGTCATTCCACGTGCAGATAATTCTGGGTACGACAAAATAACTCCATTGTATGGAGACTGCAGAGGAGTACACTCATGTGCAAACACCTGCTGTATGCGATAGCCTGCATAAAATACACCAAAAGAAAAGCACAATAGAACCAATAGCGCGTGTTTCGTTGTGGGATATGCTTTCGACCAAAAAAGCCAAGTAAGGCACAGGAGGAAAGTACTCACAGCAGCAGACATCATTGGCAATCGGAACAACACAGAACACGCAATTCCCAAAGCAAAATACAACAGCATAGGGAAAAGGAGTTTAATCATATACAAAAGTATAGCATACACACAATATGATATACTCCCCATATGACACAACATCTTGAAGATTACGACCACATCATTTTTTCAGACGGATCAGCACTCGGCAATCCTGGCCCAGGAGGGTATGGCGCAATTATTCTATTCAGAGGCGGAAACGTACAAGAGCTTGGTGGACATGAGGGACACACAACAAACAATAAAATGGAGCTTCGTGGTGTCCTGGAGTCACTCATGCGAATGTCACACGAACATGGCAACATTCTGTGTTGCTCTGACTCACAATATGTCATCAACGCAGTCACAAAGTGGATTCATGGGTGGAAGAAAAATAACTGGACGACCACAGCGAAAAAACCTGTAGAAAATAGAGATCTCCTTGAGCGCATTGATGCATGTATTCAAGAACACAACACTAAAGGAAAGATTGATTTTCGATATGTTCCAGGGCATGTTGGTGTCGCCGGGAATGAACGGTGTGATGAAATAGCAACAACGTTTGCACGAAACGAACACCCAATTCTTTTTGATGGGACACTTTCTGATTACGCAGTTGATATTTTAAATATTGGAACACACTCAAATGCGGAATCAAAAAAAACACAAAAGAAATCTCGTTCCGGAAAGGCGTATGCATACCTCTCTCTTGTTGATGGAGTCGCACAAACTCACACTACTTGGGATGCATGTGAAAAGCGTGTAAAAGGAAAAAGTGGCGTGAAATATAAAAAAGCTATGACAAAAGAAGAGCAGGAGGAAATCTTACATACCTGGGGTGTTTCACTCTAAATAAAAACAAACACCTATGTGTTTGTTTTTATATTAATCAACGCGCGCATCATTCATACGCACATCATCCCCATGAGAACCAGAACCAAGTGTTGGAGTTAAATCAATAGAGCCTCCACCAAGAGATGAGCTAGCAGCATTCGCAGCAGCAGGAACCACTTGAACGACGTGGGATGCCGCGACTGAGCCGCCTGCGCCAACACAAGACACCCAGAAAACCGTAGATCCCATGATTTTTTGGGAAGTCAAACTTGTCATAGAAGTACTTCTTGCCTTAAGGAGAGTGTTGTTTTGATAAACACCACACTCTCGCGCCCCTGTCGAAGACCATTGTAATTGGACTGTCTTTCCAAGCTCAACCTCCGTGCCAGAAACGGATAATGTCACTGTTGGTCGAACAGGAGGTTGAACAGTAACGACTGTTTCGGCTTGCACTTTTCCACCAGGGCCAGTACAAGATATGCTATACGCCATATTCTTCGTCAACACTGGGGTATCATATGTTCCAGCAGGAGCCGAACGTCGCATTCCGGCGCCAGTCACAGTACATGTATCAGCATTCGTCGAAGACCAAGTAATCTTCGTCTTTCCTTCATATGCAACCACTGGTGTCTCTGCAGAGATTAACACTGTGGGTACCTCTGGTTTTGCAACAGTCACTGTAATATCTTGCTCTGTTTTTGTTCCAACCATACCAACGCAACTGAGAACAAAGCGCGTGTCGGTCTTCAATCCTGTAACTTCTTTTTCTCCAACAAGACCTGTGCCAATTGTGATAGTCCCGCGCTTTACTGTGCAACTATTTGCATACTCTGAACTCCACGTTATTTTTGTAGACCCATTATATGCAACTGCTGCAGGCTCTGCCTGAAGTTGAACCTTTGGAGCTTGCGGAGGGCGAACAGCAACTTCGACAGTATCAGCAACACTCCCTTGCTTATTTAAACAGCGCACTTTGAATACCGTGTCTGACAGAAGATTTTTTGCATCGTAAGAATTTCCACGTCCCACCTCAACACCATTCTTCAGTATGGCACACGAATCTGCACCAACACTTTGCCAAGAAATCTTAGAAGTTCCATTGTAATCAACAGTCGAAGGATCTGCTGTAATGGTCACGGTTGGAGCACCAGTTGCAGTCTCTACCTTCACTGTCACGGTTTTGTCAATTTTTGTATTCTTATCATCTCCGAGGCACGACAGTGCGTACACTGTTTCAGCGGAAAGTGGGCCACGTTTAAGGTTTGTGTAATCTGTATATTTACTGATTTCCTTTCCATCTTCAGTGATTATGCAAGATTTTATACCAGAAGTCTCCCACGAAACACTCACTGTTTGGCCTGGGTCGACAGTTGCAGGAGTCACAGTAAGAGTTGCACTTGCACCCGCAGGAATAGTCCAACCAGACCCTCCCCCTGAACCACCTCCTAAATCATCTCCACCTCGACAAAGAGGGTTATCAATCTCTACACCAGCAAAATTTGTCACACAACCATCTGCACTCTTGTGAAGAGGAGCTTTAATCATTGCGAGCTTTGTGTTTGCGACAGATGCGGTCAAATGTTCATCGATCAGCGGCCCGCCCACAGCAGCAGTCGTCATCATCGACGTAAAGATAAACGCAGCAAACGATGCAAGAAACAAGCCGCGAGCATAATGAACAACACTCTCTTTTGAAGATTCCATTTTTTATTTGTATGTTTGTAATAATAATAAACGAAAAGCCACGGAAAACCCTATGCGGGTCCTCCGTGACTCAATACCATCATTCTATCACAAAAAATTTTTATGCAAGTGAAGTTATCCACATACTACGAAAGCACATCTTTGATACGAAGGCGAATCTCTTCTCTCCCCCCGTATCGAGAGACTTCAATGAATGCAACAAGGGAGGCCGTTGCGCCCACAACAAGAGGAATCCTAAAATCTTCTGCTCTCGAAAACCATGCGATAGCGTCACGAGTTGCATGCGTCTCATCGTGAAATGTTACACGAAGATGTTCTTTTTGTTTTCCAAACTGTACAGATTTTTTTACACGCACAGATGGAAACAAGAAAAGGGGACGGGGATTCCCCTCTCCATATGGAGCAAGAGCATCAATTGCACGAATTGTGTCGTGGTGAATATCTGAAAGCTGAAGCGTTGCATCAACATTGTAATCCGCAACTGCTCCTTCTTTTTTCGGGATGGAATGAAATGCGGATTCGAGTACATCTTGCAAACGACTCTCGACCCCCGGAAGGAGCGTGAAGCCTCCGGCAGCATCGTGTCCACCACGGGCAAAAAACACATCTTTCGGCGCTGCATGCATAATATCAAATACACTCACATTTCCATCCGAACGGCACGAACCTTTAACCACCCCATCCTCCATTGCCCACACAAAAACTGGTTTCGCATAGTGTTCCGAAAGTTGAGCAGCCGCAATCCCTGCAATGCCAAGCTGCCATGATGTATCACCAACCACAAGGACATGATATTTTTCCGCGTGGCCATGGAGTTTTTTATGCGCAGCGGAAACAATATCTTTCGTCATTTGCTTTCGAGCAGTATTTAGGCGGTCTAATGCTTTTGCATATTGTACCGCTTCAATATCAGTTGTTGCAGACAGCAGAGCAAACGCTTGCATGGGATCTCCGATACGAGAAGCCGCGTTCAACCGAGGAGAAATGCTAAATCCGATATCATCCTCGGAGAGATAGCGCTGATCAACACCTGCTTCTGCAAAAAGTGCGCGGAGCCCGGGGCGAAGCGTTTTTCGAAGCACCTTCAAGCCAAAATATGCGAGTGCGCGATTTTCTTTCTGGAGTGGAACCATATCCGAAATCGTTGCAATACCCACAAGGTCAAGTAACCATTTTTCGTACCCTGGGGCAATATCAGCAAAGTGTCCAGACTGGAGCAATGCTTGCACGAGCTTGAAGGCAACGGCTGCGCCACACAACATATCATCGTGGTAGGTATCTTCCTGTTGTTTCGAATTGAGAATGACGTAAGCAGGAGGAAGGTGATCTGGAGGGAGATGGTGATCAGTCACAATCACATCAACTCCATGTTCCATGGCATATGACACACCTGCAACATCAGCAATTCCACAATCAATGGTAATGATCAAGCCAACCTGTTCTGCGACAAATCGTTCTGCTGCTGACACAGAGAAACCATACCCCTCCTTGTGACGATGTGGAATATAATATTGCACGTTCTCATACCCAATTTTTTGAAAAAAATCACGCAAGACAACTGTACCTGGAATACCATCAGAATCATAATCTCCAAACACCAGGATACTCTCCCCTTCGCGCATTGCGTCAACAATACGCGATACAGCCCTATCCATACCAAGAATGCCATACGGATTTTTTACATCTCGCTCATAGTCAGGAGCCAAGAACATCTGCTGGTCTTGTGGCGAGTGGATTCCTCTATTTCGAAGCAAAGTTTCTGTCAGTGGGTGCATGGAGACAATAGTAGCACAGATAGCACATTTCAGTATAATGAACATATCTTATTCATTATCACGATAGAACTATGGAAGATTGTATTTTCTGCAATATTGTTCATAAAAAGATCCCCGCTGCAATATTTTTTGAAGACGCACACACGGTGGCATTTTTTGATATTCATCCGATTTCCCTCGGGCACACTCTGGTTATACCCAAAAAACATGCTCGCCATTTTCTGCATATGAATGACCAAGACGTCGAATCTCTTGCAAAGACTGCGCGTCACATTGGCGCTCGCCTGACAGAAAAACTTGAGGCACAAGGAATGAATCTCTCCATGAACTGTGAATCCACTGCGGGACAAGTCGTGTTTCATACGCACATGCATGTGATTCCACGATATTCCGATGCTGCAGCGGCAGATACAAAAAAGTACAGCACGGATGAGCTCCTTGCTCTCATGAGTCAATAACACACTATGAAAATACATCGTTTTTACATCCCACATGCACAAGAAGTAGGACACACGCTCTCTGTCGAAGATTCTCATATCGCACATCAATGGAAGTCTGTGTTTCGCATGAAAAAAGGAGACCGCGTTTCTGTATTTAACAATAGACACATCGAATTCTTGTGTACCATTCTGCTTCTTGAAAAAAACCGTGCAGTGTGTGAAGTCCTGCATAAAGAGCAAAAAACTCCTTCCTCTCGAGAGATCACACTCTGCGCCGCAGTCATCAAAAAAGATCATTTTGAATGGATTGTACAAAAAGCGACAGAACTTGGTGCGACAATGATTATTCCCATCCTTTCAGAACGAAGCGAGAAGAAAAAACTCAATCACGAACGCCTAGAGAAAATTGTCATTGAGGCAACGGAACAATGTGGACGCGTTGATGTCCCAAGTATAGGAATGCCAATTGGGCTAGAAAATGCACTTGCTGCACTTTCCCATGACACACACATTATCGCATTCGATCCAACCGGAGACCCGTTTTCCGTCCACCATCTCATCAACCAAAAAATTACTATCTTCATCGGTCCAGAGGGTGGTTGGACAGAAAAAGAGCTCGCACTCTTTCGTACAAAAGGCATTGTCATGCAACTGAATACTCCAATTTTGCGAGCCGAAACAGCAGCAGTCGCAACACTGGCGATGGCGAGCGCAGGGAAAAGTGAACAGTGATGAGTGATAAGTGAACAGACAATACTGTGGATCGTGGATTGTGGATAGAAAGAGGAAGTACGAGTTGTAGGTTTCAAGTTGTGAGGAAAAGCATTGTCATTGCGAACGATATTGGCTTTGCAATATCGTGTGGCAATCCAGGACATGTGCGCATATTTATTCAAACGATAATGAACAATAAAACCACCTCAACGCCATATGCTACACATGTATCCTCACAAAAACCAACGCACGTGCGTTGGTTTTTATGCAAACAGAAATACAATCCTGGATTGCCACCATTCACCAAATTCAGTCCTGGATCCCGGATAGTTTGCGCAAAGCCGCAACCTTCCGGGATGACATGCTTCTCACTCATAACTTACACCTCATAACTCATGACTACTCTGCGCTGCTCATTCATCACTTTTCACTTCTTCCTATTCTCTTCTTTCTATTCACTCCCCACAATCCACTATCCACCACCCCCTCCCTCTTCCTTGAAAATGGCATAATATTATGCCCTAATTTGCCATAAATATGCCTATACATGGCCGTATTTCTATCCACAGAGGTATTCTATGGAGAGGAGTACAATAAAAAAGCAGAATGGTTCTCCTTGCGATTTGCTTTCTTCGCAAGGAGAGACAGTACTGCAATACTTATTCACTGCATATTATGAAAAAAGCCACACCAGCAAAGAAGAGCACACCCGTCGGAGTGCTCGTAACCATTAGAAAGCGCGACGAAACCGTTGTTCCTTTTGATAAGTCACGCATTGTTAGCGCAATTACTCGTGCAATGGCAGCAACCGAAGAGGGGGCTGAAGCAGATGCACTCAAAGTTGCAAATCGTGTTGTCACATCACTCACAAAGATGGTGAAATCACGCAAGAAGGGATATGTTGTCTCAATTGAAGACATCCAAGATGTCGTTGAAACAGAGTTAATCGCTTGTGGATATGCAAAAACTGCAAAAGCATACATCTTGTATCGCGAGGAACACAAAAAGCGCCGAGATATCACTGGCGTTGTTCCACAACATGTCCGCGAACTAGCACAGGAAAGTAAAAAATACTTTCGCAATTCGCTTGCTGAATTTATTTACTATCGATCGTATTCTCGTTGGATAGAAGATGAGGGGCGGCGTGAAACATGGATTGAAACTGTTGATCGCTACATCAACTTCATGCGAGAGAACATCGATGGAAAGTATAAAGAAAGTGAATACAAAGAACTACGCGAAGCGATTCTCGCGCATGAAGTCATGCCATCAATGCGCCTTATGTGGAGTGCTGGTCCTGCCGCACGGAAGACCAATGTAACTGGCTACAACTGTTCGTTCATTGCTCCTGCAAAATTACAAGACTTCGGAGAAATTATGTATCTTTCTATGTGTGGGACAGGTGTTGGTTTCTCTGTTGAAAGCGGAACAGTACAGCAACTTCCACAGATTAAGAAGCAAACTGGAAAAATGCGCAAAACGCATATTGTTGGAGATTCAAAAGAAGGATGGGCTGATGCATTCGTTCTTGGTCTCCAGACATGGTTTGAAGGAGAAGATGTTCAATTTGATTATTCTCAACTTCGGCCAGCAGGTGCGCGCCTAATGACGATGGGCGGAAAATCTTCTGGACCAGAACCATTGCGCTCTCTACTTAACTTTTCTCGCGAGAAGATTCTTCGCAAGCAAGGGAAGCGCCTCTCAAACATTGACGTTCACGACATCGTCTGCAAGATCGGTGAAGTGGTTGTCTCAGGAGGCGTACGACGCAGTGCTCTGATCTCTCTCTCAGAACTCGAGGACCACGATATGCGAAATGCAAAAAATGGCCAGTTCTACATTTCTGAGCCACAGCGTATGATTGCAAACAACTCTGCAGCATATACGCAAAAACCATCCATGACTGAATTTCTTGATGAATGGACGGCGCTCATGAAATCTGGCTCAGGTGAACGTGGCATCTTCAATAGAGGTTCTCTTATGAAGCAAATCCCTGAGCGTCGCAGAAAGAATTTTGGAGGATATATTGACACGTGTGGCGTCAATCCGTGCGGAGAAATTATTTTGCGTTCCAAGCAGTTCTGCAATCTCTCAGAAGTCATTGTCCGCGCAGATGACACAGAGGAGTCTTTGAAGAGAAAAGTACGTCTAGCTGCAATGCTTGGTACATACCAATCATCACTCACAAATTTCCGCTACCTTTCGAAAGAGTGGAAGAAAAATTGTGAAGAGGAGCGCCTCCTAGGAGTATCTCTCACAGGCCAATGGGACAACCCAGACCCCATGCATGATGCTGAACTTCTCAAGAAGCTCCGTGATGTTGCAATTGAAACAAACAAGGTGTATGCAAAGCGTCTTGGCATCAATGCCTCAACAGCAGTAACTTGTGTCAAACCATCGGGGACTGTTTCTCAGCTCGTTGATGCATCATCAGGAATGCACCCACGTCATGCACCGTACTATATTCGCCGCATCCGCATTTCTGCAACAGACTCCCTTTTCCGCATGTTGAAGGACCAGGGCATTCCATTCAATCCAGAAGTTGGACAGCACATGGAAACAGCAGCAACCTACGTTATTGATTTTCCAGTCAAGGCACCAGGAGGCTCAACCTTCAAAGACGACCTCTCGGCAATCGACCAGCTCGAACACTGGAAACTCATCAAGCAACACTACACAGAACACAATCCATCAGTTACAGTCTCCATCGGGGAGGATGAATGGATTAAAGTCGCGTCATGGGTGTATGAAAATTGGGACATCATTGGAGGACTCTCATTTCTCCCACGCTCCGAGCACGTCTACCAACTCGCTCCGTATGAAGAAATCTCAAAAGCAGAATACGAAGAACTTGCAAAAAAATGGGAGCACATTGATTTTTCAAAGATTGTCTCATATGAGCGCATTGATGAAACACAAGGGGCAAAAGAACTCGCATGTGCAAGTGGCGTGTGTGAGATTGCATAACATCCCCCCTGCACTATCTTTCCGTTTGACAATAAAAAACAACGCAATGCGTTGTTTTTTATTTCGTGTAAATATCACGACGTATGAACGAGAGCTTCAAGCCCAGGAAGTGTGCCGTGTACGATAAACTCAATCATCGCTCCTCCTCCCGTTGAAACAAATCCGAAACGTTGTGTTCCGCCCATTGATTCGATAAGTGCGACCGTATCACCACCGCCAACGATAGCATACGCGCGACTTCCTAATATACGCTCAAGCAACTCTCTACTTCCATCACTATGCCCACCTTCGTATTGTCCTAGAGGGCCACTCCATACAATGCATTTTGCTTCTCCTATCAATGATTCCAGAGAAGCGATTGTTTCAGGACCAACGTCAACGATCAACTCATCCTCTGCGATGTCTCCAATAGGCACAGTGCGTGTCCCTCTTCCACTTGTAACAACAACATCAATAGGCGTCATGATGTTTTGCTGGTGTGCAAACGGAGCAATCAACGGAATAGCTGACGCATCGTACGACGACACTCCGATACCATGCCCGCGTGCGCGAAGAAAATCGTTTGCAATAACACCTCCAATAAAAACATGATCTGCATGCGTTACGAGTTTTTCGATAAGCGGCATTTTAGTTGCGATCTTTCTTCCTCCAAGGATAAACAGGTACGGATGCTCTGGGTCGCGTGCGCGCGAAAGCTCTGCAGCCTCCTCTGCGAGGCGCATACCAGCGAATGATGGAAGATACTTAGGAACACCAACGATGGATGCGTGTGTACGATGTGCAGTAGAAAATGCATCGTTGACATAATAATCACCAAGCGAAGCTAAATACTGTGAGAACGCATCGTCATTCGCAAATTCCCCGGGATCAAATCGAAGGTTTTCAAATAAGACAACATCGCCATCATGCATATGATCAATAATGTCCTTGTTTTTCGTGTCTCGAATGTGTGTCAAAAATGAAAGCGGCATGAGGCGCGAAAGATAATCCGCAACAGGCTGCAACGTCTCACCTTCTCTTCCCTTTCCGATATGGCTTAAAATAATAACGCGAGCCCCATAGGTGCGAAGAAAATTAATTGTTGGCAATGCCATTTTAATACGATAATCGCTCCGTACTTCGCTGAGAATAAGTGGAACATTCAAATCAAGACGTAAAAGCACTCTTTTCCCCTTAAAAAGATGTGCATGCGCTGTCATCAGTGGTAATGCAAGAGACATATGAAGAAAATTATTTGTGTGCGCATTCCATTGCGCAAAGCATAAAGGCAGTAAAATCTTTTGGTACGAGGCTTTTCCGCCCGACGAGAACACCGTCTGCAATATGCATGTATGTTTCAACATTCTTTGCATCAACAGACCCCCCATAGAGAATAGGGATGCGGAATGCGCGCGTTTTTCCAAAATGTTCTGCAAGTACACGACGAATGAGCATACTCATTTCATTAAATTCGCGAGGGGCAGCAGCTGCAACTGCATCTTTCCCAACAGCCCACACCGGCTCATATGCAATACGCAGCTGTCCTGTTTTTGTAACTGGAAAGTCAATAAGACATTCGCGAAGCTGTTTTTCAACCTCAAGAAAACATGCACCGTCAGCATCGCGCACACGTTCACCAACACAAAGCACAACACGTAACCCTCCTTTTACCGCAGCCTGTATTTTTCGAGCAATATCAAAGTCCGATTCTCCCTGCGCACGCATTTCTGAGTGACCAAGAATGACATACGACGCTGCAGCGGAACGTACATGAGCAACAGAGACACTGCCTGTCCGAGCTTCTTCCTTGTAGAAAGAAACATCCTGCACCCCAAAATGGACTGCTGATGCATATTTCTCTCCTAGGGCGGAAAGAAATGGCATTGGCGGGCACATCACAACTTCAACATTCTGGGTTGCTGCCTTTTTTGCCACCTTCCGTATCGCATCAAGAATACTAACCCCTTCTTGTATTGTCTTTGGAAACATTTTCCAATTTCCGATCACATATTTCATGTTTCCATTATATCACTGTTAAATGCTATATTTTCTTCACATCAAAGGACAAAAAATGCCACAGGTGTGACATTTTTTCACTCACTCAACGCTAATTGATGGTTGTCATGATGGAATACATCGGTGTAATCATTGCGACGGCGAAAAGCCCGACAAAAGACGCAATCATCACCATAAGGAGCGGTTCAATCAGCTTGCTCATGTCCGCGGTCGCCTGGTCGACTTCTGCTTCGTAAAACTGAGCAATCTTTTTTAACATTGGAGAAAGTTGTCCGGTCTCCTCTCCAACTTCCATCATATCTCCCACCATCACTGGATAAATATGTGCGTTCTTCGTAAATGTCTGCGACAGAGGAATACCTTTTTGCACATTTTCTCGTGCCTCCTGCAGTGTATCTTTGTAGAAGATATTTCCCGCAACGTCACGAGTGATATCAATCGCACGAACAATATCTACCCCTGCGGAGATGAGCGATGAGAGAGTTCGTGTCACAATCGCAGAATTATACTCTTTAATCAGCTTACCAAAGATTGGCATTTTTAACGCGAGGAGTGCATATGTGCGCCCACCAACCCGTGTCTTTCCAAAACCATAAAAACCGCCGGCCACACCTGCAGCAATGAGTGCGGCAAAAACACTTTCATTTTGAAGGAACTCTGCAATAGCGATGAACACCCTCGTTAGCATTGGCAAGGCAACACCTGCTTCCTTAAATGTCTGTGCAAGCCCTGGAACAACGTACACCATCATCAACACACCAACGGCAATCATCACCACGGTAATGACCGCAGGATACATCATTGCCCCCTTGACCTTCTTTTGAATCGTATATGTTTTCTCCATCTGCGCCCCAACCACAGAAAGAGCTTCGACTAGTCCTCCTGACTCCTCACCTGCACGAACCATAGAAATGAAGACTGCAGGAAAAACGTCAGCATGCCTTGCTAGAGAATCTGACAATGTCATACCTTTTGTGATAGATTCAGAAATATCCGTTAAGATGAGCTTCAGTTTAGGATTTTGTGTTTGTTTCAAAATAATGGCAAGCGCACGAGACAGCGGTAAGCCTGCCTGCACCATAGTCGCAAGGTTATTCGCAAAAAGAATTTTATCTTTCAATTCAACACGTGTCAGTTTTGCATTAATGCGATCCATGTTCCACTTCGCACCAGTGATTTCTTTTGCAGAAAACAGCACCTTTCCTTCGACTTTAAGATTCTTTGCAAGCTCGAACTTATCTTTCGCCTCTCCTTCACCTTCTATCTCCGCACCGGTTGCAAGGAGCTGCGCTTTGTAATGGAACTTTGACATATATATAGTATAACAGTGGAGAGTGGTTGGTGGATAGTGGATAGGAAATAGTGAACAGTGATGAGTGAACAGAAGAATGCGGTGGTTAGTGGAGCGTGGATGGTGGATAGCAAGAAATAGTTACGAGTCACAAACATATACGTTGTCATCCCGGAAGACTGCAGCTCTGTGCAGGCTATCCGGGATCCAGGACGGATGGATACAAAAAAACAACCAATACACGGTGTTGGTTGTTTTTGTATGCCAAAGAAGAGGGTGA
>CAYLUP010000007.1:0-21012 GCA_964386905.1 uncultured Candidatus Saccharibacteria bacterium
CAACATTATTTATGGCACAGGTCCCCGCATTACGTATTTTTCAACTTCTTGCAACGGAGACAGAAAGCATCGGTCTTCGACGGCGTTTAGAAAATATTTCCGAAGACCTCCGTGCGGGTACATCCCTTGCTCAAGCAATGGCAAAGTTTCCAGATGTCTTTACTCCGTTTTATACCAACATGGTGCGTGCCGGGGAAGAGTCTGGTAACCTCTCAAAAACATTTGAGTTTCTTGCGGACTATTTGGATCGTACGTATGAACTGATTGCAAAAACACGAAAAGCACTGATA
Organism: uncultured Candidatus Saccharibacteria bacterium; assembly: GCA_964386905.1. Lineage (GTDB taxonomy): Bacteria > Patescibacteriota > Minisyncoccia > Phycocordibacterales > UBA6899 > JAJZQJ01. The sequence continues at coordinate 291 of CAYLUP010000007.1, forward strand.
TATCCCGCATTTGTTATTATCGTATTTGCAGCCGTAATGGTTTTGATGCTTGTTGTGGTTATTCCAAAACTCACAACAATTATTACTGAAACAGGGAAGGAACTCCCGATCTATACTCAAGTTGTCATTGGTGCATCAAATTTCTTGATTAACTATGGACTCATTTTGCTTGCAGCATTTGCCGTTCTCATCTTCTTTGCCGTGAAATATGCGTATACAAAAGAAGGAAAAGAAGTGTATGCTGCGATTGCTCTCAAGATTCCATATGTTGGAGATCTCTATCGCAAACTCTATCTTTCTCGTATTTGCGACAACATCAATACTATGGTTTCGTCTGGTGTCGCAATGGTGCGCGCTGTTGAAATATCGTCTGAAGTTGTTAATAATGAGTTGTATCGACAGGCGATGGTTACAGCTGCACAAGATGTGCGAACAGGTGTTTCGCTTTCTGGAGCATTTGGTAAAACCCCGCTCATTCCACAGGTCATGGTGCAGATGATCCGCGTAGGTGAAGAGACGGGAGAAGTCGGAAACATCTTAAGTACCCTTGCACATTTCTATAAACGGGAAGTTGATAACGCTGTGGATACTCTTGTTGGCCTTATTGAGCCGGCAATGATTGTCTTTCTTGGTCTTGGTGTCGGAGGACTCCTTACTTCTGTCTTGATGCCAATTTACGACATCACCTCGTCATTCTAAAACCGCATTTGCGGTTTTTGTTTTCCCCAGCGAGATTGTTTAGTATGCACAAAACGCGGTATACTATATACATCCCTAATTACTGGTAAATTAACAATATATGTCACATTCATTAAAGACAACAAAAGGTTTTACCCTTATTGAGCTCCTCGTGGTGATTGCCATTATCGGTATTCTCTCATCAGTCGTGCTCGCATCATTATCAACCGCACGTGCAAAGAGTCGCGACGCTCGTCGTATTTCTGATCTTGGTCAGGTGCAGCTTGCGTTGGAGTTGTATTATGATACAAATGGTTCATACGCTTCATCTACATCAGGACTTCAGGCATTTAGTGCAGCAACTGCGAATACTGCCCATGTAGGCAAGTTGGTCGCAGGAGGTTACCTCCCAAAGCTTCCAACTGATCCATCTTCGGGTCAGAGTTATCAATATTGTGCATTGGCGACGCCATCAACGGGTACCTGTGGAAATACTGCAACTGCCGCATCATACGTACTTGGCGCACTTCTAGAAAGAACAGATAACGCTGCTTTGACTACAGATGCAGATAAGGATGTTGGTACGTCATTTTATGGTGATGGTGCAACCGGATTTACGGATAGTGCTGGTGATGATCAGCCAAACGGTACAGAAAGGGTATACGACATCGTACCTTAAAACATAAACCGCTTTCGCGGTTTTTGTTTTCCACAACAAAATAAGTTAGTGTGTAATATTCGCGGTATACTATATACATCCCTAATTACTGGGTAAATTAACAATATATGTCACATTCATTAAAGACAACAAAAGGTTTTACCCTTATTGAGCTCCTCGTGGTGATTGCCATTATCGGTATTCTCTCATCAGTCGTGCTCGCATCATTATCAACCGCACGTGCAAAGAGTCGCGACGCTCGTCGTATTTCTGATCTTGGTCAGGTGCAGCTTGCGTTGGAGTTGTATTATGATACAAATGTTGCTTATCCAGCAGCTGCTGCTGCAACTACAGCAAACTATTCAGCACTTTCAACATCACTTGCATCAGCAACCGGGACTGCGTACCTTCCTAAGATGCCGCAAGATCCTTCAGCAGGTGCTTCATATTTTTATGGAGGAAGTACGACGAATTACGTGCTTGCAACAATATTGGAACGTGGCGACAACGCTGCTCTCAATACCGATGCAGACAAAACTGGAAGCTTCACCTTCGATGGTACAAGTACGAACTGTACAAACGTTGCTGGTACACCACGTGTTAACGGGGTTGGAACTGAACTTTGTTACGATATCTCGAACTAAAACAAAAACGCCCTCGGGCGTTTTTGTTATGCTATACTATTTGCATGAATTATTCACTACTGACACAGTATCTCGACATGGCAATTCTTTTTGTTATGGGTGCCATTATCGGTTCATTTTTGAACGTCGTCGTATTTCGCTTTGGAAGCGGGAGAATGTCGAAGGGGCGGAGCAAATGCCTCACGTGTGGAAAAACTTTGAAGTGGTATATGTTGATACCGCTGCTCTCGTTTTTCTTTTTGAAGGGACGATGCGCATATTGCCAGACAAAGCTTTCCAAGCAGTATCCGGTAATGGAATTCGGAACAGGACTGCTTGTTCTTCTTGCTGGGCTTCATTATGACATCTCTTTTTCAGCCCCACACATTCTTCCGTATATCCGATTCTTTGTTGATGCAGTTGCACTCGCCGTGCTTGCAGTAATTGCAGCGTATGACTTGAGGCATAAAATTATTCCTGATCAATTGTCGCTCATGCTTGCGGGTGCTGGATTGCTTGCAGCTGTCTTGCGTATGTATGCTGGCGTGTGGCCAGATTTGATGCCGTTGACTCCTTCTGCTCCGTTCTGGCTCGATTTTGCTGCAGCACCACTCCTCGCACTTCCGCTTGCGGGAATTTGGTACTTCTCTGGCGGTCGTGCGATGGGGCTTGGTGATGCTAAATTATTATGGGGTGTCGGTTGGTTTCTTGGATTTATTGGGGGTCTCTCAGCAATTATTTTCTCATTTTGGATTGCTTCTGTTCCTGCACTCTTCTTACTTATCAGCAAGAAGGGGGGATTGAAGACGGAAGTACCTTTCGGGCCCTTTATTGCTCTTGCAACCGTCCTTGTCTATTTCTTTGGGTGGAATGTGCTTAATCTCAGTTTGTCACTTGTATAAAGCGCCGATTAGGCGCTTTTTGTTGGGTAATGGGTACAGCTTATGGGGTAAGGGGTATGTGTGCATTCCTGCTTTACCCTATACCCTGTAGCCTGTCTCCTCCATGCTATACTATACCCATGTATTCACGAGGTTTTTCATTTCCCGAACTCATTATTGCTGTTGGTATTTTTGCCCTGCTTTCTGTTGCGACTGTGTCTGTGTATGCGAATTTCAATAACAGAACAGGTGTCGATCTTCTGGCACATCAGATTGCGCAATTTGGTCGTGAAGCACAAGTCAGCGCTCTTTCAGTAAAGAAGTCTCTTGGCGGCACGACAGACCCTACCGCATATCCAGCATATGGACTCTTCTTCGATAAAGCATCCACTACATCTTTCGTGTTTTTTGCTGATTTGAATGGGAACGGAAAGTATGACCCTAGTGCCTCATGCGGTAGTGTCGGGTCAGAGTGTGAACGAAAAATTCAATTTCTCAAAGGAGTGCAGATTTCTGCAATTTGTGGAGAATTAAAAGCAGGATATGATTCTGGGCGATGTACCTTTGGTCATGTATCCACAAATTTTGTGGAACCGGATACATTCTCGATTATGTTTAAGCGCCCGAGCCCAGACGCACAAATTCGAGGGACAAAAGGTGCACTTGGCCCCCATACATTCTATACTTCAGTAATTGCTATTACTTCCGCAAAGGGTTATAGCCGCTTTGTTCAGTTTTACAACACAGGTCAAGTAACAGTGAAAGGGGATGTACCTACTCCGTAACCGCTTTATGCGGTTTTTTCTTTGCGTGGTACAATGTTCTTATGCAGAAACGCGGTTTTACACTTATCGAGATTATTGTCGCAGCAGGAATTTTTACAACTGTCGTGACTATCGCCATCGGAGCTCTTTCTTCTCTGAATAAGGTTTCCAGAGAGGCTCGCGCAATGCGTGTGGTGATGGACAATGCGAATTCTGCGATGGATTCTGTTGCTCGTACTATTCGAATGGGCATGCGTTTTGATGCGGGATGCAAAAAGGTTGTTGGCAATAGCAATACGTTCGCTGTCGGTGATCTTCCGGGATCCTCAGATACGTGTCTGGCGTTTTATGGTCCAGCATGGAGCGATGCAGAAGGGAAGGTGAAAATTCAGCGTATCTGGTATCGTTATAATGAAACAGACAGAAGCGTGGAGCGGTACGTCTATGATGTTCCACCTGCAACAAGAGAATCAAGTCCTGATAATGTTGATTTTGGCGCAACTTGGGAACGCATGACTGCTCCAGAGGTTGAAGTGACAAATTTTCGTTTTTATGTTTCCGGAGCGGTGCTTGATGCTGACCAGCCAACAGTGTCTGTTGTTATGAAAGGGGTTGCACATGTGTCAAAAATTGCACGACCATTTGCTCTTCAAACGAGTATCACAGCTCGGACCCCAAATACATCACTCATAAAGCCATAAAGGATATGAAAAAAGGAATTACACTTGTAGAGACGGTTGTCGCTGTCACTGTGCTGACGTTGGCCCTTGGTGGGCCATTCCTCCTTGCCGCACAGAGCTTGAGAACAGCTGCATATGCAAAAGAAGAGGTGACCGCTGCGCGTCTTGCAGAAGAGGGTTTGGAAATTGTACATAGTATTCGTGATAATAATGCAGGCGAAGATCAGAATAAATGGAAAAATTTTATTGAAAGCTGTTCTGGAAGCGGATGCGTTGTTGATATTAGTGCGAGAGATATTGATGGAGGAGGTGCGGGCGGTGAACTTCCATGGACTGCATCGACACTTGTCCCGTGTAGTGCTCCGGGGTGTTCATTATCTCTCGAGAATACCCGCGTGTATCAGCACTCTTCTGGATTGCTCTATGTGCAAAATAAGACGCCTGATGCGACGTGGATAGCAACGGGGATGAAACGAAGAGTGTATGTCGTTGCTGTCAATCCAAACAATGAGTACAAGGTTATTTCGGAAGTGAGCTTTACTGCAGGTCGCCAGACGCGTACAGTCACCCTGAATGATACGATTATGCACTGGTTTCCTACATTTAATACGCTCAAAGGTACATAGTATGAAATACCGAACATTGAAGAACAAAAAGTCTGGGTATGTCCTCTTGCTCGCGGTACTCATTTCAAGCATTATTCTTGCGATGAGTATGGGTGTCTTCGCGATTTCATTGAAAGAGATTGCGCTTGCAACCTTCGCACGCGATTCTGTCCGTGCATTTGCAGCAGCGAGCAGGGGTCTTGAGTGTGCAATGTACTATGACAGGATCAACCAACATGCAGCAATAGACATGAATAGTCCAGGACTGTATGCGACAAGAAATCCAATCACCTATACTCCATTTCATCGCGGGAAATCAGGAGACTTTCTTACGAATTATACTCCAGGTGAAGCGTGGCCTGTTGCTGCCGTAATGCAATCTCAAGTAACCTGTGCGGGCGTCACACATTCGGGATATACCGCAGCGTTGCCGGTTCCTATCGATTCAGGCTGGTCATCATTTGTGCAGACGCATGCTGGAAACTCCGAAATTCAGTACAATTTTGCTTCCGAAAAAACGTGTGCAATTGTCCAGGTCATAAAAAGAGGAGCATTAACGACGTTTACGTCGAATGGGTTTTCTGAAGAGTGTTCATCAACAAACCCGAGACGTACGCAAAGGACGATTGAGGTTTCGGTGAATATCTAGGAGGTGGACGGTGGAAAGTGGATAGTGGATGAAAAAAGCGCTTTGCGCTTTTTTGTTTTTGTGTATTATAAAATAAGTATATTTTAGGCCATATTTTGTAATTATCTATCCACTACCCACTATTCACTATCCACTCGCATCAATGGTATACTCATCATATGACATCCATCCCGCAAGGTATTCTCGAGCGTTATGAGCAATTGAAGCAGTCACTCGATTATCATCGATATCAATATCACGTTCTCGATCAGCCAACAATTTCTGATGAGGCTTATGATTCTTTGATGCGTGAACTGCTGGAGATAGAATCAACATACCCTTCTCTTGTCACTCCAGACAGTCCTTCCCAGCGTGTTGGAGCAGAGGCATTGCGTGAATTTAAAAAAGTGAAACATGACGTAAGTCAGTGGTCGTTTGATGACTGTTTTGATTTTCAGGAGCTCTCTCTGTGGGATGAACGTGTGCGGAGGCTTATTGTAAAGGAACCATCGCTTCATGGAGAGCCAGTAGAGTATTGTTGTGAGCTGAAAATTGACGGACTCAAAATCATTTTGACGTATAGGAATGGATTGTTTGTGCAGGGTGCAACTCGAGGTGATGGAGATGTTGGGGAAGATGTGACTGAAAATATCCGTACCATAAAGAGTATTCCCTTACGCCTTTCACGACCAGTAGACATTATTGCAGTAGGTGAATGTTGGTTGCCCAAAAAGGCACTCTCCACAATCAATGCAGAGCGAACGAAGCGCGGGGAGCAGCCCTTTGCGAATACACGAAATGCTGCTGCCGGATCTATTCGTCAGCTTGATCCAAAAATTGCAGCAGAACGAAAGCTGAATTCATTTATCTATGATATCGATGCCATATCACTTCCGCTTCCTGATACTCAAGATGGTGAGATTCGGCTACTTTCCGAGCTTTCGCTAAAAACGAATCCTCATCACGTCGTATGTAAGACACTCAAAGAGGTTGAATCATTTTATCAGTATTGGGTGGTGCATAAAGACAGCCTCGATTATGGGTTGGACGGCATTGTGGTCAAGATCAATTCGAGGAAAATTCAGCAGGCGCTTGGATATACTGCAAAGTCGCCACGATGGGGCATTGCGTATAAATTCCCTGCAGAACAAGTAACAACGGTCGTGGAAGATATTGTCTTGCAGGTCGGTCGCACTGGTGTTGTGACTCCAGTGGCGCATCTGCGACCTGTCCGTGTGTGTGGTTCAGTTGTTTCTCGCGCGACACTTCACAATGCAGATGAAATTGCACGCTTAGATGTACGCATAGGAGATACCGTTGTTCTTGAGAAGGCTGGTGATGTGATTCCTGATATCGTCTCTGTTCTTGCCGAATTACGACCAAAACACGCAGTTCCATATGTGTTTCCGGAGTATGTGGATGGTATTGGCCGTATCGAACGTGTTCCTGGACAAGTTGCACATCGCGCTGTTGATGCAGATTCATTTGCACAGCAGGTGAGGCGTTTATCTTATGTCGTCGGGAAGCATGCGCTCGATATTCGTGGGTGTGGACCAAAAATTATTGAACAATTACTCAAGGAGGGATTGATTGCGTCAGTCGCTGATTTGTATACTCTCACAAGAGGAGACCTTGCAATTCTTGAAGGGTGGGGGGAAAAGTCCGCAGATCTCCTTTTGTCGAGCATTGCTGAGAGGACAACAATTTCGCTCCCGCGCTTTCTTGTTGCACTTGCCATACCACAAATTGGAGAAGAAACCGCCCATGATCTTGCTCGTCATTTTGGCTCTCTGCAGCGTTTTTTGGATGCAGATGCAGATGAGTATATGCATATTCATGGCATTGGTGATGTTGTTGTGAGCGCGCTTGTGCAATGGAAGACGAACGTTCGTGCACAACAAGAGATGCGCGCATTGCTTGCGCACGTGCAGGTTGCCGATGAGTCGCATGAACAATCTGTTGGTGTGTTTTCCGGGAAGACCATTGTCCTTACTGGTGGACTTGAGAGCATGTCTCGAGATGAGGCAAAACAGCTTATTCGTGCAAACGGTGGAGTGCCTGGGTCCAGTGTATCAAAAGAAACAGATTACGTTGTTGCAGGTCACGATGCGGGTGTAAAACTAGAAAAAGCGAAAAAGCTCAATATCACGATTCTTTCAGAACAGGAGTTTCTCGCGCTCGTTCATGGAGGGGTGTAGACAAGAATATTGTTCGGGTATAGACTCAAATGCAGGTTCTTTTCGTAAAGGCGTATATGCCTAAATATCGACGTACAACCCCTCTCGGCATGCAGGTCGCATGTGTGGCTTTTGGTGCACTGTGTTTTTGTGCTAGCATCGCGACAGTAATCACTGGAAACATGTGGGTGAATGCTGATACGATTGCTCGTGAATTTTTCAAATATTATGGCCAACGCGTCCGTGTTGTGTATGTAGAACGTCATGTGTGGCAAGGAAGTCGAGTTGTCTTGGAAGATGCTTCTGGCCAGAAAACCCTATACGAGATTGATAGTGATTTGCTTTTTCGCTATTCTTTTGATCGAAAAGATTAAGGCGCGGTGCGCCTTTTTTCATTCTTTCTATTTCTGGCATTTTACGGTAGTATTCATGTATGACGTTACAGAAAAAGGATATTGAGCACTTATCAACGCTTGCACGTATTGCTGTTTCTGAGCAGGAGGCTGAGCAGCTCGCAAATAAAATTGATGCAGTGCTTGCATATGTGGGAGAGATTAATGCTGTAGATACATCAATGTATGAGCATGCTGATGCTGATGGGCTTCGAAATGTATTACGTTCTGATGTGTATGAAGATTCGTCGGACGATGAACAGGCTGCATTGTTGAAAAATGCTCCTGCTCAAACGGAGCGTTTTATTCGTGTTCAACAGATGTTTGAATAATTTTTTCCTATGATTGATATTACAACATTGACAATACAGGAGGCACTCGCATTACTAAATACCAAAGAAACAACCTCTGTCGAATTGACAACTCTCGCAATAGGCCATATCCAAAAGCATAACGCTGAGATAAACGCATATCGAGAAGTGTACGCTGACGTACTTGCGCAGGCTGCTGAGGCGGATGCGAGACGCGCCCGTGGAGAAACCGGTGCACTTCTTGGTATTCCATTCGCAATCAAAGATAATATGCTTTTTTCGGGCCACGGAGCAACATCTGGGTCAAAAATTCTTGAAGGGTATATTGCACCATACACCGGAACTGCGGTGCAGCGATTGATTGATGCTGGGGCTGTGATCCTTGGAGCAACAAATATGGATGAATTTGCAATGGGCTCTTCAAGTGAAACATGCGCATGGGGTCCCGTGAAGAACCCTATCGATTCAACTCGTGTTCCAGGAGGTTCTTCTGGTGGCTCTGCAGCTGCGGTCGCTATGGGTGGCGCACTTGGAGCACTCGGCTCAGATACAGGAGGCTCTATCCGTCAACCTGCTGCATTGTGTGGATTGGTTGGTCTTAAACCAACATATGGAACAGTGTCACGTCACGGACTTATGGCAATGGCATCATCTCTTGATCAAATTGGGCCATTTGCAAAAACCGTTTCTGACGCAGAGATTGTTTTTAACACAATTGCCTCAGATGATCCGATGGATAGTACAGTTGTTCCGGTTACCGAAAGGGGAGAAATTCATGCAAAAACACAATATCGCATCGGTGTTCCAGAATCGTTCGTTCGTATGGATGGTGTGGATGTGGATGTTCGCGAGCGTTTTGATGCCGCAATCCAGGCACTCAAAGACGCTGGACATACGATTGTTCCAATTAATATTCCAACACTTCCGCTCGCGCTTGCTATTTATTACATTTTAATGCCAGCAGAAGTATCTTCAAACCTTGCACGTTTCGATGGTGTTCGGTATGGCGTGCGCAAGGAGGGGGAGAGGCTGTTTGATACGTATATGAAAACGCGCGGTGAGGGATTTGGTGCTGAGGTGAGAAAACGTATCTTGCTTGGTACCTATGTGCTTTCCGCAGGGTACTATGATGCATATTACAATAAGGCAGTACTTGCACGGCGTAAGCTCACCGACGAAATGAAACATGTTTTTGGAGACGTAGACCTTATTGCCACTCCAACATCACCAAGCCCAGCATTTCTCTTCGGGGAAAAATCATCTGACCCACTCAAGATGTATCTTGAAGATATTTTTACTGTTTCTGCAAATATTACTGGAATTCCTGGTATTTCTGTGCCTAATGGTACAGTGGAGCGTGATGGGGTTGCCCTTCCTGTTGGAATCCAGTTTATGGCAAACCATTTTCATGAAGCACACTTGTTTGGCATTGGGAAAGAAGTAGAAAGACTGGTACAATAAATATATGTACGAAACGCCGCCGCTCATCGATATCAATATCTACGATAATCTTCTAATGTATTATTGGACAGATTATATTTGGCCAAGAATTGAGCCTGTTTTTTGGGTACTAAATATTATTGGTCTTTTGGTAGTGGCATTTATGTTCTACAAATATTGGAGTGCTCGTAAGGAGTTGGAACGCCTTAAGAGTGAAATAAAAGCACTCCATGAAGCAAAATTTGAATGGGTGAAAACGAAGCCAGCAAAAAATCCTCGCTGGGAGCGTATTGAAAAGCTTTCACTGTCATCAAACCCTTCCGATTGGCGTGTAGCGATTCTGGAAGCAGATAGTATTCTTGATGAGTTGATTATCCAGCTTGGATATATAGGCGCAGATATGGGTGAACGCATGCGAAGTATCGATGCGACAAAGTTTCCATATCTTGATGAAGCATGGAAAGTGCATAAGTTGCGCAATGTCATTGCCCATGAGGCCGCATACGATCTCCAGCGCGGTGAAACAGAGGATGCTATCGATGCGTATAACTTGATATTTAAGGCACTCGGATATTTACAGTAAATCGCGTAAGCGATTTTTGTTTTTGTGATATACACATCCCTTCTTGCGCAATTCTTGACCAATTATATGAGGAGAGTATGCTGAAAACTGGTTGTACCTACTCCCGTCACGGGAGATACCCAGGAGGTAATATGCCAAAGTTGGCACCAGAAGGGCTCTCGCCCCGCTTTTCAAGTCTTCTCCCCCCGACGTCGTATCGTGTGGCGCATTTGCCACTTGTCGCACCTCCTCGGGGTGTCAGTCGCTTGACGCTCTTGCGTCAGTCGGGTGTTTCGATTTCAGAGCAGGCAGAGATTGTATTTCGTCGTATCGAACAGCGAGGAATGGATTTTCTTCATCCTTACGCTATTCTCGTTCGCAGTGCGGATATTCCTGCACGTGAGCGAAATTGCGAAGCCATGCGGAAAAAGTGCAAGGAACACGATTTGTCGTGCGCCCCACTGTCACTAATCTCAAGCGTTGCACTTCATGTGCATCCTCGAGAGCTCTCTACACTTGGAGTGAAGTGGCTTGTGTGCATGCATCATCGCGTAAAGATTTCTGAAAAAGAGCGCGGATATTTTGTCCTTGCTGTTTCTGAACAAGCGTATACATTGACTGTCTGCCATGGTACGTCAAAGTGGGCAGAAGGTGTTGCGTTTCTTCTGGCTCGCTATCCTGAGAATGTTCCTCAACTTGAAGTGTCTCCGGCTCACGAGCACGCAGAGCCTTCATACTAATATGCAAAATCCCCCGAGTGGGGGATTTTTATAATTGCATAAGAATAATACTAATAACACCAAGAACGAGGCCGGCGAGATTGAGAGGGGAGGCCTGCTCGTGAAAGAAGAAGACTCCAACGAGGATAACGAGAATCAGGTTGATAATATTTACAATAACAAGCGCGTCTGATACATCTTCGAATTTGAGAGTGTATGCCCAAATTGCAGTTCCAACTGTATAGAGTGTGATTCCCGCGATGAGCCACGACTTCTTGGAGATGAGTGCGGAGTAGCGGAAAGAGAGGTCTCCAAGAGATTCAAATACTGCTGCACCAATCATGAGTGCCATCACAATCCATTTTGCCATTTGTCTATTCTAACACGCCTCATGTGGGTAAGAAAAAGAAAAACAAAGCTGGTCGCTTTGTTTTTCGTCATTGTTGCGTGGCTTGGAATCGCCTCTTCGTCACCTCCGTATAATTGTTCGCTTCGCTCCAATGATTCTGCGACGCTAACAGTCGCTAGTAAAAATAACATTAAATGTGCTATTTTATGCAACAGATCGTTCGTCTCGCTCAGAAAATAGTTTTTCAATTACAGTAGCTTGTTTGCGTGCATCGTCGAGTGCTTCATGGATGGTTTCTCCACCTTCTCTATACCTTAATGGGAGTGACGTTCTCCGTGTTTCTTCCCAGCTCGTTACTCCGGATGCTCCCATGTAGTATGACTTAATGTCTAATGCTGATATTCCAAAAGGATTATGGTCGAGGAAGTGAATAAAATACCAACATACAAACATCCAGTCAAATGGTGCATTGAATCCGACGAATACTGGCCTTCGGTTATCATTAGAAACTTCCTCTACCCACATTGCAAAACGCGTCATCGCTTCCTCGGGGTCTTCGCCGTTTTCTGCAAGCCAGTTTCTATCTAAACCTGAGATTGCAAGCGCCTCATGGTCGAAGCGAGCACTTATGGGCTTCAGGTGAGCTTGAAAAGCTATGTGCTGCGCTCCGACAACACAGGCACCAATGCTAATCATGGAAAAATCTCCAGGAATTTTTCCATCCGCTTCAATGTCTACAGAGATATGGATATCCTTTTTCATCTTTGTTGGTTTTTAATTATATTCTGAAATGCAGTATTTTTGTTTAAAAATTCTCGTATTTTCTCGTTGACTATGGGTTTTAGTGCTGATGTTATATTGTTGACCTCATGCTGTAGGCAATCACCGGAGTGCTCCGCGGATTGTAATTTTTTGCCATGCTTGAAATATTCTCGAGTATGTTACTGAAAATCTCAGGTGATATATGCTCACTCTCTCTAATGACTGCTGTTCGGAAGTTTTCTATTTGACTTATAAACTTAGCAATAGAGAATTTTTTTCCACCTGTAACAAGATAATTTTGCATTGATCGGAGTGACACAAGATGGGAATTTATGTCGCAAATCGTGCTTTCAAAGATATCAGAAATTGACTTTGCTGCAGCGATATCCCCGGATACTTTCAAAAACGAGTATGCTCTTTTTGCTGCTTTAAGGTAGTTTTTAGGTTCGGTATTGTGATACTCCAGAATCTTGTCTCGAAGAAATAGTAAGTAGCGAATTGTAATCCCGGGATCTTGTCTGATTCCAGATATATCAAACAGTGTCATATCTCCGAAGGCAACTTCTTGGAATGATGAACCTTCCACTCTGTTTGTTCCAATCTTGTGTCCACATTCATCGAGAATGTTTATATTTATTACTTTTGATATTATCTTTATTCTATCTTGATCAAAACAACACCAATTTTCTTTCAGAAGGCCAATTGGATTTTTGCCAATTTCAAGTTTCCTTGTTTCAATAATATTTCCTTCGGGACCGGTAATCTTTTTTGTTCTATTGGTAATTTCCTCAAGGGACCAGCGTATATATCCCGAGTCTCCTCTGCTGGCAGACGATGAAGGCCTTCCCCACATTAAATCAATAAATTCTAAGTTTGGATCTTTGCTTGCATTTTCAATGTGCTGTTGAATCATGCTAAAGAGTTCGATAGATGCTTCGTTTTCTTCCCTTGCTATGATGTCTATGTGCTCTGCAAAATCCAAATCAACTGGATATGGGTTCACAACACTCTGGGCGCCGGATCCACTTATGACCATAAGTTCTTTGCAGGGTAGGGATGAAATCTTTGTGTCACATTGCATCTCGGTTGCATACTTTAAGAATCTGTTTGTTTCAATGCTTGTATCCGCAATTGTGTATAATGATCCTGTAAGGTGTCCCGTCTCGGTTCTAAGTGCGTAAATACCTCGTGCATCATCTAAGATTGTAATATTGGGATTTTCTTCAATAAACTGTGTTTTTGCGAGAAATTGCTCCCTTGAAAGTACTGCCTCTTTAATTCTTGCTTCAAGCAGTCTGGGTTCGCAACCAAATTTTGACGTAAAAAATTTCTGTGTTAATGATCCCTTTTTTATTTCGTCAAAGATATTTAGAATTTCATCCAAGTTTTGAGGTAATGGGGCGGCAACATCATGATTGCAAACATTTACAACCTCTTCAATTTTGGTGTCAGGGTTATCAATCTTGCTTTCATCTCCTGGGTGTGCACGGAGCGGGTAGCTGAGAATATCAGAATTATTCCAAACATTAGGTTCTTCCATACTTTACACAAGTATATCACATGAAATAAAACGGTAGTTCTATCGTTATATTTCATATGGAGTGTTCAGCACTCGCTGTTCGATGGAGCCTGCCCTGAACAAGGAGCACGGCTTTGTGTGCGACTATGATTCAGGAGCTTTCGATTCCAAGCCTCACGAACAATGACAAAAGAAAAACAAAGCTGGTCGCTTTGTTTTTCGTCATTGTTGCGGGGCTTGGAATCGAACCAAGGCCTTCAGGTTATGAGCCTGACGAGCTACCGCTGCTCTACCCCGCTATGTTGTATGTATTGTGAGCGCATGCTTCATTCCGATTACACCTTTCGCTCATGAGGCGTATCCTGATTTCGAGCTACCGCTGCTCTACCCCGCTATGTTGTATGTATTGTGAGCGCATGCTTCATTCCGATTACACCTTTCGCTCATGAGGCGTATCCTGATTTCGAGCTACCGCTGCTTTACCTCTCTCTTACCGTTCAGCAACTATACACGAAAAATATCTATAATGCAAGCCTTTCCTCAATATATATAATTGACTTTTATGTAAAATGTGATATAATATGTACGCCATATAGGAGGCTTGCTTGCTTGAAACAGTCGGAACGATTCTGACCGTCATCACGTTTATCGTGCTTGGGCTTGGAATTATTCTGGGTGAAGGCAAGGTGCGTGATAAAATCGCTGAAAGCGGTGGCGTGGCGATCCGCTACATCGTCTATTCCATTCTCGATTGGGGACTTATGGGACTATCCATTTTGCTTGTTGCTGTTATGCGCAAGCAGGGTGCGAGCCTCGGAGTGACCATCGGTGCAATGTGGATCTTTGATTTAGTGACTGCATGGGCGCTTCTTGCGCTCTGCCTCAAGTCAGGCCAGGATCTGACGTTGGGAAGGCAGTATCGCAAAAGCTACTCACTCATCGCGAATCGCTCGCGTGTTGCTGGTGTCATTTCATTTCTCGTGCTCTTTGCGAAGAGCATCATCTGGGATGGACCCGAGCGACTTGTTGAGTTCTGGTACATTGAATTTGAAAAGAAGATGTCTTGTGGTTACGGTGCCCTGGTTGCACTCGCTGCCCTCCAGGCAATCTTTTGGTCAACAGTGTACTGGATGGGGTTTGATGCCTTGTCGCATGTTCTTTAATGTCATCAACCACCCCTCTGAGGCAGGGGTGGTTTTATGTTACACTGTAGGGAGTGAAGAAAATCCATACGTATTTTAAAACACTGTTTTTGGGTCATGTGTTGAACTTTGCCATGGCGGAGGGATTCGACTTTATTCTTTATCCCTTTGTTATAGGATATTTTGGGTTATTGAGAGGTGCTGTCATCATGTGGATACTGTCGTTCCTTGCATCATATGGGACGATTCTTTTTTATACGTGGTCTAAGAAAGATTGGCTTGGAATTGAATTAGTGAAGGAGACACTACACACAGAGCATTCAAGTGTATTTATTAGAGCTCTTGCCTATGTGCACAAATATGGGAAATGGGCAGTTTTGATCTTTCTTTCAATAACCACAGATCCGTTTATTTGCGTTGTCTATATGAGAAGGGGTGCGCATGCATATCATAAAATGACTCGGCGAGACTGGTGGGTTTTTTGGTGGAGCTATGTTGTTTCAAATGCATGGTGGACGACCGCTGTCTTTTCTGGGTTGTCGCTCGGGAAGTTCTTGTGGCAATATGTGCAGTCATTCTTCTTACATATATAAAAACAGGCTTATGCCTGTTTTTTCGTATATATTCTCTGGAGCCAGGTTGGAATATATGGAAGATAGCTGTTGTATGTTTTTTTTGGGAGAGACTGTATTGATGTAATTTTTGTTCTGCAATGAAAGGCTTTGCATTGGCAAGTTTTTTCCATGAACCATTCAGTATCTGATTCAGATATCGCATAATCAAAACAGATTTCATCTCCACGCGCAATGTCTTTTATCGCGCGGAACGTAACGCTTCCAATAATCCCAGCATTAGGAGAGCAGGAATGGTTTGTGTAGGTGAGTGGGTTGTCAGCACCAGGGACTATCCATGTGTTCGGTGCAATTCGTAGTGCATCTGGATAGTTTGGTGCAAAATCATTGTCGATGTCATGAACCTTTTTGCCTCGTGCATAGAAGAGAAGGTCTCCCTTTTTTATGTCTATATTTGCGAAGAGCCCGAAATACTTTTTCTTTCCCGGCACCAATCTTGCCTCCACCTTTGGAAATGACGCAAAAGTAACTATATTTTTATTTGGTCTTTTTGCTTGAATTGTTTTAGGCATGTGATTTGAGATACCCCCATGTTTGTAACTCTGGAAGCTGTTTATGAATAAAATCTGCGCCAATATCATGCCTATAGAACATTTTTGGCACACTCACACGAGAAATTTTTTCGTATGCTTTTGCTCTTGCCTCATTAATAGTATCGCCAAAGCCTGTTGTGTAGACAATATTTCCACTCGTTCCAGAAATAAAGAGTGAGTTTAGTGTGCCATCTTTCGAGGCAACTTCATCAAGATGGATGCTCTTCCAATCGTCTTCTGTTGTATTCCGGGAAATGAACACCGGAAGGCCGAGCATGATATTTCCTTCTGAGCTATGTGGGTACGGAAAGGGTGTTGTGACTCCGGCAACAACAATGCCAAAACCTTTTCGCCACTTGAGGGGGTAGCTCTTCCCTTGCGCTATCGCATAGAGGAAATCGCTCCAAGGAGATTCGTGGATCTCTTGTTGGAGGTGGATAATTGGAGAGCCAAGACGTGCTGTTGCCTCGAGTGGAAATATTCCACCCCCATTAATAATACAGTTAATAGCATAGTCTCCTCGAAAGTTTGCTTTTTGGAGAAAGGTCTTCATGGGGGCGAGCACTTTTTGGAAGAGCACTTCTTGTTCATCGTCGTCATACCATGCGAGCGTTCCCATTTCATCAACGTTTGGTCCTATGCCGCCAGGGAAGAGGTGTGTGTGTTCGAGGTTGTATTCAATAGGTCCGACCCAATCTGATCCATTGAAATATCGAGCGATCCCAACTTCTACCCCAAAGACTCTTTCTTGGAGGGAGATTGTTTCCCCCTTTTGAAGGTTGTTTAGGGTCGTGTTTTCTAGAAGAGCAATAATATCTTTACCTTCGAGGTCTACGCCGACGTGGCAAAGGTGTTTCGCCATATGCCCATTAGAATATTTGATAACCCAGGCCTTTGGGTGTTTTTGGATATGGACTATAGCGTCGACGCTTGACTGAAAGTTGAAGATGGGAAGTGTCGTCAACCCCTGCTGTCTAAAGATTTCTTGCCCAAATGCACGATTGGTTTCTGTTCTTTCTCCGAGTTCAGAGCCACCGAATACGGTATATCCTTCTGCGCGCAGGCGATCTTGTGCTTTTCCCATCCCAGCATCTTCGAAGATAATTAATCCATCTTTTCCAACCCAAGAAAGCTCATTCTTCCAGTCCTCGGTCTTTTCGATGAGGTTGTCGAGGTTGTGTTTATTCTTTTCATCCGCAATATAGACTTTTACTGCGTTGCCTTCTTGTGCGAGTCTTCGAGCGAAATCTCCAGTAAAAAGTATGTCAGAAATAAAGAGTATGTTCATGGTGTAGTATAATAGAAGCAGGTTACGCAACCCACCTCCTTCTTTTATTGTTGCATAGCTCGGTTGAATTATCAACGTATTTATCTCCTCTCTATGTTTACAGAATATTGCAGTGATGCATCTCCCGTATTCTTTGGCTTGCTCGATTTTTCGATCGCGCCGCCGCTGTTGTATTACGCATATATACCGATCGTTCTCTTTTCTCTCTGGTTTGCAGTCCGTGCGTTGTGGTTTAATAAGGGGGAGCGGACGACGCAGCTTTTCGCTCTAACGTCATTGTCGCTTGTGCTCCTTTCCCTTACTTCATTGTTGGCATGGATTGCCGCTCCTGCCGCCCTCGTACAGTTTGCATGGCAAGCATGGGGCATATCCTCGTCGCTTATGTTTCTCTCTACGTTTCTGTTTCTTTTCCGATTGTTGTATGGAGTCTCGTTGTCAAAAACAATGAACATAATCTTTGTATCTATCTTTATCCTTATTGCCGCACTTGCCCCTACGGCCTTTAATGTAAACGATTTTGACATCACTGCTTGCGAAGCCTCTTATAATCCGATAGCGCTTTACGGAACATATTTTTATTTGCTCGCCTGTTTTATTGGGGTGTTGTATTTGTTTGTTCGGGCGTTATTTGGAGACACGAGAATGGTGCTTCCAAGAAAGAAAGCGATGATCATCGCTGGCGTTGCAGTTGCATTTCTTTGTGCATTTTTAGCAACGAGTGTTTGGAGTGAATACTTAAATCAATATATTTTCGAACTCATTGCTCCAGTCGGTGCCGTCCTTTTCCTCGCTGGTGTCTCCTACGTCGCTCTCGAAGACAAAAGGTTTTCTATTCATATGGTCGGAGCGGAAATGTTGGTTGTTGCTCTGATTATGGTTATGTTAGGAATTATCTTCATTCAAGATATCGAATATGTACACAGAGTCGCATATGTTTCTCTTGCACTTGTTGTATTCCTTGGGCTGATGTTAATGAAAAGTGTTCGCAGTGAGGTGCGACAAAGATTGCAGATTGAAGAGCTCGTTGTTCGCTTAAAAGAAGTTAATCGTATCTTGAGTCATGATGTGAAGGGTGCACTCGGGAAACATGCGATGCTGTTCCGTGCGCTTGCAGAAGGAGAGTTCGGTCCCGTTCCAGACCAGGCAAAGGGTTTCATTGAACAATCTGCAAAAGATGCAAACAAACTTATTGATTCCATTATGGTTATTTTGCAATCAGGGCACGAACTTTCATTCCATCCGACGAAGTTTGACATGGGCAACCTTGTTCGCGAGGTCGCAAATGAATCACGAGTTGATGCAGAAAAGAAGGGGCTGCAGATGTCCGTGACTGTCGTTGACACGGGCTCGCTCGAAGTCAATCTCGATCAGGCATATATCAAGCTCCATGTTGTCAAGAATCTCATTGCGAATGCCATCAACTATACATTACAGGGAAATGTGGAGGTCAAGGTTGATCGGACTCCTGCAGGGAAAGTACTCTTTTCAGTAAAAGACTCAGGTGTTGGTATTTTTCCAGAAGATGCACCGCACATGTTTACTGAAGGGGGTCACGGAAAGCACTCAACCGAAATTAATGTACATAGTACGGGGTATGGCCTCTATAGTGCAAAACGTATCGTTGATGCCTGTGGTGGCCGCATCTGGTTTATCTCTGCAGGTATCCCGGGCGAAGGGACAACATTTTTTGTTGAACTTCCAACAGAGATCTCGGAGAGAAAAGAAGAAAATAAAAATAACCCATAGGGTTATTTTTGTAATGGTATAATAATGGAATGAGTGAATCTGAGAAGTTTGACCAGGAGAACACATCAAATAATCATGCTCCTTGTACGGAGTTTAATTGTTCATACTGCTGTGATCCAGTTAAAATTGCGTTTAGGAAAGGGTTTGATCCTAATAGTATACCAATTCCATTGGATTCTGATGGTGTTCCTTTGTGGGTTTCCAGGGGAGAGGTCTGGATTCCTGAACATGAGATTGATCATATGCGCATCCAAACGTACGATTGTAAAAAAACTTGATAGACAAACCGGTTTGTGTCAGGATTATGAGCACCGCCCAGATATATGCAAACGTACGTCTTGTATTCGCGATGGTATAAATAAAACCTTTGAGGAACAGCGGGCTCGCGCGACGGACATTAAATTCATTAAAATTAAAAAATGAAAAAAGTAGGATTAATTTTTGGAGGCATAAGCAACGAGGCCGAAGTGTCGATCATGTCTGCGCGAAATGTGGTGCAGAATTTTGATTATAGTATATATTCACTCGTTCTTATTTTTTGGGGGAAGGATGGTGTGTTTTATAAAGTACCATCAATCGACGAGCTTCGTACGAGAGACGCAGTCTCAATCGATACATTCAAGAACGAGATGGATGTCGCGCTTTTGATGACGCATGGTAAATTCGGAGAGGACGGAGTTCTTCAGGGTATGCTTGCTGGCCATCAGATTCCGTACTGTGGAAGTCGCGTGCTTGGCTCTGCGCTGTGTATGGATAAGGTTGTATGTAAGCAGCTGATGAAGAGCGCAGGGATCAAACAGGTTGAATTTCTTTCGTTCGAGATGCAAAGTAAAAACGATATGCGTACTGATGCATTCATTGCTGAAGTGAGAGCGAAACTCCCATTGCCTTTGTTTGTAAAACCAGCAAATTCAGGATCTTCGGTAGGAGTTTCAAAAGTAAAGACATATGAGGATTTAAGGGATGCAATTCTCCTCGCGTATGAACACGATACGAAAATTCTCGTAGAGCAGGGCCTGGATGGTGTTCGTGAGGTTGAAGTTGCTGTGCTTGGGAATGAGGAGCTTACGGTGTCTGATCCTGGAGAGCTGTTGCCGGGGAAGGAGTTCTATGATTATGACGACAAATATGTTTTGGGTAAAAGTAGTGTTGTGATTCCAGCACAACTACCAGAAATGCAGATGAATGAAATACGGGCAATGGCAAGACAGGCGTATGTTCTTGCAAATTGCAAAGGTTTTGCACGCGTGGATTTCTTTGTCCAAGATGGAGTTGTCTATCTCAATGAAATTAACACACTCCCTGGTTTTACTACGATCTCTATGTTCCCGATGCTTATGAGCCATGCAGGCAAAAGTTATAAGGAGTTACTGAATACGATTATTGAGCTTGGTTATTAAACAGCGCCTAAGCGTTGTTTTTTATTTTTGTTTGTAATGGAGGCAGCACTGACATATGTTCAGGGCTATTGATTTTTCAAAAGAATCAGGTATCATAACAACACAAAAGCCAATGTAGCTCAGCTGGTAGAGCACTTCCATGGTAAGGAAGAGGTCATCGGTTCAATCCCGATCATTGGCTCACGTTTGCCTGTGCCAAAGCAGACAAATGGCGCCACTTCTGGCGTATGCCA
>CAYLUP010000008.1:0-18568 GCA_964386905.1 uncultured Candidatus Saccharibacteria bacterium
TTAATGAGATTGACTCAGCACCTGAAGAGAAGGAGCGTGGTATTACAATCGCACTTTCTCACAATGAATACTCAACAAAGACACGTCACTACGCACACATCGACGCACCAGGACACGCAGACTATATCAAGAACATGATCACCGGTGCAGCACAGATGGATGGTGCAATTATCGTTGTTGCAGCAACTGACGGACCTATGCCACAGACACGTGAGCACATCCTCCTTGCAAAGCAGGTTGGTGTACCACGCATCATCGTCTTCTTGAACAAGGTAGACATGGTTGATGACGCAGATCTCGTCGATCTCGTTGAAGAGGAAATCCGCGATCTCCTCGAGAAGCAAGGATTTGATCGTAACTGTCCAGTTATTCGTGGTTCAGGTCTCAAGGGACTCGAGGCAACATCAGTTGATGACGAGTGGGCAAAGAAGATTCTTGAGCTCGCTAACGCACTCGACACATACATTCCAGTTCCAGAGCGCGATACATCAAAGCCATTCCTTATGCCAGTTGAGGACATCTTCTCAATTGAAGGACGTGGTACTGTTGTAACTGGTAAGATCGAGCGTGGTGTTATCAAGGTAGGTCAGGATATTGAAATCGTTGGTCTCAAGGATACAACGAAGACAACTGTGACTGGTATCGAAATGTTCAATAAGTCACTCCAGGAGGGTATGGCAGGAGATAACGCAGGTATCCTTATCCGCGGTATCAAGAAGGAGGACGTTACTCGTGGTCAGGTGCTTGCAGCAGTTGGCTCAGTAACTCCACACTCAGAGTTTGAGGCAGAGGTATATATCCTCGGTAAGGACGAAGGTGGCCGCCACACTCCATTCTTCTCTGGCTATAAGCCACAGTTCTACGTACGTACAACAGACGTAACTGGAGAAGTAACATTGAAGGAGGGTGTTGAAATGGTTATGCCAGGCGACACTGTAACCTTTAAGGTAAAATTGATCGCTCCAGTTGCACTTGAAGAGCAGACTCGCTTTGCTATCCGCGAAGGAGGACGCACTGTTGGTGCAGGTGTTGTTACCAAGATCATCAAATAGCAGTTGCCAGTTGCTTGTTTCGGGTTGTGCAGGCACATTCACGTATTTTCACAACCTGAAAAAGGAACTCAGACTTGTTATCGTTCGCTTATTAATAGTGACGATAGCGCACTATTATTAAGAAACAATCCCAACGTTTACCGTACATTATGACAACTGCAGAAACTACAAAAAAATCTGTAGCGAAGAAGACGGAAGGGGGAAGCAAGTTGCGTATTCGCGTTCGCGCATATGAGGCAAAGATCCTTGACGCATCCGTGCGTCAGATCATGGACACAGCAGCTCGCCTTGAGGCACAGGTGCATGGACCAATTCCTCTTCCAACACATATCACCAAGTACACGGTGAATCGTTCTTCATTCGTTTACAAGGATTCTCGCGAGCAGTTCGAGATGCGCATTCATAAGCGCTTGATCGACATCGTGAATCCAAACCAAAAAATCATTGAGGCGTTGACAAACCTGACACTTCCATCGGGGGTCAACATCGACGTCAAGATGATGTAACTTTTCATAAGCCTATTGGGCGCATCTGCGCGTGCTTCGACATGCGACTCGCTCACCATACTTCAAGTATGGCTCGCTAGAGTTCGCACGTCTCCAGCACGCACACCTGCATCCCAATATGCTTATGAAGTTCTCAATACTTTCGTGTTCTGTGCACACCAGCATGTATCACGGCATGTGATAAGCATGGAACATTGGCGCATTGACAATTATAGGCAGAATCGGGTATGTCATCCGCAAGGTGACCTCTCCCATCTGTCGGAGTCCTTGACTCTTATCGCCTTCGACGAAATTCGTTTCGATTCGAACGCATTATTACGTCATGGCCACATACTCTTTACTGAGTATGTGGCCCTCTGACATGAGTAGTCGTTAGTCGAAAGTCATGAGAAGATGCAAATGCATTGTTCTCATGACTCATGACTATTCACTATTCACTATTCACTAAAAACATGAAATATATTCTTGCTACGAAGCAGGAGATGACGCAGTTCTATACTGCTGATGGGAAATCGGTTGCAGCAACCATTCTCTCTGCATCACCTGTTACTGTTACCGCACTCAAGACCATCGAAAAGGATGGATATGTTGCGGCTCAGGTAGGTTTTGGTAAACAGCTTCCAAAGCGCATTAACAAAGCACAGCTTGGGGCACTTAAGGATCTTGGTACGTTCCGTACCCTCCGCGAGTTCCGTCCAAAGACTGGCGCTGTTGATGTTGCCGTTGGTGATACCATCTCCGTTGATGTCTTTACCGCAGGTGACGATATCACTGTTGTTGGTACATCAAAAGGAAAAGGTTTCCAAGGAGGTGTGAAGCGCCACGGTTTCCATGGTGGTCCACGTACACACGGTCAGGCACACTCTGAGCGTGAAGTGGGTTCTATTGGTGCTGGTGGTATGCCGCGCGTTATGAAGGGTCTTCGCATGCCAGGACGCATGGGAAGCGACCGTGTCTCAGTAAAGGGCCTCAAGGTACTTGCTGTAGATGCAACAAATAATCTCTTGCTCGTGTCGGGTGCAATCCCAGGTCGCCGCGGGTCAGTTGTAGAAGTGTCAGCTAACTAATTCACAAAATTATGGCAAAAAAGCAAATTTCGCTTGAGGCACCAGTCTACACGACTGCGGGTAAGCAAGCAGGAAACATTACACTTTCTGAGAAAGTGTTTGGTGCACAGTGGAATGCAGACCTCGTTCACCAAGTAGTGACAGGTATGCAGGCAAATGCACGTCATCCATGGGCACATGCCAAGGATCGCAGCGAGGTTCGCGGCGGTAAGGCAAAGCCATGGAAGCAAAAGGGTACCGGTCGTGCACGTCACGGCTCAACCACTTCTCCTATCTGGGTTGGTGGTGGTGCAGCATTTGGTCCACGCAATGAGCGCGACTACTCTGTGAAGATCAATCGCAAGATGCGCGTAAACGCACTCTTCGCAGTTCTTTCAAAGAAGTACGCAGCAGGTGAGGTGCTCTTCGTCGAGTCACTTTCATTTGCAGCTCCAAAGACAAAGGAGGCACGTGAGGTGATGAATACACTTGGAACGATCAAAGGTTTTGAGGGTGTCGCAACTCGCCGCAAGAACGCATTATATGTCGTTCTTCCAAAGTCAGACATTTCTACCAAGAAGTCATTCCAGAACATGAGCAATGTGCTCATGGGAACAGTAAGCACGCTCAATCCGGTCGATGTGCTTTCTTATAAGTATCTTGTGCTTGTTGCACCAGCAGAGTCTATCCAGGCTCTCGATGCAAAGCGCGCATAATAATCAGTAGACAGTGATGAGTGAATAGTGAACAGGTATGCTTGCATTTCCTGATCACTGGTCACTATTCACTGATTACTTCAAAACTATGGCACTTTTTTCAAAGAAAAATGAAACAGTGGTTACCGAAGAGAAGACAGTCATCGTTCCTGCAAAGCAGGACGGAGGGCTCGATCTTTCCCAGGTAATCCTCGCTCCTCGCATTACTGAGAAATCAGCAAAGCAGTCAGAAGAGAACGTGTATGCATTCGAAATCAATGCACGCGCAAACAAGCACCAGGTTGCACAAGCAGTTGCAGCATTTTACAAAGTGACACCAGTCAAGGTGGCAATTGTTAATGTTCCAACAAAGTATGCAAAGAACTGGAAGACAGGTCGAACACAGGTCAAGAAGCCAGGAATGAAGAAGGCTCTTGTGTATGTTAAGAAGGGTGAAACAATCGCCTTTGTTTAAACTGAATATTTTGGAGAAATCACCGTCGCTTCATCGCACGACTCGCTCAATGTACTCCATGTACATATCGCTAGAGTTCGCGCGATTCCAGCTCGGATGATTTCCCTCAAAATCTTCAGTTTAACAAAGCGTTGTTAAACTGATATCACATCAAAATATGAAATCATTTAAACCAACTACACCGACCCGTCGTCACACTGTGCTTACTCCATATAAGGAACTCCTTTCAGGTGACACAACAGTGAAGCCAAAGAAGCTCGTAAAGGGAGAGAAGCGCGCTATGGGACGCAATAACGCAGGTCGTATTACGATGCGACACCGCGGTGGTGGTAACAAGAAACTTCTTCGTGTTGTGGACTTTAAGTTCGACAAGAAGGATATCGAAGGTCGTGTTGAAGCAGTTCAGTACGATCCATTGCGCACAGGATTTGTTGCTCTCGTTGTCTACAAAGACGGTGAGCGCCGATACATCCTTGCTCCAAAGAGCATGAAAGCTGGTGACATCGTGGTGACTTCAGAGTCAGCATCAATTACACCAGGTAATCGCCTTCCTCTTCGTAAGATTCCTGTTGGCACATTCGTGTACAACGTGGAAATCAAGCCTGAAGGAGGTGCAAAGATTGCACGTGCTGCAGGAAATTTCGTTGAGCTTATTGCAAACGACGATGGTCAGGCATTCTTGAAGATGCCATCATCAGAAGTACGTAAGGTCTCTGAGAATGCATGGGCAACGATTGGTCTCGTTTCAAACGACCAGAACAAGCTCCGCAATGAGGGTAAAGCAGGACGTAACCGATGGAAGGGTATTCGCCCAACCGTGCGTGGTACTGCGATGAATCCAGTAGATCACCCACACGGTGGTGGTGAAGGACGTCAAGGACGTGGTCTCCGCCGTGCGAAGACGATCTGGGGAAAGCCATCAGGAAAGGGTCAGAAGACTCGTACTCCAAAGAAGTACTCAAACGTATTTGTCGTTTCACGACGAGTTGTTGGAGGAAAGAAGAAGTAAACCTTCTCAATAATTTGAAAGACGACGACGCCATAACGGCTCGTCGTTTTTCTTTGAGATTGTTTGAAATTCGAGTAGATAGAAAAACACCAAGCACAAAGATGTGCTTGGTGTTTTGTAATAATTAGAATCTTCGGCGACGTGTTGCGAGTGCTGTTGGTTTTTGCTCCGGAACGAATGTGAGCGCGTGGCCAGTTTTGTTTGCACGGCCAGTGCGGCCAATGCGGTGGATGTACGTATCGTAATCATTCGGCAGGTCATAGTTGATGACAAGTGTAACGTCTTTGATGTCGATACCACGAGCTGCAACATCAGTGGCGATGATTGCCTGAATGCTGCCTTGTGAAAGTGCTGCAACAGCGCGTTCGCGCTCTCGATTTCGCATATCTCCATGGAGTGCGAGGGTTTTGAATCCTGACTTATTGAGCGCATCTGCGAGACCATCAACATGACGTTTCATTTCACGAAAAATGATAACTTTTTGCGCATGTGGACCCTTAAGAATTTTTTCGAGCTCTATGATCTTTGCATTGTCATCTCGTGCGCGCACGACATTTTGTTCAACCGCACTTGCTGTGTCACGAGATTTGATCGCGATGGTCTGTGGGTTCTTTAAGAAGCGAGAACAGAGCTGACGAATTTCTGGAGAGAATGTCGCCGAGAAGAACATGCTTTGATGCTCTTCCGGCATTTCACCAAGAATGAATTTCATGTCATCGATGAATCCCATGTCGAGCATGCGGTCGGCCTCATCAAGAACAACAGCCGAGTAATTCTTGAGATTAATTTTCCCCTGAAGCATGAGATCTTTCACGCGCCCTGGGGTGCCGATGACCGCATGCACTCCTGCACGTAATTCACGTATTTGTTTGAATATTGGTGCTCCTCCAACGCAGGAAACAGAAAAGAGGTTGAGGTTTTTCGAAAAATCTTTGAATGCAGCTTCGATTTGTTGGGCAAGCTCACGCGTTGGTGAAAGGACGAGAAACTTTTGTTTCGGGTCTTTCACAATACGATCAATGAGGGGGACAAGAAATGCTGCTGTTTTTCCTGTTCCTGTTGCAGCGATACCGATGATGTCTGTTCCGGTAAGTGCAACTGGAATTGCTTGGTCTTGAATAGGGGAAGGTTGCTCGTATCCCATGTTCGTGAGGTTTTGAGCGAGACGATTATCAATTGCAAAATCTGCAAACGCATGTGTCGCAACATACGCCTCTTCTTCTTTGTGCACAGCTTTGTTGATAAAACGCTGTTCATCAATAAAGTCCTTCTTGAAGCGGGCATTTCTTTTTTGGGGTTCCGCGTGCGCTTTTTGTGGCGCAGGTCGTGAGTGTCTCCCCGCATGTTCGAAGCGCTGTGATGGACGAGGGCTCTCCTTAATCCCTCTTGTCAGAGAAGGAGCATGTGATGGCCTCCTCTTTTGCATGCGCGATCCTTCTTCTGGCATTGCTGCAAAATAGGATTCCTGCGTGCTTCGGAAATTCCCTCGCTCGGCGCGTCGGCCAAGTGAGCGTTTTGGGTTTGCATACCCTCCGCGAGAAGTGCTCGAGCGGACCTTTTTTGGTTTATCGAACGTATTGTCTTTAAATGATTTGCGGCTGAAGTCTTTGCGGGCTGGGCGCGCTTTAAGAGCCTTCGGGCCACGAAGTGATTGTGTTTTTCGCATATATTGTGAATCGTGATAAAAATTTTCGAGAAGAATGTAATACTCTTCCGTTCAATGTAGATCACGTTCCTGGTGTATGCACCCACACCTTCTTGCGACGTACAGAGAGTTGAAAGGTAAATAATATCATCTAGATGGTTTGCTGTCAAGATATTTGTACTTAGGGAGTTTATATATTTTGAGATATTTTGTGTGAAAATTTTGGTGTATACTATATATATATTTATAATGAGAAACACATATGCAAGAACGAGTAAAATCAGATCGTGAATTAACAGAGAACGGCGCTCAATACGTTGAAGACAATGGAGCCTTGAAACCACGTCTTGAGGTGACGGCAGAGCAAGTTGCGGAAGCGCATGAGGAAATGAATAAGGATTTTGACATGAATTCACTTGCCGAGCGCATGAAAGAGCTTGCAATTCGTGCAGCAAATGCTGAAGCAGAAGCTGCTGAGGCATCAAGGAAAGCTGCAGATATCCGTAGAATGATTGCGGATCACCAAATGCGTCGAGGAGAACCAGGTGTTGATGGTGATCAGGTCTTTAGTGTTCCGGATTACAAAGGTCCTAAAATAGAAATTGATCAGTAAAAGGGATTATATCCCTGAAGGAACATGACAAAAGCGTGCTGAAAAATATTCATTCTGTATCCTTCTCTCGAAAGTAAAGCGCTTGCTTTACTTTTTAGTATTCTTATGTAGTGTATGTTGAGGAAAAAGAGGTGCATTATGCGCTCCGGGATGTTGTATTGCACGGAACATGGCATCCAGTTTGACTATGGGACACATATTGTGAAGAGTTCCGATCGAGTGTACATGTGCTATGTTCTCGCCGAAAGAGCTGTTCCAATCCCCGTATTTGCTGAAGATCCACCCATCGTGCTTCAGTATAATAATATCTTGTACTTCGCAAGTTTGTCCTTGTATATGGATAAAGATGTGAGACTCTGCGCTACCGCCGAATTTAATTGTGAGAAATCCTTATTTCTCTTTGTCGACATGCTGGCCCAGTGCGCACGTCGTTCACGCGGCGTATTTACACTTCCACAGAATGATGAAACACGTGCCTTGCAGCGATTTGTTCCATTTCTTCCGAAAGATGATATGTTTGGTATCGTCGTACTCCATCCGGGTGACATAATGTCTGTCGTCCATCCGAATGGACAGGCATACCATGTTCATCATTTGCTTAACGGAGAATTAGAAATTTTGGCATGTGCTCGGGAAGAGGTGATTGCTTGACTGTATTTATATTATTGGGCTTCGGCCCTTTTTGTTTTTATATGGCTTTACAAAATGTGCGAGCGTTGTAGTTTTTAAACAGAAAGTGAGGCGCGTGATGATCGCGAAAACACTGTGCTTTGAACATAAAAGAATGTATGTTATTGGCGGCATTGCGGTACTTCCACGGATTGACCCACATACTCTCTTCCTCTTTCGTAGGGAAGGGAGATCACTCCCGCTTCTGTACGCCCCTGATTGCCCTCCCTTGTTTGGTGTTGGGGGGGGCAGGGGGCATACGAAATGCTTGCCACGTTGTCGCTTATTTCAACTTCTCGTTTGAAAACGTATGCGTGCACTTTTGTGGATATTGAGCATAAGGATGACGTCCTGCTTTTCGTTGATACGCTTGATGATGAGTCTTTTTGTGACGGAAGGGTGCTCGTTATCGATGGGGTTGCCTCTTTGCCAGCAACATTGCTGCAACGAGAGTTCAGCGATCGCGCAGAAAGAGCACTCTTCTCGCTCAGTCTCGGGCAGTCCTTTTTCCTCCGCTCTACGTCTGGGCATTTGCGAAAGATTTTTGTATCTTCTCTCGGGACTATCCAGTCTGTGCGTTGCACAGAAAGAGAGAAGCAAATTTTTTCTGAAATGTTTCCTGCTTAGTCCGCGTCCTCTCCGCGGACTTTTTATATCATAATGTTGATTTTTCTTCTGCAGTTGTGTATACTACACGCTCACTTCTTTGGGGGCATGCATCAATGCACAAGAAAGTTCTTTTTTTGTTTGGGCCATCTGGGTGTGGAAAGGGGACGCAGTATGCACTTCTGAGAGAGCGGCTTACGGGCGAAATCGCATATTTCAGCTCTGGCGAACGCCTCGAACGCCTGGTCCGAGGCGGTGGTCGTATTGCGCGTATTGTGGTGGATGCAAAAGATCGCGGACTGTTGGTTCCGCAGGAAATCATCCAGCACCTCTGGTCCACATTTCTCGATAATGAAACTGCGTCTGCATCATGGATCATCTTTGATGGTTCTCCACGCTTTCTGAGTGAGGCGCGTGCGCTCCGGCAGAAACTTCAAGAGAGCCCTCTGCTCTCATGCGTACATGTGCTTGCATTTTCGAGCAACAATCTTGATGCACTGAAGGAACGCATGCTTCTTCGGAGGCGCTCTGACGACACTGTAGAAAAAATTGCACGGCGTTTCGCGTGGTTTGCCAATGAGACCTTACCAGTATTGGATTTTTTTCGGGATCAGGCAGATACGTATTGTGTTTCTGAGGTGGACGCATTTCAAACGCCCCAAAAAGTGCACGAGGATATTTGTCGCATTTTGCAAATATAATTCACTCGCTTCGGCGGGTTTTTGTTATATAATATACTCATGAATCGTACTCGTGGTTTTACTCTTATTGAGCTGCTCGTTGTCATGGCTGTGATTGCCTTGTTGTCGAGCATTATTCTTGCCGTCGTGTCTTCTTCTCGTGTGAAAGCTCGTGATACACAACGTGTTGCGAATGCACGCCAGATTGGCTTAGCACTTGAACAGTATGAGCTTGCACACGGAACGTATCGTGTTGCTGGTGCAGGAGTACTGGGTGAAGTGGGTACAGGATATGTTTTTAAAGATGCATCGACACCGGGTTATCAAGAGGCAATCGCTCGAGTATTGCAGAGTGAGTCGTACTATGCTTCCGATAGTATTTCCGATCCTGTTTTTGGCTCAGAAAATTACTTTCTCGGGCAGTGTGCTTCTTCATCAGGATATGCGCTATTTTTGAAGGTAGAACAAGAGTCCATGAAACACGATGCAGCGCTCATTGCTTCGGTATGCGGAGGAGAGTTTGCAATTTCAGAAGGATTTAATCATGTTGCTTTCGTGGGTGGAGAAGGTCATGGTTCGTCTGGGTCATCACCGGTAGCTTTTTCAGTACCACAGTCATGGACATACGCCGAGAATGCTCAAGTCGTTGGACTCGGGTCAACATTTGGCGTACTTGCTCAAAGTAATGGAGTGTTGTTGTCTCTGTACGATGATTACCCTAAATCTCGTTTTAGTATAAGCACAAATGGTGGCGGCACATGGACATCTCCTGCAGAATTTGATGATATGTTTTACCGCGAAGCATGCTTCGCAAATGGTACCTTCCTTGCAATGCAATCAGATTCTGGGGTGAGTACGTCAACACTCCACTCTGCTGTATCTTCGGATGGTGTATCGTGGACTTTTTCAACAACAACATATCCGGGAGGGGCATGGTCTGTGGCATATGGGAATGGTGTATATGTTGCCGTAGGGTCAGCGGGAACGCATAGGGTTATTGTGTCTACAGATGGTTTGCATTGGGTCCCCTATAATACTCTTGCCTCAGATGTTGAGTGGAAAGATATTACGTTTGGTGATGGAAAATTTGTCGCAGTTGGATATGGCTGGACTGCGAGCGCTGTTATTGCAACATCTGTAAATGGACAATCTTGGACCCCATCAGATTCGACAAATGCGAACTGGCATCAGGTGGAATATGGAAATGGCGTATTTCTCGCTACTGGCTCAAAGGGTGGAGTGAAGGTTGTTCGCTCTCCTGATGGGCTACACTGGACGACCGCGTATGCCCCTATCGACGACTGGTATTTCTTTGGAGCACTCACCTATGCAGATGGACTTTTTTTTGCAAAGAAATATGCTGGAATCAATGATCGATATATACGCGGTGGAGAAAATACGAGTATATATGTTTCCTCAGACAATGGAGAATCGTGGACAAAAATGACAATTCCAGATGATGGGACACATGCAATATTCGATCTCGCCTATCATGATAAAAGAATTATTGCGTCAACAGCGAGAGGATTTGTTGTGAGTGAGTAATTACTTTTTTACGGGCCACATGATAGTATATGCATATTATGGAAACTGATTTGTTTAAAGAACATCATCCGCACAAGCTGAGTGATTATATGGCAAAGGGATTTGTGGGGTGGATTGAACGTATGATGCTCGTGTTGTGTCGAAAGGATATCGGGGGGAGAGCAATTATGGTGACTTCAGTATTATCCTCTTTGTCTATGTCGCTCGCATATGCACGCCATTTGCGTTCTGTGGAATTATTGCGGAGTGACAGAGAGGAAACAGAAGACCTGTTAGGTCAAGCAGCATCAGAACACTTTCACTTATTTGTATTCTCAAAAATATTTCAGCAACGCCGTTGGGTGAGAATGGTGACATATGTACTGCACGGTATCTCTTCGCTCGTGTTTCGTGCGTTTGCTGTGCGTGCACCTCGCGTTGCACATCGCATACTTGGATATGCATTTGAGCGTGCAATCTATCACTATTCTGTATGGATAGAGAACATTGTGTATGGTAAAGAAGAGGATAAAACAATTCCTTCTTTTGCCTCTTTGTATTACGAGCTTCCAGAATCTGCATCTTTTTCCGATCTCCTCACCGCGATGCGTTCAGATAATGTCCATCACCGCGACGTTGCACACGGATATGCACATAATGAAAAACACGCTTAATGCGCGTTTTTTGCTAGCTCTTCAATTGTTGCAAGGCATCCGCTGACATTTACATACGGGATGGATCCATAGTATTGCTTACACCATGCATTTGCATCCTGCATTGAAAGTGGGGTTGGGATTGAGTTTATTATCGTGTATGGATAGAGCATGAGATCAATCGTATTGTTCGCGAATGTGATTCCAACACCAAAGCCAAAATTCTCCTTTTCTCCGATTTGGTCAAATATGAAGTTTCCTAAAGAATAGAATATGGGTTTTCCCTTATAGAGCTCCCAGTTTTGTACAACATGGGGATGGTGTCCGATCACCGCATCTACACCAAGGTCGATGAGTTGGTGCGCAATATGCACTTGTGCTGGATGTGCTATCGGCTCGTATTCATTTCCAAAGTGTACTGATGCAATAATGAGGTCAGAAGTTGTGCGTTTGTCTACTATGGCGCGTTGTACATCAGCAAACGGTATAGCGCCGATAGTGTTGTCGTATCCAACAAATGTAATTGTTCTATCTCCAATTTGAGTTGTTGTAAAAATTTGTTCTTTTGGAAAGCCAAAGGACTGAATGCCTTGCTCGGAAAGTGTACGAAGAGTGCTTGATACACCTTCCGAATAGCAATCATAGACGTGGTTGTTTGCAAGTGTGACGTGGGTAAACCCTTCTTGATTGAGTAGCGCCGCAGTTTCAATTGGAAATTGAAAATTGTATGCTTTTTGCTGACAACGGGATCTGTCTATAGATACAATAGGGCCTTCAAGATTGAGTACCCGCACGTCATAATCATTCATAATATTTATGTTGCGGATACCTTCGAATGGATCGATTCCTTTTTCCATGCGCTTTCGTACGCCTCGATCAAACATGGCGTCTCCAAAATGAAGAACGGAGACAGATGCTGGGTGTAGTGCAGTTATTGGAGTCTTTTGTTGTGTTGGAATTGGGGAAGAAGTAGCTACTACAACATCCACCACCCCCTCTCCCTGCTTCTCTGGTGCTCTTTGTGGTATATGGCCTTGGTTACCGTACGTATCGTGTTTTTGCTGGAAAGCAAGACCGCTTATGAAAAGAATGCAGAAAACGATAAAGAGAAGAGAAAAATACATATGTGAGCGCATGTCTGTATAGTATCGTGAAATGTAAAGAAGACAAGAAGACTACTCTGACCATCTTCTGCGTGGTAATATTATTGAATGATCTCTCTCGATGATTACGATTATGAACTTCCCCACGAGTATATTGCTAAGAATCCTGCGCAGCCAAGAGAAAGCGCGCGACTCTTTGTGTATCGTACGGAGACAGACGAGGTTTTTTTTGATACGTTCGCCAATATTCGCCAGTACCTCCCATCTCAGACATTGCTTGTTTTTAATAATACAAAAGTCATTCCTGCTCGTTTGTGGTTGAAGAAGGAAACCGGTGGAAAAATTGAGGTATTGCTCATGATGAATGAGTATCGTCACGGCGATGAATTCATTAAGGGTGTTGTTGATCGTAAGATTGAACCAGGGGCGATATTGACGTTTCAATGCGGAGCAACACTCTTGGTCCACCATCAAGAAGATCAGTTTTTCTTTTTTAAGCCATCTGTTTCGATTGATGACCTGTGGCATCTGCTTGACGCTGAAGGTGTGACACCGATACCACCCTACATTAAGGGTTCATCTCTAAATGAAAAAGCACTCCGTGAAGAGTATCAGAGCGTGTTGGCAAAAGTACCCGCATCTATTGCAGCTCCAACTGCATCCTTGCATTTTTCGGATATGCTTCTTGAGAGCCTCCAGAAAGACGGTGTGCAAAAAACCGAGGTTACATTACATGTCGGCGCTGGCACTTTTGCTCCGATCACTGAAGAAAATTTTTCATCAAAAAAATTGTTTACAGAGTATTATACTGTTTCGGACGATGCTGAGGATGCAATCAATACTGCGAAGAAGGACGGTGTCGTCGTTATCCCCGTTGGAACAACAGCGCTCCGAACAATCGAATCTGCGGCATATGTTGGGGGAGTAGACGAGCATGGGAGGACACGATATGCAATTGAGGGGGTAAGTGGGAAACCCACAGAAATCTTTGTGTTTCCCCCGTATCAATTCAAGCTGGCAGATGGGCTCATCACGAATTTCCACGTTCCGCGTTCTTCTCTTATGCTTCTTGTAGATGCAATGCTTGAGGTAAAAGGGGCGAAAAGGAGAATAAAAGATTTGTATGCACTTGCAAAGAAAGAGAATTTTCGCTTTTATTCATTTGGAGATGGTATGTTGATTCTGTAAAATGTATGTAGAGAAAGAGTATCCGGTGTATTATTCAAATAACAAAAAATAAGAAAGAAAATCAAGAATTGCGAGAATTTTTCTCGCAGATACAAGAAGGAGAAAACGCGACAGAGAATGAGCTGGCTGTCCACGTTGGGGCGATGGAAGCGGCAACTACAGGAATTGCCCTTGAGACCCCTGAAGAGACCGAGGCGCGCATGATGGAAATTAAAAAGCGAGCACAAGAGATTGAGCGTCTTGTTGGTGGTTCAATGCTTGACGAAAGTTTTAAAGATCAACCTTATGTGTCTCGTGATGAACGCGCTCGTATCAATCACCAACGTGAGATGGAAAAGGCTAAGGCGTTGGGAATAGAAAACATTCCTGCGAGATCATGGAAATATCGTGGAGGTAATTTACCATCAACCGCACAGAAGGCGCAGCAGCCTCAGGGGTTGTTTTCGAGAGTAAAAGGATTTTTTGGTGGCAATTAGTTTTGAGTAGATTGGGGAAAATTGGGGCACCTAGAGTGTCCCTTTTCAATACGTGAAATATATTGTAGGGTTTAGAAAGAACAGTAAATAGTGAGGTGTTTATGCGTACTGCAACGATTTCATTTCATAATGAAATTCTGAGAATCCATCATGGAATCAAAGTGCGAGAAAACGATGACGCAACAGAACTCAGACTCTTCTCGAATGTCGAACGTTCTGTGGCTCTCAAGATTGGTGCCGAGCGCTTGCGGTTTGTCATGCGTCCTGCCGACGAGCAGGTAGCCGAGCAGTTGTATCTTGCAACAGTGTCTTTTGCTCTGAGCGCCGAAGGAGAGTTGTGTTTTTCTCCCGAGGTTGACACATATGAACAGTCGCTTCTTTTTATTGATACTATTGATGATATTTGTACACAGCGGAATACTGGTGAGTACGCGCTTTCGTCTCATTATGACGAGCGGCTCCCTCATGGCTCCGTTTCTACAAGATATGGTCTATCGCATTATGGCCTCGTTATTTGTCGCCCGGGAGAGACTTGTCTCGTGCGATTTACAACTGGCCACTTGGTCAGGATTGAGCTTGGTAATGATGGAATATTCACGCGAGTCCCTTGTGATCCATGCGATAAGCTGCTTCTGGATGGTCGTGTCTGATGTAAAAGCCCGCATGGCGGGCTTTTTCTTGAAAGAACATATCTTCACTATTTCATTATGGAGAGTGGCTGCACGTCGTCTCATGTCACGATTTTTTTGTTCATGCGTTATTTTATAGAGATAAGAAGGTGCTAATTGACAATATCCTCATATATTGTATAATTAACACGCACAATAGCCCAGAAGGGCACAGGAGGAATCCATGCAAGGTTCTATCGAGTTTTTGCAGGGGAGTGCTGCCGCAGAGGGCCTGAAGAACCTTCTGCATAAAGATGCATTCTATGAACTGCAATTGCGTCGTTTTGGTGGAACGCTCTTCTGTGTGAGTGAGCTTCCCAGTGGCGCATTGTATCTGTTTGGGCATGCTTCTCTTGAGGAGGTTGAGCAATTCATCTCATTGCTCGATGCCCATGTTCGAAACAGTCGAATAAGCATGCTCCAAAAAAGAAAGTTTGAGGAAGAGTCTCTCTCACTTGGGCGGTACGCTGCTTTCAAGTATGAGTTTCGAGGCGCATTCCTCGAACAATTCGCGGTTGCGAATTAACCCCATGTTCTAAGCGGCAATGCTGCCGCTTTTTGTTTACAAGTATGTATATTTACAGTATCATATCGCATAGTTTTTTGTTCTCTGCGGAGGCACCGGAATGGTCGTATGTGTACAGGGGAGCAGTATCCCCGATCTTTTTTCTATGGATCGCAGTATCCCACAGAAAATCTACGAGGCAGTATCTCACGCCAGGTCGAAGGAGAGCGGTATCCACTTTGATCTCTGTGGTATCCCTATGCATGTTATGGGGGATTCATCTGCGCGTGCGCTGTGCGTAGGTTTTATCCGCGCATACTATAGTTCTGGGGCAAGGCGTGTTGGTCCATATCCAGAGCGAGGCATATTTATCAGTGATGACTTTTTGTGCCGCTGTGAGGTGGAGAAGGATTTGGCGCGTATGCCTCGCCTACGCCTTGTAAACAAGAAGGAGTGGAAGCATTTTGTGGAGTCCGCACAAGATCCTTGCGGATTTGGCCAGATGATCGTTGCATACGCTGCTCGATGGGCACGCATTATGCAGAGCCGGTGTTTTGGTGTGAATATTGAGCAGTGTGCTTTGCGGACATCATTTGAAATAGATTTTGATGGAATCCGTGACATAGCGCTTCCAATTGCAATCATCGCACTTCGAAATTCGTGGGTTCATGGTTCATCTTTGCTGCACGCATCGTTTCAATTTACTTGTTTCCCTAGGTCGCGCTAAAGCGCGGCTTTTTTCTTGACTTTTTGGTCAAAAACAGGTAGTATTGTCACCAAGCAATTGAATATTTTATATCTACTACGCCGTGGGAGGATCAGGGGCGTTGATATATTATGCTCAAGACGCGATTGTGGGTGAAAGCATATAGGGTATAGGGTAAGGGGAAATCCTTTACGCCTTACCCCTTGTGCCTTACCCCGCAATATTTATTCGTATCGTTAAACTCCACATCTTCTTAGAGAAGCTATACGCAATCCTCCCGCGTGTTGGTGATCCTTCGAAGGTGTGGCAGGAACATACAGGTAAAGGGATAAAGGGTGTAGGGTAAAGGGTAAGGCAATAGTATTGTCTGCGCCCATACCCCATACCCCATGCCCCTTCGCCTTTCACATCATGACGCGTTCACTTAAAAAAGGACCATACATCTACGATCGACTTTTGAAGAAGATCGATGGCAAGAAGCCAGAACAGATGGGGGTCATCAAGACTTGGGCACGTGCATCTGTCATCTCTCCAGAGATGCTCGGATTCACATTCGGTGTCCATAATGGCCGTGACTTCATTGAAGTCAAGGTTACGGAAGACATGGTAGGTCACCGTTTCGGTGAATTCTCACCAACCCGTAAATTTACTCGCCACGGAGGTAAGATGCAGAAGGAGCTCGAGCAGAAGCAAAAGGCAGCAGAGCTTCAGGCAGCAAAAGCTGCAAAAGCATCGACTGACGCTAAGAAGAAATAATCGCATATGCAATTCGCAACAGCAAAACTTTCTTCTTTCCGTATGGCTCCACGGAAGGTTCGCTTGCTTGCAGGACTGATCCGCGGCAAGAAGGTAACTCTCGCACAAGCTGAGCTTGCACATCGTGCAAAGCGTGCAGCACCAATCATGGCAAAACTTCTCGCATCTGCAGTCGCAAATGCAAAAGCATTGGGCATGAATGAGGCAGCACTCACTGTCGCTGAAGTACGTGTAGATAAGGGTTCAATGTTGAAGCGCTCAATGCCACGTGCATATGGACGCGCATTCCCTATCCACAAGCACACTAGCCACATTGTGATTAAGCTTGCTGAGGGCATCCCAGCAGTTAAGCCTGCAGATGCAAAGGAGACAAAAGCAGTAAAAGCACCAGCTGTAAAAGCAGCAAAGAAAACTGTAACGAAGGAAGCTAAGGTCGAGGCTCCAGTTAAGAAGACAACAAAGAAGACAAAATAATATGCCACACAACGTACATCCATTTGCCCATCGTATTGGTACGCTTCGTACCTGGAAGTCACGATGGTTCGCAGATCATAAGAAAGGAGAGTATCAGGCAAACCTTCGTGCAGACGTTTTGCTTCGTCAATTTCTCGAGAAGCGCCTTCGTGGAATGCATATCGCAGATATTGAGATGGAGCGCAACGAGAAGCAGTGGAAGATTACCATCAAGACTGGTCGCCCAGGATTTGTTATTGGTCGCCAGGGAGAGGGTGCAACAAAGCTGAAGGCAGAAATTCTGTCAAAGTGTGCACGTTGGAAATTGAGCGCACCAAAAGATATTCGCATTGAAATCGAAGAAGTTCGTTCTCCAGAATCAAATGCAGCAATCGTTTCACAGATGGTTGCAGAGGGTCTTGAGAAGCGCCTTCCTTTCAAGCGTGTCATCAAGCAAACACTTGAGCGTGTTATGCAAACCAATGGTGTGAAGGGAGCTCGTCTCGAGATCTCAGGACGTCTTGGTGGGGCAGAAATGTCTCGTCGTGAATTCGTGAAGGCAGGAACACTTCCTCTTCAGACGATTCGCGCAGACGTCGACTTCGCTCGCGAAAAGGCATTCATGACATACGGTGTCATTGGTATCCAGGTGTGGATTTATAAGGGTGAGGTTTTTGGTGGCATGTCAGAAGAACAACCTTCTTCTGATCGCCGCGACAACCGCCGCGACAACCGCCGCGATGGTAGACCAGCACGTGATTCTCGCGCTCCACGCGGTCCACGAACTGGTGCACCACGAAATGCGGGCCCTCGCGCACCACGTGCACAGGCACAGTAATCATATCGGCATATGTTATTTCCGAAAAAGGTAAAACATCGCAAGTGGCAAAGTAACCGCTGGAATCCGCGCTTTACGCATACGGAAACCCGTGGAACGACACTTGCCTATGGTGCATACGGTTTGAAGGCTGAAACTGCCGCACGTATCACATCAAACCAAATTGAGGCTGCACGTCGTGTGCTCTCTCGTACAATTGGTAAGACAGGTCGCATCTTTATTCGCATTTTCCCAGATCGTCCATACACACAAAAGGGTGCAGAGACTCCGATGGGTAAAGGTAAGGGTGATCCACAGGGCTTCGTTTGTGAAGTACTTCCTGGACGTGTTCTTTTCGAGCTTGATGGAGTAACTCCAGAGCTTGCTAAGGAAGCGATTCGTAAGGCAGGTACAAAGCTTTCTGTAAATACTCGCTTTGTAACTCGTGAAATCTAATACTATGAAGAAATCAGAAATTACAAAGCTCGCAGGAGCTGATATTCCAAAGGAGCTCAAGGGCGCACGCGAGAAGCTTCGCGAGTTTCGTGTCGGTATGGCAGGAAGCCGCGTGAAGAACGTCCGTGAAGGACGCACACTTCGCCGCACAATTGCTCGACTTTTAACAGCAGCACGTAAGGGTGCATAAATATAGTTGTCAGTTGTGAGTCATGAGTCATGAGCACATCCACATGCTGAAATGCATTGGTCTCTCGTGGCTCTAAA
>CAYLUP010000009.1:0-16349 GCA_964386905.1 uncultured Candidatus Saccharibacteria bacterium
AGAGCCCGTGATGGCCCCACATCCCCGAGAACCCCCAACGCAAGTTGGGGGTTGATTTTTTTATTACAAAAAATAGTAGAAGGTACGGGAAAATAAGGATTTATGATTCATGAATGAAATGCAGTCCTAGATTGCTAGAATAGTTTTAGTAATAGTCTGAGTTTTAGTAGATACAAATACACGTCCGAGGACTCGAGGTTGTCGCAATGACAATACTTTATTCTGTATACTAAATACTTTCTTCTTATATCTCATGACTCATGACTATCTTCTATCCACCATCCACTAACCACTATCCACCGTATTTTCTATTTCCTAATCCCTCCTTCCATCCTATACTATACTCATGAACGATTATATCGATTTCTCTGAAGGATTACTCAAAAGCAAGATTGTCGAAACAATTTTCGAACAAATGCTCCGAGAAACCAATGCATACACTATTCTTCCATTTGGTTACGACAAAGTCCTTCCTGCGCTTATTTATCAAAGCACAGATGCAACGTCAGGGCCTGCACTCGAAGCGATTCGTCGCGCACCAGACTTTTGTGTGATCGACCTCCAAACTCACGAAATTGCATTAATTGAAGTCACTTACATGAAATCTCTCGACACGGAGAAGGTCAAGAAACATGCAGAGACCGTGTCGACTGCCTGGGGGCCCGCGCTCGTATTTATTGCAACACCAAAAGGCTTCTTCTATGGCGCAGCCCTTGATATCGCAACCAACAATGGCTCCATCGACCCATTTCCAAAAGAAATTATTTCTGAGGAGCTCCAAGGAAAATACTCTAAATTATTGAATAAGTATATCTATGCAAAATAAAAACCGCTCAAGCGGTTTTTATTTTTATTCGCACTTTCCCTTTTTGCACCAAGGAATGATGCACACTCGACTCCAGGCAAATTTTCCTGCACCAAGCAAGGCGATACCAAGACCAAGTCCAATCACCAAGAGGTGAAACTCATACCCTTCCCCTGCTGCTTTTCCAGACCAATTCATGAAGAATCCATTGTTTGCGTGTGCAAAGAAAAGGATGCCGACAAAGAGGCCGGAGATAGAGAGTGCTGCCCATCGCGTAAACATCCCAAGTGCGACAAACAGCGCACTGAAAAACTCAATAAAAATAACAAGGAAGGCGATGATCCAAGGAAGACCTGCGCGTTCTGTTAGAAATCCCATTGTATTTTGGAATCCATTTCCTCCAAATACTCCGAAGAGCTTCTGTGCCCCATGAGGGAGAACAATGAGCCCTAATGTTAATCGAAGGATAAGTTTCCCTATATCATCTTTATGTGAAATGAATGCTTGAAACATAATTATGCTTTTTTATGGATAAATTCTTTTACAGCCTGCACATCAAGACTATCATTTTGAGAATGCTTTCGGCCACCAAGATTTAATGCACCCTCATAGCGCATTCCAACAAAATTGAGAATGGTTTTTTGGGCCAAATAATGAATGGATTCAAGCTGCTTCACGTATTCCTGATTTCTATGTCCTGACGTAGTAATCACCTTTGCGCGTTTATTTGAAAGCAGCGGTATTGGGGTCGTTCCATCTTTTCCGTATTCATAGGCAAAGCCATACGATAACAACTCATCAAGTGTTCTTTTGTAGAGCCACGGATAAGACCCCCAATGGATTGGATAGACAAAGTACACGAGATCGGCATCAGCAATTTTCTTTCGATATGCCGCAAGTGTTTCGTCATCAAAAGAAAGTTCGCTTGCAACAAGTGTGTCGACAGCATCTCCCATGTCGCGATGTTCATGTAAGATTGCCTCAGCAATTCGTGTGTTGTTTGAGCCGCCAACCGAATACGCCCAAATAAATATTTTCATAGTTCATCATCGTTAGTGACTAAAGAACACCACAAGTATAGCACACACAACTTTACTTTGTAAAATAGTAAAAATATGATATGATACGCAAATGGTATTCCGCAAGCAAGAACAAGGGAAAAGTGCCGGACTCTGCCCTATTGTCCGCACCGCAAACCTTATGGGCGACTCATTTATCATTGTGATTATTCGAGACCTTTTTTTTGGGCCAAAACGATTTTCAGACTTCGTTGAATCGCTGACAGGCGTAAGCACAAGAACGGTCAGTAATAAACTTAAGTTTCTTGAAAAAGAGGGTATCATTGAGCGAAAGGTTATTTCGAAACAGCCACCTCATGTCACATACTCATTAACAAAAGCCGGAAAGGGATTACAGCCTATTGTGCGAGCAATGCTTGCCTACGGTGAAAAGTATTTATCATAATGACTATGTTTACAGAAATTGACGGAGAAACATTGCTGCAAAAAATGTTTAGTAAATCGAGCGCGGAAATTTCTTCCATGATTCATACAGGGAAGAAGCCTGAGGTGGTCGCACCATATTTGGTGATCGATATTCGAGGTGTTGAAGAGTATACTGCTGGTCATATTCCTTCGAGCGTTTCTGTTCCAATGCAAGATGTTGAACGTTACCTCCGCGCAGAACACGACGCTCTTAAGAAACTCGATACGATTTATTTCTTTTGCTGGGCAGGGAATACAAGTCAAATGGCCGCAATGATTGCGGGCTCGCTCGGCATTCGCGCAGGAAGCATTCAAGGTGGAATGATGGCGTGGGAATGGATGCAGCTTCCAATTGAAAAATAGACATACCTCGTGGGTACGTCTATTTTTTTAAAAGATTTTGAGGTATCTTCGAACAGCAAACAGTGAAGAGAGTGCTCCAAGCAAGATGCCAGAAATAAGGAGAACAATGAAGATCTCTGGAAGATTTGAAAGATAATATGCAAAGAGGTCGATTCCGCCATAAAATTCTACTGTTGCACCTTGCACCCACATCGTAATGGGATAGAAGAGTGCGGTTGCAATAACTGCCGCAGCAATTCCGCAGAGCGCCCCCTGGACG
This sequence comes from uncultured Candidatus Saccharibacteria bacterium, assembly GCA_964386905.1. Lineage (GTDB taxonomy): Bacteria > Patescibacteriota > Minisyncoccia > Phycocordibacterales > UBA6899 > JAJZQJ01. Next base: position 2,912 of record CAYLUP010000009.1, read on the forward strand.
ATGAATGGACCTCGGACAAACATATTTGATGCACCAACCAAACGCATAATTGCGATTTCATCGCGTGCAGCATAGATAGCAATACGGATAGTATTGAAAGTAATGACCACTGCGATAACAACAAGAACAAAGAGTGCGACAAAAGAGAATCGCTCTACTGCTCGGACAATCCCATTCAATTTCTCAATGATTGTCTTATGTTGGGCATAGTTCACCTTTGTGATAAATCCATCCTGCTGACGATCTTCCTTTTCTTTATTCAGAAAGAGTGCGATCGCCTCATACTCTGAAGGATCCTTTGCTTGGATATTCAACACTGCCCCAAGGGGATTGTCTGAGAGCTCATTAAGCGCAGCCTGGAGAAGATAGTCGTTTTCGTGTTTCTTTTTGAAGTTCTCAATCGCTTCATCACGAGACACATATTCAACCCGCGCGACTTGCGGCATTTTTTCGATATTTGTTCGCAATGCAAGAATATCCTCAGAACGTGCTGTTGGAGAAAAGTAGACATTGATATCTACCTTGTCTTGAATATTCTTGAGCGTTTCTTGGAGGAAGACAGATGACAACATTGTTGCGCCAATCACAAAAAGGGCAACGGTCATAACGAAAATAGCTGACAATGAAACAACCGCATTGCGCCAAAAGCCAAGGAATCCAGAGCGCACCATGCGACGAAACGATGTAACAATAGACATGGGAGTATTATAACATAAGGGAGAGTGGAAAGTGGATAGGAAGAAAAGAGTGAATAGTGACGAGTGAAAAGTGATGAGTAGGCACTGAAGAGCATTCCGTATTGTCATTGCGAACCCATGAGTCTTAGAAATGGGTAGCCTGTCCTGAACAAGGAGCGATTCATATCACGACTATGATTCGGGGCTGCATTTTGTATCGTCATTGCGAAGAGGGCTTGTACCCAGGTCCTCTGTGGCAATCCAGGACTGCATTGGGGTATTGGGTAAAGGCGAATGCAATAGATAGTAAAACAGGAGCGACATAGAGATTTTCACTATTCTTTATTCTCTATACTCTATTCTCAATTTTCTAAATCTCGTCCTGGATTGCCACAGGCATGTTCAAAGCAACATGCCTTCGCAATGACAATACATAGTCACACGTATCATTTCCTCCCTCTTTCCTCCTGCCCACTTTCCACGATCCACTAACCACTGTATGTCCCATTCACTGTTCACTCATCACTATTCACTAAACTCGTCCTGGATTGCTGTACGATATTGCAAAGCCAATATGGTTCGCAATGACAATACTTTTTTCGTAATTCTATATACGCAATTCTTTCCGCAATTCTCTATTTTCTTCCTTCTCTCTATCATCCACTATTCACGAACCGCTGCATTTCCCTTTTCACTTATCACTTATCACTATTCACTCTCCTTCCCCCACAAAAAAGCCGCCGAATGGCGGCAGTCCTGGTGTGGACTATGAGAGGATGGCGGATCACGTCTGGATAAGAATATCGAGGTCGGTCATATTTGCTCCCACCGTAAAGGCAAGAAGCTCTTCGCGACTTCCAAAAATTTCCCCTTCTCCCACGACGGAAATGACGTACTCGCGGGCGGAGCCATTGTCAGGAAGGTGCGACACGTACACACCCTGATGACTCCCCTCCAGGAACCCCCCTTTTGCGAGATCTCGCAAAAAGAGAATGTGGTCCTTCGTCATAATGACGGCATTCCCATGTTCGTCCGCAACGAAGAACTTTCCCGGCTTGTCTGTTTCCGTGATACGGAAACATCCACAGCTACAGTTATCATCACTGCATCGCGCAGTTTTTATGACGACACTCCTTTTGCTTTCCACATATCCCTCCTTGGTGCCTGGACACCTGATATTTCCAGGAGAAGAGGGCTTAAGAGCCCCTATCTTCTGAAAACATCTTTTGTACTTCTTCTTCGATATCCCACAACGGGTCAATTTGCTGAGAAAAATCATATCCGAGACGCGCATTCATCCACGTCACGGCATTGAGAACATGAAACTCGACAGCCTCCTGGTGACGCTTTGCGTAATTAGGCACCTTTCCTTCAACAAGCGCAATCATCGCATCAAGCGCAGCCACGTTTTCTTCCTCTAAAAGACTTGGGTTCATCATGGCACCACGCTCAACATCTTTGATGTGCCTGGAGAGTGAGAAGGAGGCAACAGGTGACACTCCTGTCATTTTTTCTACATACGCATAGTCATCCTCGTTGGTAACTTTGTTTGCAACAACATGGATAGGAATCTCCCTTCCATCAAGAGCGTCAATAAACTGACGGTAAATTCCTGTACTCTTCAGAGTTGGTTCGACAACAATAAATACGGCATCAAACTTGAAAAACATACCTGAGGCAAACCAGTCTGCACCAGCAGTCATGTCAACAACGACATATTCATGTTCCTTTTCAACAAGGTGATTTAAGAGAATCTCAACAACCCCGGTTTTGCCGTGGAAGCATTTCATGCCGATATCATCACCACCAAGACTTCCAGCCGCAATATGGCCAATACCATTGATGTCATATCGCACAGAAGACAATGCGTCATCTCTCACACGGAGCAGTTTTGACCCCGTTCCGGGAGGTGTGGTTTTCATAAAGAGGAAATCCTCTTCGATGCGTGGATTCTCTCCTCGAAGGACACGTTTGATTTGCATCTCATACGTATCAAGAGTAACCGGCTTCCCCATGTCATACCCTAAAGTCTCTCCGAAATGCTGGTTAATATCTGCGTCGATTGTTAGCACCTCTCCCCCTTTCTGCTTGAGGTACAGCGAAAAAAGCGCTGCGAGCGTCGTTTTTCCAGATCCTCCTTTTCCTACAAAAGCGATTTTCATAAATGCAAATTATTTGCATTTGAGTATACTCTTTGCTATGATACTTGTCAACATGATGAAACCATCAGATATTCTCCATGCACAAGGACTCAAATCAACACCTGCACGACAACATATTCTCCAGCTCCTCTTGGAGTCTTCTCGCCCAATGACGCTTGAAGACATTGCACACCACTCTACACAGGTATGTGATCTTGCGACGATCTATCGCACCATCCCCACCCTCCTTGCTGCAGGTATTATGAAAAAAGTGTTCACCGGGAAGAATGTTCTATCTTACGAACTCGTTTCCCATCACCATCACCACATCGTCTGCACAGTCTGCGAGGCAGTTGAACATGTTGATACATGTGCGGTTGATGGACTCACAAAAAGAATTCTTGCATCATCCACACTATTTTCTCACATTACCGACCACAGTTTCGAACTCTTCGGAGTCTGTCGCAACTGTGCCATAAAAAACACATCTGCACCAACGTGCTGATGTGTTTTTTATTCGTGATGCACATGCGTATGCACCGATAATGACTCTTTCTTGGTTCCACGAAGAAGGTAGACAGCGAGAAGTGTCGTAATCGGAACTGTTAAAATGAGCCCCATGCTCCCAACAATGGTACGAATGATTTCTGTTGCAAAAATTTCTTGACTGATAATAGGAACACCTGTTCGATCTGACGTGACGAAATACAGCATGAGCGGAAGACCTGTTCCAACATAGGCAAGAACAAGCGTATTTACCAATGCGCCAACGTGCTCTCTTCCGACGCGCATCGCGCGAATATATAATTCTTTCACAGAAAGAACTGCAGTAGAGCGAAGTTCACTGACCACAGCAGCTTGAGTAATGGCAACATCATCCAAGACACCAAGAATACCGATGAGAATACCACCGAGAAGAAGCCCTTTTGAGTCCAAGACACCCTTCGTGTTTATACTGAGGTACAAAGATTCTTCTGAAACGACACCACTTAACCGTGCAAGATACACACTTGCATACGCGAGAAAACCAGTAATCACGACAGCAGATACTGTTCCCAAGAACGCTACAACAGAGATGCGCTTCAAACCATGAGTGAGGAAAATGGCCAGCGCAAGGACCACCACTGCAACAGAGACACTCACCAGCACAGGAGAGTACCCCGCAAGAAGTGCTGGGATCAAAATGTAGATGACTGCCAAAAGGCCGAGAGACAAGGAAAGAAGTGATCGGAGACCCTGCTTCCCTGAAAAAGCGATGATAAATACACCAAAGAGGGCGAGCAGTGCATACATAAATGGGCGACGATCAATTTCGGCAATCATATATGTATATCCTCCTGTTTCTGTAGGTATTTGCTGCAAATACACAGAGGACCCTTCATGTACTTTGTAAAAATTGTGCTCCAGTGCAATCACGACACCAGCCTCTTCACCGTCATTGATTCGCACTTTCAGTTTCTGTAAGGTACTCTGCACATCAGTTCCTGGAATAAATCCTTTCTGCTCATCAGTAATAGAAAGAACAGTTCCATGAACATACTTTGCGCGATCTTCACCGTCTGCAGAAGCGGAAGGAGAACATGCACTAAAGAGGACGAGAAAGGTAAGCACATACAGTGAATATTTTTTGAGTCCGCGCATGAGATAGTTATAACATAGGGGAAGTCATGAGTCATCAGTCATGAGACACGAGTAGATAGTGATAAGTGAACAGTGACCAGTGACCAGAAATGCAAATCCTGGATTGGGATAAGGGTATGGGGTATAGCTAATGGGATACATGCAATGCATTCTCTTTACCCTCAAATTTTTAACATTCTATTTACTATTCACTTATCACTAATCACTTCCTACACCCCCCCCACCACCTCCCCCTCTTCCTTATCCCTTACCCTTTATCCCTTACCCTTTATCCCTTACCCCATCCTCCTTCGTTATCCACAGTATTTTTGTATAGTATGGTGCAGAAAATACTGAAAGGCGTATCATAAAAACAGCCCCGAGATCTTTCCCCAAAACAGGAGGTGTTCCTAATACGGCCTCTGGCCACAGACAATTTGGGCAGTTTAGCTGCAGTACCCCAAGTCGGGCACAATGCCCCTCTGCCCCGAACACACCCCTTCCCCCCGAACCCCTGTGTTCGGGGCTTCTTTTTTATTGACTTTTTCATAATGTATCGTAGTATCCGAATGAACCACGGCTTGTGAACAAGCCCTTAATACGGAGTCGCCATGCGCGCATTCAGTATTGCTCTTTCCCTCATTCTTCTCCTTTTCTCTTTTGCGTGCGACAAAACACCTGCACGGAAAGTCACGGTGCCTATTGCTCACAAAGCAAAGGTCATGAATCTCAAGACGGGCTGGACTGGCCAGATCTTAAAGAGCGGACAGGAAGTTGAGCTGAAGGAATCAAACACCTTCATTGGAACCGTGAATAACGAGCCCTACACCGCGACCCTCGTCTTCAAAAACGATGAAAAGAGTGGGCTCCGGCTCGGAAATCGCGCCATTCTTGGTGCGATAGTGAAAGTATTCATCACCGCACCGAAGGATGACGCTGGACTCGAATTGCTATATGAAAAATGCAGTAAAACAATTGTGGACCCAAAAAACCCATTTGTGCAAAAGCTCGATCTTGGTCATACATTTGATGTATGGCTCAGAGAAAATGCTGACGCACGATTGCGAGGGGTTGCAAATAGCTTTAAAAATAGTGATGCCGTAAACATGGAACGTGAACACTTCAACGAACGCATTAAAGAAGCAATCTGTGCTGGGGGGAAAGCCATGAAAATCCCTTTCATCATCGAAGATGTGCAGCTCGTTGATTTTTCCCCAACAGTACCGAAGCCTCTTCCTCCCCCGGTTGGACAAAAGAAGATCGCGAAAGTGTCTCCTGGGCGAAAGTACCGTGCTCCGAAAGAGCCAGTCATCATTCCGATTCCGAAAATGTAGTACATCTGCCCGCCACATTGTGGCGGGTTTTGTTGTGTTTTTGTATTGCATCAAGTAGGATATGCAGAGCACACGGAGGATACATGTCATCTTATCCGGAATATCCTGGAAGCACATTGTTTTATGGAAAAATCCCAGATGATACCACTGGGACGCGTGAGAGCCCCATTCTCGTACACAAACTCGTACACAAGAGTGGCGTCGTATCTATCGATCATTGGTTTTCACCAGACTTTTTCTCTGCAGCGATTGGAGAATACGCATTTCATGAATTTATTCTCGACGGCATTCTCTTGCCACTCCTCAAAGGAGAGCCGTGTCTCGCATGGGTTGCAGATTTCTTTTCCTGTGACAACGCGTGTACATACAACAGAAAAACCACAGAAAAAATCCACTCTCTTGTCTTTCCTGTTTTTTCTGTTCATGGCGTAAAAGACTTTATTATCGTTGATCCTGAGCGCTCGAGTCCATATATCCGCTCAGGACTACGAGAACAAATTCTTGCGTTTCGCCCGCATTTGATATCCTCGGGTATTTGTCCCCATTATGTACGAACACCAACTCGTGCGTATCACTGCATTCTTGAGATCGTACAACACAAAACCCACACCTAGTGTGGGTTTTTATAAAACATACTTTCCTTGCGGATCATCACGGAGCACTTTTCCGTTCTCCATTGTAATCACGCGCTTTCGTAATGCATCAATGACTCCCTTATTGTGTGTCGTCAGGATGACTGTTGTACCCATATCATTGACCTTCTTCAGAATCTGGACAATATCATACGTATTCATCGGATCAAGATTCCCTGTTGGTTCATCAGCAACAAGCACGTCAGGCTGACAGATGAGCGCGCGAGCTATTGCCACCCGTTGCCGCTCTCCACCAGAAAGCTCATGAGGAAAATGGAGTGCTTTTGACGCAAGATCAACAAGCTCTAAAATCTGTGGAACATCTGCGTGAATCTCCGCGTCAGTACGACCGGCAGCCTCAAGAGCAAACGCAACGTTCTCATATGCCGTCTTATTGGGAAGCAATTTGAAATCCTGAAAAATAGTTCCAATTTTTCGACGATACTCAGGTATTTTACTTGATGATATGTGATGAACGTTTTGTTTACCAAAAAGCACCGAACCAATCGTTGGTCGCTCTTCGGCAAGAAGAAGCTTAATCAGTGTTGTTTTACCTGCACCGGAATGTCCAACGATGGACACAAACTCCCCCTCGTTTATCCCCAAGGAAACGTCAGAAACAACAACATTATTCCCGTACCTCTTTGTAACGTTATCAAAGTAAATCATAGTGATAGGTGTAGTATAACACAAGGACAGGCACTATAATGCCTGTCCTAGTGGATAGATGGAAAGTCGTTAGTCATGAGTCATCAGTCATGAGAAGTGAAAAGGAAGAATATTGTATTGTCATTGCGAACGATATTAGCCCTGCAATATCGTGTGGCAATCCAGGACTGTATTGGGGTATAGGGTAAAGGGTGAAGGGCAAAAAGAAATATAGTGAACAGTGAAAAGGAGTTGCACGTTTCAAGTCGCAAGAGAAGCTTCATATTGTCGTATTGTCATTGCGAAGAAAGTTTGTCCTCAAACTTTCTGTGGCAATCCAGGACTGCATTGTATTCATACTTTTTAAATCATAAATCGTAGATTGTTTATCTCTCATCACTCATGACTTTTTCAACATCGCAGTAATCCAAGAGACCCCAAGGATCTCTTTCTGCATTTGAAATTCGACGACAAAACCCTCCTCTTGTGCCATATCCATAATATCCTTCATGGAATAGTAATAGAAGTATCTCTTCCCTGTCGCATCCTCTTTTATATGTTCCCCTGCTCCTTCTTTCACAGAAAGATACAACACTCCACGTTTCGCAATATACGCATACGCCATATGGATATATGTTTTAAAACTCTCAGGTGGTAAGTGCAGCAGAGAAGCAAAAGCAAAAACAATATCTATCTGGTGTTCTGGAACATATTCTTCCATATCTCGACAGAGAAATGTTCCTCCTGGGACTGTCTGTTGTGCAAGTCCAATCATTGCCTCGGAATAGTCGATACCAACATATTCACATGGGTGCTCAAGAATCACTGCAGCATCTCTTCCATTTCCACATCCCACTTCTAGAACATGCGGATGCGAAACATGCGATATCGCACGGAATGCGCGTTCAATATCATCTCTTCGTGAGCCAATTGCATTAAATTTCTCAGCAAGTTGCGGAGCACCCTCTTCATATGCATTCCGTGTAATTGCTTTTGTATCCATATTTACAGTGTTTTTTCTGCATCAATAAAGACATCAATTTCACCCTTCTCCAGCACTCCTTCTACGTCACTCGTTTCCACATCTGTACGATGGTCTTTCACCATCTTATATGGATGAAGGACATAGGAACGGATCTGATTTCCCCATTCAACTTTTGTTGACTTTGATACCATGAGTGTGTGCATTTCGCTTTCACTCAGTTTCTCTTTTACATGCTGCACTTTTGCTGACAAGAGGTCGTACGCTCGCTCTTTGTTCTGCGCTTGACTGCGTTCGGCAGAGACATGAACCGCAATCCCTGTCGGTGTGTGAATCGCGCGAACAGCCGTCTCACGTTTATTTACGTTTTGCCCTCCCGCGCCACCAGATTTTGCAAATTCATATTCAATTTCACTCTCGGGCAATCGTTCAATATCACTCTTTTTTAACTGAGGAACAACCTCAACCATAGAGAATGATGTATGCCGTTTTGCATTCGCGTTAAATGGAGAAATGCGTACGAGACGGTGCACACCGCTTTCATTCTTTAACGCTGCATACGCACCCTTTCCAATCACTTCAAACGTGATATTCCGATACCCTCCATGATCATTTTCATTTTCATGTAATACAGAAAATCCATACCCTACCCTTTCACAATATTTCAAATACATACGCAAAAGCATGCCAGAAAAATCTTCGGAATCATCGCCTCCCGCACCAGAAAAAATGGTAATGATTGCATTCGCTGCATCATATTTACTTTTTCCTTCGGCAATTGCTTGAAGATCTTGCATCTCCTTAATCATGTCCTGTGCGCGCTGTTTGTCGGCCCAAAAGTCAGCCTGATTCATTGCTGCTTCAATTTCGCGTAATCGATACTGCTGCTGTTCATCTAACGCCATATGCATGAGTATATCAAAAAGCCCCCGAAGGGGCTATGTGGTCATACGGATGATTGCAATGTACTTTTTGACATACATGGGGGTTTCTGTGTTTGCCCGACGCCGACGCGTACTTGCAATTGCCGGTGGTATTCGAAGCGTCAGAATATGAGCATTCACTGCATTCTTATTGAGGCGCAGGATAGACTGCATGATCCGTTGCCCAGCAAGCCCTCCGCCATTATATGCAGCGACAGGATGCAGAAGCGCTAGAGCGGGGTTCTTCCGAAACAACTCTTTGGCTTGTGTATTCTGCGCTAACTCGTAATCCAACAAACAAAATGCTGCCTTGATCACGTTATGCAAATCCCTCGCACCATCCTCAAAAGAAGTGCTGAGGTTTACGGGCCGGTATAAACGTACAATGGATGCATACGTTCCATTATTCTTCATGTTTGTGAACTGGAGAGGGCCGATCGCATTTGCTGAAGACACACTCCACACAAATGCCTCTTCCCTATTGAGTCCATACTCAGCAAGAATACGCTTATAGCTTTTCTCCTTCTCGAGACGGAAAAACAGCGGATCCCACTGCTCACTCACATGGAGTGCAAACACTGTCGCGTCTGGAATATGTAGGCCAAAGCGCAACAGTGTGTCTTTTGCGAGTGCGTGCTTGGACAATATCTGCTTTGCATACGCAATATGTGCCCGCAGGAACCGTTCACCCTCAAATACAAACTCTTCAGTTTCAAAATGCGCTGACAGCGGTGTATATGTTTGTGCAAGCAATGTCTTTTGTTGACTTTCAAAAGATTGCTTCGGGTTTCCAGAGAGCTTCGCGTACTTCATGCGATACACAATGAGTTCTCTTTTCTTTCCCGACTCAGTATGACGAATCACACGCAGAAGAAGCCGGGATGCACCAGCACCACGAACGTGCTCAACAGTATACTCTGGTGTGACTGCTCGAACAGGAAATGTACACACATTTCGCTCTGCAAGCGTATTTGCCTTTCGGAGCGAACGAAAATATGATTCAGGGATAGGGTACGGAATTGCAACATGGACAAGGTGCCACGTCATATCACGCACATCAAAACATGCGAGAATGACTGGGCGCTCTTTGAGAACGGAAGTCTTTCCGCTCTGCTTGAGTTCAAATCGAAATGCTTGATCCTTGAGCAAAAACTCTGCATACTGCACACGCGCATACTCCAGCAGAAGCGGAGAATCTGCACTCGGTGGCAGCACATGAGATTGATATGGAACGTACTGTTTTGCCAGAACACGAACTTCGCCTCCAGACAGGAAAAGCGCACTAAAGAAAAGAATGAACATGAGCCTCATGCGGCCTCCTTGTTTCTCTTCTTATTATGGGAAGATTTTAGAGGAATGCAAGCGGAAGGATGAGTGATTGGTGATAAGTGAAAAGTAGTTGCAAGATGCAAGTTGCAAGTTACGAGTTGTTGGAAAAGCATTGTCATTGCGACAACCCCGAGTCTTCGAGGGGGAGCCTGTCCTGAACAAGAAGCGATTCTTATCGCGACTATGATTCAGGATAGGTAATCCAGGACTGTATTTCCTGGTCACTCATCACTCATCACTAATCACTAATCACTACCCTCTCCCCTGTTGCTTTTATCTCTAGATCAGCGAACGTCGCTGTTCCATGCTCAACAAATGCAAAGGAAGTGATTCCATCTCCATGCGCGCGTTCAATTGCTTTTCCTACTTGCTTCGGACGCACAGCAATGGTTGTCTCGTATCCATGCGATATACATTCCTGCTGGAGTCGAAGGATTGTCGAAATACTCATATCATCTGGATAAAACAAAAGTAGACTTTTTTGAGAAGCGAGAATTGTGTCCGGAACGAGACCAATGATACGCTCGAAGCCAATAGAGAATCCACACGCAGGAACATGCTTCTCCAAGAACTTTCCAATCATTCCATCATAGCGCCCACCGCCACCAATTGATGATCCTTCACCGTCAAGCTGAAGTTCAAAAATTGGACCAGTGTAGTATCCCATACCACGCACTAATGAAGGATCGAAGCGTACGCGAATATCTGAATCCACCAAGGCAACCTCCGACGCGATTGTACGGATATCACTCACTGTTGAAAAGTCGATACCATCTGGAAGCGCAGCAATAAGCGCCTCTACATCACCCACATTCTCCGTCGCCACGCGCTCGAGACGAATCAACGTCGCAACAAGAAGATCTATGGCAGCCTTTTGGTCGGGGCACTTTTCCATCAGCTCAGTCGCAATCCCTTCGACTCCAATTTTATCAAGTTTGTCTATCGCGATCAGTGTACATGCATGCATCTTCTCTTCAAACCCGCAAGATGAGAGAAGTGATGAAAGAAAGCGACGATCATTCAATCGCACACTAACTCCCTCAATTCCAAGCGCTTGCACTGCCCCCATTGTCGCAACAATCAACTGAACTTCTGCATTCACACTTGCGTCGCCAAGAATGTCGATGTCACACTGCGTAAACTGGCGAAAACGTCCTTTTTGTGGACGTTCAGCTCGCCACACTGGTGCAATCTGCATTGCTCGAAACGGCTGAGGAAGATCTGCATAGTTCGTTGCATAGTATCGTGCAAGCGGAAGCGTAAGATCGTAGCGCAATCCTAGGTCAACAGCATTTTTTGGAAGAAGTGCGGTATCCGCATCAAGCCCGCGTCGCAACACTTTAAAGAGCATCGTAAGATTTTCTCCACCCTCACTTTGTGTGAGGCGATCGATATCTTCGAGTGCTGGTGTTTCAATTTCTGTAAAACCTCGCGCACGGTAAAATCCACGAATGATTGCAATCACTCGTTCGCGTTTTGCTTTTTCTTTTGGCAAGAAGTCACGCATTCCTCTTGCTGGTGATATTTGTGTTCCCATAAAATATGTTCGTTAGCTTTCCTTAACTATACCACCTCCTAGAACGGCTTTTGCATGTACACCGCAATTGTTCTGCGTTTAAATGCCTTTCCATCACGAACATGTTTATAGGAGCGATCTACTTTGTGGATAATAAAATCTGGTTCAAAAAACTCGTAGATACCCATTTCTGAATACACATATTCATACACGCCAATACGTGGGTGGATATACGCCCCCTCTTCATCTGCTGGAGATTCTTTCAATAATCGTGCCGTATGCAAATCTTCATCAGAAAGAAATGTCTTGAAAAGATACCAGCCACCTGGTTTCAACACTCGCGATACTTCTTGCTTCAAGTGCTCACGCTCTGCCTTCTTAAGAAAGTGCGAAGTCATCATATCAAGAACAATCGTTTGACTTTCATCTGGGATATTCTGGAAATCCCCAGCAATTGAACGTGCTTCATACTTAAGTGGATACTCTCCAGAATTTTTCTTTGCAATCTTGATAGCCTCATCAGAAATGTCATATCCTGTACCCCTGAGACCATATTCAGCAAGATGGATAAGGTTTCGTCCATTTCCACAACCAAGGTCAAGCGCTTGGGTTGTCACATTGAGTGAGCGGCGCCCTTCCGTACGCTCCAAAAAACGGATAAACTTCAAAAGATCCTCTGAGGGTTCATCAGAAAGTGCGAGGTGCTCTCCAGTCTTATATTCCTTATTCCAGAACGCGCGGTGTTTACTCATGGTGCAATCATACCTGAAAAACACCCTTGCGCAAGAAATAGCTTTGTGCTATATTCTTAGCACCGCAATTTGCGCAAATGCGGTGGTAGCTCAACTGGTTAGAGCACCCGCCTGTCACGCGGGAGGTTGCGGGTTCAAGTCCCGTCTACCGCGCAGAAAAGAAAAATCTCACATCTTGTGAGGTTTTTCTTTTGTGCGCGGTAGAAGCAAGCACCTCAAATAGGTGCTTGCGTCGGGGCTTGAAAGGCGAGCCTAGCCCGCAGCGAGCTTGCGAGCGAGGACTGGCGAGCCCGGGCAGGAGCCACCCCGTAGATTTGGAGCGGAGCGAACAAATATACGGAGGTGAGCTGACGCCAAGTCCCGTCTACCGCGCAAAACACAAAAATAACGCGACGAGCGTTATTTTTGTTTGCTTTTGCGACGAGGAGACGGGACTTGAAAGGTCCTGAATCATAGTCGCGAGCAAAACCACGCTCCTTGTTCAGGATAAACTCCACCGAGTACCCTCACGCATGCGTAGCATCGTGCAGGGTCGGCGAGCCGTGGCGACGACCACTCACTTGTCACAGCACATGAAGCAAAACACTTTGTGTTCCCTTCCAAGTCTCGCATAGCACATATACCGTAAAAGAAAATCCATCACAATGTGATGGATTTTCTCATGTGTCGGCGACTGGAATCGAACCAGTGACCTAAGGCTTATGAGTCCTTCGCTCTAACCGACTGAGCTACGCCGACATGTGTATATTGTTCGCACTGGAGCCAAAGGCCGGGATCGAACCGGCGACCTTCTCGTTACGAGTGAGATGCTCTACCGACTGAGCTACTTTGGCATACGCCAGAAGTGGCGCCATTTGTCTGCTTTGGCACAGGCAAACGTGAGC
>CAYLUP010000010.1:0-13178 GCA_964386905.1 uncultured Candidatus Saccharibacteria bacterium
TCCACGAACCACTGCATTCCTCTGTTCACTCATCACTTATCACTATTCACTAAGTACCGTCCCGAATTGTAGGAGTAGTTTTGGTGTTAGTCTCAGTTTTAGTAAATACGGAATACAAATACTCATCCTGGATTGCCAGAATAGTTTTAGTATCAGTCCTAGTCGCAGTAGACGCAAAACCAAATACGAGTCCTGGATTGCCACACGATGTCGCAAGGCCGACATCGTTCGCAATGACAATGTGTTTTACTCGCAACTTGAAACTTGCAACTTGTAACTATTTCTTTCCATCCACTTTCCACGAACCACTGCATTCCTCTGTTCACTCATCACTTATCACTATTCACTAAGTGCAGTCCTGGATTGCCACTGACTCTCGAAGACTCGGGGTCGTCGTAATGACAATGTGGGATGCAGTCCTGGGTCACTTCTGAAGCATTGTTGCAATATGAATTGCTCCTTGTTCAGGACAAACTCACTCTCGAGGTCTCGTCGTTCCGCTATGACAATACATGTTCTTGCAACTTGAAACTCGAAACTTACAACTATTTCTTGCTACAAAAAAGCGACCCGTTAAGGTCGCTCAAGATTTTGTTCCATTACCTTTCTCTCTTGCACATCCTTGTATACATGCAATGCAAAGAAGGAAAGGCATCCGATAGTCGCGATTGTGATGATCGTGTAGATCGTGTACTCAATGACACGCGTTGGGTGGCCGTTAAATTTTGCCGCCCGATTACTGATCACTCGGAGCTCCGCTTCGTCGCGGATTTTCTCTGCGATCTCTGGTGTCATTTGGCAAGAGTTTACGAGACGGTCAAAAGCCGTCAACGCAATACTCTTATTTCCAGAGATCGCCTGTTGGACGATCTCTTCGTGCATGGGCTACTCCCCTCTCTGCATGCAAACTACCACTAAACATGCATATAGTCAATACATTGACAAAATGTATAGCATGATGTAGTTTTTGCATAGAATGAAGGAGGGACTTATGTCCACTACGAATCCGTTCCTTAACATTGCGTATCCAACAAAGGTGCTGACTGCACTAGAAGATGGAAGAGTCGGGCCGTTTGCACTTCGCCAGATTGAGAATGACTATCGTCCTGGTTATCTTACAAATAACCCTCGCATTCGTGAAGATATTCCCGCTCGTGCGTATCTTGCACAAGTGGAAGTTGGTGCTGCTGCTCTCAATTACGCTGCACGACAGCTTGATGAACAGCAGCAGTCAAAAGATGTATTGCGACTTGTTTATGGGCAGTCCGTTCTCGCACATCAATCTGTCCAGGGTGAACTTGCGCGATTGCATGTTGCATTAGACGGTGGCTTGCAGCGCGCAGTCTCCACCATCATGGAAGAGGGTTCTCTCTTACGTGAAGATCTGCATAATGAATTCTCATCTCTCGCTGATGTTCAACGAGAAGCTGCCGAGCACATCGGAACAACAATTATTGAAGCGACAGATTTGCTTCGTCGGGATTTGCACGCATTGCATGTTGTCGCTGAAAAACAAGAACATCTTCTTACAGATATTTTGAGCACCCTGCGTTCCCCAAAGGAAACCCAGGTGACTGAGTATGTTCGGGCAGCAACAAAGTTGATCGCACTTGGATATACTCAACGCGGGATTCGAAAGTACGATACGTGGAAAGACGCTATCCTTCATTTGGAGGCTGCGTCAGCAGATCCTGTTGGGCGAACGAACCCTGTTGTTGCAATGCATCTCGGGGTGATGTTGTGGAAAACCCATGCAAAGCTTGGAGACAAGAAGCTCGCTCGAAAAGGGTTAACTGCTGCGAAAGATGCTTTCGAGCGCGCGTCGCGTTTGTTTGAAGCAGAAAGCAGTGATCTCTCCATTCGTGCATTGCGTCATTATGCCCACATGCAGTATCTTCTCTCGGATTCTGTTGGGGCATACAAGTCGCTTTCAAGTGTGTCCGAACAACATCGGACGTACGACGTGCTTTTTGATCTTGCGCGGTATGCGGCTTCCCTGGAAAGGGTTGATGACATGCTGCATTTTCTAAAACAGTGTGTGAAAATTCGTCCCATTACTTCTGTAAGCATGTTTGCAGAACCAGATTTTCGTCCGTACTTTGGAAAGCTCCTGCAGCTTCTCGAAAGCATGACTCGCGACGTGCAGCAAAAGATTGAGCGTAGCGTTATGCTGGTTCACAAAGAGATCTTGTCGCATACGTGCGATGGATTGCGAGAAAAACAGCTTGGAGTAGTTCGCGCACACCAAGAGCTTAAAGACATTGCTCATGCAAGTACTCAAGCGCTTGGGTATGTTGATTGTGTGCGTCTTGAAAAGCGGGCAAATGCAGCACTGCGCGCAATGGATAGCTCGACGACAATTCATGATTTGCTGGACATTCTTGAATTTTATAAGCATGATGAGGTGCTCTTGCAGCTCATTCGGTCACTCTTGAAATCTCCCGATGAGCTTGAATATATGGAGCAGCGCGACTCTCTCCTCCCATATTTGGAAAAGCTCGATGAAGAGCGAGAGGGTGTTGTTCAAAGTGAAATCAAAAAATATAGCACCCTCTTCGAAAATGTTGCGAATATTCTTCGTGGCCTTCACTGTCCGCAGGGGCAGGTGAGCGTCGTGATGAGCGCACCCCTTGGGCGCGTGTGGAATAAGTCGAAGAATGTTCGCGTGCTTTCAGTTCATGAGGTTCGCGAGGATGCGAGCATGGCGCGTGCATTCCTTGATGCGCTTTCACAAGAATGGTGTAGGACGCAGGGTGATCTGTTGTATGGTCTCACGGTAGAGTTTCGGCAGAAGTATTTCCGCCTCGAAGTTCCTACTCGGCTTGAAGATGCCGCTCGAGCTGAATATTTCCTGCATGCGATGATGTGTGTTCCGCGATGGATACCTGGAAAGGTTCCACAGGCACATGCGGAATTGTGTGATATTCTTTTGGGAATCAAGGAGAAGACACTCCGGCTTTCCGTGGAGAAACGACACGGCTTTGGTGCATATTGGAATATCTCTGTTCCAAAATATGCATCATTGAAGGACGGGGAGTATAAAGTCAACATTTCTGATCGAGAAGAGAAGGGAATGTTTGGACGTTCCAAGCGTGTTCCATTTTGCTTGGGTGACCCTGTTACCTTAAGCCTTCTTTATCCTTCGCTTCAGTACATTTTTGAAAAACACCCATCGATCCTGCGTGCGCTCCGAAGTGCACGACTGGAGCAGGTGTGTGTATAATGTTTCTCAGTGCCGCGATTTCTCGCGGCACTTTTTGTATAACAAAAAAGCACCGAAGTGCCTTTTGCTGTATGTTTGTTGTGCTGGTGTCTCAACCAGTCAAGGATTACTTGACTGCGTCTTTGAGAGCCTTCGCTGCGCGGAACTTTGGAACCTTCATAGCAGCAACCTTGATGGTTTCGCCAGTACGTGGATTACGTGCTGTGCGTGCTGCGCGAGTGTTCACTGAGAAAATGCCAAGACCTGCGATTGAAACCTCACCCTCTTTCTTGAGTCCGAGTGTGATTGTTTCAATCATGGTCTCAACAGCTTGCTCAGCAGAAACCTTGGTGCCACCAAGTTTCTCGTGAACTGCTTCGACGATTGATAGCTTATTCATGCTTATTTTGTCGCAGTAAAAGTTACTAAATGGTGTGACCTGCACCGAAGAAAATATTCAGCAAATACTTTCTTCGGTGCATATCATCCCAGCGGAGGCATCCCTCCTAATATATATTCTAGCAAGGGAGAGAATCCTTGCAACAAAGCCATAATTTAGAAACACAGTGAGTTGTGGAAAAATATGGCTTAACCGCAAGGGTAAAAAAATATATGGCTTTGTTGAGCCATATATTCTACATTAATAAAAAGCTTGACTAGTGGGCGTATTCGACGCATCGTTTTTCACGAATGACACAAACCTTTATTTCTCCTGGATATTTGAGTTCTTGCTCAATGGTGTGCGCGATCTGTTTTGCAAGCCCAAAGGAATCGTGGTCGGAAATCTGATCTGGATGAACAAAGACACGAACCTCTCGGCCAGCAGAGAGTGCGTATGCTTTTTCAACACCTGGTTGTGATGTCGCAATGCGTTCAAGCTCCTCGAGCTTCTTAATATATTGCTCAACAGATTCTCGTCGTGCTCCGGGGCGACCTCCGGAAATCGTATCGGCAATTTGCACCAGTATTGATTCCAGTGTTTCATATGGATACTCTTCGTGATGTGCTTGCATTGCCAGGATGATGCGTTCGTCAATATTAAACTTCTTTAATAGACGACGACCAATTTCCACGTGCGTTCCTTGCACTTCATGATCAAGGGCTTTCCCAATATCGTGGAGCAGTGCCCCTGCTTTTGCAACCTGAACATCTCCTCCCAGTTCTGCTGCAAGGTACCCTGCAATATGTGCCATCTCGATTGAGTGCTGGAGAACGTTTTGTCCGTAACTTGTGCGGAAGAAAAGGCGTCCAATAATCGCTGTGAGTCGTGGGTCAATATTTAAGAGACCGCACTCTGCTGCTGCCTGTTCGCCTTTTGCTTTGATGATTTGATTAATGTCTGTCTTTGCCTTCTCGACAATTTCTTCGATGCGCGCAGGCTGAATGCGTCCATCAATGATGAGATTTTCGAGTGCAAGTCGGGCAATTTGTCGACGCACTGGGTCAAACGCGGAAATGGTGATGGTGTTTGGAGATTCATCGACGAGCAGTTCAACACCCGCTGCGCGCTCAAACGCACGAATATTGCGACCTTCTTTTCCAATTATTTTCCCCTTCACCTCATCATTTGGAATAGTGATGTGAGAGGTCATGATTTCGCTGACATTTGACGAGGCAATTCGTTGGATTGATGTCGCGAGAATGTCTTTTGCTTTTCTGTCGAGCCTTTCGAATGCATCGCGTTCGAGTTTCATTTCACGCGAACGAAGATCTTCTTCTGCTCCTTTTTCTACTTTTGCAAAGAGTTCTGTGCGCGCATCTTCTCGTGAGAGCCCGCTCACACGTTCAAGCTCTATTGTGAGTTGCTCTTTTTGCGAATGCAGGTGTTCTTTGATTGCTTTAAGCTCGTTTGCATGATCTTCGAGCTTTTTTCGATCTTCCTCTATACGTAACTCGCGCTCGCGAATATGATTTTCCTTTTGGAAGAGATGCTCTTCTGTTTTCTGCATTTTTCGCACATGCTCGCGCTCTGCCTCGCGAATATCATGGATGCTTTTTTCTGCTTGTTGCGTTGCATCTACGATAATTTTTCGTGCCTCTTTTTGTGCATCGAGGCGAATGTTTTCAGCATCAATTGCTGCATGACTGTTTCTCCTGAGTGAATAGGTGAGATGGATAAGATATCCAACAATTATTCCTAATACCCCACTCGCAAGAGAAGCGATAAGTACTTTTGTGAATTGTTCCATAGTCGTGAATCACGGCCTATGGCTCAGTATGTCTCTGTGGTAGAAGTGCCCATTGATAGGGTGCTCCTCTCTGAACATACATGTTCTGAGTCATGGTCGAGCACTGAAATACAGTGATATACCTATAGTAGCAGTGTGCTGCCGTATGGCAAGGAGAAGAATGGGGGATGGCTTACGGGGGAAGGGCTACGGGTACGTGGTTGTTGTCATAAACATTGGCAGTATTCGTTGTGGTTGTAATAAATGACCTCCCGTTTGAACTTTTAGTACTCTTCCCATCCCCTTTACCCCATACCCCATCTTCTGTCCTCTCTTGACTTTCCTCCACACGCTATATAATAAGAGCATATGTCATATTTAGTACCAACTGTTATTGAAAAGACGACGATGGGTGAGCGCGCGTTTGATATTTATTCTCGATTATTAAAGGAGCGTATTATTTTTCTCCAGGGGCCAATCGATGATACAATGGCGAATCTTATTGTTGCGCAAATGCTTTTTCTTGAAGCAGAGGATCCCAAGAAGGACATCAAGCTGTATATTAACTCTCCTGGAGGGTCAGTGTCTGCCGGGATGGCCATATTCGATACAATGCAACATGTGAAGCCAGATGTATCGACAATTTGCATCGGTATTGCAGCAAGCATGGCGTCGGTTATTCTTTCTGCTGGAGCAAGGGGGAAGCGGTTCTGTCTTCCAAATGCAGAGGTGATGATTCATCAAGTGATGGGTGGAGCAGAGGGACAAGCGTCAGATATTGCGATTACCGCAAAACACATCCTTCGATTAAAAGAGAATTTGAATAAGATTTTAGCAAAGAATACTGGGAAAACCCCAGAGCAGGTCGAGAAAGACTCCGATCGCGATTATTGGATGCTTGCGGACGAAGCAAAAAAATACGGCATTGTTGATGAGGTTGTCAAACCAAAAACACGCTAATGCGTGTTTTTTAGTCTCCAGTACTTCCGAATGCTTTTTCGCCGCGTGCAGTTTCAGAAAGTTCTTCTGCCTGCTCGAGTGTTGCTGTGATATATGGTTGAATGATGAGCTGCGCAATCTTTTTTCCTCGTTCAAAAGTGATCGGATCGTGTGTGAGATTGGTGAGCATGACAATGACTTCACCACGATATCCAGAGTCAATCACTCCACCCATCGTCTTTACCCCGAGCGCCCCAATACTTGACTTGTCCCAAATAAGTCCAACATATCCTTCCGGAATTTCAATTTTTATTCCCGTTTTAATTTTAGTTGGAATATGCGGAGTAAGAATGATATCGTGCGAAGACAAGAGGTCCATTCCTGCATCAGTTTTGAGCGCATAGGGAAGGATGCCCCCGTCTTGAGATATTTGCGTGTATCGTATGTTCATAAATCATATTTTACCATGAAGAACATACTGGGCCACACGGCAAAATATGGCTTAACGAAAAAGAAAAACGACCCTCGCGGGTCATTTTTACTTTTGTTCTTCAAGGAAAGAAAAGACTTTTTCGTTTTCGAGTATCATACGGACAAAACCTTCCACGCGCTCCTTTGGTGCGTTTGGGTATCGGTTTGTGAGTACTTCCACTTCGCGTTTCATGTCTTCTTCGTTCGGCTCAAGCTTCTCAACTTCTGCAATCTTTGCTGCGATGATTTGCGTCTTTACGCGAGCGACTGCATCGTCGTGCCACTCTGTATGCATATCTTCGCGGGTTTTCTTGATTTGTTCAAGATACTTTGGCAAATCCATGCCCATGCGTGCGATGTCGGCGCTGAATTCTTCTTCCATGCGAGAAAGTTCCTGATCGACGAGAATATGAGGGAGATCCATGGGGGTCTCTTTGACTAATGCTTGCATAATTTCTACGCGTATCTTGTCACGTGCCTGACGAATCTTTTCTGCAAGAATATTTTCTTTGAGCTTTGTTTTAAAGTCGTCGATATTTTCAAATCCACCAAGCTCTTTCACCCATGCATCCGTTAATTCGGGAAGCGGGTCTCCTTCGGCGTATTCTTTTCCTTCGCGCTGCGCGTCGCTCTTGGCACGAAGTTTCTTGAGTTCGTCGATTGTTTTTTCTACCTCAGCATCTTCAACGTGTGGTGTCTCTTTCTTTGCATTCACTTTTTTTGCAATTGCAACATATTCTGGGAGAACAACCTTTGGAAAAATTGCTGTTGTAATGACAAATTCAAGAGGTGAACCGACGGCAACCTTGGTGATTTTCACTTCAGGACGTCCAATGACATCAAGTTTATTTGCAACAACAATGCTTGGGTATGCACGGCCAATAGCGATCTCCGCCATTTCATCGAGAATTGCTTCCTCTCCGATGCGTGCAAGGAGAACACTTTCCGGTACCATGCCCTTTCGAAAACCAGGGAGATTTGCGTGCTCTTGGAGGTGTTTAATTGCCTGAGGGCGAGCAGCAGCAAACTCTTCTGCTTGGATGCTTGCTTGAATTTCAATACGAGACTCTGGGAGGTCTTTGATTGTGACATTGTAGTTTTTTTCCATACGTAGGCCGATACTAGCACAAAAGAGCAAAAGAGAAAAGACAGGTTTCCCTGTCTTTAGAAATTCTCTAATGTGTCGACGGTATTGATATTTTCTCCAACGGTCGCAATCTCTTCTTCGATCGTGTCGATGCCGAGTGTGTCGTAATCAAACGCGGAAAGAGTGATCTCTTTTGGGGACTGTTCTCCTGCTGGTTGTTGTGGTGTTATGCTCGTCTTTTGGCTCATAAGGTACCATGCAGCAATGCCAGCAATGAGTAAAACAAGAATAACGGCAATATATTTCATCGCTCCATGTGCATGGACTCCGTCAGATGGGTTATGTGTGTGTTCCATATTATTGTGGTTGAGATGATGTTGCTGGGGTAATCACTGGTGTTTGACGCTTCAGTGTGAGCGCGCGAATTGCAACGAAGACATCTTTTGTTGCATCTTTTGCTGCGTGTACTTCTGTCTGTGTATTCTTGATATGTGTACGCAGGATAGCGATTTGCTCCTGATTCTTCGTGTCGAGCGACGTCAAAGATTCTTTCATCGCTGCAACAGATTGCTTCGCTGTGGCAATGTGCTGCAATGCGGTACTCATATGGCCTTTGACAGTTTTGAGATCAGCCCCCGCTTTTTCCAGAAGTTCAATGCGTCCTGCAAGTTTTTGAATGTGTTTCTCGAGAGAGAGGACATTTGCCTCTGCTGCATTGATTGCATTTCCAGCGCGATCAAGGCGGTTTTTATGGACTTGCTCTTCAACCTTTGCAGCGTTTTTGTCTGCTTGTGGGGCAGCATTTTTTGCTTGCGCATAAGAATAGAGTGGAATAAGGGCTCCTGCAAGAATGCAGAGTGTTATGACATATCGTTGTACCATAGGGATAGTATATTAATGAATGATTTGAATGTATTATACAGCGGAAATGCTGTATGTGTAAGATGGGGGATGATTTTCTGTGGACAGATTACTGGGTGATAGCCACGCTTCACAAGATGATGCTTCCGTGCTATACTATATCTGCTAAACGAGATACCGCCGGTGTCTCGTTTCTCATTACAGAAATAACAACAGAAACGTATGTTGGATATTAAAACAATGAAACTTGCAATTGAGCAGCTTGAGCTCGAAAAGGGGCTTCCGAAGGGTAAGCTTATCGAAGCGATTGAAGCATCGCTTGCTGCTGCATACAAGAAGGACTTTGGAAAGAAGGGGCAAATTGTCCGTGCACAACTCGATGAAGAGGCTGGATCCGTTGAATATTCACAAGTGAAAATCGTTGTCGATGATACGATGGTGCGTCAATTAGAGGAAGGAGAGGAGATGACAGATGAGATTGCATTGCCAGTTCTTCCGAGCGCACAAGCAGCTATCGTTACTCCACAAGGCGAAGAAACGATTGATGGCGAGTCGATTGACTTGCGGGTGCGCTTTAATCCGGAGCATCACATTATGATCGAGGATGCACGCTTGTTTAAGCGTGATGCGCAGCTTGGTGAAGAAGTTGTTTTTCCACTTGAAATGAAAGATGATTTTGGACGCATTGCTGCCCAGACTGCAAAACAGGTGATTATTCAAAAGATTCGTGAGGCAGAGCGTGGAGCTATTCTTGAGGAATTTGCACAACGTGGTGATGAAATCATTACCGGAACCATTCAGCGTATTGAGCGCGGAAATGTCTTTGTGGATGTTGGCCGTGCAACAGCAATTCTTGCACATGATGATCAGATTCCAGGAGAGCGCTATCGCCTTGGTGAGCGTATTCGCGCATATCTCTACTCTGTTGAAGAGACCCCACGTGGTGTTTCGCTTCGTCTCTCTCGTGCCCATCCTTCCTTTGTGAAGGCACTCTTTGCACTTGAGGCTCCTGAAATCGCAAACAATGTTGTGGAAATTAAGAGCATTGCACGTGAACCAGGAAGTCGTACAAAAATTGCGGTCATGGCACATGATGAACATATTGATCCTATCGGAACCTGTGTTGGTCAGCGCGGCACACGTGTTTCAACAATTATCAATGAGCTCAATGGTGAGAAGATCGATATCATTCAGTGGTCTGAGAATGCAAAAGAATTTATTGCAGAATCGCTTTCTCCTGCACGTGTTGCTGAGGTGATTCTCGATGAAGATGAAAAGCACGCACGAGTACGTGTGAACGGAGACCAGCTCTCGCTTGCGATTGGAAAAAGCGGACAGAATGTGCGCCTTGCTGCACGATTGACCGGATATCGTATCGATATTGACTCTGGAGAGCCACGGGAAGTTCTTGCAGAAGAAGATGCTCCCATGCATGCAGAGACTGCACAGACCCCAGAAGAAGAGATTGCAGAATATATTGCATCTGATGATACGGCAGGAACCATAAACACAGAATCAGCGGAAGAAGGCGCGATCGCAGACGATCGCTCCGTTGTGGACGAAAATACAAACAATGAACGCTAGGTAAGGAAAAGAAAGGGCCTTGCTTAGGGCTCTTTCTTTATTTGTGATAATGAAATTGAACTATGAATTTATGGCATGATATTCCACGAGGAACTGTGGAGGAACTGCAGGTAGTTATCGAGATTCCTTCAGGGTCTCGCGTGAAGTACGAGTTAGATAAAGATACCGGGATTATTAAGTATGACCGTGTTTTATATTCTCCGATGCACTACCCAGCGAACTACGGCTTCGTTCCACAGACTCTCTGGGAGGATGGTGATCCGCTCGATGTGCTCGTGCTTGGTGCTGAGCCGCTTGTCCCGGGATGCCTTATCAAGGTTCGCCCTATTGGCGTGCTCGATATGATTGACGGTGGTGATGGTGACGCAAAGGTGCTTGCTGTGCCGGTGAGTGATCCACGGTGGAAGAGTACGAAGTGTATTGCAGACATCGAAGATCATATCTTGGAGGAAACAAAGCATTTCTTTAAGGTGTACAAAGATCTGCAGCGGAAGGAAGTCGATGTCCGTGATTGGCGCGACAGTAAAGAAACGGTAAAAGATATTATCCGATCGTTTGAGTTGTACGATGCAAAGTACGGCGGCCGCGATTGGAGAGATGGAGGAAAGATTTAGGCAGACAAGAGTCATGAGTCTTTAGTCATGAGAGAGAAATAATCCTTGATTTAGGATTTGTGAATAGAAAACATCTTGCACGATATGTGTAAGATGTTTTTTTATTCGAGAATAGTACGAGTTTGGTAAGTGGGGACGAGTGAAAAGGAAGACATTGTTACGAGTTTCAAATTGTAGGCATTCGATTGCAATGGTAATGCGTCATTCATAAATCCTAAAACATAAATTAAGAATTTTTCTTTCTTATAACTCCACCCTTACTATGCTATAATTCCTTCATGATTGCTGACGAAGCAAAACTCAAAAAGTTCATTGTTGATGCTGGACTTGTGTCACGGGGAGACATGCTTGTTGCGGAAGGGGAAGCAAAAGAAAGTGGTGCACTGCTCTCTGATGTGTTGATCAAACAAGGAAAGATGACGCAAGACGATGTACGCAAGATGCGCGCATATGTTTTGGGTGTCCCGTATGTCAATTTGAAGGATCAAAAAATTGAGCAAGATATTCTTACTATTATTCCTGAGCCAATCGCAAGGAGACATAATATCATTGCATTTCGTCGATCCGAACAAGGAATCGAGGTTGCAATGCTTGATATTGATAATCTTGAAGCGATCGACTTTGTGCGAAAGAAGGCGGGCTTGCGTATTCTTGTTCGGCTCACAGATCGAGAGTCAATGAAGTCGGCGCTCCTACAATATCAAAAATCTCTCAAAGCAGAATTTGGAGATATCATTCAGGAGGAGGCAAAGGCATTGAAGGTCATCCAGGGCGAATCTAGCGGAGAAGAATCCTCAGAAAATGATTTAAAGAAACTCGCCGAAGACCTTCCTGTGGTACGCATTGTCGATACATTGTTGAATCACGCAATCATCCAAGGGGCATCGGACATTCATATTGAACCGATGGAGAATCAGCTCCTCGTGCGATATCGTATCGATGGTATTTTGCATGATGCGATGGTGCTTCCAAAAGATATTATTCCAGGCATTGCTGCGCGTATTAAAGTACTCTCAAATTTAAAGTTGGATGAAAAGCGTTTGCCGCAGGATGGGCGTTTCAAGATTCAGCTTGAGAGTGAAAAGGTTTCTTTCCGTGTATCGACTCTCCCTACGCATTTTGGCGAGAAGATCGTTATGCGTTTGTTGCGTGAGTCGTCGGGTGGTTTTACGCTTGAGTCTCTGGGTTTTCATGGGTATTCTCTTGAAACATTACATCATGCAATGAAACAACACGTTGGAATGATCTTGGTGACTGGACCTACGGGCTCTGGAAAAACAACAACACTCTATACGATGCTCGATATTCTTAATACTCCTGATGTGAATATCTCAACTGTTGAAGATCCTATTGAGTATCAAATGCCTCGCATCAATCAGACACAAGTGCGTCCAGAGATTGGCCTCTCATTTGCAAATGGTTTGCGCGCGCTCTTGCGTCAGGATCCCGATATCATCATGGTTGGAGAAATTCGTGATGGTGAAACCGCTTCTCTTGGTATTAATGCTGCGCTGACTGGCCACCTTGTCCTTTCGACGTTACACACCAACTCTGCTGCTGGCGCACTGCCGCGCTTTGTTGATATGGGGGCAGAGCCCTTCTTGATTGTGTCGACCGTGAATGTAGTCCTCGCGCAACGTCTCGTGAGACGCCTTGCAGGTGCAAAAGAGTCATATACGCTCACTCGTGAGGAAGTTGAAGCGTTAGCGAAGCGGGTCAATGTGAATCGTTTGTTAACTGCCTTGATTGATGAAAAAGTTGTTCCGCCAGGGAGCACATGGGAGACTGTTCCATTTTATAAAGCAAAACCAGGAGCTGAAACAGAAGATGGATATAAAGGGCGTATTGGTATTCATGAAGTTCTTCGTATGACACCATCCATACGTGACCTTGCACTAAAGAGTGCTCCCGCTGAAGACATTGAAGAGCAAGCACGAAAGGAAGGCATGTTTACGATGTTGGAAGATGGAATCTTCAAGGCTGCAATGGGTCTTACGACTATTGAAGAGGTGTATCGTGTGGTGAATGAATAATAAGTGAACAGTGGTAAGTGAGTAGTGAAAAGCAGTTGCGAGTTGCCAGTTTCAAGTTACAAGTACACAACATTGTCATCCCGGAAACACGAGGTCTTCCAAGTGTTATCCGGGATCCAGGACTGCATTCCATGCATGAATCGGAAAACATATCACAACTTCTCTCACCCTCTTCTTTGGCATACAAAAACAACCAACACCGTGTATTGGTTGTTTTTT
>CAYLUP010000011.1:0-12311 GCA_964386905.1 uncultured Candidatus Saccharibacteria bacterium
TTCAAGAGAAGAAATGGTGTATGTGTGTCCTATAATCATAAAGAAAGAGTACCATAAGATGGTGGGTAGTGGATAGTGAGTAGGAAGAAGTGAGTGGTGATAAGTGATTAGTGATAAGAAAGTCATAAGTCATGAATCGTCAGTCAAAAGAAGAATTCCGTATTGTCATTGCGAAGGCGGTTTGTGGCACTATGGGATTGCATGAGATTCTATGAGATGCAAAATATAAGTCCTGGATTGTCACAGACGACCTGGGTACAGGTCGTCTTCGCAATGACAATACCACATTCTTAATTCTAAATACTTCATTCTCTTCCTGTCTACTCTCTCCTCTATTCACTATTCTCTCCCGTGTGCTACTCTGTCCCTATGAAACAGGACACGCCTATTCTTATGCTTATTGATGCACATGCATTAATTCACCGTGCGTATCATGCACTTCCTGACATGGCAACAAAACAAGGTGAGCCAACTGGTGGTCTATATGGATTACTTACCATGGTGTTGCGTGCAATTGGGGAATATCATCCACGGTATGTTGTTGCGTGTTATGACATGCCTGGCCCAACATTCCGCCATACACAATTTGCAGATTATAAAGGGACACGAGTGAAGGCGGATGATGCTCTTCGTGCACAACTCCAGCGCTCACGTGACGTATTTGAGGCGTTATCAATCCCGATATATAGTGCTCCAGGTTTTGAGGCGGATGATATGCTGGGAACGATTGTGGAACAAATTGGGGAGCATGAACAACTTACTGTTCGTATTGTGACTGGTGATGCAGATACACTGCAACTTGTGTCCGGCGAACGCATTCAGGTAATTACTCTTCGAAAGGGTTTGACAGATGTTGTTCTGTACAACGAAACAGCAGTGCAAGAGAGATATGGTTTTGGTCCACTTCTGCTTCCAGATTATAAAGGGCTTTGTGGGGATGCATCCGACAATATCCCGGGTGTTGATGGAATTGGGGAAAAGACTGCAACACACTTGATTACAACATTCGGCTCCCTCGAACATTTGTATCACACAATTGAAACACACGAGGAGAAGTGTGTAAAAGAGGGTGTGAAGCCTCGTATTATTCAACTCCTGAAGGATCAAAAAGAAACAGCACTATTTTCAAAAATGCTCGCAACAATTAGGAGAGATGCCCCAATCACATTTACTCTTCCGGAAGAGTGGAGAAAACTTGCAGACAGGGAGCGGTTTGTTGCGTTGTGTGAAGTGTTAGAATTTCGAACCCTTGTGAAGCGCTTTGATGCCCTGCTTACTCAAGAAGAGAAACCATCTCAAAGCGTGCTTGTCGGAGAAGTAGAAAACGTTGATCCTCAAGTATTTCGCCGCGCGCAGATTGCATTTTGGCTCCTTGATGCAGAAAAAGGAGGGGTGGCACTTTCGGACATGCGCGATGTCTTACACCGTTCTTCTCTTGAAGATATGCTCCACCATCTTGAAGAAGAACTTCGAAAACAAGGATTGTATACATTGTATGAGACGATTGAAATTCCACTGATTCCCATTGTTGAGCGTATCGAGCAAGTAGGGATTCTTCTTGACGAAAAACATCTCGCACGTTTGTCGAAAGAGTATCACACACAGCTCTCACGATTAAAACAAACAATCTATACGCACGCTGGAGAGGAGTTTAATATCAATTCCCCAAAACAGCTTGGGAGTATCCTTTTTGAAAAACTACAATTAAGCGCGAAGGGTATTAAAAAAACCGCTGGTGGTGGAGCGCGATCGACGAAAGAATCAGAGCTTGAAAAACTGAGAAATGCTCACCCGATCATTGAGCCCATTCTGGAATATCGCGAGATTCAAAAAGTGCTTACGACATACATTGATGCATTACCCCCGCTCTGTGATGCGCAAGGGAGAGTGCATACAAAACTGCATCAAGATGGAACTGTTACAGGGCGTTTCTCTTCTTCTGAACCGAATCTTCAAAACATTCCTGTCCGTGACGGGTATGGAGAGCTGATTCGAGATGCATTTATCGCTTCTCCTGGAAAAATTCTCCTTGCGCTGGATTACTCACAGATTGAACTTCGCGTACTCGCAATGCTTTCCCGTGATCCTGCATTGTGTGAAATCTTTGAGAGAGGGGAGGATATTCACACTGGTGTTGCTGCTCGCATTTTTAATATTCACCCATCGCAGGTTGGTGAGACAGAGAGACGAAAGGCGAAAACGATTAACTTTGGCATTCTCTATGGAATGGGGGTAACTGCACTGGGTCAATCTCTTGGAATTTCACGTGATGAAGCGCAAGCATTTCATGATCAGTATTTTCAAGCGTTTCCAACGATTCGTGCCTATCTTGATCGTGTCCTTCGAGATGCAACCGTAAAGGGATATACAGAAACACTTTTTGGTAGGCGTCGCCCATTTCCGAATCTTCGTTCCCATATTCCATTTATTCGTGCAATGGCAGAGCGTATGGCAATGAATGCGCCGATTCAGGGAACTGCTGCGGATTTTGTGAAAAAAGCAATGGTTGATGTGGTTGGGGTATTGTCACGAGAAAAACTTGATACAGATGTCACGCTGCTTCTTCAGGTGCATGACGAACTTATTTTTGAAGTGACTGATCGTGAAGATATTGTAAAAAGTGCTGAGCGATGTATTCGCCAGGCAATGGAGTCTGTCCACAAAGAGACTTCCGGAAAACATGTTCCCCTTCATGTGTCGATTGCAAAAGGAAAAAAATGGGGAAGTATGAGTAAGATACGATAAAAGAGCACTCGGATGCTCTTTTTGATTGATGCTATATGATAAAGGAGCGCTGCGCGCTCCTTGAATTTAGATGGCTATCTCCGATGCGTGTGCCAGCGCAGTAGAGATGAGCTTGAAGAACAGGATCAGGGTTTGCTCCAAGCCGTCGAAGACTTCGGGCATAACATTCCTTAAGATGATAAGGAATAACCCGATCCCGAGCGCTTGAAGTAAACGCATGATATTGCATTTGAGGGGACAGACACTGACAAGGTGTCCGTTTGGTGATAGCTTCTAAGCACCACCCCTCGATGAATTCACGGATACCGTGTGTGCTCATCGAGAGGAAGAGCTCTTTGCTACTCATATTATACATTATATTATTGTTTTGTCAATACTCCTGAAAAGGAGTTCATCTTGTCATGCGTATTTTTTACTGTATGGTTAGAAAAGAATTGGAGGATGCTGTGTATCGTTCAATATACTGGGGAGTGGGAATATTTGCTGTGTTGTGGGTGAGTTTTGTTTTTGGATTTCAGCAGCACCTTCTTGGGGTGTCTCCAGCGCTTTGGAGTATCATCTTGTGGTGTCTGTGTGTGATAAGTGCTCTTTATGGTGTGTATTGTGTGTTTCGTCTTTTAACAATGAAACGATCAAAAGCAGAATGGTTTGCACGCTCTGGAATTGTTGGTGAGTTTGCGTTGCAGCAAGAAGCGGGTGGGTATTTTTCTCGCATTCGCCAATATACATCTACCGGAGAAGAAGAGAATGTGTATATTGTTCGCTTTCTTTGGATTGGGGACGGTGGAAGTCGATATACTGCGGAACTTCCAGTCGAAAAGATTTTTTTGAATGTGAAAGAGTTTTACGAGGGACCACCTCTTGTGCGGTTTTGGTTTCGAGATATGGATGCGCCAGAACCATTCACACGTATTCGGCCTCGAGTCCGACAGCCCACATGGTGGCTCAAAAGAGAGCATGCAGAGGAACTTGGATTTCTCTATGCACAGATTACGATTGGAAAAGAAGACTACCGTGAGGAATTGGTACGCATTTCTTTCCCTCCCAGTCATGTTCGATAAGTTTAAACAAGGGCCTCGGCCCTTTTTTTGTTACGCAACATGATGTTGAGTATTGGGAATAGTGGTTCCCTTTGGGGTGCGGTATAATAGTGCCTCATAACTATACAGAACATATGAATATTACACACATACATGCACGCGAGATTCTTGATTCTCGTGGAAATCCAACTGTTGAGGCAGAGGTTACTCTTTCTGATGGGGCAATTGGGCGATGCGCTGTTCCGTCTGGGGCATCGACAGGTGCATATGAGGCATGCGAGTTGCGAGATGGAGACAAGGTACGTTTTGGAGGAAAGGGTGTTTTGAAGGCAGTGGCAGCAGTAAATGGAGAAATACGTGAAAAACTTATCGGAATGAATCCGGAAGATCAGCGTGCGATTGATTCCGCAATGATTTCTCTTGATGGTACGGAGAATAAGAGCCGTCTCGGTGCAAATGCAATTCTTGCCGTATCAATTGCAACAGCGCAGGCAGTTGCCCTTTCACGGAAGATGCCACTCTTTCAGTATGTGCGAGAGCTCTCTTCTGTACAGAAGGACTTTGTACTCCCTCTCCCGCTTTGTAATGTTATCAATGGCGGTAAGCATGCAGCAGGTTCAACAGATATTCAGGAATTTATGATTGCCCCGGTTGGGTTCACGACATTTTCAGATGCACTCCGTGCACTCGCTGAGGTATTTGCGGCATTGAAAAAAGTCCTTGAATCACATGGGTATGGAACAACTGTCGGAGATGAGGGTGGTTATGCTCCTGCGGTAAAGAATGGTAACGCCGAAGCACTTGAACTTATTGGGGAGGCGGTTGCAAAGGCTGGGTATGAGCTGGGAAAGAATATTGTATTTGCTCTTGATGTTGCTGCATCTGAGCTTATTGTGGATGGAAAGTATCACCTCGTGCGCGAAGGAAAAATACTGACATCGGAAGAGATGGTGACGTGGTATAGCAAACTTCGCAATACATATCCAATTCTTTCAATTGAGGATGGCCTCGCGGAGGATGATTGGTCTGGGTGGGTAGCGCTCAATGCTGCTATTGGAGAGAAAACACAGCTTGTCGGTGATGATCTCCTTGTTACTAATACCAAGTTTCTAAAACGTGGAATTGAAGAAAAGGCAGCAAATGCAATTCTTGTGAAGGTAAACCAGATTGGTTCACTCTCGGAAACAATTGATGCGGTTGATATGGCACACAAGGCAGGGTGGAAGGCAGTGATGTCTCATCGTTCCGGTGAGACGGAGGATGTTGCGATTGCACATCTTGCTGTTGGTCTCGGGACGGGCCAGATCAAAACGGGCTCAGTGTCGCGAACTGATCGCACTGCAAAGTATAATGAACTTTTGCGTATTGAAGAGATGCTTGGTGCTCAGGCACGATATGCTGGTATACATGTGTTACAGAAATAAAAAATTCCCCTTATGGGGATTTTTTTGTATAAAAAAGCCGGACGGAATCCGGCATAACGTTAAATGGGACGAAATGTGTCTTGGCGCGTCTCGTCGTCTGCTTCGGGGGAAAGTAGCTCTTCTGCAAATCCTTCCACGTAATCAGCAACACAGGCGCCCGCGTTGATGATTGCAGAAATAAAACTCTCTGCAACCTCCACGATGGGTGATGGCGGAAAATGATCGAGCTCAGGGCTCGATGCTGTCTCATTGTCTCCAAACAGAACAATGTTTGGGAGTTTTAATGGAATACGATCACTTATTTCTTGCATTTCGCCCTCCCGCGAAATTATTTTTGGTCCATGTCGATATTCCCATATTTTTTGCGTTTTGTCCAGTTTTCTGCTCTTATCTACACATGTGAAGCGTGGTATGATGCATGCTGTTTGATCACAATAGTTAAGAAATATATGAAAAAAATAGCACTCATTATTCTCGATGGTTGGGGGTATCAAGAAGATCGTAAAGACAATGCAATTGCTTCTGCACGTACGCCAACCATGAATGCACTTTGGAATACATGCTCACGCACACTTCTTGAAGCCAGTGGTCTTGCTGTGGGTCTTCCAGATGGGCAAATGGGGAATAGTGAGGTTGGGCATACAACGATTGGAGCGGGTACAATTCTTGATACAGATTTCGTTCGTATCTCAAAATATATAAATGAGTATGGTTTCGAGCAGCACCCTGTTGTAGTTGGTGCGTGTACACATGCACTACAAAACTCCGGAGTTGTTCATATTGTTGGATTGCTTGGTGATGGAGGGGTTCATGCACATCAGTCTCATATTGATGCAATGATCGAATCACTCAAAAAACTTGGAATAAAAAAGATTGCACTTCATGGATGTACTGATGGTCGAGATGTTGCTCCTCAGAGTGCGTATGCATTCATGAAGAAATATGAACTTGATCTTCTTAGATATGGAGGGGTAAAAATCGCAACATTGTCAGGGAGATATTATGCAATGGACCGTGACGAAAATTGGGATCGGGTGAATAGGGCATTTCTTGCAATGACATGTGGAGAGGGGAATATTTCAGATGAACAGCCGTCAGCATATATTGAGCGCGGGTATCACGTTGGAGTCTATGATGAACATGTGCTTCCTGCAGTTTTTGCGCGCGAAGGAGAGGTTCCACTTACCATTGCCCCAAACGATGCGGTGGTGTTTATGAATTTTCGACCAGATCGCGCTCGTATGCTTGCGCGAAAATTGAGCGAGCATCTGACACCTGGTGGATATTTTGTCACGATGACAGAATATGACACACAGATTCCTTCACGCGTTCTTTTTGCACCGAAACATATTGAAACAACACTGGCAAGGGAAATATCTCTTGCGGGGAAGAAACAGGTCCATATTGCAGAGACAGAGAAATATGCACACGCAACATACTTTTTGAATGGTGGTATTGAAGGTACATATGCTGGAGAGGATCATGTGTTGATTCACTCACGCAAAGACGTAAAAACACATGATGAAGCACCGGAAATGAGGGCACAAGAAATTACTAATGAAACTATTGCGGCAATGCAGAAAGGTGTAGATTTTCTGTTTGTTAATTATGCAAACCCAGATATGATTGGGCATACTGGAAATGTCCCCGCAATTATTCGTGCTATCGAAGAAGTTGATCGATCGCTTTCTCGCGTTGTTGCTGTGGCAGAGCAAGAGGGATATGTGCTTTTGATTACTGCAGATCATGGTAATGCGGAATTGAATATCGACCAGGACACTGGCGTTGCCCATACTGCACACACAACAAATCTCGTGCCTTGTGTTGTTGTTGGGGTATCGGATACCCTTCGACCAGGAGCTGGTCTTGCAGACATTGCACCGACAATATTGAAACTTATGGATATTCAACAACCTGAAGCAATGACAGGGAAGAGTTTGTTGTAGTTCAGGTTGTATGTGATAAATAACATCACGCGCCATTTGGCGCGTGATGTTATTTTCGTATTTTCTCCAGATCCAAGAGTGCTTGTTTTAACATGGCTTCGATTTTTTCGAGACTTGGTTGTTCGCGTTTCTGATCATGTTCCTGAAGATCGTCGATGTCTTCTGAGATTTCATCAACATCCTTTGCAATTTCGTCGATATCTTCTGCGATTTCATCAACATCTTCTGAGATGTCATCAATATCATCTGAGATTTCATCAACATCCTTTGCAATTTCATCAACATCCTTTGCAATTTCGTCGACATCATCAGAGAGTTCATCGACATCATCTCCAATTTCTTTTACTTCTGCTTGGATTTCATCAATGTCATCTTCGACGTTCTCAATACTTGCTTGCTGTCTGTTGACAGACATTTGAATGAAGATGGAAAGATAGATTGCTTCAAGGGATACTATTGTTGTGAGCACAAGAAGGACCGTGTCGAGTGATGCCCCAAGCCATACAAAAGTAAAAGCAAGAATAAAGAGAATTGTATGGAGAATAAGCGATTCAACAGACCCAACCCAGGTTGTTGCTCGTTCTGCGAGAGAGCGAATGCGTAAGGGTTTTATTGTTTTGTTTTTTTGAGTTTTCATATCTATACGCATTATACCTGATGATAATAGGTTCAGAAGATATCATGGTTTTTTATCTTAATCAAGAAAACATATATTTTTTACATGAACTTTGCTACACTACCCGTATGAAGAACATCATTGTTGTGTGGTTCCTTTGTCTCATGATCCCATCTATTGCGCAAGCGGCTTCTTTTGAGTATGGAGGATGGGTTGCGTATTGGGATAAAGCAACAAGTACGCGCCTGGCTCGTGAGCATATTCACGCCTTAAACAGCGTGAGTCCTTTTAGCTACACGGTAGAGGCGGATGGAACAATCATAGATAGCATGTATCTTCTGAAAGACCCTTGGACACAATTGCAACAAGCTGCTTCACAATCGAAGAAAAAGACAAAAATTATTCCAACCATTGCATGGCATAAGGGTTCAGAAATTCATGCGACCTTGAGTGACAGGCAGAAGCGCATGGCACACGTCATAGACATTCTCGGACTCGTGGAGAGAAATCAGCTTGCGGGAATTGAGATTGACTACGAAGCGAAACTTTTGGAAACAAAAGATGGCTTCAGTGCATTTTTGACAGAGCTTGGTGGCGGGCTCCATATAAAGAAGAAAACGCTTGTGTGCGATATTGAGGCGCGAACTCCTGCAGCGGATCGCTTTCTCTCTGCAACGCGAACGCCGCAATATGTGAATGACTATAAGGTTATTGGGAAACAATGCGATGAGGTGAGATTGATGACATATGATCAACGAGACGATGACCGATCCCTCAACAAAGAACGTTCAAAGTATTCCTACTACGCACCTGTTGCCGATCCGCTTTGGGTAGAAAAGGTCGTTCAACTTGCAGCAAAAGATATTCCAAAAAGTAAAATCATGGTTGGTATTCCTACATATGGAAACGTGTTTAAGGTGTGGTTTGACAAAGATGGGAACCAGAAGCTTCAACACATGCGCGCCATTACCTATAAGGACGCACTTCAGTTGGCTGCGAAGAAGGGAATATACCCCGCTCGTGGGCCAACAGGAGAACGAACATTTCACTATACCCAAGATGGCGCCGAGTATACAGTGTCTTTCCAGGATCATGAATCTATTCGCCAGAAAATTGCACTCGCAAAGAAGCTTAAGGTGAAAGGTGTCGTCTTTTTCAAGATTGACGAGAAGTCTGATCAAGATTTTTGGAAATATGTACAATAAAACTCCCCTCAGGGAGTTTTATTGTATTTCTTTTACAGAGAGCAGGAGGTTGTCTCCGAGATTTTCTGTTGTTCCCGCATCGACAATTTCAAGAGAAAAGTTCGTGTAGAGGACGGGCTCGCTTCCGGTGACACGGAATATTTCTGTTGTTCCGCCAACAACAATAGCCACAATAGCTTCAGCATTCATTTTTTGCGAACAGTGTGGGGGAAAACAGTCTTGTGCTGTATTGACCTGCTGAAAGACAAAGCGAACCCCTTTGATAACGTGGGACTCACCAAGGTGAAGGAGTGTTCCTGTTTGGGGAAGAGATTGAGATGTTGTGCGTGCAGTCTCTGTTGATGGAGCTCCCTGCTTATTTGAATTTATTGAATAAATCAAAGAAGAGAGAATGAGGATAAGGAGAACAGAGTATGCAGCGAGGCGAATTGTGTGGTGCATGTGTATAGTATAGCAAAAAAGACTATCCGAGTAAAAAATACTTGCTATAATGTCCCCATGTTGCTCGTGTATACAGGAAACGACACAGCGGCCGCAAAACAGGCGCTCGGCTCCGCAATTCAACGTATTCTTCAAGATGTTCGTGGTGCGAATGTTCTGCGATTTGATGAAGAAACTTTTGTCCCAGACTCAGCCCTTGATGCGCTTGCAGAAGGAAATCTTTTTGCTGAAAAGAATATTATTGTTTTTGACAACATTCTTGAACACCCAGAAGGCGAGGACTTTTACCTTTCTTGCGATTTGCAGTCAGAGCATTATGTGTTTATTCGTGAAACTCAGCCAAAAAAGACCATCCTTGCTCAAATTTCAAAATACGCAGAGGTAAAAACATTTCTATTACCAAAGGAAGAAAAGAAGCCGGATTATTCAGCTTTTGCTCTTGCGGATGCGGCAATGATACGAGATAGAAAGAATGCGTGGGTAGAATTTGAAAAAAGCCGGAGAAGGGGAGAGGCGATGGAGGCAATACACGGGATGCTTTTTTGGGCATTTAAGACTCTGGTTGCGATAGCAACACTCGCAAAGGAGGATGTCCTTGCATCAGGAGTAAAAGCATTTTCCTACAATAAAGGACTAAGCGGGACGAAAAAATATAAAACAGAAGAGCTGGTGAAAAAACTCGATGATCTTAAGGACATGTATCATAAGGCACACAGAGGAGAGTGCGATCTCGAGTTCTCTCTTGAACAATTTCTTTTAAAATTATAAAAAGCGCTCTGTTGAGCGTTTTTTTGTGCATTTTCTAAAAAAGAGAAAGCCCTGGCAAGTGCCTGGGCTTTAATGAATTGGAGGAAACGTTATTTTTTGATTGTGGAAGGAACTATTACGAACTTTTGAAGCATCGTTGTGATTATTGGCCAAATCACCGGGGCCGAATCGTTTTGATTGCTTGTTCTTGTCTGATATAAGTATATAAGACAGATAAAATTCATCAAGGACATTTCTGTGGATAACTGTGGACAAGTGCTGGTGAGTTAGTAAAGGACATTGCGAAGTGTCCTTTATACGTGTCTATAGAGCCAGATTTTAGATTTTGTCTTATACAATCTATGAAATAAATAGTTTAAAGTGTCAAGAGTGTTTCTGTGTCTTTGTCTGGATCTGTGGTATGTTTGGAACATGGATATATTTGCATCACTCCACACAGAAGCTGATATTGCAAAGCTGAAGAAACATATTGCACGCACAGCATCACTGCGCGCAGAGCTTTTGCGTGTGCGAGAGGGTGCACTCTATACGAAGGGGGGAAAACGGAAGACAACAGAGTTTTCTGTTCCGTCTACGGCGGAGTTGAGGCAGCTCTATACAATGTATGTGCGCGAAGGGCGGATATCCTCTTCTCCTCGAGTTGAGGATTTATTAAAGAAAATGCGAACAAAATCGAATTCTGGTGTCGCCGTTGTTTCTGTGCTTACAATGCCCTATCGTTGCCCTGGAAGGTGCACCTACTGCCCATTTGATGCACGAATGCCAAAAAGCTATCTTTCTGATGAACCCGCTGCAGCACGAGCACTGGCAACAGATTTCGATCCCTATATACAAGTACATACGCGTTTGCGTGCATTGGTTGCAAATGGACATCCTGTCGATAAGGTTGAGATGATCGTGATTGGGGGAACGTGGAGCTATTATGGGCCGATCTATCAGGAGGAGTTTATGATTGGACTCTATCGCGCATGTAATGATTGGGGGACGACACACGATTCTCGAGGCGATCATTATGAAGATCGGCTGACCTATCTTCGAGAGCTGCAGCTTCAGAACGAAACTGCTAGTGCACGTATGATTGGGCTCTCTATTGAAACACGTCCTGATTATATTACTCATGACGAGATTGCGCGCTTACGTGTCTTCGGTGTCACAAAGGTTGAGCTCGGGGTTCAGCACCTCGATAACGCTGTTTTGGAGCGTGTAAAACGTGACATGACCATTGAGTCAGTTGCCGAGGCAACAGAGCTCTTGCGAGATGCAGGATTTAAGATGGTATATCACATGATGCCAAATCTTCCTGGGTCTACACCGGAGAGAGATATTTCAATGTTTTATGATCTTTTTCATGACTCACGTTTTCATCCCGACATGCTCAAGATTTATCCGTGCGCAGTGCTTGCGGGGACACAGTTGTATGAAGAATACATAAAAGGAGAACACACTGCATATTCTGATGAAGTTCTTGGACGTGTTCTTGCTGGAGCAAAAAAAGAAGTTCCATCATATGTTCGCATACAAAGAGTGGTGCGCGATATTCCTGCAACGCATATTGTTGCTGGAAGCAAGTTGTCGAATTTTCGTGAATTGATAAAAAAAGACATGCGAGAATATGGATGGCAGTGTCAATGTATCCGCTGTCGCGAAGTTCGTGAAGACGAGATTTTGCCTGAGCAATTTGAATTGATTTACCGGACGTTCACGACGATTCGAGGACAAGAATATTTTTTATCATTTGAAACTCCTGACAGGAAAAAACTCGCATCATTTATTCGACTACGTATTCCACACAATATGGAAGATGTGTTATTTCCGGAATTGCATGGTGCGGCTCTGGTGCGTGAATTGCACACATACGGGATTCATACACGTGTTGGTGATAACGGAACACAGGCACAACATGTAGGTTTCGGGAGACGACTTGTTGCTCGCGCCGAAGAGATTGCTCTAGAGCATGGATGTCATCGCGTTGCCATCATTTCTGGTGTTGGAGTGCGGAAGTATTATGAGAAGCTCGGGTATCATCTCGAAGGGACATATATGGTGAAGGAAGTGTAAGGAGTGGATAGTGGAAAGTGGATGGTGGATAGGAATGGGAGAAAGGGGTATAGGAAAACGGCTGTGAA
>CAYLUP010000012.1:0-8412 GCA_964386905.1 uncultured Candidatus Saccharibacteria bacterium
GACGAGGATCTTCGTCGCTAAAAAACACCCCACCAAATGGTGGGGCTTTTTATTTTCCATCAAGATTCGATTCCATTTCCA
Organism: uncultured Candidatus Saccharibacteria bacterium; assembly: GCA_964386905.1. Lineage (GTDB taxonomy): Bacteria > Patescibacteriota > Minisyncoccia > Phycocordibacterales > UBA6899 > JAJZQJ01. Next base: position 82 of record CAYLUP010000012.1, read on the forward strand.
TCAATGCGTACTTTGCAGCTTCTTCGTCTATCTCACGAGCAGGATTCAGATATTTTGATACGTATGTTATGACTCCAAGTGCAACAATGCCAACCATGGCTAGACCTAGATACATCCAACTCGGAATACCTTCTCTCGGAGGCGCAGCAATGAGACGCTCAGTATCAAGTGCTGGAGTCTTTGAGGAAGCTGACGGCGTTGCCGGGGGGATAGCTGGTAATGTTGCTGCACCCACAAATACTGGCGCATCACTTTCGCGATCACCCTTTTCTGCATATGCATATGCAAGAGTATTGTCTGGCCGGTGAATGCTTAGTGTGCGATGGTCGACAATTCCTGTCACACGATTTGCAAAACGCGCCATTTTCTTTGGATGCAACATTGTATGTGAAGGAAACACAAACTGTCCTGTTGTTCCTTGCAATCTCCATCCTGAAATATCTATTCCCTGCTTGGATTCGATAGCGACATATCCTCCTTGTCCAGGAACTGACTCAAGAATGCGAACATCTCCTGAAAGAACATCGAGAGTGTGCATCGTTGTGAAAGTCTTTCCGCGTACTGTTGCCGTCACGTAAATCGTATAGGTCCCAGGGAAATCATACGTATGTCGTACACTCGCACCGCCATGAGTCATCCCATCTCCCATATTCCACAACACCTCTGCAGTGCTTGCCTCATCACCATTGGAATCAAATACTTTTGCAACATAGGTCGCCTCTATATATGGAGATACCCGCTCCGGAAATTCAACTTCCAAGCGATACTGTTTTGGTTTTTTTGATACTCCGCTCGATTTTCCGCTCACGGTCACCAAAGAGGCAGCAAGGGGAGCTGTGACTGTGGACTCAGTCTGAGCTGAATGTTCTTGTACCGCCGCTGCGACTCCTGGTGTTGGTGCGAGCGTCACCCATGTTGCTCCACTCCGTTGTGGGGTTTCTTTTGTTGTACTGTTTCCACCAACAAGCTCCCAGCCACTACCCGAGACGAGTGAGTCAACAACTGCACCCTGGCTATTGATGAGTCGAATATTCTCTCCGGTATTGGAAAGGCCTGAACCAAACGAAGCGACGAGCTCTGCACTTCGCTCAGGAAGTGTTGTGTCATCTGTACGCTCAATCACATAACATGATTGCGATGCAATTTGACCCGAAAGCAAAATATTCAAACCTGCGTCATCGCTTTTGAGTGTCCACCCATCAAGCGACTGTGCATCGCCTATCGTGCACAACTCAATCCACTCATCTGATGCACTTTGCGATGTTCCCATCCATGCAACTTCTGAAATGAAGACAGAGGCAGACACCCATTGTGGCAATAAGAAGACGGCAAGAACCCAGAAATACTTCATACGGTAAGTATACCATGATTTTAATGAAAGATGGGTGATTCTGTGCATATAATTCATAATACTATATATTTTATCATATACTATATTAAGCACAACAAAAGGCCACATTGTGGCCTTCATTATTCTTCACATACCTCTATGCGTGCGAGCACGCGATTTCTCTCGAGTGCGCGCAATGGAGAGACCAATGCCCCTCGAAGTTCCTGTTCCATAGATACGCCGACGGGGAGTCCGTCTCTTCCCCATGTCGGGAGATTGAAAAGAAGACGCGCAAATCTTCGTTCGAAAACTGATCTTAGCGCCCGTGCGCCTGTCCCCTGAAGTACTGCCTCATCGACGATTTCCTGGAGTACTCTGTTTGGAAAAGTTACACGTATGCCGCAGTCCTCTGCAATCACAGCATACTGCTTCACGATAGCATTGTCAGTTTTTGTAAGGACATCAAATAATGCATCTTTTGAGAGTGTGCTGAGTGGAACAAAATGAGAGAAGCGGCCAATGAGTTCTGGGGTCAAACCATAATCCACAAACTTTTTTGAATAGTCTTGGTATGATGTCCGTTGCTGTGGCAATTGAAATGGATCCCCAAAACCGACTTTCCGTTTTTCCCTCTTGCCGTCTTCTCTCAAACCCGGGAACGCCCCAGCTGCCACGAAAAGGACATTGCTTGTATTGACGACGGCATCCTTTGCCTTATCTCCTAAAGAAATTGTCACGTCAGTACCTTCGATAATGCGAAGAAGAGATGCTTGCGCGCTGTGAGAGAGTTTCGTCCCTCGGCCATGTGCGTCATGAAATGCAAGTTTATCTATCTCATCAAGAAACACAATTCCTCGCTCAGCTTCGTGAATATCACCTCCTGCAATATCGTACAAATCTGCAATACACCGTACGGCTTCCTCTCCTTTATGACCAGGAGCAGTAATCGTCGATGCATCAAAATGCACAAAGGGAACATCCAGAATCTGTGCAAGCGTTTTTAAAATAAACGTCTTTCCAGTCCCCGTCGGCCCGTACAGCAAAATATTGCTTTTGTCTGGAATAACACCACGAAGAGAGATATCCATTTGAGACTTCAGTATGAGGCGCTGGCGACAAAAGTGCATCCAGCACACGAGTGCCATTGCAAGCTTCGCCTCTTCCTGTTCGACCACATATCCATCAAGATATCGCTTGATTCCATCTGGGGTCATTGTCTCAAATTCTGAGACATTACGTACAACGTTTCCGTCCATAAGCCCTCCAAGTGCAAGGAGCTCTTCTCTCAGACTACACAGAAACACTTTGTCCGTCAAACAAAAAACACCTATGTAAACCAGGTGTTTTTATACTTCGTCGTCTTTCAGTACATCCTTTAAAACATCAAGCGGGACTTCTTTTGGGATCATTGGTGGCTCCTCGGGACGTGCGTCTGGCGCGCCCATATGCGTTTCTGCTGTTTTTTGTTGCAGCTTTGCGAGTGCAGCGGCAAGAGCATCAAGCTTTTCTGGGGTTGGTCCTTTTTGATCATCTTTTTTTGCAAGAGTCTTTTTCAACTCGATACCATCTTTTTCTTTTCGTTCTTCCGGACGCTGTTTTTTCTCAACAACGCCTTGCGCCTCTCCTCGAGAAGAGTTTTGTGCTGCTCTCTCATCTCCATGGTGAAGATTTCCTTCCTTCTGCGCCAGAGGGAGTGCCGCTCCTCGCCCCTCACTCTGCCGAACAGAAGACTCTTTTGGAATCACACGTTGTTCACGTTCGATATCTCTTTTTTTCTCCTGTTGGACTGGACGTGCTTGAGCTGGAACCCTCGCCGACACCGGCTGCTGCTCCTGTGCTTGTCCTTGAGGGATATACCCTGGGTGCTGTGGATGATATCCATAAGGCGGAGCAGGAGGATACTGCTGCGGAAAAGCTTGCCCCTGAGACGGCATTGGGACACCAGGATGATACTGCGGATACTGCTGCGGTGGATATGGATGCGGAGGATAATAGACTGGATGCTGAGGAGGATACGGATATCCATACGGATAGACAGGAGGGTATCCGCCAGCATATGGATGTGGTGGATACTGGTACGGGTACGGCGGCTGAGGAGGGACCTGGTGATGCTGTGGCACCATCGTCCCCTGCTGTTGCTGCCACATGGCCTGGGGAGCACCATAAGCCTGGCCAGTGTGCTCTTGGGGTGCATATGAAGCAGGTGGCATCTGTGGCGATTGTGCCTGCCCCCCTTGAATATTCTGCGATTGACGATCGGGGAATTTATTCCCAACACGCGCCAAGGCATCTCTCAATCCCGTACTTCCCACAACTCCACCAGTCCGCATAGAAGACGGACCATCGGACCGTTCTGGTCGCCTTTCTCCCTGAGAGAACTGCTGCCGCTGTGCCCCTGCAGGAGTATCTCCTGTTCGCGCAGGTCGATCAGGGCGTGCTCCGGATGCAAATTTCTTTGTCTGCGGGGCACCATTGTCCACTCCAGCACGAGAGGTTGAGTTTTCTTTGTACCAATCATCAAGACTCGTCTCAACAAGCGCACGGGGGCGAGCAAATTGCAATCGGGAGGCATCTACGACTTCTTGTTCATACGTATGATCAGGCAATGGCGGCTTATCGCGTGTTGTTGCAGAAAATGGAGCAGAACTTGCGCCATTAATCATGAGCTTCAAATATATCTGCGCAAACCCAAGACTCACAAAATCATCCACTGTAAATACTGGTGCGAATTCTTTTTCGAGCACTTCAGCGTCGGTAGAACCAACACGAAACGATATCATGGTCCCAACATTTCCAAACACTGCTGCACGAACTTCCTCTGTCATCTGTTCTATGTACTGATGAGCAACGGTCAAGCAGAGGCGATACTTTCTCGCTTCGGAGAGAATATCGGCAAAAGACTCATTTGCAAACGACTGAAACTCATCGACATACAGATAAAAGGGAGGAAGCTTTTTCAGCTCCGTTTCCCCCACTTCCGCTCTACTCATTGCTGCAAGATACATTTTTGTCACAAGCATCGCACCAAGAAGAGCCGCATTACTTTCACCAATTCTTCCCTTCGAAAGATTTACAATAAAAATCTTTCGATTATCCATAATCCACCGAATATCAAATGTTGACTCTGATTGACCGAGAATATTACGGATGAGAGGGTTTGCGGAAAACTGCCCTACTTTGTTTTGAATTGCAGGAACAGCCTCGGCAACCATCTTGTCTGTCCATTTCCCAAACTCGTCAATCCAAAACGCCTTTACAGAAGTATCCGTCACATTCGCAATAACCGAATCACGATACGCCTTATCAGCAAGCATACGGTTCACACCAAGAAGTGTTGCACCTGGAGTTTCAAGGAGTGCAAGGAGCGTATTTGACAGCATGTATTCCATGCGAGCACTAAACGAATCCGGCCACACCTTTTTGAATGCCCCAAGAAGACCCGAAGCGATAAGCGGGCGTTTTGCCATATCGGCCTTTTCAAGCACATTCATTGCAACTGGGAAATCGATATCAAAAGGAGCAAAATAAATAACATCATTAATCCGTTCTTTCGGTACATACTTTAACAACAATTCTGCTGTTCCTCCGTGCGGGTCAATAAAACACATACCCTCTCCACTCATAATATCCTGCACTGCAAGATTCTCTAGGAGCGTCGATTTTCCCATTCCGGTCTTACCAATGATGTACATATGTCGTGCACGATCTTCTGCACGAATACCAAAACGCACCCGCTGGCCGCGGAAATCCGTATCTGCAAAATAGGTAATCTTATTCTTATCGTACTGCCAATGCATAAAGATAATGATAGTATACCACGCAAAAACAGCCTACGGCTGTTGTTTGGTTGTCGATGCTGTCGTTGTTGCTACAGGTACAGGAGTAGGGGGAAAGACGGACCTTTTCTCCTCGATGCGACCAGTGTATGCTCCTCTCGTATACTTATTGCTTGGATCCCATACCATATAACTCCGAACACCCACGCGCTCACTTGCACCTATCTGTGCACGAACATCTGCAAGCGTATAATCCTTTCCATAATCAAAATCCTGAATCCACGTGCGAAATTTTTCTGGGCCATAACCAAGCACATGCCCCCTCCGGACTGCCTCCCCCATAACATACTCTATCAACGGGCCAGGGACAGTATTTGGATCTTTCCAACCGTTAAAAGACGGAGGGTAATGCGATGGGTAAACCATCGGTGCGATGTAGTCAAAGTGTGGAAGAATATCCTCAAGGACCTGGCCAATACCCAAATCCCCTATTGCCGTGGTCGTCATTCCAAAGATATCAACCGAGCTTGGAATATTACGATCTTTCATCTCTTTCCCAATATAGGAAAAGAATTTTTTCATCATAGCTGGTTTTGTCGATGATCCAGAAAGTGTAAATGCCATATTATGTAATGCACCATCAGTCGGATAGCGAACATAATCGAAATTGATTTCATCAAATCCTGCATCGTAGGCATCGACACTGACATCACGAATATATTCCCAGAAGTGCTCAGCGCCTGGGTCAACAAAAGCGAGTCCTTTCTTGTCTTTCCAAACACCTCCCGTGTCTTTTCGCTTCACTGCATCTTCTGTGTGTTTTGCTGCGTAATATGGATCCTGCATAACTGCAATACGCGCGATACGATACACACCCTTCTCCCCCAGTTCTGCAAGAAATGCCTTCATGTCTTTTACAAAACACGACGACCCACCAGTTGGATATTCTGGATTTCCAAGATCCATAGAAATGTAACCTGTATAATCTTTAACATCAATCACGAGTGCGTTGATCTCTGATTCTTCGACAAGCGCAAGCAACGGCGCACGTAAACCAGCACCACTCGCGATACAGCTCGTCATGTACGCAGCACGAACAACTTCGGGGGTCTTCAAGTGATGTACAACAACAGTCGTGGTTGCTGTTGATGACGCAGCGAGATCGGACAAGCCATCTTGCACTACACCTTGTGCGGATTCAACAACATCGTACTTTGGTAAAGAAGTATCAGATATGGGATCACCATTTCGATATTCCACAGTTTGACCGAGGACACCAATTCCATCCAAGAAGAGAAAAAGCGCCGCAACGCAGCATATGCCGATGATGAGACGCTTTATTGTAACAATGTTTTTTTGTGGCATGGAAGGGACTACGCACGTTCCTGAAGATGCAAGGAAGCTTGCACGTCAGCAGGAATAGGTACATCTGCGGGATGCACTTGTTCTTCGTACGCAAGAACAACTTTGGGAGCATGTTTGCGACTCTTTCGCGTCGGCAATATGATTCCATCGGCAATCTCTGGAATCTTTTCTTCAGACGGTCGCTTGGAGAGTTTTGGTTTTTTTACTACGATTTCGGAATTGGTGCTGAGCGTGGACTGTGCCACTTGCGAAACTGTGTTTCGTTGCGCTGATGAATCACGTCGCATTTCTTCGTGCACGATTGGCATTCGATGCTCTATTGCACTTTCTTCAGCATGAGCGATAGGAAGATCCTGTGAAGGGGCAGAAGTGTCATCAGTTCGATGTGCTGGCAAATCATCTGACGACGAAAGATCACGAGTCTTTGGTTTCCGCGACAAAAGTAAGACTGCAGCCATAAGGAATCCCAGAGTAGTAGAGACAGCAACATCCACCACTTCTGAAAAACCAAGGTATGGAAATACCGCGATAATAAGCGCTACTGCAATGAGAATCTTTCGTGCCATATACTTCCATTATAGAGTATTTTTTTGAGAATCTACATGTGGATACAGCATAGTCATGAGTCCTGAGTCATGAGTCAATAGGGTATACAAAAACGAGGCACTACGCCTCGTTAATCACGACCACAAATTCTCCACGAACTTTATCTTGATGAGCTTGGTAGTATGCCCGTATGTCTTGCGCTGTGCCGATTTGTACTTCTTCGAACATCTTTGTCATCTCGCGACACACTGCGATCTTTCTCTCGGATGCAAGATGCTCCACGAGAGAATCAAGTGTTTTTTCAATGCGATGGGACGACTCATAGAACGCAACAGTGCGTTCTGTCTCTGCAATCTCCCGAAACAGCGTCTCTCTCCCCTTCTTGTGAGGGAGGAAACCCAAAAAAAGAAATTGTGCTGTCGAAAACCCTGTTGCAACAAGCGCAGAAAGCAGTGCAGATGCACCAGGAATCGGAACCACAGCAACCTCAGGAAAATGTGCACGAACTTGCTGAACTAAAAGAACCCCAGGATCTGAGAGTGTTGGCGTTCCGGCATCAGAAACCAGAGCAAGATTTTTTCCTTCTGAGAGCATTTGCAGGATAACATCATGCTTCCCAGAACTACTTTGTGCATGATAGCTCATCGTGCGGGTATGAATGTCATACTTTGAAAGCAAGGTCTTTGTGACACGGGTATCTTCACAGAGAATTGTGTCGACGGATTTTAATGTGTTGAGTGCACGGAGTGTGATGTCTTCAAGATTACCGATTGGAGTAGAGACAATATAGAGAGTAGCCATTACTACATACTAAACGAAAATAGGAAAGAGTAAACCACGGAAAAATGAACAGGAAGCTGCACGTTAACAGTACGAGAGAATGCGTAATATTTCTCCCGTCAACCATCCCTTATATCTTTTACCTCAATACAGTCCTGGATTGCCGCACAGAAACTCAAAGCAGTTTCTGTTCGCAATGACAAAACAATAAGTATGCGTACAGACTACCTCCTGAAACCTCGTCGTTATTGGAACAGCGACTGAGCCTGCGCAGGCGCGCGAATATTCTGTTGCCCGGTGGGGCATCAATAACCGAAAAGCAAGCCCGGCATAAAGAAAAATCACAACTAAATATTTGTTTCCAAAGTGCGCATGCCAAGACTCGAACTTGGGACCTCGTCATTATCAGTGACGCGCTCTAACCACCTGAGCTACACGCGCACTTTAGAAACAAATATTTAGCTATGATTGATTTTTCTTTATCTTGCTTATCAGTGACGCGCTCTAACCACCTGAGTCTGAGAGTCTTTCTGC
>CAYLUP010000012.1:8512-11780 GCA_964386905.1 uncultured Candidatus Saccharibacteria bacterium
CAGTGACGCGCTCTAACCACCTGAGTCTGAGAGTCTTTCTGCACGCACTTTGAACACAAATATAAGCTATTTGTTTCAAGAATATACCAAATTTTCATATAAAATGCAACACGATTGACTTGAGAAGGATAATACCGTAGCGTAATAGGAGAAAATACCTCGTTCTTGACATACAGGAGGGATACAATGGATCGCAACATGATTTATGCAACAGCAATTCATCTTCGCGAACATCTTCGACATACGCCTTATAAAACGACGTTACTGTACCGCGTTATTGAGGAGCTTCTCATTAAAACAACGAATACACAAATTCTTTCTGATGACGATATCGATGAACTCGAAAAGGCATTTATTGGAACAGATAAAATCGGATCGATTGTTCCCAGCATGACACTCGATGGCACTCTTGGTGTGCTCGCTCTCGTCCTCCGAGTCTACTCATCTGAGAGACGCCCTGCTCTCCGTATCGCAATCGCAGCAGAACATTTCCGAGCGAAGATCAAAAAGAAATAATTGAAACACCCTGCACGCTGCAGGGTGTTTTATACAAGCAAAGCTACTCACCAGTATCGTACTTTTCTAAATACGTATTTAGTTGTCTATTGACCATAATAAACGTTGCGCGCTTTGGGAGTTCTTTCAAATATCGTGCACCAAGATACGTCGCCGTACTACGCAATGCACCGAGCATATCTTGCACAAAGTCATGAAGATCGCCCTTGTGGGGAATCAGGACATACCTTCCCTCACTCGCACGATGTGCATCTTTTCTTCCGTAGTGCTCTATCATTGCCTTATTCGAAGATGAGCCAAAATATTCTTTATAAAACTTCCCATCTCTCTCGATAGTCTTCCCACCGCTTTGTTCGAAGCCAGAAAAGAGCGATCCACACATATTAAAATCTGCTCCTCCACAGAATGCCTTCGCAATATCAGAAACATACTGCTGGCCACCGTCCGCGATAATCCGCCCTGCCCCTTGTTCATTTGATATGCCGTGTGCGGCGTCGGCACATTCAATAACCGCTGAAAGCTGAGGATATCCAACGCCTGTCATTCGCCGTGTTGTACAAGCAGCACCAGATCCGATGCCTACTTTCACAACATCTGCACCAGCGAGGATAATCTCTTCGGTCATCTCGTTTGTTACGACATTTCCGGCAATAATAATATGGTCTGGAAATAATGCACGGACTTCCTTGATGGCATCGATGAAACGCTGTAAGTATCCATTTGGCACATCAAGGCAGATAAATGAAAAATGCTTCATGAGACCAGCTTCATTCATGTCACGAAGCTTCTGCATATCTTCTTCACGGATTCCAAGTGTATAGGCGACATAATCAGGACTGTGAAAGTCAATAAAGAACTGTTTGTAATCCTCAACAGAATAATACTTATGAAATGTCGTAATGATTTTATACTCCGAGAGTACGCGTGCCATCTCAAACGTCCCGCAGGACGCCATATTTGCAGTCATAATTGGCAGGCCTGTCCAAATTTTTGGAGAATGGTAAAACGTAAAAGAACGCTCGAGAACAACATCTTTCCGTGATTCAAGAGTGCTCCGCTTTGGTTTAAGCAATACGTCCGCATAGTCTAATTTTATGTCATGATCTATTCGCATACTGAGTGATTATAACAGTTTCAAAAAAAGAACAACAGGGAAAAAGTACCTTATGCAAGAAATTTACATATAAGAAAGAACACCCTTTCGGGTGCTTTACTTTGAAACTGAGTGTTACGCAAGGAAATCGATCAATTTGTTTACTTCACTAGCAAACTAAGGTTGGAGAATGTTAATTCTCTATCAGAAAAAGACAGTGCGCCAGCAATGTCTTGAGTTGATGGGTGCGGCGGGGCTGCCCCGTAACTGACAACCGCGCCTGGTTCGGTGTCCGCACCGACGCGGTTATTGCCTCATTTTACTTTAATAGCGAGACATTCCCAGAGGGAATGCACCTGGCATTTTAACTAAAATAAAAAAGAACACCCTTTCGGGTGCTTTACTTTGAAACTGAGTGTTACGCAAGGAAATCGATCAATTTGTTTACTTCACTAGCAAACTAAGGTTGGAGAATGTTAATTCTCTATTGCCTCATTTTACCTCCCCGCTAACGTATTTGCGGGGAAATCCGACATGCGACACCAGCATGTTAGGTCATGACATATTGGGTATTTCATGATGACCCTGTTTCTTAGAGAAACAATCGACGATTAGTGACCACATATATGTGGATCACGCCCAAATTGGAATTGATCCACGAGCAGCTTCCGCTACCCGTGCCTTGTTACGACTTACTCCCTGTCACCGAATTTACCTTAGGCCCACGCGAGGTGAGACTTGGGGTACCCCCGGCTCCCTTGAGTTGACGGGCGGTGAGTACAAGACTTGAGAACGTATTCACCGCGGTTTAGCTGACCCGCGATTACTAGCGATTCCGGCTTCATGAGGGCGAGTTGCAGCCCTCAATCCGAACTGGGGGAGCTTTTTAAGGATTGGCTCAGCATTACTGCGTCGCGACCCGTTGTAACTCCCATTGTATTATGTGTGTAGCCCAAGACGTCAAAGGGACATGCTGACCTGGCGTCATCCCCACCTTCCTCCCAGCCCGGAACAAACGAAGCTCCGATCGATACCGGATGGTGAACAACACATATGATAAATCACATATCTCATTCACCATTCGATACCCATCCGATCAGTACCGGGTGGTGAACAACACATATGATAAATCACACATCTCATTCACCACTCGGTACTCATCTGCTTCACGCGCTCTGGGCTGGGCAGTCTCTCGTGACACTTGTAACACGAGACAAGGGTTGCGTTCGTTACCCCACTTAAGGGAACAGTTCAAACCACGAACTGACGACGGCCATGCATCACCTGTCCTACCGTTCTTGCGAAGGGCTCTAGTTTCCTAGAGATTTCGTTAGGATGTCTAGCCTTGGTAAGGTTCTTCGTGTACCTACGAATTAAACCACATAATCCACCGCTTGTGCAAGTCCCCGTCTATTCCTTTGAGTTTTAATCTTGCGATCGTACTACCCAGGCGGTTCACTTATCGCGTTAGCTAAGCCTCACGGAGGGTCGATACTCCATAAAGCGAGTGAACATCGTTTAGGGCGTGGACTACAGGGGTATCTAATCCCTTTCGCTACCCACGCTTTCGTTTCTCAGCGTCAGTAATGTGCCAGTGAACTGCCTTCGCTTTTGGTGTTCCCCATAATATCAACGGATTTCACCCCTACACTATGAGTT
>CAYLUP010000013.1:0-9795 GCA_964386905.1 uncultured Candidatus Saccharibacteria bacterium
TTCACTTATCACTATTCACCTTCCAAATAAAAACCCCACGAACACATTGTCGTGGGGTTTGGGCTATACACCATAAAAGGTTTTGAACCGCTGAATTCCTTCTTCGAGTCCAACCAGCGGCTTCCAGTCGAGCAATTCTTCTGCTTTCTTGATAGACGCACAAGAGTGTTTCAACTCCTTCCGTTCGGGAACATACACAATCTCGCCTCCAAACAATCGCGCAATATCATTCACTGTGCGTGGGATTCCAGTCCCGATGTTGATGACTTCTCCAGCACCAACTGATGGCGACAAAGAAGCAAGTGTAAGCGCTCGCGCGATATCACTCACATGGACGAAGTCTCTCGTCTGTTCCCCATCACCGGTTACAGTGAGAGGGAGTTTCGCTTGGAGCAATCGTACAAATGCGCCAAGGAGCGCTGCGTATGGATTATGCAAATCCACACCCTCTCCATACACATTAAAGAATCTCAAAGACACTGTTTCCATTCCGTACAACGCTGAGTACATCACGAGCATGTCTTCCACCGCTGCCTTATGCCATGCATATGGAGACTCTGGGCATTTTGACATATCTTCCTTGTGAGGAAGCATTGTCTGATTCCCGTATACGGCTGCAGATGATGCAAAAACAACCCTCTTCACTCCACACATACGTGCGGCCTCAAGTACATGAACGGAACCCTGAAGATTCGTTTCAGCATACACCGCAGGGAGTGCGATGGATTCTGGAACGCTGGTGAGTGCAGCGAGGTGGATGACCACGTCTGCGCCAGAAAACGCTTCTTGGAGATATGGGAAGTGTCGAATATCATGCACACCTTCCCCTTCTTCGCCTCGAAGCTTCAAGTCGACGATTCGAACAGTAGCCCCTTGCTCTTTGAGGTACGCACAGAGATGTGTTCCAATGAATCCTGCTCCACCGGTGATAACATATGTTGTGTTCATCATGGTCCTTTCTTTATATCTATGGATAGACTAACGAAAAAATGTTCTTCTGTACAGAGAGCTTTTTATACACCAACGCGCGATAACAGCGTGTAAACTGTCTTAAGGGCAATTTTCAAATCGAGCAAAAATGATCGATGTTTCAGGTAATACAAATCGTATGCCAACTTTTCTCGTGTCTCCTCAACTGTTTGTGGAGGCTTTTCATGATGTACTTGCGCCCACCCAGAAAGTCCAGGAGTAATACAATGTCGAACATCGTAATACGGAATCAATGCCGTATACTTCTCCACCAAACCGGGAACCTCTGGACGTGGACCAATCAAGCTCAAGTCACCAAGAATAACGTTAAAGAGCTGCGGGATTTCATCAAGTCGTGTCATACGTAAGTATTTTCCGACACGAGTAATACGTCTATCATTTTCAACAAGAGGAACCCCCTCATCCATCACTGACATCGTGCGAAACTTAATAATTCGTATAATCGAATTATTTTTTCCTATACGCTTCTGGACAAAAAAGACAGGTCCGCCATCAGATGCGACGGCAATTGCGATTGGCAGATACAAGGGAACAGAAAGGAGAAATAACGGAAACGCAATACACAAATCCATAACTCGCTTCATGAAATCATACCCCACATGAACACCGCGAGAGGCATGTTCAACGACCCACTCATAACCCAAAAGCGCAAGTGGAACTTTATCTGAAATATCTTCATGGACAGCGTGAATGTCCACAAACACGGCACCAGAAAGAGTAAGATGATACACCATTGGGAGAATAGGCTTCACCTGTTCATTCCGCGAATCAATAATGATGATTTTTACTTCACGAGACAAAACGTACTGTTGTATCTCTTTTGCGACGCTATCCCATCTAATAGATTCTCCATCATATTGTGCAATAATCTGAATAGGATAATACGAGGCCGCATTCACAATACTATATACATGCTGCACAGACGGCCCAGCACCGACAAGAATAGCAGATTCTCGCACCTGAACACCCGCAATCCTTCCCCCAAACATTCTCCACAAAAACATCAATGCGGCTGTCACAATAATATTTAGAATCAAAAATAATTTTGGGGCAACTCCAAAAAACGGGAGTGTATAAAATACAAATACGGAAATGAATACAGAAAAAATCTGCGACTGCATAATCAATACTGGGATTCTCTGTCGAAGAGAGAGCACTCGAGAATCATAGAGTCCAAAGATATACGAAGCAAGAAAACTTAGGAGAAAAATAATCGTATATGGAAGGGCATGTGCAACATAAAGTGAAAGTGATGGAAAATGGAGTGCACGAAGAGAGAGGGAGAGCCAAAGTGCTCCATACCATACGACAAAATCTCCCAAAAAAAGGTAGAGGGTGCCTGAGACTTTGCGCATATTCATAATTGCTAAACTACCAGATAATGAATAGAAAGCAAGCGTATAATTTGCCACTTTGTCAATACTCTACCCTACATCATCTCCTTCTCTTGCCATATTCCGAAAAATGGCGTATCATAGCCACATTATGGCAATTCTTGCATACAACGAAGTTACCGTGCGCAAGTACATCAATTACGAAGGCGAGCCTTTCGAAGTACTCTCTGCATGGATTTTCCGCAAACAACAGCGCAAGCCAGTCAACCAGACAAAGCTTCGCAGCTTAATTAACGGTCGTGTTCTCGAAATCACCTTCCATCAAAACGATAAGATCGAAGAAGCTGAAGTCGGTACACAAAAAGTAAAATATCTCTTTACGAACAAAGGCGAAAATTGGTTCTGTGATCCAGAAGATCCTAAGAATCGTTTTATGCTCCCTGAAGATGTCGTCGGTGGAGTCTTAAAATGGACAAAAGCGAATACCGTCCTTGAAGGCATGACCTATGACGATAAAGTGATTGGTATTCGTGCGCCAATTAAAGTCACACTGAAGGTTACCGAGTGTGCCCCAGCTGTCCGTGGCGATACATCAGGCAATGCACTCAAGACTGTTGTTGTCGAAACTGGTGCAAAAATCAATGTCCCAATGTTTATTAATGAGGGGGACATGATTGAAATCAACACCGAGAACGAAGAGTACACTGGCCGCGCAGAGAAAGCGTAAAAGAGAGTGGAGAGTGATTTGTGGACAGTGGAGAGAGCGGCGCCATGCGCCGCTTTTGACTTACCTGTTCTAGTGAATAGTGATAAGTGAAAAGCAGTTGCAAGTTTTAAGTTACGAGTTACGAATGAGGGTTCCATATTGTTGTATTGTCATCCCGGAACGCTGGCTTTGCAGCGTATCCGGGACCCAGGACTGAATGAAGCAACAAGTAATAAGTGAATAGATAAAAGCAGTGGATGGTGGATAGGAAGATAGTCATGACTCATGAGAAATAAGAAGAATGGAGTAGGCAGAATGAGGAATGAAGCCTTGTCATTGCGAAGATCCCGAGTCCTCGAGGGGCTGTGGCAATCCAGGACGAGTATTTAGTGAACAGTGATAAGTGAATGGTGAATAGGAAAGACAGTCCTGGATTGCCACAGGCATTTTCAAAGCAAAATGCCTTCGCAATGACAATGCAGAGCACGCGTCCTGGATCCCGGATAATTTTCAAAGCAAAATTTCCGGGATGACAATACAACAATATGGAACCCCCACTTGAAACTTGCAACTACTTCTCCCATTCCCCATTCCCCATACCCTTCTTCCCATCCACCATCCACTCTCCACTATCCACTGCTTCTACCGAATCACTCTTCACTAAACACTCCTTTCTCTCCACCATCCACTCTCCACTATCCACTGTATTCCCCCATCCACCTTACTCCATACCCTTTCCATTATCACCAACATCAGGCAGCAAAAAACTCCAGATTTGGAATGAAGTTGTGCTGACTGGAAGTGTTCGAGCTCGAGCGAGCCATACTTGAAGTATGGTGAGCGAGTCGAACACTGAAGTCAGTGCAAATTCGTCCAAATATGGAGTTTTTTATTATGATGCGATGTATGGCATAAAGCCCATATACCGTGATCGCTTGATTGCGAGCGTCATTGTGCGCTGCTGCTTTGAGGAAAGATTTGTGCGCTTCTTGCCCATGATCTGTCCTGATGGAGCGATGAATGTGTTGAGTAACTCGACATCTTTATAGTCAAAGTGCTTCAACCCTTCAATTGAGATCTCCTTCTTCTTGTTGATTTTTTTCATAGTATTTAGAATGGAATGTCGTCAGGGTTAATATCGTCAGTTGGATATTCAATCGTATCAAGCTCTGGAGCCTGTGCAGCAGGGGCTTGTGATGGAGCAGCTGATGTGCGTGGAGCACCGCCAAAATCAGATGGAGCACCTCCGGTCGCCTTTGGACCAAACTGGAAATTCTCTACAACGATTTCAGTACGATACTGCTTTGTTCCATCTTTGCCATCCCACGAACGTGTCTGGAGGCGGCCTTCAACGAAGATTGCACTCCCCTTCTTCATGTATCGACACAGTGTGTCTGCCTGCTGTGCCCAGACCACACAGTTATGAAACTGAACCTCTTCCTGCTTTGCTCCGTTTCGATCTTTATAGACGCGATTCGTTGCGACAGAAAACTGAGCAACCTGTGCACCAGATGGAGTTGATTTCAACTCTGGGTCACGAGTCAGATTTCCGTAAATGAATACCTTGTTGATATACATACCCTTGCGGATTATTTACTAATCAAACGATTATTCGAGAATGATCTTATCAAGCGATGCGTCAATCTCTTCTTCTGAGACGACAACCTCTTCTGCTGGCGCAACTTCATCTTCCTCTTTCTTCTTCATAAAGAGCTTGCGAGGTGCCATCGTATCCTCTCGCACAGTCTTGACGAGGAGGAAGCGGAGCACATCATCATTCGCCTTTACGATTGAAGCGACTTCTTTTGCTCCCTTTGGCTCTGCCTCAAATTTGAACCAAGCAAAATATGCTGAAGTAAATGTGGTGCGCTTGTTTTGAGCGACCTTGGTCATTGGGTATGCCAAGTCGATCTTCTTTGGAGCGCCCTCGGCAATAATAGTGCCGTGTACTGAAGCAATTGCTTCACGGACAGCTGCAACCTGAGCTGCAACACCTTCCTCGCTTAATGCTGGGATAACATGAAAACCTACTTCGTAGATCTTCTGGTCTGCCCCAAAAGCGTCAATGGTCATTTCTTTTTCCATGTGCTGCACTATAGCAAAGTGGAGGTGTAAAGTCAATTTTTTTAGATAGATAAAATTAGTGGATAGTGGTTGGTGGAGAGTGGATAGAGAAGTCATGAGTCATCAGTCATGAGAAATAAGAAGAATGGAGTATTGAGAATAAAGAATAAAGTATTGCCATTGCGAGGGCGGCCGGTACTCAGGCCGACTGTGGCAATCCAGGACTGTATGAAATGAATGGAGAATGAGGGGTGGAAAGAATACGTTTCTGATCCAAAGCCGGCCACTCTGTCATCCCGGACTTGCGAGTCTTCGAGCAACATCCGGAATCCAGGACACGGGTGTGCATTGTTGTATTGTCATTGCGAAGGATATCGGCCTTGCGATGGCCTGCGGCAATCCAGGATTGTATTGCTATTCACTTGTCACTTATCACTATTCACCAAATTCCGTCCTGGATTGCCACTCCTGAATCATAGTCGCACACAAAGCCGCGCTCCTTGTTCAGGACAGGCTCATCTCGAAGACTCATGGGTTCGCAATGACAATACCTCACTACACACTTCTTCTAATCTTCCATCCCCTTTACCCTATACCCCCTTACCCAACGACCTTCTTCCTATCCACCATCCACTCTCCACGGCATCCTTCCTATTCACTCTTCACTGTTCACTTATCACTACAGCATTCCCTCATATGGATCATTCCATAACAATGCTCTCTTGTTTAAGAGACATGACCCATATGGGGTCACCGTTCCAGAACACGCGTCTCTCGACAGTAAAAGTGATTCCATTTCAATGGTTTCATCTTTCGGGGAAAATGCATTTATGGTCTGGAGTATCTTTTCATTCCAATCACCAGGAGTACCACTCCGATCTACGTAAAAGAGTGTGCTCATCGCACCACCAATGTCTTCTTGCGCAGGAAGGATTGCCGTGTCAAACTCCCCTTCCCCAACAATCACAATGTGATTTCTTTTTGGGATAGTAAGCACTGGCATTGGTGTACGTACTCCGCCAATCACATAGTCCGTATTGTACATATGTACGTATGCCCCACCCATCATGTTTCCAACTTTCACCCACGGAGCACTTCCTGTTGCACCAATGAAATACTCAACGATCTGAAGTCTACCATGATGCGGTGTACGCTGGACAGTTCCTTCTTGATATGGAAAGAGTGTTGGTCGTGGCGCCCATCCATTTCCACACGTACTAGACTGCTGAGCTGTCGTTGTCGCGTCCATATATGTACCATCAAAACACCCTTCAGCAGTAAGCCCGAGAGAGAGATAGTCAATGGGCTCTCCTGTTGCTCCGTCTCCATCAGTAGTACCCTCTCCATCTCCTCCACCTTCATCAATAGGAGGCTCCTCTTCCTCAGCAGGGGGGCTCTCTTCAACATAACAAATGAATGTGCCAGCATCAGTAAGGGTATGCGCGAGACACTCTTCCCCGCTGTCTTCATATAAATTGCCAAAAGAATCCTTCAGCCCAAAGTCGATCCAATTCCCCTGTTCATCCATATGTTCTCTGTGACCACAATGCACTCCGCCAATGAACACAGAACCCCCAATCCAATGTGTTTGATATTCTTGACTCCGTAGGTCCCCACACGTCACGGCTTGAGAAAGAGTCCCATCTTGATAATTCGTAATATAGACACTCCCACTCTCAACCTGAACGAAATGTATTCCATTTGTACGCATTCTCCCTCCACGAATCAACGTCGGTGATGATACAAAGGAATACGGATCTCGAATCACGGTTCCCCCTTCATAGACGACGACATGAGGCTCTCCATATCCGCCAGAACGAAGATTCCCTGCCCTCCAGACACGAAGTGTACCGTATACAGAAAGCTCCGTATTGTCACCGCTTCCGTATACGAAGAGCTCTTGAGGAACAAGGACCCACTGCTTTGTATGATCAATTTTTAACTCTTCCCCAGCGGCAACGGTGATCTGACCAGAAATATATGGTGCATGCTGCCTATTGATCGATACAATTTCACTTGTGTATGTTGTCGCGATGTTTCTTCCTTCAAATATTCGGAATTGCCACAGATAATTCTCTTTACCATATGAAGAAACGTAATCATCTCGTGTCGGAAGCGCAACATTAATACTTCTTGCCCAATATTCAGGAATATTTCCTGGATATTGCATCACGAGACGCTCACACGAACGACTATACGAATGCGGGCTATTACAGTACTCCCCTCCGTAATGCATATGATCTAGCAAGAGTGGTCCCCCGGAAAGCATTTCAAGTATTTTTACATCTCCTTCGATAAACCGAGAAAGCGGCTGCAATGCACGTGTGCGCGCATATGGGAGAGCGAGTGCATCTTCTTTGTGATGTGCAAAGCCGGTGCTGTAGAGAATAACCGTTGACCAGGGTGGAACCAGTGTCGTAGGAAAAGAAAACGGCGCATTGTCAACATCAATCATCACACTACTCGTATCTACCCACTTTTCTTTGTGCGTATTCATAATTTCAACCCACGATTGCTCACCCTCAGCGCCAATGTAGTACTCCGTAATTAAGAGATTTCCATCCTGTGCCGTTGTTACCTGCGCACCAGGCGGCAACTGTGTTGCTCGCACGGCAAATGGAGCAACTTCAAGTATTCCTGAGGTAGACGAAGCGGCCTGATCCTGCGCAACATCACTTGCTGGAATTGTTGTGGTGCCAAATGATGCTGCGACATCTTGAGAAGGAGGAGCAGCTAGCATTCCCTCTTTCTTGGAATGCGCGGAGCCCTGCGAATGTTGCACAACAGTACTGATGGGCACTTGTATGCGCTGCTCCATCTCCACAGCAGCAAGCATCTGTTTTAGAAGTGCTATTCTGTCAGCATACAGACGAAGAGTGTCCGAAGGGAGAGCAGGGGGAGGCTTGACCGCCTCCCTCTCTAGGAGTGGAGAGGTGGAGAGAGAATCCAAAATAACTCCTTGTGCCTCGTCTGAGATGGATAGCAACGGATCATTGCTGACTCCTTGATGCGATAATACCTCGTAAGGAAAATGTGGGGCATTTGAGTGTTCTTCTTGAGTTGCAAATGCAGACGCAACAAGCGATACGCTTTTTACCGCAAGTGACAAAGTACTTTTTACAAGGGAAGCAACAGCGTCAACAACTCCATATTGTATGGATTGCACAACGTCAAACACTCCTTTCTTCGGAGCGGGGATACATGGCTCATTTGTATCCTTCCGAATATCACGCTTCAATATAGCAAGCTGATCTCGAATGTCTGCAACTATACGCTCTCCCCCAAGCGCCAGATACGTATCAACAAAATTGTGTCCGAGAGAGTCAGGGTGATTGTCCGGAAGGCCGAAAGTAATGTTTGGTCTTCGCAAAGACCCAACAGAACCAACAAGGCCTGCAATCACTTGGTCACTTGCCGAGAGAAGATAGGTGCTGTTGTATGCGGACACCTCTGCTGGGGAGGCGACGTTATACATCGTCATGGAGGTATGCAAGAGTCCGTGATCATGCCCAACGATGTATTTATAAATAGAATTTGCGTAAAAATTTCCCTGTGAATGTGGAACGAATAAGACTTTCCCTTCTTTGACATTTTGAGAAAGGTCGCGGAGCATATTTTCTGCATCATAGTCGAGGTAAGATGTCCCCTCCAGCTCGTCGATTGTTTTCTGGAGAAGGACACGGAGAGAATCGCCAAGACCTCCTGCGTGTGAGGGGTTGTAGGCGAGGTAGACATTCAAAGGCTTTTTATCTGGTTCTTCGCTAATACTGTTAACCAGATATTCCAACTCCTCTCTCCCACGGTTTGCATCATTTTTTGAATTAAGCATTCCGTTCATATACACGACAGCGTACTCATTTATATTACACACCTCAGCAGATGCGAAGGTGGCTATTGGAAAAATTGAGCATAATAAAAGCGCACCAATGAATATGTTTTTCATAGTTTGTTTTGTGCGCGTTATTAGTTTACTAATATAGTATTTCCCTACAGATGCTTTTGTTTCGATTAAAATATTTCCTCCCAATACAGATTTCGGCGTTCAATCAGCGCCACTTTCTTTTTTCTTGACCAGCTTTTGATTTGTTTTTCCCTTCGAATGGCAACGGTAATGTCGGCGAAATGTTCATAATACACAAGCATGTGTATTCCGTACTTTGACGTAAATCCATCATGTGTGTGGTTCCTATGCTCTGCCACTCTCCGAGAAAGGCAATTCGTTACCCCGACATATAAAGTGCCATTCTTTTTGTTTGTAAGAATGTATACATAATAATCATGCTCACGCATACTTTTTTAATACCAATGCAAGTCCTGGATTGCCACCGACCCTCGAAGACTCGGGGTCGTCGCAATGACAATACAAAATACTAAGACACTCATTAATTCGAGGAATAATCACAGGCTATAGAACCCACGTTCCCACCATAGGATGACATATACTCATAAGCGAAATCTTTCGTGGCCACTCGCTCTTTCGTATTAAAAACTAAATCCTCCAAGCGATCTCGCTGTTCTTTGTATTGTTTGAACCCTGCCTTAGATTTTGATTCGTATGAAGCAAGACATAAATTTGCCCTACTGCCTTCTTCCATTACAGCCTTCAGGGTTTCTTTATTGTGCGCAAAGAGAAGGAGAAGTTGTCTGTTTTTTGCCCACTGGAGCCAGGCGGAGCGCTCGTTAAGGTTAGTGTATGCGTCG
>CAYLUP010000014.1:0-9319 GCA_964386905.1 uncultured Candidatus Saccharibacteria bacterium
GGCAATCCAGGACTCGTATTTGGTTTCGTATTTACTAAAACCAAGACTGATACTAAAACTATTCTAGACAATCCCGGTCTGCATTTTTGGTAAAGGGTATGAGAGTAATAGATATAGGAAAATACCGCGCGTAGCAAACCTCAATCCTATTATTGACATTGTAGTATATTATGGTATAATATATGCACTTCAGTTCAACCGCTACCATCTCCCATAAAGGATAGAATATGAAGAAGAAACAAGTTCCTTACCATGTCGGACAGCGCATTTGCCTCTGGCAGATGCACATTGACTTCAAGAACAAGCTCGCCATCGTCGTCCAGGAAGTGATCGTCACGATCACGGAATGGAAGACCGGAGTCCCTGGGTATTTTTCCCAGGAACCTGTGAGCGGCAGGAGCCTCAAGGCCACAAGCTCCATGGGCCTCCTCTACAAGAAGCACTGGGAAAGCTGGCCGGAATCGCAGACCAGCTGCTTCACCGACCAGTGGTCACTCCGAATCGACGGAATGACCCCGGAAGGCCTGCCAGCCGAAGAAGGCTCCCTGGATTCCTTCTGGTATCCCAAAGAAGCAGCGAGTGAGTACGGAGACGCCACTCGTCATGGCTTCTCGGTCGTCGACATCCATGGCAACCCGATGGTCCCCAAGGGAGACGTTGTGCTCTGCAGGGAGCACAATTCCTACGACCACGTTGGGATCCCATGCCTCGAGTGCTATCTGGAAGACCGGAAAACGGTCAACCAGTAGCGCCACGCCCCCCCCCACTCAACCCCACCAACGGAAAAACCCGTGAGGTGGGTTTTTCATTTCTACTACGAAACACTGTATTTCCTAATCACTTATCACTGTTCACTCGTCATTTAATGCCGTCCTGGATTGCCACCGTCCCTCGAAGACTCGGGGCCGTCGCAATGACAATTCTATTTCTCGCAACTTGCAACTTGAAACTTGCAACTCGCAACTGCTTTTCACTTATCACTATCCCCCGTCTCCCTTACCCCATACCCTTTCCCCCTCTTCCCATCCACCATCCACTATCCACGAACCACTGCATTTCCCTATTCACTTATCACTATTCACTATTTACTTCTTCCCCCTCGCCTTCCACCACTCTTTCGCCACAGGAATCAGTGAAATCGAAATAATGACCGCAACAATATAATGAAGATACTTTTCTGCATTTGGAATCATGTTCCCTGCAAAAAAACCAAGCAAGAATAATGGAATTGTCCATGCAATACCTCCAATAATGTTATACGACAAAAAATCTCGGTAGCGCATTCCCGCAACACCTGCCACTATTGGGACAAATGTTCGGAAGATTGGAATAAACCTCGCGAGCACTAACGCCTTCTTTCCATGCTTCTCAAAAAACTCATGCGCAGTCACCACATGCTTCGGATTGAAAAATCGAGACTCCTTTTTCTTAAACAATGCAGGGCCAACTTTTTTCCCAAACCAATACCCGACAGAATCTCCAGCAATAGCAGCCAATGGAAGTGAAAGAAGTAGGAGCCAAAAAGGAAGTATCCCCTGTGAAGACAGTAAGCCAGCAGTAAACAGCAGGCTATCTCCTGGAAGAAAGAATCCAAAAAATAAACCGGATTCAGCAAAGACAACCGAAATCACACCAAAGGCACCAACTGCGCTAATCAACTGCAATAAATCAAATGACATAATATCCATTATACACGATATGAACGAACACGAAAAAAGAGAGGAAACAAGCCACACTTTTTGGAAAACTATGCTATACTCGATGCATGCAACAACGAGAAGCATTTCGAATTCTCGCTTCTGGTTCTAATGTGTTTCTGACGGGAGCTGCTGGTTCTGGTAAAACGCACTTGCTACGTGCGTTTTTACGATGGGCAGACAATGAAATGAAAACTATCGCCGTGACTGCCTCAACAGGAATTGCTGCAACGCACATGGGTGGCATGACCATCCATGCCTGGTCAGGAATGGGCATCGAGGACTCGCTGACAGATACTGAAATTGAAAAAATAGCGTTCGACAAAAAACTCAATAAACGCTTTAACGAAACCGACATTCTGATTATTGATGAAATTTCAATGCTCCATCACACCCGCCTTGATCTCGTTGATGAAATCTTAAGGAAAGCACGAAATACGATGCGTCCTTTTGGTGGCATCCAAGTCATCTGTAGTGGAGATTTCTTTCAGCTTCCCCCAATCACCAAAGGTTTTGAGGATATGACTCCCCCATTTGCGTTTCATGGACGAAGTTGGCAAAACGCAGATTTTGCAGTCTGTTACCTTGAAGAACAATTTCGACAAACCGAAGACACGATGGTGCGCATACTCAATGACATTCGAAATGGGACGATCAGTGACCGAACGCGTGCACTCCTTACTTCTCGCATTGGTGTATTTACAGAACACAATGAGGCAACGCGCCTCTATGCACAAAATGTTGACGTTGATCGTATCAATGCACATCGTCTTGCCGAACTCGAAGGTGAGCAGCGCACATTTACCATGACATCTTCAGGCCCAGCGCATCTCGTTACTGCACTCAAGAAAAACTGTCTTGCCCCAGAACTCCTCCATCTCAAAGCTGGCGCACGCGTGATGTTTGTCCGCAACGATCCGCAAGGACGATGGGTGAATGGAACAATCGGACGTATGGAAGGCTTCGATATTCTCGGTGCCCCACTTGTTCGCAAGATTGATGGAAAACTCGTCACACCAGACCAGGAAACATGGATTATCGCAGATGGCGACCGTACCCTTGCCACGATTACCCAATACCCGCTCCGCCTTGCATGGGCGATCACAATTCACAAAAGCCAAGGCATGTCCCTTGATGCAGCAGAAATTGACCTTCGAAATGCCTTTGTCAAAGGAATGGGATATGTTGCCCTCTCGCGCGTTCGAACACTCCAAGGCCTTTCTCTCATTGGTATTAATGAGCTTGCTCTTGAGGTCAACGAGGAACTACGCGATGTAGACACTGAATTCCATGAACTTTCCGATGCGGCACAGGAACATGCCCAAACACTCACACAGCCAACAGAAGAAGAAATGGCACAGTTTTTATCACACGCCACAAAGAAGTCTGCACAGCTCCGCACACTTGCTCTACGAGAAAAAAAGAAACGAACCGAAAGCTCTCCATCATCACCTGATCTATCCTACACACCAAAGAGAAAAAGCTATTTGATTACCAATGACCTGCTTACGGCGCAGAAAACCCCAAAAGAGATTGCTCGGGAACGAGATCTTTCGCTGACAACAATCATTGATCATATTGAAGAATGTATCGCGGAAGGATTTGAGGTTGATACACATGTTCTCGAAAAAGAAATTCCACCCGCTCGGCTTCTCGCAATCGCGTATGCTATCGAGGCAGAGGGAAAAGAAAAACTCACACCATTAAAACAAGCACTTCCAGAAGATTTTACCTGGGAAGAAATTCGTATGGGCAGGATTATCCTCCTTGCACAGCAAAAAAAGAAGTAAGTGTCCCTTACTTCTTTTTGTTTTATTGAGAAATTCTTTCCAGTTGAAATATTACTTCAAATATGGTAGTATTCCCCAATGATTCGCAGCACACCACATTCGCGTGGGGATCAGTCGATGTATTACATCGTTGTCACAACGCACGCTGCACTCTTGCTGTATAAGCGCAATAGCCCCTATGCGCCTGTTCCTCCAGGCGAAATTTCAAAACTCAAAGAATTAACGCGTGAGGAAAAAGACCTGATTGCGCATTTTTCTCACGGTCCAACCCTTGTTCATCCGATTGAAGAACTTTTTGTTGGTCTTGAGCGAACGAAGCTTCCTATTGCATATTCCCCATGGGAATTTCAGAAAGAGCATTACCTCACCATCAGCAGAAAAGAAAAACTTGAGACTGCGCTCCATCTCCGTCGTGTGATTACTGCACGCGGGACGCAAGAGACATTTTATCTCTCCCTTCTCTCGACACCCAACCCCACACACGCAGACAAACCCCTCATCGTACGCGGAGAGCATGTACTCTTTTTTGGCGAACACACTCTTTCCCTCTCTCGACTTCCAGAACCTCTCTCGACAGTGCTTTCCAAGATTCGCAAAGCTCCAATCTTTCCCTTTGGTGACCAGGCCAGACAAGAGCCATATCAGCATGTCATTGAAGGAGTGTATCTTGGCCAGCTCGACATGTTGATGCAGCAACTTCGCGAACACACCGATCTCACCCTTGACCCTGCACTCGCAAAACTTACCATCGCTCCCCCACCAAAGCTTGTTCTTGCGGCCATGCATGATTCTGATCCAGTGCTTGGCGAACGCTTTACCCTCACTCCAATGCTCGACTGGGGACATGTGCGAGAGGATATTTCTGCCACATACTACCGCAGCAGCGCTGGTGGGAAAGTCCATATTGCACGTCGTGCAGCACACATGCACTACATCACAGAAGACGCGAAGGGGCGTCTCACGCTTACCCTCATCCCATCACAACGCGCTGAGCAGTTTTATCGTCTTCTCTTTCTTAATGCAAAAACGCTCGGACTCTCGCCAGCTCTTGAATGTCGCCTCTCTGGAGAAAAGCGCATCAATCTGTACTTCATGGAAACATGGAACTCTGTCATTGAATTTGCGCACACACACGATATTACGCTCACGATGAACAACAGCGAGCTCTCCAATGAACACGCAGTATTCCGCGCAGACTTTTCCGTACAACTCAGTGAAAAAGATAACGAGCTCTCCTTTGATGTCGCATGTTACGTTGGAGATCAAAAAGTCAATATCGATGCACTGCGCGCCTTTATCGAGGAAGGCGGCACGCATCTCATTCTTGATAATGGAACAAGTGTTCAGATCGACAACCATTCCGAGCTTGCGCGATTCGTCCGCATGCTTCGCTCATTCCATCAAAAAGCAGGGACATTCACCGGGAAGCTGTATCATGCACCGGAGCTCAAATATGTCATGACGTGTTCATCGCACTACAACAATCGTTGTGCGGACAGTTTCCAGATGTTCATGACACATGCAGAGAATGGAACACCAATCCGTGCACCTCGTATCCCAGAACACCTCGAAACGATCATGCGCCCCTACCAGAAAGAAGGTGTTGCGTGGCTTGAGTTTTTGCGCTCATACCGCTTCGGGGGCATCCTCGCTGACGATATGGGTCTTGGAAAAACACTTCAAGCGCTTGCCTTTTTGTCACTCCACAAGACGCCAGGCAAACCACATCTTGTCATTTGCCCAAAGACCCTAATATATAACTGGGCAAGTGAAGCAAAACGCTTTACCCCCGATCTCAACATTGTCACAGTAGACGGAACACAAGCCGAACGATCAAAAGAGCACAGGAAGATTAAGGATGCGGACATCGTCATCACAAGCTACTCTGCACTCCTGGCTGATGCCGCATGGCACCTAGGACCTCAGGCGCAATATGATTATGTTCTTCTCGATGAGGCGCAGTACATCAAAAACCACACATCAAAAACATCGATGCTCGTAAAACGCCTCAACGCAGAGTATCGCCTCGCATTGACCGGTACACCACTGGAAAACAATGTTATGGAGGTCTGGTCAATTATGGACTTCTTAATGCCTGGCTTTCTCGGTGGGTACAAAGAGTTTACCGACCGGTACAGCAAGCCAATCATGCTCGGAAGTGACACGCACACCCTCGAACAACTGCGAAAGAAGATTTCTGTCTTCATGCTACGTCGCACAAAGCAAGAAGTCCTCAAGGAACTACCTGAAAAGATTGAACAACAAACAGCAGTCCCCCTCTCTGCTGACCAACGTATTCTCTACGCAGAGATTTTAGCTCAAGTAAAAAAAGACATCGAAACCGTTGTCGCCGCACAAGGGTTCGCGCGATCACGTATCCACATTCTCTCTGGATTAATGAAGTTGCGTCAAGTCTGCAACCACCCAGCACTCCTTCTTCCAGAAGACGACCCAACACGCGATGATGTCACATCTGCAAAACTCGATCTTGCACTCGAACTCATCGACGAAGCCATTGCGCCAAATACAAGTGACCTCGAAAAACCACACAAAGTCCTCGTGTTTAGTCAATTTACGGGAATGCTCGACCTCGTCAGTAAGTCGCTGAAAGACAAAGGTGTTGGCCACATGATCCTCACAGGAAAAACACAGAGACGTGGAGAACTGGTTGATGCGTTCAATGTAAGCCAAAAAGATCATGTCTTTCTCATCAGCACCAAAGCTGGTGGAACCGGCCTGAACCTTGCGTCTGCAGACACCGTCATTGTGATTGATCCATGGTGGAATCCTTCAGTAGAAAGACAAGCCATTGATCGTGCCCACCGCATCGGACAAACACGCACCGTCAACGTCTACCGTCTTATCACTGCGGGAACGATCGAAGAGAAGATACAGGCTTTACAAGCAAAAAAGAAAGATCTTTTTGACGCTATCGTCAACGAAACAGGCGCTTCCCTTTCCGCACTCACTTGGGATGACGTAAAGAGCCTGTTTAGCGAATAACTCTGTTCTTGCGAATAGAGTTTTTTGCTATTTGACAGAATACCTCATTCCACTAGGATACATATGGAGGGATTCCCAATGGTCAAACGGCGTCAGGTTTCTTGGGCAACAACATCAAAAACCGTACAAGGAAGAAGAGATCGACAAGAAGACCGGCTCATCATTACAACGGTTGCCCAACACGCGCTCTTTGCTGCGGTTATTGATGGACACAAGAACGAACTCGCGGCAGAGGCCTTGTGTGCGTTACTTTCACATGAGCACAATCTCCTGAACTGCTTGTCAGGAAAAAATCTTTTAGTCAAAAAAGGTCTCATTTCTGTTCTTCATTCGAAGCTCATCGAGGGAACTCGTGATCTTGATTCAGGGGCCGTACTCTCTGCGTGTTTCTTGGACCCGGAAACGCAAGATGTTACGATACTCCACCTTGGCGACACGGCATGTATACTCTATCGCGGGCACAAGCCCATCCTTCGCACGACACCGCATAACGCACGCTGCAATAAAGCAGATAGACAAATGCTGGTTGACGCAGGGTGCTTCTTCGATCACGTCTCGGGATACATCATGAATCCCGACGAATATGGGCTTCAACCAACGCGCGCGTATGGGAATAATTATTTCCCAAAACTGCTCAAGATGCCAGAAATCTTGCAACACCCCGTTCTTCCGGGAGACAGTATTCTCCTTGCAACAGACGGAATTATTGCAACGGACAACCTCGATCGGTACAGAAGCGATGCTGTCCATCTCGGCATGGTCTTTTCACAAGAAGATGATACAACATCTCAGATCGAACGAATTATTGCAGCAGGAATGCTCAATAAACATTCTTTAGACAATGCAAGTGCGATTCTCATTTCTATAACCTAGCGCCCTCCTGGGCGCTTTTATGCTACACTCTTGTTATGAATAAAAGGACGCAACGTATCCTTGTTCTCATCATCTCGATCTGCATTACAAGCATATACTCTCTTACCGTATCGCAAGGCACAGATCCAAAAGAGCACAGAGCGCAGCGCGCAAACCTCTCTCTCAAACAGGCAACGGTCATTCGTGTTATTGATGGAGACACATTCCTTGCTGAGATTGATGGTGAAGAAAAACGTGTCCGACTTATTGGC
Source organism: uncultured Candidatus Saccharibacteria bacterium (assembly GCA_964386905.1). Taxonomy (GTDB): domain Bacteria; phylum Patescibacteriota; class Minisyncoccia; order Phycocordibacterales; family UBA6899; genus JAJZQJ01. Next base: position 7,615 of record CAYLUP010000014.1, read on the forward strand.
ATAGATACACCAGAATCTGTCGACCCAAGAAAGACAGTAGAATGTTTTGGGAAAGAAGCAGCACAAATGCTCAGAAGCATTTTCGAAGAAAAAGAGGTTCTGCTTGAATCAGACCCCAGCCAAGGCGAACAGGACAAATATGGAAGACTCCTTCGCTACGGGTACGCATCAGGAGCAACAACCAGTATAAATGCATATATGATTAAAGAAGGGTACGCACACGAATACACGTATACCATTCCATATCGGTATCGTGCAGAGTTCAAGGCATATGAACAAGAAGCACGTCTTGCAAAACGAGGACTCTGGAACCCAGCAATCTGCCCACAAGAATAAAACACACAACCTGCGTTGTGTGTTTTATTGATTATTGTAAATTCTTTTGAATATACTCCTCGACCTGCTCCGCAATGCTCGGGTCGAGTTCTGCTGCTTTCTTAAGTGCAACAACAGCGTCCGCTTTTCGCCCAAGCTTCAACAGTGCGTCTTGATAGTAAAGATAATCTCGTGCTTTTAAGATCGCAGGATCAGCCACAGATTCAATAATTCGTACGATTTCGGTATGTGCTTTGACCGCAGTGAGTGCATACATCAACTTCTCATCCAAGAGTACGCCCGATGGAAGAAGTGGCTCCATGATTCCTTTTGCATCAGACATCTTTCCGGTCACAATCAAAGATGCAGCAACAGCAACTTTTGCCTTATCATTTTGAGGCATCAATGTTAGCGCGCGCTCTGCAAGCGCAAGAGCTCCAGGACCATCGCCACGTTGGAGTTTGACTCCGTAATAATCGAGATATAGCGTTGCGCGCTGTGGTGAAATTGTCGTTGCTTTTGTGAAGTACTCGTCTGCCTTCTCATACATTCCCAAGTTTGCGTAGAGCATGAACGCAGAAGAGAGAATGCGAAGATCAAATGGCGTATCGGTAAGCGCAGCCGCAATCTGCTTTTCTGCCGCCTCAACATATGCTTCTTTGACCGCCTTTGTTGCCGTCTGGGAACGACTTGCCTGTGCAGCCAGGATAATAATTTGTTCACGCACTTCCCCGCGACCTATCTGCGCGTCTTCGAGTGCATCGATGAGGTAGAGTTTCTGCTTTTCTCCGTCTTGATAAACGCCATCTTGAGAGCGAAGTGCAGCAAGCATCGTCGTATTTGCGCGTACATCTCTCCAGTTGAAATAGTAAATGGAGAGCGCAAGTGCAGCAAAAATAAGAGATGCGATCATTGCGATATCACCACCAGAAAACGCGTCCTCTTCTTTTTTATGCTTCTTCCCAGCATGTTCTTCGGCTGAGGTATCATGTGTAACACGAGAGTGAATCCACGCAAGCAATGCGAAAAAGAACATGTACGAAATAAGATTGTCGAAGACAAAGATATTGTGGACAAAGTATGCAGCGAGAAGGCCAGTAACAACCGCTTTCTCCTCGAGACTAAACTTCCCTTTTTTATCTATCCAGAGATGATACAGAGCAGCTCCATACAAAGAAAGATAGGCAAGAAGACCAAGGATACCCCCAGCGACGAGCCAATCGAAGAATACGTTGTGGGAACGGTCATACCATGGCTCATAGCGCCACATCGCTGGATCATAGTGCTGTCCAAACGCGTGGATGAAATTCTCTTGCCCCCAACCAAGAATTGGTCGCTCCTGGAATGCCTTGTATGACATTTTCCATACCGTCAAACGTGAATGTGTCGT
>CAYLUP010000015.1:0-8588 GCA_964386905.1 uncultured Candidatus Saccharibacteria bacterium
CCTAACGGGTGTTTTTCTTTTTTCATACTTTTTGCACATGCGCACAGTGCAACACACAGATATTCTCTTGGTGGCAAAGGTTGTATATATAACTCCTATGGAAATCACCCCTAACGGGTGTTTTTATTTTTTCATACTTTTTGCACATGCGCACAGTGCAACACGCAGATATACTCTTGGTGGCAAAGGTTGCATATATAACTCCTATGGAAATCACCCCTAACGGGTGTTTTTCTTTTGATCCACACATCCACGAACGTAACACATCCACATGCTCTCGAACCTCTCCTGTCATCCCGGAATTGTGAGTCTTCGAACAATATCCGGGATCCAGGACGTGTATATTATTCATGTTTTATGAATTACGAAAGTGAGCAGCGAAATACAGTCCTGGATTGCCAAGAATAGTTTTAGTATGAGTTTTAGTTTTAGTGCATACGAAATACCAATATCGTCCTGGATTGCCACAGACTGCTCGCTGCTCGCACCCTTCGCAATGACAATACATCATTCGTAAATCTTAAATCATGAATCGTATCTCTTTTGCCATTATCTATCCCATATCCTCCACTCTCCACAATCCACTAACCACTGCATTTCCTATTCACTCATCACTTGTCACTGTTCACTAAATACTGTCCTCGATTTCCTATCCTGAATCATAGTCGCGATAAGAATCGCTTCTTGTTCAGGACAGGCTCCCTCTCGAAGACTCGAGATTGTCGCAATGACAATACGAAAGAACATCCTAGATCCCGGATACAGCGCAAGGCCACTGTTCCTGGATGACAAGGCGCACGGTGATAATACATAATTCTTAAATCATAAATCGTAAATCTGTCTTTCTATCCACTATCCACCGCATTTCCTATTCACTCATCACTAATCACCATCCCCCACCCCTCACCACTCCACATAATCACTCCTTTTTCAACCCCAATATCCCCTATGTCCCAAAGGTCCACCCCTGTATAATGATGGTATATGGAAGAAACGCGCCCACCGTATGTCCACCTGCATACACACACTCACTACTCACTTCTCGATGGCCTCAGTAAACCAAAACAGCTTGTAAAAATTGCAAAAGCAGACGGTATGCCTGCAATTGCCATCACAGACCATGGATCCATGTACGGCGCCATTGATTTTTACATGGCCTGTAAAAAGGAAGGCATCAAGCCAATCATCGGGGTGGAGGCCTATATTGCAAACAGAACGCGTTTCGACAAAGAGCCCGGTATCGACAACAAGCGTTTCCACTGTACCCTCCTATCAAAAGATGAAACGGGCTACAAGAATCTCATTAAGCTCACGAGTCTTGCCTATACGGAAGGATATTACTACAAGCCTCGCATGGACAAAGAAATCCTTCGCATCTATTCCGAAGGAATCATTGCGCTTTCCGGCTGTCCTGCTTCAGAACTAGGGCGATGCATCTTAAACACTGGCGATAAAGAGCGCTGTAAAGAAATTATTCGTGAGTATCAATCTATTTTTGGAAAAGAGAATTACTACATCGAGATCATGCACCACCCTGATGTGGAAGATTTTGAGCGCTGGAGAAATACTCTCATCGAGCTTGCACGAGAAATGGATATCCCCCTCGTAGCGACACAAGACTCCCACTATCCATGCATGGAAGACGCTCGCGCGCACAAGGCACTTATCGCCATTTCCACAGCATCGGATATTACTGATACGGGTATTTTTGGTGGCGATGGACATTATCATTTCATCACCACAGAAGAAGCATACACACTCTTTGCTGATGTCCCGGATGCCGTCATGAACACATCCAAGGTCGCAGAACGCTGCAACCTCGACATTACCCTCGGAAAATTTGTTTTTCCCAAGTTCCCCCTCCCAGAAGGAAAGACCGATAACGAGCTCTTACGAGAACTCTGTTATAAAGGCTTTGACAGACGCGGTCTTACTGGAGATGAGAAAGCGAAAGAACGCCTCGACTATGAACTCGGTATTATTGAATTCAAGGGTTATGCATCGTATTTCCTAGTCGTTGAGGACCTTATTCGTTTTGCTTCGGAAAATCACATTTACACCAATATTAGGGGCTCAGTTGCAGGATCCATGACTACGTACTGTCTTGGTATCACGAAGGTGAACCCGCTCGAATACAACATTCCGTTTGAACGTTTCTTGAACCCAGACCGCCCATCCGCTCCAGATATCGACATGGACTTTAGCGACACGAGGCGTGAAGAAGTGATTGAATATGCAAAACGGAAATATGGTGCAGACAAAGTTGCACAGATTGGTACATTCGGTTCCATGCTCGCAAAAGGTGCAGTACGTGACGTTGCGCGCGCACTCGGCAAACCCGTCGCTTTTGGAGACCGTATTTGTAAAATGATTCCAGATGGAGCACAAGGGGCACCAATGACGCTCGACCATGCAATGGAACTCGAACCAGAACTGAAGAAAATCTACGATACAGAAACAGAAGTACGAGAAGTCATCGATATCGCAAAAAAACTTGAAGGAACAGTACGCCACGTCTCAGTTCATGCAGCAGGGGTCGTTATTTCTCCCCGCCCAATGACAGATATGGCGCCGGTGCAGTTCGATCCGAAAGGAGGAAAACTCATTACGCAGTATGATATGTATACGGTCGGAGAAGATGGTGTCGGGCTCACGAAATTTGACTTCCTTGGTATTCGAAACCTCACCATCTTGGGAGATGCAGTAAAACTCGTGAAGCGCCATCGCAACATCGACATGGATATTGAAAAAATTCCTCTCGACGACAAGAAGACTTTCGAAATGCTCGCACGCGGAGAGACTGTCGGCCTCTTTCAGTTGAATGGAGGCGGCATGACGAAGTGGCTCATGGAATTGCGCCCAACAACCATCCACGATATCAACGCTATGGTGGCACTGTATCGTCCTGGGCCGCTGCAGTTCATCCCAGAATATATTGCACGTAAACGCGATCCATCCCGTATCACCTACCCTCACCCAGCGATCAAACCATTGCTCGAAAGAACATATGGTGTCCTCGTCTATCAGGACGACCTCCTATTCATGGCACATGATCTTGCAGGATTCTCTTGGGGTGAAGTCGACAAGTTCCGCAAGGCTGTTGGAAAAAAAATCAAAGAGCTCATGGAGGAGCAAAAGGAGAAGTTTATTAAGGGTTGCGTCACCCACTCGAACTTTCCTCAAAAAATGGCAGAAGACTTGTGGGCGTGGATTGAGCCTTTTGCATCGTACGGATTCAACAAGGCACACTCTGTGTCTTATGGATATGTGGCATACCAGACAGCGTACATGAAGGCGAACTATCCAGCAGAATACATGACTGCAGTGCTTTCCAACGAAGCGGGAGATACCGATACTGTTTCCGAAGTCATTCAGGAATGTAAGCGCATGAAAATTCCCGTCCTTCAGCCAGACATCAACCTTTCGTATCGAGACTTTACTGTTGTAAAAGGTGCAACAGAAAAAGAAGATCAGATTCGCTTCGGCTTGTTTACGATTAAGGGGTTTGGAGACGCGATTGCACATGCCATTATCGAAGAACGAGAGAAAAACGGACCATACAAGGATTTCGTTGATGTGCTTGAGCGCGTACACCACAAGGATCTCAACCGAAAATCACTCGATGCTCTTATTAAGGCAGGAGCGTTTGATTCGCTCGGCGAAGATCGCAATGTCCTGCTACACAACCTTGATGATGCGCTCGAGTATCATAAAATCCACCGTCAAGAACAAGAGAGCAATCAAGTTTCTCTCTTCTCGCTCATGGATTCTGGATCAAAGCATGTCCTCCCCACCCTGCGCATTCGCCCGGCACGACCATCGACACTAGACGAGAGACTCAAATGGGAGCGGGAATTACTCGGTTTGTACGTCACCGGACATCCTCTCGAAAAATACCGCGACAGACTCGAGAAGGCTGTCCCCATCAAATCTATTATCGAAAATGGAAAAGATGACGATACGGTACTCGTTGCAGGGTTAATTGAAGAAGTCAAAGATATTCTGACAAAAAAGAACGAGCACATGGCCTTCATCAAACTTGCAGACTTTACTGGAACCGTTGAAGCTGTCGCTTTTCCAAGAGTACTTGCAGAATTTAAGGAACTTATCGTTGTCGACAAGTGCGTAGCCGTGAAAGCAAAATTCAACCGCAGAAACGACCAGGCATCTCTCTTGATTGATAAGGTCAAACTCCTCGACAATACTGCACAGCCCGCAGAAGGAGTGCAAGAAGAATAAAAAAATATCTCCACGTCTGTGGAGATATTTTTTTGGGGATGTTATTAGTTTTAGTTTGAGTTTGAGTAAATACGGAATGCAAATGCTCGTCCTGGATTGCCACCAACCCTCGAAGACTCGGGGTTGTCGCAATGACAATACGAAATGCAGTCCTGGATCACTCCTGAATCATAGTCGCACACAAAGCCGTGCTCCTTGTTCAGGATAGGCTACCTATTTCGAAGACTCAATGGGTTCGCAATGACAATACAGAATACAATTCTGGATCCCGGATAATTTTCAAAGCAAAATTTCCGGGATGACAACGTATGTACTTGCAGCCTGAAACTTGCAACGAGAAACTTTTCTTTCCACCCCCCCCTACCCCACACCCGTTCCCCTTCTTTCTATTCTCCATTCCCTATCCTCTATTCTCTTCTTTCTATCCACTATCCACGAACCACTTTCTGTTCACTCATCACTTATCACTATTCACTAAATACTGTCCTGGATTGCCACAGGCCGCTCATGGACTCGCATCCTTCGCAATGACAATACTTAATTCTGTATACTGAACACTTTCTTCTCATGACTCATGACTTTCTATTCACTCATCACTTATCACTTATCACTAACTCCCTCTTCCCTGCATCACAATCTCCATAATCGCCGCAGCAGTCTTGTGTGAATCATGACGAATCAAACTTCTCCGCACTTCATCTCCGATAACATTCTGAATTTTTGTTTTTTGGAGCAAATCACTACGGACAATACATTCATTATTTTTTGGGTGTGTGTCTTTGACAGGATATTCCCCTTCTGTTGCATAGAGTTCAACAATATTACTTGGAAGAAGCGCACTATTCAAAAGCACATAATCAACAGGGCGTCCGATATACCGTTCAATTTCATGTTGAAAATCAACACTATGCATCCCATTTGTTTGTGCACGCTTAGTCATCAAACTCCCGAGGAGAATAATCTTCGCACTACTTGTTCCAAATGCTTCTTTAATTCCGGGGACGACCAGGTTTGCAATGGTACTTGTATACAAGTCTCCAGGACCAAGAAGAATATAATCTGCGTTATGAATCGTCTCTTTTGCAAATCGACTAGCGGGAACTTCGGGCTCAACCCATGTCTTTACAATACGTGCTTTCCTCATGTTCTCATCATGATTCACATCAATCAATGATTCTCCGCGCACAATGTGTCCCGAATCATATTCAGCAAGTAAGTGGAGTTTTTCTCCAGATACCGGGATCACTGTCCCATGAGCATGCAAGAGTTTACCCGCTGCAAGCAACGCCTGCTCCTCGCTTCCCAACATATCTGTGAGTGCAACGAGAAGTAAATTGCCAAAACTATGCCCGACAAGCCCCTCTCCCTTCGCAAAGCGATATTGAAAAAGATCTCGAAGAAGCGCCTCTGTGTGCGTATCACTCGACAACGCTGCAAGTGCCATACGAAAATCTCCTACGGGAAGATATCCAAATACATCCCGCAACCTCCCTGTGCTTCCCCCGTCATCAGCAACGCTCACGATGGCAGACAGCTCAATCTCGGGAACATATTTTTTTAAGCCCGAGAGCAACATGTGCGTCCCTGTCCCACCCCCAATCGTGACAATATTGATGGCCATATTGTTCATACTTAATCACAGAATCACGAAAAACAAAACCCCCGAAAAATCGGGGGGTGCGCATATTCACCACATCTGCACCTGCATGCGCCTCCACACGTGACCCAAAAGAGACTGTGGTGCAAATGCAACGAAATCGGGTGAATTATATCGTGCTTTCAAATTTTTCATGTACGTTTCGTAGCCAAGAACGAAACGGAACGAATCGATTTCTTTTTCTCGTTCCATGAGCCGAGAGTCAATTGCGAATCGATACGCGGCGTGAATTCTCTGTTGCACGTCCTCAAGAATGCGCACCAAGACTCCGTGAGGATAATCCGACACACATTCTCCGCGCACAGAAAAGAGTGATTGAAATGCATGCTTTGAAGATACGACGGTACCATCAATAGCGATATATGGCTTAACATCAACTCGCCTCGTGTCAAAAATAAACTCTACAGGCTCTTTCTCTGCGTACCCCAAGAGCGTTGGAGCCTGGATGGAGGCAAAACCGGATGACGGAAGCATATAATGCAATGAGTGGAATTCAGGAGCAAATACAATATGAGAAACATATCTCCACAAATCTTCCGTTATAAGGCTATCCATATCATTACATGCGATATGAAACACTGCTTTCATGTCGGGCATGAAGAACCTCCTTTTCTCTACACACCATACATCGCAGCACACACAATGGCAAGTGACCACATATACCCTCTTTTTTTGATTGTGCTAATATGAAAGAACTATGGAGAAGTTACACAATATTCGACACACCCTTGCACACATCCTCGCTGCTGTTGTAAAAGAATATGACCCAGGAGTTCAGATTGGCATTGGGCCTGTCACTGATGATGGTTTTTACTACGACTTTCTCTTTTCTGAAGGAAAGGCACCGACACCAGAAACACTCAAGACACTTGAATCGCAGATGATGGCGTTTGTGAAAGAAAATCATGCTATGCGAGGTGAAGAAGTACAGACTACTGACGTAGAGAAACGCTTTGCAGGTCAAACAATGAAGCTTGAGCTTATTGAGGAGTTTTCTTCTGAAGGAAAAACCCTATCAACATACACTGTCGGGAACTTTACCGATCTCTGTAAGGGTGGACATGTCACAAATACATCTGAGATCAACCCAGATGCATTTACCCTCACAAAGATTGCTGGTGCATACTGGCGCGGAGACCAATCACGACAAATGCTCACACGTATTTATGGGTATGCATTTGAAACAAAAGAAGAACTCGATGCATATCTCCTTATGCTCGAAGAGGCAAAGAAACGTGATCACCGAAAGCTCGGAAAAGAACTCGGGTTGTTCACTTTTTCAGAACTCGTCGGGCCTGGACTTCCCCTCTGGACCCCAAAAGGAACACTTCTTCGCGAAACCCTCAATGATTATGTCTGGCAGCTTCGCCTTGAAAAAGGATACCAAAAGGTAGCCATCCCCCACATCACAAAATCTGATCTCTACAAGACCTCAGGACACTGGGCGAAGTATTCTGACGATCTTTTCAAGATCAACACAAGAGAAGGCCATGTGTACTGCATGAAGCCGATGAACTGTCCGCACCATACGCAGATTTTTGATGCAGAACCTCGCAGTTACCGCGATATGCCACAACGCTTCGCAGAAACAACGATGGTGTATCGGGATGAACAATCAGGAGAACTCTCTGGACTCACACGTGTACTTTCAATCACGCAAGATGACGCACATGTCTTCTGTCGCGAGAATCAAATCGAGGAAGAGGTAGAAAAAATCTGGGCTATCATCAATACGTTCTATACCACCTTTGGTTTCAAACTTGTCCCTCGCTTCTCTCGTCGAGATATGGACAAGCTGGATAAGATTATGGGTGAAGCAGAAACATGGGACAAAGCAGAAGCAGCAATCAAGAATGTACTTACGGCACATGGCACAGAATGGATAGATGGCCCAGGAGAATGCGCGTTCTATGGACCAAAAATCGACTTCATGGCAAAAGACTCCATAGGACGTACTCATCAAGTCGCAACCATTCAGCTCGACTTTGTTATGCCAAAGAACTTTGGACTGGTTTGCACAAATGAAAAAGGAGAGAAAGAAAGCGTCGTCATGATTCACTGTGCAATCATGGGATCTATCGAACGCTTCCTTGGTGTGTATATTGAGCACTGTGCAGCAAACTTCCCTCTCTGGCTTGCGCCAACCCAAATCACTATCTTGCCTGTCGTCGAAAAGCACAACGCGCACGCAAAAATTATTGCAGATGCACTCCGTGCAAAAGGGCTTCGCGTACAATTGAGTCTTGCGACCGACTCACTCGGCAAGCGCATTCGCAACACAAAAACCGATCGCACCCCAGGATGGATTGTTGTTGGTGATAATGAAGAAAGCTCTGGAACTTATGCTCTCGAATGGAGAGAAGGAGAAAAGGAGGCACATATGGATCTTCAAAAACTTACCGCATATCTTTCGGAAAAAATTGAAAAGAAAGCGTAACAAAAAAACCACGAGAGTGGTTTTTTTAGTGATTAGTGAACAGTAATAAGTGAATAGTGAGATACAGTGGTTCTTGGATTGTGGATGGTGGATAGGAGGAAGAGAATAGAGAATGGAAAATAGCAATTGCAAGCTCCAAGTTGCAAGTTGCGAGAAATAGAATTGTCATTGCGAACCCATTGAGTCTTCGAAATGGGTGCGGCAATCCAGGACTCGTATTTGGTTTCGTATTTACTAAAACCAAGACTGATACTA
>CAYLUP010000016.1:0-8431 GCA_964386905.1 uncultured Candidatus Saccharibacteria bacterium
GGGTCGGGAGAGGAGTATCCTCTTCCGTGGAGGAAAACAATGAGTCCTCGAGTGTTAGAAACCGTGGGTTTCTAAGGAGGAACGAGCCCGGCAGGTGTGAGTGACGACGTGAGATATCCTAGCAGAAAGAGACACGGCAAAGCTGTGGCTTGAGTTGATGTGCATGGCGGTGGCCATTCCTTAACCGGAAAGAACGCCCTGATTCGCGAAGCGACGTTCTTAAACTCGCAGCAATTCTAACTGTATACGAACTAATCCAAACATTGCAACATAGATTTCAAAAAAGTATTGGACCTGTCCCCATTATTCCATCACTATTCACTCATCACTAATTATGTTACCCTCAATCCATGGCTCAAGTGATCGCCCTTAGGCATATTGATTACAGCGTTGAACATAAACATCTTTTACAAGATGTCTCTTTTTCTTGTGACGCAAACGAACGACTCTGTATTTTTGGAGAAAACGGCGCTGGAAAGTCCACACTCATGAAAATCATCTGTGGAGATATCGCTCCTGATGCTGGTCGTGTCGAAAAACAAGGCCACATCCGCTTTGTCTATGTTCCCCAAGAGTTCCCCAGCGAACACCGCGAAGAAACGATTGAGCACTACATCCGAACCATCGCAGGAGAAACGTTGTATAAAAAAACGTTTCAATATGGAGAAAAATTTGGATACTCTCTTGAGAGACACAAAGACAAACTCTGCAAAGAGCTCTCTGGTGGTCAGCAAAAAATACTCGCGCTCAGTGTTGCTTTTGCACTCTCCCCGAACTTTCTTCTTCTCGATGAGCCCGAAAATCATCTCGACATCGTCAGCAGGCAAATCCTTATTCTCCTTATGCAAGAATTTCGTGGGGGTATTATCTTTATCTCGCACGACCGTCTTGTCATTGATTCCGTCGTTACGAAAATTGGGGAGCTCGCACATGGGGTCTTTCGCGTCTCAGAAGGAGGATATGATGATTATGTAGAAATGAAACTCTCTCGTATCGCAGGGCTTCAGCGCGCCTTTGATACAGAGACAAAACGTATCAAGCAACTTCAGGCAGCACTGGTCATCATGAAACAAAAAGCGATACGCGGCAAAGAAGTTTCTGCATACCACAACACAAAAGCAGAAATTGAAAAATTGAAGGCAGGCAGAAAAGACGGGAGACCAAGTGAAAAGCAAACAAAAATCACCCTCCAGACGAACACAAGTAAGGTCCATTCCGGGAAGCTGCTCTTTCGAACAGACACTGCTGGCTTTCAATATCCAGGAAACGCCAAACGCATATTCTCTCACGTCTCTCTCGAGGCACGTACAGGAGATAAAATTGTCCTCCTTGGAAGAAACGGAGTCGGAAAAACCACGTTCCTGAAATGTTTGACTCAACAACTCACCTTTACCTACGGAACAGTTGAGTGGGCGAAAAATATTTCTCTTGCAGTATTCAACCAACACATGGAACTCAAGGACCACCTGACACCCTTTGATATCGTTCAGGAATCCCTTCACACTACAGACGAGCAAACACGCGCAGCACTTGGTGCGATGAAGTTCGACCTGCAACGTATGGAAACTCCCATTCATCTCCTCTCGGGAGGAGAACGTATGCGCGTCCGTTTTGCACTCACATTTGGGAAAAAGCCTGATTTCATTATTCTCGATGAGCCAACCAACCACATCGACGAAGTCACGTGGGAGATTCTCCTTGAGGCTTGCAAGGAAACAACAAGCGCCATCCTGCTTATTACGCACGACTATGAATTTATTGACTCACTCGAGCCAACAAAATTTTGGGTTATTACTAAACAAACAATCAGCGAACGGCATAAAGAGCTCGATGAATTGCTTGATGAGATGAGAGTAATCTAACCATCAGCTTTCGCAGAGCACGCTGATCACATCCTTCCCTCTCCTTACTCTCACGTACAGGATTTGTTATACTTTATCTATGAGCACATCACGAAACATTTTCATTGTTATCCTAGGAATCTGTATCGGGATTATTATCGGGTACGCACTGTATCAAACGTACCTATACATTCCCCCTCAACCAAAGACACCCCAAAAAGAAACGGGTGAAAACGTTTCCATTCCTCCTCTCGTTCGCGAGGACGAGATCTTCCACTACACAAACGCATCAACCGAACAGATTCTTGTCGAACTCCCAACGCCGGGGGCAGTGACAGGAAAAACGTTTTCTGTCCTTGGACGCGCACGCGGAAACTGGTTTTTTGAAGCATCGTTCCCTGTTGAACTCAAAGATATGAGTGGCAACCTCCTTGCACAAGGCATTGCGCAAGCACAATCAGACTGGATGACTACTGAATTCGTTGGCTTCCGTGCGGACATTACCGCACCAGAAACATTTATCGGGCAAGCTACCCTTATACTTAAAAAAGATAATCCCTCAGGACTTCCAGAACACGACGGCTCAGTATCCTTCCCTATTACTGTGGAATATTAAAAAGACCAACATGATTGGTCTTTTTACTTTCGCCACATTCCATTCCCGTGGGGTCCAGTGCCATCCATTCTTGGTTCATACCGATGATATATGCCACGAAAATGATTACTCCGTGCCATATATTGATCAAAACCGAGCAGGTGAAGGAGGAGTGCCCCCAACAGAACACTAGAAACAATGACGCCAAGAATGGTTATTGTGTTGTATTTGTATGCGGACTGCGTTTTCTTATACAAGAATCGGGCCACATACACAGCTCCCCCAGCAAGCAGAAATGACCACCAGGGATACTTGCTCAAAAGCATATCAAAACGAAAACTTGCCATCCGCCCCTGCGCAACGAAAGCAAAGAGAAAAAGATTCAGCGAAAGGATTCCAATGATCAGTGCGCTCGCACCAGCAACAACAGCACTTCCAAGCGACAATATAAAATACCATCGCGGTTTCATGCGAATATGTTTTGAACGGATAAGGTTCATGACAGTATCCTCTATAGGGTGATTTGGTTTTTGTTCTGACATATATGATGTATATATTGTTTGGCTCTAGTAATCCGTGTTCCAACTGTCCCAATGGGGGCTTGAATAATGTCAGCAATCTCCTCATATGTCTTTTCTTCAATCAGGTAGAGTGTGAGCACTGCTGCATAAAGCGGAGGCAATTCTGCGATACAAGAACGCAGGAGTTCTCGATCCTCACGACGCTCAAGATCTTCCATGGTGAGGATTCCATCCGAGACATCTCCACCCCACTCTTCCAATGAGACCTCTCTCCTCCAGCGCTTTATGGCGTTCAGCGATTCATTGTGCGCAATACGATAGAGCCAGCTTGAGAATTTTTTTAGTACATCAAACGCCTGCAGATTAATATATGCCTTAATGAACGTTTCTTGAACAACGTCTGTCGCAAGTGCATCATCTTTCACAACACTCAAAACATACCGAAAAAGTGCGCTCTCATATTTTTGCATAAGAAAACGATAGGACTCTGTATTCCCGGCCCTCACCTGACGAATGTATTCTTCATCTCCAAGATTCGTATCCATGATGTATATAGAAAAGATATCGCAACATCGCCCAAAGAGCAATGTTGCGATATGCATTCAATTATCGACCCATGTGGCTCCGCATCTGACCCTGCTTCATACCCACTCCCTTCCCCGCACCGTTTCGCAAACCGAGCCCAAGTTCTGCACGAAGTGCCTTCGCTTCTTCGAGTTTTCCTTCTTTCCCGAGAAGATATGCTTGTCTAAATTTCGCAAAGTTCTCTTGTGTGACAACTTGAGTTACTCGTCCTCTTGCCCCCATTGCCGTCTTCCATGCAGAATAATCATTTCCAGCAATAGCCTTTTCAATTGCAGCATGTTGTGCCGGCGTACAATTTTGCCCCATTTTTGATGGGTCACCCTGATATGCTGATGCTCCCGCCGCAACCCCTAAGAGTGTAATACCAGTAAGAATAAATACTGTTCCTTTTTTCATATATTGCAAATTAAGTGATATCGAGAAGTTTCCCTACTCTATATGTAATACAATTCATCTCCCGTTTTTCTTTCACGCGCACAAAAACACCCTTTCGGGTGTTTTTGATCCATTATTCTTCTTGGACACAAGCACGCAACACAGAATATATCTCCTCATGCACGAGACCTGGGTCTAACATTTTTCGTATCGCATTTATTTGCGCAGGGAGAATAGACTGACCACATAATTCTTTAATTCGAGAAAGAACGATATCTTTCTCTGTAAAATCTACAACCATATTTGCCAATCCCGCTTTTTTTAGAAATTCAGCGCAACCCATATTTTTACTTACCAATACAGGAATGCCCATACACACAGCCTCCATTGGAACATTTCCAAAGGTTTCAAATACTGATGGACACACAATGAGCCCCTGTGATTGATAAAAATGTTTCAGCCCCTTGATATCCATCGGAGGCAATACATCAACTGACTTTGGGATCCCTTTTATATGTCTTCTTTGTACATTGGTAACAATATTGCAGGAATGATCCCACTTTTCTTTCTTTAATCTTTTGTGTATATTCACAAACTCATCAATATTCTTCACCTTTGCATATCGTCCGACTGTCGCGATATTTCTTCCAACAGAATAATTCACAGATAAGTCATCAATAAAATCGTGTGAGACTGCGTTTGGGATAACGTATGACTCCGTCTGCAGGCGGCGTTTTATGACAACTCTCTCAACCTCTTCTTTGCACAACTGTGAGGGAAATATCACTTTCTCTGCTCTCTTTAAAACACTTTTTTCCATTTCAAGAAAAATCTTTTTCTGGGTATCTTTATATCCATCAATCTCCTTTTGAAGAATACCGGAATACCAAAGTACTACTGGGATCTTCAGACGAGCTGCCGCTATCGACAATAACCAAGGCAAAGAATATGTGCCACTCACTATGACAACATCCGGCTTCTCTTCTCGAAGAGAAACCATGATGAGTTTAATAATATCAGCATAAAACTTTTCTACATCTTTAATACTTTTTGCTTTTTTCATCACTAACCCGATGCCCATGTCATGGACATTAATAATATGATGACTAAAAAGGGACGGGTCTAGTGATCTATATAATACAGGCCCTTTCATCCTCCTTCTGGAATTTAATTCAACTCCACAAATGTGGACGTCGTTTCCATAGAGATGTTTAATAAGGTTGAGATTGGAAATTGTTATTCCTCCGAGCTGTTCTCGTGTGATATTTATTGCAATTCTCATGTATTACTATGTATACATGACCAAAGAGCCTTTGGCAAACAACACAAAAAACTTCTTGTCGAGTGTTTTGTGTACTCTTGATATCCCATCGCGAGTTGCGCGCGTCTGTGAAGAACCGGTAATACACCCTTCACATCTACAGCCAAACTGGTAATGCTCCCTCCTTGCACCACGCCCCCATCACCTACACATAAAACAGCGGTGTATAAGTGTGTCCAGAGTTAATCTTATCAACAAAATGTCGTTCACCAACGTCTTCATGTGTGTTACGTCAAGCTTCTAAGCAGCAAAGACCGTTTCTTAAACGTACATATTTTAAAACATTTCTCATTCTTATAAAAGAAAAACTAAACCGCATTTTTCTTTTGACAAATATGTATAGAAACTGTACAACTAATGCAGAGCTCTTTTGTCTTCAACCGTAGGGGGCAGTATGCCAAAAAACTTTCTTCTCTCAGAGACAAGAAGTGTCCTGTTTTATGTATTCCTTGCTGCAGTAACAACCATCACCCTCATCATTTCGTTTGAGGGAGTGCAGTACTGGATTCACCCCGCACCATTCCATCTCTTTCCTGTGCTCTTGAGTGGTGGGTGTGTTGTTCTTGCTATTTCTATCGGTACCTACTTTCTCGTGCAGCGCGAACTCTCTATTCTCAAAAAAAGCAACCTGATTGCGCAGAGGCTTCGCGAAAGCAACGAACGATATGTCAAACTTGTCCTTCATATTCCAGGGATGGCATTTCAACTTCAACGTGATGCTGAAGGACATTTTAGCGTCTTGTTTGCAACCGATGGGATAAAAAATATTTTTGGATGTGCGCCAAATGATGCAACCGAAGATATCCAAGCAATTCTCCGCGTCGTCCACCCAGAGGATGTTGCGCGAGTGCTTGAATCACTCAATCAATCCGCACAATACGGAACACTCTGGCAGCAGGAGTTTCGGCTTATTATTCCAGGTCAAGAAGAGAAATGGGTACTGGGTCAATCGACTCCAGAAACCCTCCCAGACAGATCAACAATCTGGTATGGGCATGTCAGCGATATTACCCGCCACAAGCATATTCAAGACGAGCAAGTGCGCCTCCAAAAGCTCGAACAAGACGAGCACGTGCGCATTCAAAGACTTGAATCACTCGGTGTGCTCGCTGGTGGTATTGCTCATGATTTCAACAACATCCTTACCGGAATTCTTGGAAATGCATCCATTGCAGAAAGCCTTGTAGAGAACACTAAGCTCGAGAAGTTTCTTGTGCAAATTATGAAAGGCGTTGAACGCGCGACAGGGCTTACTCAACAGTTTCTCGCATTTGCGAAGGGGGGTATTCCCTCTCTGGAAAAGGTCTCTCTGGGAGCGCTCATTCGAGACTCTGCGGAATTCTTCCTTGGAGAAAGCTCGAAATCAAAATGTGTTCTTGATATCCCTGACAACCTATGGTTTGTGCACGCAGACAGCATGCAGATCTCTCAAGTGATTCAGAATCTCATCTTGAATGCAAATCAAGCCATGCCAGAAGGTGGACTTATTAAAATTAGCGCCCGAAACGTTGAGGACCCAAAAGAGACAGGTCTTCGCGGGCACTACATTCATATTTCTGTCACTGATTCTGGAGTTGGCATTCCAGAAAAAGACAAAGAACGTGTCTTTGAGCCATACTTTACAACGAAAGCTGAAGGAACAGGTTCTGGACTCGGCCTTGCGGTAGTGTATCGCATCATCGAAAAACATCGGGGAAAAATCGGGTTCTCCTCTCTCTTGGGAGAAGGGACGACATTCAATGTCTATATCCCTGCAATATTCGAAAATTCCATTGAATACACTCCTGCAAAAGAAGATACAATCATTTCACGTCCCCTCAAAATCCTTGTCATGGATGACGATCCCATGTTGCAAGAGGCACTGCTGGGCATGCTCGAAAGACTTGGCCACAGTGTCGTCATCACAACAGAAGGAGCAAGCGCGATTCAGGAATTTGTGAACGCTGAAAACGCACAGGCTCCATTCGACCTCGTCATCCTTGACCTCACCATCCCGGGAGGAATGGGAGGAGAAGACACTCTTCATGCGCTTCTCGAAATACAACCTAATCTTGTGTCCATTATTTCAAGTGGATACGCAGACCGCATTCCTGTTGGATTCAACGCAGCACTCCCAAAACCATATGGAATGCGCAGCCTGAAAAAGGCGATCGCAGACGCGCTGTCTAGCCAGAATCCAACGTAGTTCTTTTATCACACCGAGCTCCCTATGGGCTCGGTTTTGTATTACGCATGTTCATCCCCCTCTCGGAGATACAAAAAACACCCCTGCGGGTGTTTTAGTTTATTTTACCGTTACAGGAACAGACATCATCACATCTGCCTGTTCGCCATGT
The DNA here is from genome assembly GCA_964386905.1 of uncultured Candidatus Saccharibacteria bacterium. GTDB lineage: Bacteria > Patescibacteriota > Minisyncoccia > Phycocordibacterales > UBA6899 > JAJZQJ01. Next base: position 7,575 of record CAYLUP010000016.1, read on the forward strand.
CGGAAGATAATTGCAATAGGACCAGCATAACTGCCGACAATTGAAAGGTCTGCAGAAAATGGAACATTTCCATATGTCCGCCACTCACGCGTTGCACGTGCCTGCGCAGCACCGATATTGTTTCCTTCTTTATCAACAACAAGAATTGGGAATGCACCTTCTTTGTACCATGAGCTCTTGACCTCGCCCGTCACTTGGAACTGGCGACCAACAAGCATGCCTGGTGTTGGGCTTGTCACAGTAATATCATTGATGGAAGTCCCGATATAGGTCACATCAAGCTTTTGTGCAACAAAGACGAAGCGATATTCTGCAGGAGTAATGGTAGCGTTTGCCTTCTTTACTGGAGACACAGTAGTCAGAGTAAATGCAATGTTATCAAACGTGATCGGATCATCGAGTTGGAAGATCCGCTCAACAGTCTTTGTTCCATTTGAGATCAACGTCTTTACGCGAATGCGTCCCGCCTGAATACACTGAACACCTGTTGGACAACGGCTGTCTTCAACGACCTCAATCGGCGTCACAGACACATCATAGATAGACAATGTCGTCCCGAGTGGTGTTCCAACAAGTTCTTGCACTGGTGTTGGTTTTGTTGTTGAACCTTTCGCTGGTGTTCGAGGCTTTACGGTCTGATTTGCTGCTGGCGTACTGGTGCTTGTTGACGCAGTATCTGTGGCACTCAGGCCTTCTTCGACGACCGGAGCTTCATTTGATACAGTCGCCGGTTTTCGTGAAATAAGTGCGGTCAATCCAAGGAGGACAATAACCCCTGCAAGGACATATAACGCGATTTTCTTTTGCTGTGATGTCATGACGACACTATAGCATTATCGCAAAAATGGGCAAGAAGA
>CAYLUP010000017.1:0-5364 GCA_964386905.1 uncultured Candidatus Saccharibacteria bacterium
GTAGCGGTTGAGGTAAGTTGAGTTTGCACCTGAGTGATCAAGAGAAAGCTTAACGTGTGTGATCTTGAGATCAGAACCGTCAGCCTGGATCTTGAAGCCAAGTACGTTCTCAGCGTCGCCAGTTGCGATTTCGTCTTCAGTATCTGAAGAGTATGAAGTAAGTGTCATTGAACCTGCTCCACCATTAAGACCAGTTGTGGTTGTGGTGTTGCCTGTTGTTGTGTTACCAGTTGTTGGTGTAGTTACAGTTGAGCACATAGTGTTGAGCTTTGCGCGTGTTGCTGCACCTACGAGACCAGTACCAGTTGTGAGTCCTACTGGAGTAAGAACTTCTGATGCGTACTTGTTCTGGAACTTAACGACAGCTGCCTTGGTAGCTGGACCGAAATACATAGTTTCGTTACCTGCTGAACCAACGCCGGTTGCTGCAACCTGGGTTGCTGCATCCATATTAAGAACCTTCTGGAGGTTCATAACTTCAGAATCTGACATGCCTGCAGTAAGTGTCTTTGTGAAGACAAATGAGCATGAAGCTGAAGTTGTAGGCTTTGCTGCTGCGAGTTGTGCCATGAGAGCAGCGATCTGAGCCTGGAGCTCTTCGATCGTTGCTGCTGATGCTGCTACTGGGAGCATCGAAGCGAGCATAAGACCTGTGATGAATTTCTTCGTCATAGTGAAAATAAATAAATAAATGTTGTTTTTGTATCTGCCTTACGACTGATACGGTAAACGATTACTTAATAGTAATAGTTTTATAAATCACGGTTTGAAGTTTGTGCATACTATCCCCTCCGCAAGAAGTGACAATATACAGCCGGTCCGCACAATGTCTTTGAGATCCGCAAGCGTTCTCAAGGATGTCATACGCACCAATTATCTACCAGCAAAATGTTGTAAGAGCTGCGAGTGGCTGCTCGCCCCTCTTCACTCCACTGAAAGACAATTTGCTTCGCTTTCCTCCATGTCGGAAGGGTTACCCCTGTCCTTCATCGCAGAAACTTTTCGCACAAACATACAAAGACGAAAACCTGCTCACGAAAGCTGTCTCCATTAAGCTCCATGCACACCGAAATGTACGTAGAGTACGCAACCAGGGCGGAGAACCCTTTACGGTATACGTAGCAACAAGCTTATTACAGCGTCGCTATTAAGTCAACAGATGAGCCACGTTTTTGTGACAGAAATATGTTGTCTTATATAGGTTTTTCATCCTCATCGAAACAATCATGTCCGATATAAAAGACAAATACTGATGCATGTGTCTTTTATATCGGACATGATATTACTGCGTCCAATAAGTGAATTATGCAAGGCGATACGTAGACCACCTTCGATCCCCTTCTTTTATCAGGATATTTTCCTCAGTCATCGCAGCAAGCTCGCGTTGAATCGTCTTTTCTGAGACCTCCGTAAGCTGTGCAGAGATGTCCTTTATCGAACACGTTCCCTTCTCGCGAATGACCGATAGGATTGTTTCTCGACGGCCATTTTTCGGATCTTCCTTTTTTGTGTGCTGTTCTTTCAAGGACTCGTCGAGGAGAGAAAACTTTGGGACAAATGCGGAACGGATACCCTGAGGAATGAGTGTCGTCGCTGGACGTTCTGGCTGCTTCTCCTCCTTGTGTTCTTCCCTCTTCGGGACAACAGGTGTCTTATAGGTTTCGAATGACTTCGGAGTCACTGGATGGAGCGGGACAGTCTGTGCACGAAATGGTTGTGTGACGGGGGTCTGAGGAAGTGGTGTATTGTGGAGTTTTTCTTCCTTCTTTTCCGAGAGGTTGTCTCCATTGTTCTCTGGAGCAGGAAGTGATTGTGTAAAGAAATCTTTCTTTAGGACAAGGGCCTCTTCATCGCGCGGATCATTCATATGATCGAGCGACGCGTAGATTGCCTGTAATTCTTCCTCAAGGACATCTGCATTCATAGTGCTCACCGCTCGTGCGATACGAGCGATTGCAAGAATGTCGATTGTCCTTTCGATGGTCATCTTGAGGTCATGCCCCGATGCCTCAAGGAGAGACACCGCGCACCCTCGAAGATGCCACTTCAGTGGTTCCTTCTCGGACATGATGTCCGTAATCATATAGAGTGCCGTTGCAATCTTCAGCACTTTTCTGGATTGGTATTGGTGAGACATGGATTAGTGTGGCTTATGGGGTAAAGGGTAAAGGGTAAAGGATTTGTGTTGGGGCAAGAGACGGTGTGAATAATGGCAATCTGTAAAAGACACCTGTCTCTTACATAACCCTTACCCCACACCCCTTCTCCCTTACCCTATCTTGTCCTTTATTTTGTGAGTTGTATTATACTATATTTTAATAAAATAGTCAAGTATCCCTCACGAGTGTGCGTTGTAATGGACACGGGGAGCAAGTGACCTCTTCCCCACTGCCCGTAAGCTGACTTTTATACTAATCATATAAGACATCACGTCAAGATGGCTTATAGGGTAAAGGGTATGGGGTATGGGACGTTCACACTATATTTTGTATAGTATACTGTCTCCATGACATCGGTGAATGACTACAAAACTCTACGAGTCTGGCAGTGCGGGATGGATATCGCAGAGCAAACATATACTCTCGCAAAACTTTTGCCTCAAACAGAACAATATGGATTGAGGTCTCAGATTGAACGCGCGTCGATTTCTATCCCATCAAATATTGCTGAGGGGCGAAATCGTTCCACATTAAAAGAATATGTGCAGTTCTTGCATATTGCTCTTGGTTCTCTTTCAGAGCTGGAAACGCAAATGCTTTTTATTCAACGTGTGTACACACATATACCCGTAGACAAGCTTCTTGGTCTTATTCTCGTCGAAAGGAAACAGATGTTCGCCCTGATTAAAAAAATTCGCCACTATGAGCAATCTCGTCTTTCACTCAAGGGACAGAAATGCAAAACTTGAAACATCACTACATATTATTGACCTATCCCTTACCCCATCCCCCTTTACCCCATAAGCCAACAAAAAAGCGCCTGAGCGCTTTTTTGTTATGCTTCGTCGCGAGAGAGAAGAATTGCTCTTGGCTTTGCTCCATCGGCTGGGCCGATGACGCCACGCTGTTCGAGCATATCGATGATGCGTGCCGCACGAGAATATCCGAGACCCATGCGACGCTGGAGGAATGAGGTCGAGGCTTTGCCGCTTTCGAGGACAACCTGCTTCGCTTCTTCGTACTTCTCATCATCGTCACCTTCTCCCATACTTCCTGAGAGCATGTCTTCTGGAATACCATCGACGAGCGTATTTGCCCCATCAGGATTCTGGGTACCAATCGAAAGTTCTTCACCCATAGTCCCGTGGTAGTTTTCCTTAAGGAACTTTACCACCTTCTTCACCTCATCTTCTGAGATAAATGCGGACTGGAGACGGGTTGGTTTTGGACTCGAAGAAGAGATATACAACATGTCTCCTTGTCCGAGCAATGTTTCTGCTCCCGCTTCGTCGATAATCGTACGAGAGTCGATCTGCGATGCTACCTGCAATGCGATACGTCCTGGGATATTTGCCTTGATCAAACCAGTAATGACGTTCACCGATGGGCGCTGTGTTGCAATAACCAGGTGAATACCTGTCGCACGTGCAAGCTGGGCAAGACGCACAATGGATGCTTCCAATTCTTTTGGATATGCCATCATCAAGTCTGCGAGCTCATCGATCACGATGACGATATATGGCATGAGTTCTGGAAGTTCCTTCTCTTCCCCTGGTTGAACCTTGCCATCGAGCTTACGCTTCTCGTACCGCTCGAGTGCTGGGTGCAAGACGTTTTTGTGATACGAGGAGATATCACGACATTTTTCCCTTTCCAAGACTTCGAGGCGACGATCCATTTCTTTTGTCGCCCATTTCAACGAAAGGAGCGCTTTCTTTGCTTGGGTGATTACAGGAGTGAGCAAATGCGGAATTCCATTATAGAGCGTCAATTCAACGCGCTTTGGGTCCACCATGATGAATCGGAGCTGTTCTGGAGAATTGCGGTACAGAAGTGAGGTAATCATCGCGTGCATCGCGACAGATTTACCAGAGCCCGTCGTACCTGCGACGAGCAAGTGCGGCATCTTCGCAATATTCATGAACTGCCCTGCCCCAGTAATTCCACGACCAAGTGCGACGAAAAGTGGGTTCTGGTCGTTTGCGAACGTATCTTCACTCAGAAGTGCACCGAGACCAACCATAGCCTTTTGTTTGTTTGGAATTTCAATACCAACCAGAGACTTCCCTGGAATTGGCGCTTCGATACGAATCGGAGACGCAGCAAGCGCAAGCTCGAGATCGCTTCCAAGCGTCGTAATACGGTTCAAGCGCACGCCCTGTGCAGGCTTGAGTGCATATCGGGTTACGGAAGGACCAACGGTGATCTCGTCCATCTCCACCTTAATACCAAAATTCTCAAGCGTTCTTTGAATGGTGTTTGCATTTGCGCGAATGTCGCCAAACCCTGCTTTTCCTTTGTCAGGAGAAAGGAGTGCGAGTGGCGGTGCAACATATTTTCCGTGCAATGAGGAATCGAACGCAAACGGAACTTGTTCTGCGGCTTTTTCTTTTGGTTGTGCAGGCATATTGACCACGAGCTGCTTCTCTGGCTCTGGCTCAACCTCTTCCTCCTCTTCTTCAATAATCTCTACTTCTTCTTCCTCGTCTGGGGCGATAGTTTTCTTACCAAGTTTAATGATAGTTCCATTTCCTCCCTCAACAAGCTCAGGCTCTCCATCATCCTCTTCCTCATACCATTCTTCACGAACCTTATTGCGACGAAAACGATTGAGGAAATTTACGACGAAACCGAGATGAAGTGGCGTATCGAAAAGCACGAGAACGGCAACGATAAGAATTGCGCTAAAAACAACGGTCGTTACGATACCACCAAAAAGAAATTTCAATCCTATATATGCACCATACCCAAGTGCACCTCCGTGACCAAGGACGCCAAGATTTGCATCGACAACTGCGAGCAGGCCGAGAGCCGAAGTCATAAAGAATGGACCTGCAACCAATGCGGGAGTTGGGAGATTATGCCCACCCGTACGAAGGAAGTTCCAACCAAGGATAAGAAAGAGTGCAGGAACAATCCAGTACCCGACACCAAAAAGGTAGTGGATGCCTCCATAGAGTTTGGCACCAAGAAAGCCGCCTTGTCCAAAACCGGCAACAAAAAGAATTACCGAAAAAAGCGCGAGACCTATTCCAATGATTGAATGCCGTGTTTCTTCACGAAGCCCTGACCAAAAACCAGGAGATGGCTCCGTATATTCTTCCTTTTCAACGCGTGCTCGCTTTTTTGTAGTTTTCTTTCCTTGTGCCATATATGCTGAATTATGGCTTTATTGTAGCACATTTTAGTGAACAGTGATGAGTGA
>CAYLUP010000017.1:5464-8319 GCA_964386905.1 uncultured Candidatus Saccharibacteria bacterium
AGTGATGAGTGATAAGTGAACAGAAAGGTATTGTCATTGCGAAGGCGGCCTGTACTCAGGTCGCCTGTGGCAATCCAGGACTGCATTGGGGTATAGGGTAAGGGGCATGGGGAAATGCCTTGTCCATAAAGGACAAACACTCGTCCTGGATTGCCACAGGCATGTTCAGAGCAACACACCTTCGCAATGACAATGCGGTAATGCAAGCACGTATCCTGGATCCCGGATAATGTTCAAAGCAAAATTTCCGGGATGACAATACGGTAGAATTTGGCCCTAGCATTTTCCACCCACTATCCGCTGCATTTGCCATTACCCCATACCCTGTGCCCAATACCCCAATGCAGTCCTGGGTTGCCACACGATATTGCAAAGCCAATATCGTTCGCAATGACAATACCTCATTCCGTATCTGACTCCAATGTACTCACCACTTTTCACTAATCACTTATCACTGCCACTCACATCTCACGACTAAAGACTCATGACTTTCTCACCACTTTTCACTGTTCACTTATCACTTCCCTCCTTCTTGCCTTTTCCCTCTTTTCCCGTACCATGCACATATATGAGAGATACACGCATGTTTGTTTTAAAGCTTCTTACCGGAGCACTGGTACTTGGTTTTCTTGTCTATGCAGGAATTGAAGCCCGCGGGCTCTTTTTAGGACCACAAATCATCCTTGCAACCCCAGAGGAAGGTGCATTCTATGAACAACCTCTCATCCAGCTCAAAGGGCAAGTGCTACGAGCCAAAAGCGTGACAGCAAATGGAAACAAAGTCCTTATTGACCTCGAGGGAAATTTTCAGGATTATTTGGTGCTCTCCCCTGGGTATAATATAATAAGTATTGTTGCGACAGATGCTCGTGGGAAGTCAAAAACACTCACTCGGCACATCTACTTCAAAACAGATCTTCCTACACGTGTCTTGAAGAAAGACACTTCGGAAGTCGCGACAACAACTGCGACAACTTCAGACGATACTCTTCTGGAAACCGCACATTAGTTCGTACATTTAATTTACACACTATGGCAGTAGCAAAAAAAGTAAAAAAGCCAGCAAAAGTTACTGGCGCAAAGTCTGAAAAAGATGCATTCGCATCAATTGAAGCAACACTCAACGCAATCAAAACAAAATTCGGTGATGAAGCGATTATGAAACTCGGCGATGCACCACGTGTTGCGATTGAAGCAATCCCTACAGGATCACTCGGACTTGATCACGCACTCGGCATCGGCGGACTTCCTCGCGGACGTATCGTTGAAATCTTTGGACCAGAGTCTTCAGGAAAGACAACGCTCGCATTGCATGTCATTGCAGAGGCACAAAAGAAAGGTGGTATCGTTGCGTTTATTGACGCAGAACATGCACTCGATCCAGAATACGCACGCAAGCTTGGTGTTGATATCAATCACCTTCTCGTCTCACAGCCAGACACAGGTGAGCAGGCACTCGAAATCACCGAATCACTCGTCCGCACTGGAAATATCGACGTCATCGTCGTTGACTCTGTTGCAGCACTCACACCAAAAGATGAAATCGAAGGAGACATGGGCGCACAGCACGTAGGAAAGCAGGCTCGTCTTATGAGCCAGGCATTGCGCAAGCTGACTGCAATCGTCAATCGCACGAAGACTATCGTCATCTTCATCAACCAGATTCGTATGCAAATCGGTGTAATGTTTGGTAATCCTGAAACAACCCCAGGAGGAAAAGCACTCAAGTTCTACACATCGGTACGTATCGATATTCGCAAGATTGCACAAATCAAGAAGGGCGAAGAAGTTATTGGAAGCCGCACACGCGCAAAGGTTGTGAAGAACAAGGTTGCTGCACCATTCAAGCAGGCAGAGTTTGACCTGGTGTACAACGAGGGCATCAGTCTCGAATCAGAGCTCCTGATGTTTGGAGAGAAATATGGCATCATTCAAAAGTCTGGTTCTTCCTATGCTTGGGGAGACCTCAAGATTGGGCGTGGATATGACTCCGCTCGCCTCTTCTTAAAAGAGAACGGCAAGATTGCAGAAGAAATAAAAAGTGCAATCGTTGCAAAAATGCACAACGATGAATCATTTAGTGTAACTCCAACCGCCGAGGAACTCGACGAAGGAACACCTGAGGAATAGCAAAAAGCGCTTCGGCGCTTTTTTAGTAGATGAATGAATAGAAATAAAGACAGTGGATAGTGGAAAGTGGATGGTGGATAGAAAAACAGTCATGAGTCATCAGTCATGAGAAATAGGAAGAATGGAGTATCCAGAATGAGAAATGGAGCATTGTCATTGCGACGGCCCCGAGTCTTCGAGGTGAGCCTGTCCTGAACAAGGAGCGCGGCTTTGTGTGCGACTATGATTCAGGAGTGGCAATCCAGGACGGTATTGGGGTATAGGGTATAGGGTAAAGGAGAATGCAGTGGATAGTAAAGGAGAAACGACATAGAGATTTTCACTATTCACTATTCACTTATCACTGTTCACTAATTCTCGTCCTGGATTGCCACAGGCATTTTCAAAGCAAAATGCCTTCGCAATGACAATGCAGAGCACGCGTCCTGGATCCCGGATAATGTTCAAAACAAAATTTCCGGGATGACAATGCAATAGAATTTTTCCATAGCTCTTACCTATCCACCATCCACTTTCCACTATCCACAACATTTACTTTTCACTATTCACTTATCACTGTTCACTAATTCTCGTCCTGGATTGCCGCAGGTATTTTCAAAGCAAAATGCCTTCGCAATGACAATACCTCATTCCGTACCTGATTCCAATGTACTCACCACTTTTCACTAATCACTCCCTTCTCTCCACCATCCACCTTACCTCAATCCCGTCCTGGATTGCCACAG
>CAYLUP010000018.1:0-8174 GCA_964386905.1 uncultured Candidatus Saccharibacteria bacterium
TCAGGCGTCACCCCCTATACATCCTCTTACGAGTTCGCAGGGAGCTGTGTTTTTGTTAAACAGTTGGTTGATATACTTTCGCTGCGGCCGCCATTACTGACGGCAAGTCTTATCCCGAAGTTACGACTGCTTTTTTGCCTAGTTCCTTGAGGACCTCTCACTCGTTCGCCTTGGTCTTCTCGACCTATCTACCTGTGTCGGTTTTCGGTACGGTTCCACGTATACTGAAGCTTAGAAGATTTTCTCGGAAGTGTGCTTTGCAAGCTCCCTGGAGGCGAACCCCCAAATCGCGATAACACTCGGACTAGCGCGTGACGGATTTTCCTATCACACATCCTCATGCCACCAACCCAAATCCAATAATGGGCCTTGCATACAACTCTTCGTCTCTCCATCGCATATACGCGAAGTGCAGGAATATTAACCTGCTGTCCATCGGGTCCGGCTATCGCCATCCCCTTAGGACCGACTAACCCTACTCTGATTATCATAGAATAGGAAACCTTAGATTTTCGGCGTGGAGGATTCTCACCTCCATTGCGGTTACTTGTGCCAACATTCTCACTTCTCTACACTCCACCGTGGGTTACCCCTTCGGCTTCAACGCGGTAGAGAACGCTCTCCTACCGTACCCCGTTTCTCGAAAGAAACGACATACCCGCAGCTTCGGAACCATGCTTAACCCCGTTTATCTTCGACGCAGGATCTCTTAGTGAGTGAGCTGTTACGCTTTCTTTAAAGGATGGCTGCTTCTAAGCCAACCTCCTCACTGTCTGAGAAATCCCACCACCTTACAATTGTACTTAGCATGGATTTAGGGTCCTTAACTGGCGATCAAGGGCTGTTCCCCTTTTGACCGACGAACCTTCGCGCCCGTAGTCTTACTGCCTAGAACGTTAATCTCTGGTATTCGGAGTTTGATTGGATTGACGAGATTGCTCCCTATTCAGCCCATCCAGTGCTCTACCCCCAGAGGGTACTCTAGACGCTATGCCAAAACATATTTCGGAGAGAACCAGCTATTACGGAATTCGATTAGCTTTTCACTCCTACCCACAAGTCATCCGATGATGTCGAACTTTCAACCGGTTCGGGCCTCCATCCGTATTTCTACGAACTTCACCCTGCTCATGGGTAGCTCATCCCGCTTCGGGTCTGTAGCACACGACAAATCGCGCTATTCACACTCGGTTTCCCTTGGCCTCCGGAACGTACTTCCTTAGGCAGGCCGCGTGCTACAACTCGTTGGCTCATTCTTCAATAGGCACGCCATGGTGGCCTTGCGGCCACGCTGACTCCTTGTAGACATATGGTTTCAGTAATATTTCACCGTCCTCCCGGACTAATTTTCACCTTTCCCTCACGGTACTAGTTCACTATCGATCTCTAAGTAGTATTTAGCCTTACCAGTTAGTTCTGGCAGATTCCTCCAAGCTATTCGTGTCTTGGAGTACTCAGGTATAGGAACCATGAAGATACACATATTTCGCTTACTGGGCTATCACCACCTGGGGCCGCGCTTTCCAACGCGTTCTGCTATATATGTATTTTTTGACTTCACGGGTTACCCCCGTTCCTACCCTACAACCCCTCTACATGGCATAGAACAAACGATTACTCATCTGCTCTATGCCGCATACAGGTTTGGGCTCTTTCCCTTTCGCTCGCCGCTACTCCGGAAATAACATTTGTTCTCTTTTCCTCTGGTTACTGAGATGTTTCACTTCACCAGGTTTGCTCTCCGCTCAGCGGAGTCTATGGTCTTCAAACCATAGGAGTTGCCTCATTCGGAAATCTCCGGATCAAAGGTTGCTACGCACCTCCCCGAAGCATATCGCTGCTATGCCACGTCCTTCATCGCCTCTTAGAGTCAAGGCATCCACCATACGCCCTTATGTTCATTGGGAACATAAGAAACCATCATCATAATTGTGTCTAGCAATTATGAATCATATATTTTAAGTATACCGCAACATACATAACGAGTTAGCAATTTTTCTTTACGAAAGATTGTTACTTGTTCTCCATCCTTCACCTTCACCCCGACGAAAAGACCGGTCATAGACCAAATTCTTAAATGGGTGGGGCTTCATGGAGTGTTGCTCAATGATTACACCTTTTGTTACACTGTATGATTCGCGTAATCTGATTACTCATCATTTTACAATCATCAGTGGATTCAGTTTTCAAAGTTCAGTCCCGAATAATTTGGCGATTAAAAAAGCGCGGATGCGCGGTTATCGTTTTACGACTTCCGAGCGAGTTGCGTTTCTTAGATCGTTTTTAACATATATTCAGGTGCTCTCAAGTATATTCGGATTTGGAAAATTGTCAAGCAATTTTTCCACCTTTTTTCAGTTCACGTTTCCGCTAGCTGCAAAGTCCGAACTTCGTTTAGAGCTGGGAGAGAGTATATCAAAACTGGAATGAATGTCAAGCACTTATTTCACAAAATTGAGAGGCACTTTTCATGTATGAACCCATAGACTTTGGGGACAAAGAAAAACGCCCAACTTTGGGCATTATTCTAACGTTAAAATCTCTACTCCATCCTTTGTAAAAGCAATCGTGTGCTCAAAGTGAGCAGCGTACGCTCCTGAGTGTGTCACGATGGTATACCCATCAGGCATCTGGCGAATATCCTCTGTGCCGTCGAGAATGAACATTGGCTCAAGAGCAAGCACCATCCCTTCCTTAAGCTGAGGACCTGTTCCTTTTCGTCCGTAATTCGGAACATACGGATCTTCGTGCACCTTGTGTCCAACGCCGTGACCCCCAAGTTCGCGAACATTACCAAAACGATGATTCACTTGCCATTCCTCAATGGAGGCAGAAATATCTCCAACATGTCCACCAACCTTTGCAGCATCTATGCCCGCATACAGCGAACGCTCTGTTACCTGCAAAAGCTCTTGAACGCGCTTCGGGGCGCTTCCTACAATAACGGACTTTGCATGATCAACCACGAGGTTTCTATGTGTGAGCCCAACATCGATACTCACCACGTCTCCATCCTCTATAACGCGTTCACCTGGGATACCATGAACAATTTCATCATTCACGGAAATACATGCAGCCGCAGGGAATGGCCGTCGCGCGCCATGGGGCTGATAGTTCTTAAATGAGGGGATATCACCCATTTCGGTAATAAGGGTGTCTATATATGTATCGAGCTCTTTCGTAGTCATCCCTGGACGCACGTACTCGCAAGCCATACGTACGACACGAGCAAGCCTCCGCCCACCCTCACGCATGATTTCAATTTCACCTTCTGATTTGATCAAAGACATATCTTGATACTATCAGGAGGATGCATGAGTGACAAGTTATGGATAATAAGTCATGGATGTCAAGAAGTAATGATTTAAGATTTAAGATTTATGATTAATGATTAATGATTCAAGAATACAATACAATCCTGGATTGCCACACGATGTCGGAGGACCAATATCGTTCGCAATGACAATTCTTTAATCATAAATCATGAATCATGAATCATGAATAATTTCTTCCTACCCACTATCCACTCTCCACTTCTTCATGCTATTATCCCCTATATGACACAACACGCCCCTCGCACATTCATCTTTATTGGTCCATCTGGCTGTGGAAAAGGAACCCAGGTTCGCCTGCTCCGAGAGTATCTTGCAAAGAAAGAACCCGAATTTTCACAATTCTATCTACAAACCGGTCACCATTTTCGTGAGTTTGTGAAAGGTGATACATATGCCGCAAACATTTCACGAGATGCCCTGAATAGCGGAGAGCGACAACCGGATTTTCTCGCCATGTGGATTTGGTCCAACACGTTTATAAAAAATCTTCACGGCAATGAACACCTCATTATTGATGGTTCACCTCGCTCCATGAACGAGCAACAAAATCTTGATATTGCACTTAAATTCTTTAAAAGAACCCAGCCGATTGTCATTTATATGAAAGTCTCTCACGATTGGGCACTTACGCGAATGCTTGGTCGCGCACAAGAAGAAGGCCGTGCAGACGATACGGAAGATGCGATTAAAAAACGCCTCGCATGGTACGAAAGTGATGTCGCCCCCGTCGTTGACCATTTTCGAAGAGATCGTGACTATGATTTTGTTGAAATTAATGGCGAACGAAACATCGAAGACGTACACAGGGAAATTATCTCTCAAATTTTTGGTGAAATTCCCAATATCGAATAAAGCCCTCACGGGCTTTTTCTTATTGCAAAGAATGCATGCTCGTGGCAGTATGCACACAGAGCGGAGGAAATATGTTCAAGCGCTGGTGGAGAAAACATACCCTTTGGGGGCTACGAAAAGAACTCGCCGAACTCCTGAATGCAGGAGAACAGGCTGTGCGGGATTATGATATTCGTTTCCGTATTCACAAGATCAAGGCACAGAGAATTTCTGCTGATGGATATCCTGCGACAGCACGTGAATACCTTGACGGGCTTCAAATACCGCTCAATCGATGGACAACTTTCAGTAAACCCCTGGATGCATACGCTCTCACACATTTACGAAAAGATGCACTTCAAAAAAATACCCGTATCGCAAAAGAACTCATAGCCGACATCGAGCGTCCGCTTCCTGATGTTATCCAGGAAGTCGACACCACACGCGAACAACAACTCAACAAAGACATCCAACACCTAACCCTTGAACTTCGTGAACTTACACAAGCACTCGACGACCTCGTCAGCAAGATAGGGATTCCAACAAGACCAGTTTTTCTTGAAATCGGAAGAATGAAGAAGGAGGGATTTCGCCTCCTCAGCATTTCGCCTCGCCCGTTCATGAAGCAACTTGCAGACCACAGAGCAAATCTTCATTATGCCGTACAGGCCATTCAGCACATTCTTACGCAGGATCTTTCAAGCCCCTCTTCGTGAGGGGCTTTTGTTGACACCAAACCGTCATCATGTAAAGATACAAAAAGAAAAGGAGCCACAATATGAGCCCAGTTCAAAGCCTCATTTCTCAAGCAGATCATGCATACACACAACTCCTCCTCCATTACGAAAAGGGGCTGATGGCGCACGCAAATGAGATTTCTTCAACAGGATACCCTGCAACTGCAGCGCGCATCAAGAAGCCATGCAAAGACCTTCTCGACAACTGGAAAAAATTTATTGAACCGTTGAGAGATAACTCTCCATCAGAAGAGCAGATAAATCATATCCAGGGCTTTGCAGACACAATGACAAATTTTCTTCATGTAGCATACGACACTGTTCTTGTCGAAACCTCAAAAAATGAAGAAGATGAACTTCGTCAAGAAATTCGCGAGATCATTCAATCTATTCAAGAAATGATAGGGCGAGTTCAAAAAACAGACTTTCTCTCCGCTGATATTATGCACTTTGAAACGCTCTGTACGAGTGTGTCTACAGCAGAAACCTTTGGGGGACTTGAGAATATCAAGATGCGCCTCATGCACCTTCGTGACAGATATACGTTATTGTAAGTACGCCCCGTATAGGGGCGTTTCTATAGAACGAAAAGCATCACACACAATACAAAAAACCGCCTACGCGGTTTTTTCTTAGTACTCTCGCATTGCAAGCTGTGCATTGAATTGTTTGACCAATTCCGTCACGACAGACACAACGATAAGAACAGCGGTTCCACCGATTGCAAGCGCTTGATTCCCTGTAATGGTTTGCATCACGAATGGAAGAACAGCAATCACCGCAAGAAAGAGCGCACCTGGAAGTGTCGTACGTGCAACAACGCGAGCAAGATACTCTGACGTTGAAGATCCTGGGCGTATGCCGGGGATGAACGCACCAGACTGTTGCAGATTTTTTGCAATTGCGTCTGGATCAAACGTTACTGCTGTATAGAAGTACGTGAAGAAGAGGACAAGCAGGAAGTAGAGGACAGAATGTACTGGTCCCTTCGATACATATTCAATAAGAAAGTTTCCAATCGACTGAAGTGTACCATTTTGCAAGCCCTGGAGAAAACCCCCAAGAAGCTGTGGAAAGAGGAAGATAGAAAGTGCGAAGATGATAGGAATAACTCCCGCCTGGTTCACACGAAGAGGGAGGTATGTTGCCACACCACCTACCTGTCGTCCACCCGCCACTGATTTTGCATACGTGATAGGTACAGGCCGCTCTGCTTCTGTCATTAAAATGATGAGGGCAAGAACAGCGAAGGACACCACAGCGACACCAAGATACATAGGAATGTCTGCTGGAGTGTAGTTCGCAACAACAGACATAATGATACTTGGGATACTCACCACGATACCTGCGAAGATGATCATTGATGAACCATTTCCGATACCAAATTCAGTAATCAGCTCTCCAAGCCACATGAGCAAAAGTGAGCCTGTTGTCACAATAAGAATATTGAGGAACAGGGTAAAGTTTGCCATATCACCAAGAACACCTTGGTTCTTCAAGAGGACAAGAAGACCAAAGCCTTGCATCAATGCAAGAGGCACAGTAATCAAGCGGCTGACCTGGAGAAACTTCTTCCTCCCAATCTCGCCCTCCTCGTGATACATCGCTTTCAATTTTGGGGAAAGCATCGTGAGAAGCTGCATGATAATTGATGCAGTAATACTTGGCCCTACACCAAGCATAACAATCGACAGATTGCTTAGACCTGAACCAGAAAATACATTCAAGAGACCAAGGAATTGATTTTGTTCAAGAACACGGGCAAGCTGCTGTGTGTCCACGCCAGGAATCGGTACTGAAGCGGCAAAACGAAAGAGGACAAGTGCACCAATGGTGAACAATACTCTCTTTCGCAAAATCGGGTCAGCGAAGATAGCGTGAATCTTTGTAAAAAATGTAGTCATAAAAGTAGTACGTAGTAAGTGTAAAGCTGTTCTGTATATGAATTATATCATAAATCCCATTCCAGCCTCACAGAGACGGTAGCAGAGCGCCCCATGCACAATACTTGTACACGGGGTATCACTCTACGCAACCTTTCCGCCAGCCTTCTCGATAGCCTCCTTTGCTGTTGCAGAGAGGACACATCCTGATACGGTCACCTTCTTTGAGAGGGTTCCCTTTGCAAGAATCTTGATGGCTGGAATGCGTCCAGCTTGCTTGCGTACAATCTTCTTCTCGACGAGTGTTGCAGGAGAAACAGTGTCGCCATTTTCGAAATGAATTTCGATTGCTGACACGTTTACTGGCTGTGCCTTCTCTTCGATTGAAGCAAACTTGTATCCGCGAAGCTTTGGGTACTTTTTAATGATGTCACGGATCTCTGGACGAATACGGTGTCCTGAACGAGCCTTTTGACCCTTCGTACCACGACCTGCGGTCTTTCCGCGCTTTCCACCGCGTCCAACGCGACGTTCATCTGCGTTTGCTGTAGTGCGCTTAAGTTGATGTAATTGCATAATTGTATATATGATGGGTTCAAAATATATTGTATTTTGAACACCTTTTCTTATGCCGCAGCCTTTTCAGATGCTGGAGCTGCTTCGACCTTTGATGAAGATTTTCGAGTGCGCAAATCAGAAAGCGCCTTCAGTGTTGCACGTGCAATGTTCAACTTGTTCTTACTTCCTGACCAAATCTTTGCAGTCACATCTGTGACTCCTGCGAGTTCAAGAACGTTACGAACAGCAGAACCAGCAACGAGACCGCGTTCCTTTGCAGGACGCATCTCGACAATCGCAGATGAGCTCTTTGCCTTCACATCGTGTGGGATTGAACGTGACTTTGTTGTGCGAACAGTGATCATATGCTTCTTTGCATCTTTCACTGCCTTCTCCATAGCAAGAGAAATATCACCTGCCTTTCCTGTACCAACTCCAACACGACCCTTTCGGTCACCAATGATCATTGAAACTGCAAATGAGAAGCGGCGACCACCAGCAACGACACGAGCAACGCGACGAACGTCGATTGACTTCTGGTCGAACTCTGGCTTTGGGCGCTCCATGCGTGAACCACCACGGCGATTATCTCGTGAATCACCACGTGAACCACCACGAGGGCCTCCTGTGCGTGGACCACGGAATCCGCCAGCTTGAGGACCACGAGGGCCTCCTGTGCGTGGCGCACGTGGAGCAGATTGAGTTTTTTGTTCCATATATGTTTAATAGTCTGTAGTCATGAGTCTGTAGTCATGAGGAGAAATGCATGTGCATTTTCTCATGACTCACCACTCATGGCACATGACTGTGATTAGAATTCCAGACCTCCT
>CAYLUP010000019.1:0-2810 GCA_964386905.1 uncultured Candidatus Saccharibacteria bacterium
CCAAACTTCAACCACGGATCGTCTCCCTTTTTCACCCAAATACTATAGGTCCCGTCGCACGTTCCAAGTGCAACGCTATTGTATAGGTTAATGGAGCGTCTTGGGTCCCCTCCAATATTGACGGCCATTGTCTCCAGCCAGCCAACACCATATGGAGTAACGTCTGTCAATGTAATAAGCGCCATGACGACTCCTATTCGTATCCCTGGTTGCCACCAGAAGCAAGGAACCAGCGATTGGCGGCCGCGCCACCGTCGGCCGACACGTGGATTTTATTGAATGTATTGATCTCTTCCATATCAGGAATAGCATGGCCCTGGGTAGATCCAGCAATCACAATGGGAGCGCCAATTCTAACCCACTCATCTGTTCCCTTTCTCCCCCATATGCGGTATGTTCCATCACATGTTCCGCCGCCTGCCGTATTATAGAAGCAAATGGCCCTTCGCGAGTCCCCTCCAATGTTCTGCGCCATTGTCGCTTCATCCCAAGGCGGAACGGCGGGAACGGCATCGTACGGTGTTGCTGCAACCAATGTAATCATGTTCACCTTCCCTGTGTAGGAATATACAGCGTTTGAATGGAGTGTCAAATGAAATTCTACAGATCCCCTACAGAGTTTATCGAAATTGCTGATACAAGAGACAAGAGATTGCAGGATGTGCTAAAGCGAAAGTATGGCTACATTGACGACTTCAGAGAATTCTCGGACAAGGCGTTGCTGGAGTTCGGAAAGCCACCCTGGAGTTTTCTTGTGTTTACCAATGACTCAACGCCATACCAGGAATATGTTATTGAGCGAAATGACAGGACGTGTAAAACAATAGATGTGTTTACCAAGACGAACACAGAAAGAGAGCAGTGGGCATATTACAAAGACTTCCTTTTTCATGAAAAACAACTCAGATACGAGTTTAACGGTATTCGTGATCAGTACGTCGCAATGTTTGACGAGGTCGGATTGATCACCATGACACACGACGGAGAATACATGGTTACAGAGCGAGATGGAAACCCATTGGATATTCAAAAAATGTCGCGAGTACAATGGGAAAAACTAATCAGAGACCTGAAAAAGACGGGACAATTAAAGGAGTAGAAAATGTCAATTTGGCAAGATATTCGGCAACAGCTAAACGAATGGTTCATCTCCAGAGAGGAAGAAATAGATAGTCTGCTCCTGGGCTATCTGGGGAAAAAGAACGTGCTACTACTCGGGAAGCCCGGAACTGGCAAAACGGCGCTGGCTGAGGCTTTCACAGGCATGCTCCCCATAACAGGGCTATATTCGCATCAGATGACAAAAGAAACGTCTGTCAGTGAGATTTTTGGCCCCTACAGCATCAAGAAGTACAAGGAAGAGGATCGCTATATTCGAATCAGAAAGGGAACAATTCTGGAGGCGAACGTGGCGTTCCTTGACGAAATCTTCAAGTGCAACAGCGCGACGCTCAATGCCCTCCTTAATGCCATGAACGAGCACGTATATAGGGAGGAGGGCGTCGCTCACCCTCTCCAGCTTTATATGGTCATTGGAGCGTCAAACGAGCTCCCGGAAGGACCTGAACTCAATGCCATGTATGATCGGTTCCTGTTTAAGCATGAGGTGAGGTCGCTCGATTTCGATGACCGCAAGCGACTGTATGAGATCAAGTCGTCTGAACAGAAATGCACCATGGCTGGAATTCTGTCACCAGAGCGACTTACAAAAGAACTGCACGCGTTCTGGGATGCATGTCCCGGCGCAATCTCTCCCAACATTCTGAAGTTATACTGGGACATCAGCCATGAACTAAAATACACGCACGGAATCGAGGTATCTGAGCGCAAGGACCTGCAGATCTTCGACATTATGAAACTTCACGCCGGACTCAACGGGCGCAACGAAGTTACGATCGATGATTTCGACGTTCTGCAGAATACCATGTGGACGCGACCAGACCAGAAGCAAAAGATCGCAGACGTCGTAATATCGGTAGCGAAGCCTGGCATTGTGGAGATCAAGAAGTTGCTGGACTCTATGGTAGAATTAAAGGCGCGCTTTAGTCGTGCGGCTACGTTGAAAATGTCCGACGATGAGCTCCTGGCGATCAACAAAGAGAGAGCGGACATTGTGAACAGGGCGACGGAGGTAAGCAGGCTTTCTTCTGGCACGGATGTAACCAAGTTCTACGAAAACATCATGCAAGAATCCCGTGCCGTTGCCGTTAAGCTTTCGGAGGCGATGGGGCTATGAACAAGCTCGTATACGATGTGCCGATTCACCACGGAACATTATATGAGAAGGTTTGGCGTAGTTCACTTGATCTTGAGAACTCCATTGCGGAGATATCAAAGCGTTATCCGGAAATACATGCGTTCTCTGAGGAAGTCTTCAGTCGCCTGTATTCTGGTAACAAAAACAAAATAAAGGATGTCCCGTATTGGTACAGATGGGCTGAGGATTTACACGAATGCCTCGATGAGATTAACCTAAAGGCGATCGTGAATCACGTCAACAGAGACCCGATCAAGGCAATATCCGCAACGTCTGAGATCATAAAAAAGATTGAGCAAAACCTTCCAAAGGCGAACCTGGACGACATCAAGAAAAAGGAGGATGAGTTAGAGGCACTAAAGGATATTCGAGACGAGCGTATAGATAAGTTGTATCACCGCGCAGAAAAGAAACTACAGCAAGCAAAAAATAAAGCAGCCAATATGGATCCGGTAAACAAGGATACCATGCGCCTTGCACTCCGTAAGTCAATCGACGACTTTATTGAGCACGATGACGCCGTATCCGTGATTGGAAACGCACCAGGAACGTT
>CAYLUP010000019.1:2910-7861 GCA_964386905.1 uncultured Candidatus Saccharibacteria bacterium
TCTCGGCATCGGTGTATACTTTTATTACAAGAACCGCAATCTGTCAAAGCTTCTACAGTATCTGGAAATAGCCGCCCGGATATCGCCGCCAAAATGGGATGATGCCCTGGTGAAAAGTATTCAAGAGGCACTGGAAGGAAAGATGGATAAGAAGGAAGAGACAGTGAAGAAGATGGGCTAGTTAAACGGATAATAGTAGTGTGCTGGATTCACAGGAACTTCACGCGACCCACTTAGCGGAGGAAAAACATTCATAAGACTTTCGTTTTCCTCTGCCACCCCGATCGGACCGTACCCTTCCCCTCGCGTGTTTATTCTTGACGGAATATCAATAAAATCTCCTCTGTAGTTCATCCCAATCGCGGCAACTGGATTGACGCGTGATGCGTCAACTTTCCATTTTTCGTTCGGCCCCATCTTCTTTACGGCGCTTTCCATTTTCATTTTATTTCCGTATCCCTCACCCTTCCAGGGATAATGGGACGCTGGCTCTACTTTCTTTCTATCTTCCGCAGCTATCTTCTCCATGAACTCATATACGTCTTGCGCACTAATCTGGTGCATTGCCGATGCCTTTCTCTGCATGGCCTCATCGCGAGACGACACATCCGCTGGAGGCTGCACTTCAAATGCTGGCGGAGCGATCTTGTTGACTGCCAGCTTTGGGAAAACGATGGGTTTCATTACTGGTTTTTACCAAAAACGCCGAGAGACGGAAGCTCAACAGGCTTTTCTGAGGCCTTTACTCCAAACACATCGGACCCGGTCGGCTTGGGCGCCTTCTTCTTCATTTCTGCAATCTTCTTGGGGTCGATTGATTCTGCGGCAAGCTTCTGAAGCTCCATATTAACAAGAACACCAAACATATTCATTGTGGACTCCTGTAGAGATGCGCCCTTAAAGATGGGCTGGTTAATAGGGGTAACTGGTTTTGGCTGTTCGCCATTGGTCGGTGTAATTGGCTCGGCGCCTGGGGCAACACCCGGAGTAATGGGTCTAGGTTTATATCCGCCAGGCGGTGTAATTTGCTGCGGATTCTCCATGAGCGCCTTCTTGACCATGCTCACTGCGTCCGTCTTCATCAACGGCGTCTTTTTGCCAGAGCACTTCGCGAGCTTATCGATCTCATTATACACAAGTGTTCCAAACATGGGCAATGCCCTCCATAGCTACACAAAAGAATACCATAACACATCGTTTTGTGGTACAAGAAAAAAACACCAAAAAGGAGGTGTTTCATATGACTCTCGATTTTCTGAAAAAAGCAAAAGACACATCCTCGTATCCGCTGATCTTTGTATGGGGAGCACCGAATGTTGGAAAGACCGTGTTCGCGCTCACATGCCCAGCGCCGATTTTATTCATCGATATCGAACGCAAGTCCATTGAATATTCCAGGCACCAGGTGACAGAGAATCAGAACACTGACTTTACTCTTCTTGAGTACACGGACGCACAGGACCTGATCGACAAGCTCAATCAGCTGGACGACGCCGGAGTTCTTGACGACGGAACATTCAAGACGGTAGTAATCGACTCCGGTACGCGTGTCTGGGCTGATGTACAGAACGAATATGAAGAGGAAAAGAAGCTCTCGAAGGACCAGGACGGAAACGAAGCGCTCTTTGCCAACGCTACCCAGCTCCTGGAATGGAAGACCATCAAGGGACCGCTTCGCCGCATCATGACGAAGATTCGCAACAGCCCCATGGTTCGCGTCATCACGGCTCACGAGGCGGACGTTTTTGACCCGAATACCAAGAAGGTGATAGGCAAGACATTCAAGATGGAAAAGACAATCACCTACGACGCCAACATCCAACTGCGCCTATTCACCGAAGACGGTCGTTACTTCGCGGAAGTCCTTCGTGACAACACGAACCTGTTCCCGCCAAAGAACGGATGCAACGCCATCATTGAAAATCCGCACTATGGATACTGGGCTTCGTTTTATGAGGGCGGCGGAAAGAATCCTCGTTCCAGAAAGTCTATTCCTGCGGGAGGATCAACCGAAAAGCTTGCGCAAGAGGTCGATGAGCAAGCCATTGCAGCGTGCTTCGCTGATTCGGAAATCGTGGGTCTTCTTGGAATCTTGGGGCTGAACGAAACGGCGGCACGGAAGTCGTTTATTTACTACAACTACGACATCGAAAAAATCAAGGGCGTACTCAATGAGAAGGTTGGACAAAAATGAGTGTACCTTTCCCAATTAGCCACTCAAAACTGGAGATTGCCAGATGCGGACTTGCGCTGGAGAAGTACAACGAAGGCGACAGGGACTACGATACGCCAGAATTTGAGTTCACGGAATTTGGGAGTGAGTCTCACGCCGTTATTGACGAGATCAACAACCACAAGGACCAGCAAATCGACGATGACATGCTCAATGGCTTCATGAAGCAGCATGTGACGGCGGACCATGTAGAGATCAGAAAAGCTGCTCTCAAGTACATGGCAAAGTTTCCATACAAGGATGTCCTGTATTCTGAGTACAAATTCGGTCTCAATGAGAATTTGTTCCCATGTGAGTACGACGAGGCTGCGTTTCGTGGGAGGATTGATCAGATCTTGATGGCTGATGAGCGCACCATGATCGTGAACGACAATAAGTCTTCATGGCAGATCTATCGCCCAGAGGTTCCACAGCTTGACTTCTATTGCTGGGCGCTATCCAGGACTTATCCAGAGATTGAAGGATACATACGATCCATATATTTCATTCGTCATGGCGCATGGATGAAGTCTGATTACACACTGTCGCAGTTCGCCAACATTGAAAATGCATTCCTCGTAGCTGCCGAGCAAGCATGGGAGCAAGAACTCGGTAAGCCATGTCCAGGCAAAGTGTGCATGTATTGCCGCCATGCCATGAGCTGCCCGGCTGCGGAGTCTTCGCTGGATATCATCAAGTCCTACGAAGATGCACTGACAATGGCGCAAAAGTATCACGTCATGAAGCGACAAATCGATGTCATGGGAAAGAAGTTGAGAAAATTTGTTGACACGTATGGCAGTATTGAGCTCAATGATAGTGAGTACTATGGCTTTACAGAGACAAAGCGTCTCGTGATCAAAGCCAAGGATGTACTCGACAAGCTCAATAAGGCCCCGAATCTTGTGTCTTTGCTGAAGGTGAGTGCCATGGAATATAAAAAACTGCCGGAAGACCTGAAAAAGTTGATACCAGTGGAATATAAGGCCAGCACGAAATTCGGACACGGGAAAAAGGGCGAGACAGAAGAAGAACAAGAATACGAAGACTGACAACTTATCCGGGGGCGCGAAAGCGCTCCCGGAACTTTAGCTATGGAGAACAAACATGGAGAAAAGCACGAAAGATTCTTTCATACACGAAACTCAGAAGTTTCTCGGAAGTAACAGCGAAAGGATGATCGAGCAATACTATGAGCAGCTTGTCAAGAAAGGCTTCAAGATCGTCAAAACCGAGGGAGTCGAAGAGCTACCCAAAGATAACCCAGTGGATTAAGGACAGCTACCCAAACGCCTGGATATACAGAACGACAGACAGGTTTCGCGCTGGAATCCCTGACTTTATCGCGATATGCTCAGGCTGTATGGTTGGCATAGAGGTCAAAAGAGAAGGAGAGGAAACGAGGTCACTGCAGGAATACGAGTTAATCAAGATCATGGAAGCCGGAGGCGTATCCATTGTTGCCTACGGGCACTCATTTATTGACACAACAACACTCAAGGAGATTGTCGATGCAAAACAAGGTAACCAGACCACTATCCTACGACTTGGAGCAGGCTCAGAACGTCAGGATCGAAACAACGAAGCGCAATCAGTCGCTGTTCATTCAGATCTTCCCCAACAGAAAGATCCCAACAGAAGAGGCTGCAACGCCAAAAGGAGATAGCCCAGTAAAGAAGATTATCCGGGCGCTTGACGATATTCTTCCGAAAACAAACGCCGCCTACAAAGGGGATGGAGCCTATGTAGACATTCACCCTCCGCGCGAACATTTCAACGCATTCACTGTGGAAGTAAAGGCTTTTTATGAGTTCCCGATTGATTGTGAATATATGAAGGGCAAGATTATAAAGGCGCTTAAGGAGCTAAAACTCTAATAAGGCCGATCAGTACCGATGACTGCGCCAACCATTTGATCTTTGAATCTGCCCTGCTGTTCACGTACGGCCTCTTGGTCGCGAGACGACAGTCTCCGCATAAGATTACGATTCCCACCGGGAGCCTTTAGATAGGAAGTTCGTCCTTGCTCCACAGCGGTTTGAAACCCGCGCGCCGTATCCGGATTAGTGGACAGCTCTCGAATATTTTTAAAAATGGGGTTATTGACGTCAGCTGCTGATATCTCGGCATTTGACATCAGATGATGCTTGATAGCATCGCTTCCGTGCATGGTCTGCTTGGGGCTAAAGAACGATCCGTCCTGTGTTCTTAGTAGCTGAGAACGAACACCAGGATCCTTGATCTTCTGAAGCCCCTCCATCTTTACAGGATCCATTCCGCCATACAGATACTTCCCGACAATTGGAATCCGTCCATATGTAGAGCCAATAGCTCTCATGACTGGGTTATCTGGGCCAAGAAACGCACCGCCAATCATGGATGCCATCGCAGGCAACGTAAACGCCTTACCTAGCATTCCATCTCCGGCCGACCTCATTACAGACAGCGGAGACAGTGCGGATTCTTTATACAAAAGGATCATGTCAACCTCTGCGAGTTCGCAAGAACCGCAGTGTTATAAGGACGCAGTGACACCTCAACCGGAACGATTCGCTCGAACTCCATGGATACAGACTCCATGATGACGTTTACGCCCGCGTTGATGCTCATCTGATGTCCGGTAATGTACACCTGCTCGGCATATACGGCGCCGAAGTCAATGTCCATGCTGTTACGCATGTACATCATGATTCCCGTGGGCTGATTAAACAGCTCGGATGCGATGTTCAGGAACAGGTT
>CAYLUP010000020.1:0-7351 GCA_964386905.1 uncultured Candidatus Saccharibacteria bacterium
CAAAAAGTATGAAAAAAGAAAAACACCCGTTAGGGGTGATTTCCATAGGAGTTATATATGCAACCTTTGCCACCAAGAGAATATCTGCGTGTTGCACTGTGCGCATGTGCAAAAAGTATGAAAAAAGAAAAACACCCGTTAGGGGTGATTTCCATAGGAGTTATGCGGCAACCTTCTTGCCACGATATGTGTTGCACTTTGCGCATGCGCGGTGCATCAGCTTCTCAGCTCCACACTCACACTTCACAAAGCGTGCCTCCTTGAGCGCGTGGTGTGAACGACGATTGTTCGTATGACCGCGCGTATGTCGCATGTGGGTTACCATAGTGTGGGTACTATAGCAAGGAATTACCATTTTGGCAAGCACTATCAAGGAAGAGTGGATTGCTCTTTTTAAAATATGTTGTAGAGTTTCCTGAGACTTCTTTTCACATACTTCCTTCTGGAGGAACCGTGCTTTTTGCTCTTATACGTCTCTTTTGTCCAGAAATGATAGAAGAGGATGTCCCCGCAGGAAAGCAAAAAAGCCTGGAGACGATGATGGCTGAGCTTGACCAGGCTCACAATGAAGAATTTGGCAATGTCCAGACACCTCTGTGTATATGTGGTGTATCAAATTGTCCAGATGAAGCTATCCATACCGCGCAACGAAATGCATATCGCGAACTTCTTCGTATGTACTTGCATGTAAGAAATCCATCTGGGGATGATGTGTATTTCACTTCTTGCGGTCATGCGCACAAGGCATCGTGTGAGATATATTTTGGAGACAGGAAGATACGAGATCTTTCTGTTCGTTCAGAGATGATTATCAATGGAAGCATCTCTGGGGGACTCTGTTTTGATTGCTATGTTGCACATCAAGCAGAATCATCTGTATTATGTGCCGATTGCGCACGTCTTATTTTCCCCGGGCAAGCCGTTGCGTTGTACCCAATAGAAGACGTACTTCCAGAATGGGCTTTCCGAATTGGTGATCATGTTGTGGGTTGTACCCATCTGGAATGCTGCCCGAGTGCCGGTTTTTTGAGCGGTCATTGGACTGAATCTGGTTTCAAGCCATTGCAATTTCACAAAAAAGGATAAATTTTCCTTTCGCTTTTCACTCGCTTCGGCGAGTTTTTTGTTGACGAAATTGGAAGATGGCCGTACAATAACAATGATTAATTCGTTCATCACACATCTCGTATGGCAAACAGGCACCTCGCAAGAAGCATTGTCCTTCAATCACTCTATGAGTGGGATTTTAATGGTAGAACTATGCCAGTTGTAGAGGATATCCTCTATCGAGATATTGATGAATTCTCTCCAGACCTTACTAACGACTTATTTACAGTCGATCTTTTAAATACGGTTCTGGCAAAACAGCGTGACCTTGATTTGATCATCGAAAAGGCTGCTCCCGCATGGCCTATTGATAAGATCTCTGTTATCGATAGAAACGTTTTACGTATCGGTCTTGCAGAGCTCCTTTTTGGCGACCGCTCTCAGGTTCCACCAAAGGTGGCTATCAATGAGGCAATCGAACTCGCAAAAGCATTTGGTGGTGATAACAGCGGAAAGTTCGTTAATGGCGTACTTGGCGCAGTGTATAAAGAAATTGGTGAGCCGGGAAAGGACGAACAAGCAACACGTGGAAAGAAGGGGGCACCGATTGATCCATCGAAGCTTCCCCTTGAGCAACTTGGTGGAGCAGTCGTATACGCACGTCATCATGGAGAAATCTATTTGGCGCTCGTGCATGATATTTTTGGGCACTGGACACTCTCAAAAGGACGAGTTGAGCCAGGTGAATCAGTGGAGGAAGGAACCATTCGCGAAATCAAAGAAGAGATGAATGCAAACATTGTCATCAAGGAAAAGCTTGGTGAAAATGAATATATCGCATCACATCCCGAAAAAGGAAAAATCCGCAAGCATGTCACATATTTTCTTGCCGAATCGCCTTTTGAAGAATTGCAGCTCGAAGAAGGGAAAGGTGGTCTCGATGATGCAAAGTGGTTTAAGGCTGCAGAAATCACTACGCTCAATATGTATGATGATATTCTCCCTCTCATCACAAAGGCTATCACAATTCTTCTCTCGGAAGTGACGAGTGAAAAGCAAGAGCCTGTAGAAAATATTGGCTTTGTTGATCGGTCTGATATTGATGAAGTATAATAAATCTCCCCGCGCATGCGGGGGTTTTGTTATTTAAATATCGAAATGATGCAAAGGAGCAGTATTGCGAGGATAATATATGCACCAAAGACGAGTAGGGGGTGTAGTCTTTTTTCTGTACATACGGTGTCAACGCGTTTTGGTAAAGGCGAATTATACCCTGTGATGCTTGATTGTGAGTATGTCCACCGTGGAGTGCATCGTTTTGGTAGAAAGATACTTCTCGGGATTGTTCGAATCACTTGCGTGCGATCTGGGGTATTTCTTCCCGGAAGTGCGCATCGAGTCGACATGGAGGCTCCAACAGTTCTGGTTGAAATTTTACCACGAGATAAAAAAAGCGCACGAGCGCTTTTTACCAGCCTTTTCTCTCAAGCGCTGCCCGTGCAGCTGCTTGCTCGGCATCTTGTTTTGATTTTCCTTGCCCTGTCGCAATGAGATCGTCACCGATGTACACTCCTATTTCAAATACTTTTTCATGGTCGGGACCAAGTTCTCGAATCGTATTGTAATGTGGTGTGATTCCGACGTGCTCCTGTGCTTGCTCTTGAAAATTGCTTTTCGCATCTTGCCATGTGCGCTGTGCGATGATGTCATCCAGTTTTGGTACAAGCGCGGTAGTGATGAAGCGTTTTGCTGCTTCAAAACCCTGATCAAGGAAGATTGCACCTATCACTGCTTCAAATGTGTTTGCAAGGATCGCGAGACGTGCTCTGCCTGTATCTCGTGCTTCACCTTTGCTCAAGAGGAGGTAGTCTCCCATGCGCAAGTCGTTTGCTGCATCTGAAATAGAATTCGTGTTCACAAGGGCCGAACGGTATGCGGTCATACGTCCTTCGTTTTCTTTTGGGTATTTTTTATAGAGATATTCCGTAATGACGAGCTCGAGAACTGCATCTCCGAGGAATTCGAGACGTTCATTGTGTGGCCATGAGACTCCACGGTGTTCGTTGAGGTAGGAACGGTGCGTAAAAGCCTCTCGAAGATAATCGAGGTTGGTAAACGGGTATCCGATGTCTTCTGCGAAGACGGCAAAGTCAGGTAATGCTGCCATATGTGGGCAATATAGCATGAGATAGTTGGATGGGGAAGGAGAAGGAAAAGCAGTGGTTGGTGGACCGTGGATAGTGGATAGGAAGAAGAGAATAGGGTATAAAGAATGGTGAGTGAAAAGATTTACTATTTATGATTTAAGAATAGTTTCAAGTTGCAAGGAAATGTATTGTCATTGCGACAACCCCGAGTCTTCGAGGGACGGAGCCTTCCCCGAACAAGAAGAGATTCTTATCGCGACTATGATTCAGAAGTATTTTAGGGTCGCATGATGTATCTACTATTCACTTATCACTGTTCACTGTCTACTGGCGTCTTCGCCTTTCTCTCCATGTTATAATATCCACATATGCGTCTGAAAAGATTGGAGGTTTTTGGGTTCAAGTCATTCGGTCGGAAGGTGACTCTTGATTTTATTTCACAAATTACTGCCGTTGTGGGTCCGAACGGATCTGGAAAATCAAATGTTGCGGAAGCGATTCGTTTTGTACTTGGAGAACAGTCAATGAAATCCATGCGTGGAAAACGCGGTGAAGATATGATTTTTAACGGCTCGCAGACCGCGTCTCGCGCAAATCGGGCGAGTGTGACTATTGTTTTTGATAATACTAAACGTGAGTTTCCATTGGATTTCGATGAAGTCTCTGTGACTCGTGAGGTTTTTCGTGACGGAACAAATCAGTACTTCATTAACGAATCGAGCGTGCGTTTGCGCGACATTTTGGAATTGCTTGCATCGGTCCATATCGGATCATCAGGTCACCACATGATTTCTCAAGGTGAGGCAGATCGTATTTTGTCTGCAAATCCAAAGGAGCGCCGTTCAATGCTCGAGGATGCACTGGGTTTGAAAGTGTACCAGTATAAGAGAGAAGAGAGTGAGCGCCGATTGACAAAGACGGAGGAAAATATGAAAGAGGTGGAGAGTTTACGACGTGAGATTGCTCCTCATTTGCGTTTTCTAAAGAAACAAATGGAAAAGATGGAGGAAGCAAAAACACTTCGTGATCGATTGATTGGACTCTATCGTGAATATCTGAAACGTGAAGAAGTATACCTGACGCAACTTCGTGCCGAGCTTGCCGGAAAACTCACTGAGCCCGCAGGGAAGCTTGCAGATTTGAATATCAAAATCGAGCATGCACGTGCGCAGCTCGCTGCCGAGAATGCTGGAGACTCGATGAGTAGTGACTTGCTCGAAGTAGAATCGGAATTACGTGAAGTACGCAATCGCCGCGATGGTGCAGCAAGAAATCTTGGACGCATCGACGGTATGATTGAGTTTGAAGAGCGACGACTCAAAAAGAAAGAAGAACAGCTCTCAAAGCAAGAAGATATCGCAATGCGCCTGGGTGAACTGGATCGTGTTGTTTCAGAAATCGAACATGTTTTGCGTGAGTCAGAGGGTCGTGAAGATTGGGGTCACTGGAAATATGTTGCGTATAAAGCAAGAGATATTTTGCGTGATTTTATCAGTGGAAAGAAACAATCATCAGGGCAACAGACGATTACTGATGAAGACCGAAAAGAGCTGGAGGATCTTCGCGTCGAGCGTGTTGTTCTTGAAGACGAGCTTCAAAAGATTGAGTCAGAGTCTCGTGTCTATGAAGAAAAGTATGCTCGTGTCAAAGCAGCAATTGATGCAGAAAAAGAAAAATCCCGTGATACCGAACGTGCCCTCTTTGTGATGATGCAGGAACGTGCGGAGTTGCAGCACACCGTGGACCGTATCCAGTCTGAGCATGAACGCGTGGCACGAGATACGGGTCGTCTTGAAGAAGAGCTTCAGGAGGCCGCTGTTCTTCTCGGACGCGCCGTACTCGACCATTCGACTGTTGTGCTGACTGTTGATGAGGTGATGTGCGAAGATCGTGCACGTCAAGAATCACGACGTCGCGATATCGAGCGAGCGAAGTTGCGACTTGAGGACCTTGGCGGTGCAGGTGGAGATGATGTTGAGAAAGAATACACTGAAACCGTCGAGCGTGATGCGTTCCTCGCACGCGAGACAGAAGACCTTATTCGCACACAGGAGTCATTGCGTCAGTTGATTGGAGAGTTAAATGAGAAATTAAACACAGAATTCCGTGATGGTGTCGAGAAAATCAACAAACAGTTTAGTGAATTCTTCCGTCTGATGTTTGGTGGAGGGGTTGCAGAATTAGTGGTTGTGAAAGTTGAAAAACGTAAACGCAAGGACACAGATATTGATCTCTCCGATATTCCAGGTGGAGCAGTCCCTGATGAAGAGGAGGGGGAAGATGAGGAAGGTGTTGATGTGTCTGTTTCTCTCCCACACAAGAAGATTCGCGGACTCTCAATGCTTTCTGGTGGTGAACGCGCGCTGACATCAATTGCATTGCTCTTTGCTATTTCTCAGGTTAACCCACCCCCATTTATGGTGCTCGATGAAACGGATGCGGCCCTCGATGAAGCAAACAGTCGAAAATATGGAGACATGATTGAAAATCTTGCAAAACATTCTCAACTCATGGTGATCACACACAATCGCGAAACAATGTCTCGCGCAACAACGCTCTACGGTGTCACGATGGGACAAGATGCCGTATCTCGTACATTATCAATTTCATTCGACGAGGCAGCAGCAGTTGCAAAGTAAAAAAAGCTTATGGCTTATGGGGAATAGGGGAAGGCAAGGCGTTTCTTCTGCTGTCTCCTATGCCCTATACCCTTTACCCAAATACTATGATTACTCAACCATTACTTGAATACATCGAGCGACAATTTGGTCGCAATATCCCAAGGGAGGATATTCTCAAAAAACTGCTCGAGGCAGGATGGGACAAAAAAGATGCCGCAGAGGGAATGGATACTATCGAGACGAAACTTGGAAAGATTGTCTCCTCTGCGCCAACATCCGCTTCCTCTTCTTCTGAAGAAGCAGGAACAAAGAAAAGTATTGTCCCGCTCATTCTTCTTATTATCGGAATCGTCTTTGTACTTGGTGCAATTGGGGCGCTTGCGTACTGGAAATATGCTCTCGACATGAAGCCGCTTTCAACGATTTTCACAAAAGTTAGTAGCGCGCAGGAACAACTCGTGCAGCCTCAAGAAACTCTCGAAAATGCCCTTGGAGAGAGTGGCCAGGCAGCAACCACATCTACAACAACACAGGTTCTTCCAGATAGCATTAAAACAGAATTGTCTCCACTTTGGGGGGATTGGAAGGGTGAGGTAATGGAAGTGCCAACAGGTTTTTCTGCGACAGTTCCGCTCGTCGGAGATGGAGGCTCAGCTTCTGTCGTAAGCACAGAGCTTGTACCAAAATATACAGAGAGTCAGCTTTCTGCATTAAAAGCTGAATTTATGACTTTTGGATGTGGTGGAGCGAGCGGGTCTATGCTGCAAATTAAAATTGCTCTTGTTAAAAATCTTGGTATTCCAGAGAGTTCAATTACAGAAGATAATTTGTTTGGTCTAATGATGCATCCTCAAATCGCAAAAGTGATGGAGGATACGAAAGCTGCGTGCCAACCTATTCAAAAACCAGCAATATCAACCAACGGAAGCAGTACTATAACTGAAACGACACCTGTCGTAATTAAGAGTTTGTCTTTCGCGAGCATTGAATCCGCTGACTTAAAAGGCTTGAGCGATATGGGGGCTGATATTTCTTACACTGTTTCAAGCAAAAGTAAAACCCCGTTAATCCACTGTAAAGAGGTAGCATATCTCAAAGCTAATGGAGCTCTCAAAACCCCCCCATCAATAAGCTGTGGTCTCGTAGAGCAGTATGTTTATTTAAAGACGTACTCTCACTTTTTTAAGAATGCAAACACTGCATATTCTGCCCTGGTGAATGATCCAGAAATCGAGAAAGTGGCTATTGATTTTTATGTAAAAAATGAATCAGGGGAAGTGGTAAGCAATAAGCTGACGTTGTCAATTGTAAAATAAAACCCCATATGGGGTTTTATTATTGCTCGTCAAAGATATCGTCTTTTGCAAAGCGAAACTTTGGGTGGAGTCGTGCATCAGGTTTTCTATGTCCGAGTGCCAGCACGACAACGGGATAGATTGGCCCTTTGAGTTTAAGGATACGTTTAAAAGCTCCGGCGCGGAATCCTTCCATTGCACAAGAGTCCACTTTTCTTTCTGCCGCAGCAGCGAGTGCAAA
>CAYLUP010000021.1:0-2824 GCA_964386905.1 uncultured Candidatus Saccharibacteria bacterium
TTGGTACAAGATATATAGTAGGGAAAATTCACACCCTACGAGGAGGACAAGATGGCAGACGAACCGAAAAGAACGGTCGACAAGCTTCGAGAAGAGCTCGAAGAAAAAGAGCTCAAGAAGCAGCTGGAAAACCTCGACAAGGAGCCGGAGCTGCACAAGATGCGCAACACGGCGACGAAGTCCGACCATCACATCACGTTCTACACCACCGTGGCCATGGAGAAGACCATCGCCTCGAAGATCCTGGGTCATCCGATCCCGATCAACGAGGGCGACTGGACCCTCCCCGCCGCGGTGCTGACCGTGGAGGTGAAGGGAGACGAGACCCGGGACGAGACCGGGCGGCTCCCGGACATCCAGTCCAGATACCACATGTAGCGGCTGACGGCTCCTGTGAACCCACTTTTGTGGGTTTGCTTTAATTATTGGTACAAGATATATAAAGGAGGAAAAACAATGAACGACTTCCTGAAAAAAATTGAAGAGCAGAGAAAAAAGCTCGACGAACTGGAACGCGAGATGGAAAACACAAAAACATTCGATCCCATGCATGACGCTCTAAAGAAGTGGATCGGAGATTCCAGAAAGGATCTTGATCGCATGGAAACAATGGAACGCGCAAGAATCTCGTAGTTTCAAAGCGCCCTGTAATTACACGGGCGCTTGCTTTAGCAATTACTATTGTTTCTGTTACAAGAACAGTGAAAGGAGGTGCAGCTATGAGACTGTGCCATGTAAATGGGGTAAAGTATGTAGTTGATCAAAAGCATGGAGTGGAAGTGATGCAGATGGGAAGATACCATCTATTGATCACCGTAAAAGGAGAAAGCGTAAAGGTAATTCTTCAGGCCGGGAACTCTGCGCCAATCGTGGCTGATGAAATCACGCAGGCGACGGATATGACCGCCGGCCTGCGGCGCTTCCTTCTTTCCACGGACGTAATCCCGTGGGTCGAAAATGACAAGATGAAAGCCCAGCTTTTGATCTTCGGAGACGGGATTAACCTCGTCTTCGATATTAAACCCTAGCCTACCAACCAGGCGCTCACATTTGTGGGCGCTATTTTTAGGAGTCTAAAATGTTCATGATCATGTGGGAATTAAACGAAAAGTCCATTTCGGCCGAAGATGTAAACGTCGCGCTGTCAAAGCATGACCTCCCGCCGACCGCTTCACCGGATACGTCATCACGGTCATTCAGGCAATCGTGGCGTAAGTTCTCGTCTCTTCACACAGAAAGATTTCAGACGCATATGATCTCGGAAAACGAGGTCGCCGTAATTGAACGTAGTAAAGATGGTGCAAAACTCAATCTTGATCACCTTGGGACCATCAAGATTACGGAATACTCGCGAGGAAATGTCGCGTTCCATTACGTTTGTCTTTCGTGTGGACATCACAATTCGCTCAAGTCTGATTCGTTTGTGAACTGCAGTGGCCCCAACTGCAACACTCCGATTCCGGGTGCCGTCAGAGATATTGCGGCAGTCTTCAAGAAGAAGCTGGATGCCATGTCTCCTGAGGGTCGCTCCATGTTTTACGTGAACTATTCCAAAGATCTTCTCAAGACAGTCCCGTTTATGTCGGCCGGAAGGCCTTACCTGTTCGCTGACTCCAAAAAGAAGGAAGCGCTTGCTTTTTCCGAGGCGCTCCATGATATTGGAGACAAGTGTTACGTATTAGACCTGCAAAACAATGAGGACGCTCAAAAGATTGTTCGCGCCGGTATCGCCGCAGAAATCAAGACTCTGCGAGACCGATACGAACGTCTCACTACATCTTCAGATACTATCCGTGAACGTCGTCTTTCCGATATTCGCGAGTGCAAGGCAAAGATCGACCTGTATAAAGATGTCCTTGGCAGTTACATGGAAGACTTGAACAAAATGGCTGACGACTTCAAGGCTCTAGTTCTTCTTGATCTACATCCTCAAAGTCAAACACGTCAGCCTTCTGGAGACCCTCAAGCTCCAGATTCAGATCCTTCAGAATGTCCTTCTTCGTCAGAGACGACACATCCGATATCCTCTTCTCTAGTTGAACCGCAAACTTCCCCCACGCCAGGTCCGGCTCTTTCATAAACCGTTCGTACGCCATGAAAAACATATTATGCAAATAGCTATCGTGGTCAAACTGAACCAACTTGACGCCGATGGCTGTTAAGATGCTTTCTGTCTCGGAGAGAGATAGGCAGGACTCAAAAACCTCCCTATCCTCTCCCTGCAGAAGTGAGCAGTAGTTTTCGAGATCTATTCGATCCCATTGTGAGATATCAAAAAACAAGCGCTCATACAGCTCCAGTGTTTTTTCGCTTGTTTCAATGCGAAAGTGCTGTTTTAGAATAACCGCCGTATTCTCAAGGTGTCGCAAAAAAGCGACATATAGAAAAATGCGTGTAGGCTTGTTTGCCCATAGAGAATAAGCCAGACGCGCCTCTGGCGTCTTTTTATTTAGCTCTTCCGTCTTACTGAATGCATACCATTTTTTTGTAGCGCGAATGTTGGGATATACCAATGACACGTCCGAAGGACCAGGCATTGGTATATCTTTAATATTCACACTTTTTTTCTTCGCCAGAAGGAATGCGGCGAAGCGGATATGGGGATACATTACTTCTTCGCTTTGAGGCGCCGCAGACCATCGATTACCTTGCCAAGGATATCGATCGCCTGCTTGATGATAGATTCTGGAACTTCAATGTTTCCGATTCTACTTAGGAGCAGCAGTCTCAGTAGCTCCTCTTTCACGCTTGTGAATTTTCCAAGCGATTGCACGAACTTGTCCACGTTGTCTCCGTTTACGAAGTTCAAGCTAAGAACGGTGTC
>CAYLUP010000021.1:2924-5080 GCA_964386905.1 uncultured Candidatus Saccharibacteria bacterium
GCACGAACTTGTCCACGTTGTCTCCGTTTACGAAGTTCAAGCTAAGAACGGTGTCCACTGTCTCCATATCGTCGAAATAACTGGCGAGCTTTGTGAGACCGGCCTTGTCGCATAGACTAACCGATGCGGACTTATTCATTGCGCCCTTATGGAGCTCCATGGGGATATTAACGCGCCGCTGTTCCTTCAGTGCGCTCATGTATGACGCAATCTTATCCATGCTCATATCGCAGCAGCGGAAAAGAAATGCCATCTTTGCGTCTGAATCAACGACTCTCCAATCGTTCGGAAGACCATCGACTCCATTTACCTCATAGTTATAGCCATTATAGCGAACAGATGCTGTCTTCTCGATGTCTTCCTTTGGTTTGCGGATCTCAAGCGCCTTCTTCATGGGTATCCACGCAACATTACTTGTTGGGAAGATATGGATACCTTTATTATCCTTTTCTGCAATCTTTGAAAAGAATCCGTAGTCTGTGAACCCGACCTTGATCGTCTCCATTCCAGGAGTACGAACGGTCAGCGTGTTCTCAATCCATACATGCTTGTCGTCCTTTGGAGTTGAGATATAACTCTCACTAGACGACTTGCTTACTGCAAGAATCTCAAACGGACCAACGACAACTGGATCCTCTTCAGCGTCCGCGTCTACATACAGAAAATATCCATAGTCTCCAGCAAGTGGTCTGCGGTCCTCTAGCGGGCACGTACTGACAGGCTTCCCATAAACATCTCCACTCTGTCTGCCGCCTCCAGCATTGGACACCATGTGCCAATCTGATGTGGATACAGAGTCAGACACCGGGTTGTAGTGTCGGTTCGTCAGTACGCAGTGAACATGGCTGGACCCGGTGAACACCTGGTAGATGCCTGGATCTTCCACCTTCTGAAACTTCTCATACGTGCTTGGAGTGGCTAGCACAGGGCCGGTTGACTCTTTACCACTCCAATCTAGGACAACGCCGTCTCGCCCAGATCGCTCGACCTCATCGATGAACTCTGACGGGAGGTTGTGCTTCTTTGTAAAGTCGATGAACTCACCGGTTGCCACGACATCCAGAGAAGGCTTGAAGCTCTCCAGTGAGTTCGCCATCATCATGTATGCATCCGGACCGATCTTCTGAATAACCTGCACCTCAGTCTCGTTCTTCTTCTTGGCGAGCGAGTTGCGGAAGATCTCGACAAGCACCTTCTTGTCTCCAGAAAACTTGTACAACGTGTATGGGTCTTCCATTTCTCTGAGAACGCGATCGAGGTCTTCCTGCGAGAACGTATTTTGAATGTCGCGCAAAATGCTCATTAGTATCCAGCCTTTTGGTAAGTGTTGAGCGTTCCTTCGTAATTCATGAACGGCTCGTTTGAGATTCCGGCACCGATCATATCCGAGAACAGATCGTCTTGCCCCGTCAGCATTCCGGGCTTACGGTAGTCGTGGTTCAATGCGACTTCTTTTCCGATGTTGCCAGTAAACAGGTATCGTTCGGCGTTGTCCTCTGTAAACACATCAATTTTTCCACCTGGAATCATCATGACATCCAGCGGAGCCAGCTTAAAGTTCTTGATGATGACAGGCACGATGAAGAATCGAGACTCATCATTTGTATTCTTGATGATGATCGAACCAACACCGTACCCCTTCTTGTCGTCTCTCTGATTCCATGAAATGACAATAGAGGCGGCGCGACCTTTGATCATCTTCTTTGCCTGCTGGGTGATAAAATCGTCCCAGAGAGATGAATCTCGGTCAAGATCAATATATGTACTCGGCTTAGAATCTTTGCTTTCTGGGAACAGTTCCATAGTACACCCCTTCGCGACTATTATACATTCACATTTTTCCTGTTACAAGACCAACGTTTAGGACGATTTAACCTTGGAGGATTGGGCAGGTGATTTACGAACCGTATTGTTTTGCTTGGTTGTCGCCCCGAATGATGGATCTGTATTTAGCGGCGTTGTTGGCGATCCAGATGCAACACACTGATGTCCGTGTAAATTATACTTATTTATTAATTCGTTGACAACATTCTTGAGGTCGTTGATCATTTCTGTATATTCGTTGCCAAGCGGGATCCCGCCACTCGCGTCTCCAAATAACTTAATCTCCGTCGGGGTGATAACGATACCGCTCCCGCCGCTGACATTGCCTGGAA
>CAYLUP010000021.1:5180-6800 GCA_964386905.1 uncultured Candidatus Saccharibacteria bacterium
TTAATCTCCGTCGGGGTGATAACGATACCGCTCCCGCCGCTGACATTGCCTGGAACTGTGATAGAAATTTCGTCTTCATTAATCTCTATCACAGTTCCAAAGCCTTTAATTGTCGCCTTTTTATAGAAGCACTCAAGACCAGTATCGTCGATCATGGTCGTGTTGATATCTCGAACATGAATCAGCGTTGCGTTTTGTGTTACAACCAATTTGTCGACATCCGAGTCTCCGAGTCGAATACCTTCTGTGGATGCCTTGCGACCTTTTATTTCGCCCATAATGTACACTTGTCCATACTCGGACATTGTACACAATACGTAATCGTCTTTACTTACACACCAATCTGAAACTCCCATTGCGCAGAGTTTACAGTTCTGGTATGTTTTCCCGTTCGTTACGTTTTTGACGGTATATGTTGCTTCCTGAACGTCAATGACAGATGCCTCAAAAATCATGTAGATATGATAGGAGAAAAATCGATGAATAGCAAAGGAAAAGAGAACACTTGGACAGTAATTGGAAACGCCGGTCGTGATGCCGAAGTAAAGGCAACCAAGTCCGGACAGCTTGTGAAATTCAGCTGCGCGACAGAGCAGGGATTTGGAGAGTCAGCAGAAGCGCTGTGGTTCAATGTGGTGCAGTATTCTAACACCACTTCCAAGACGGGACAATACGCCTTCGATATCGCCAACTCCGTAAAGAAGGGTGACAAGATTTTTGCTCGTGGTTATGTGCAGTTGCACAAGTACGACAAGACAGACGGCACCCAGGGTTTTGAGTTGAACCTGGTGGCAGACTACATCATCAACCTGAGCCAAAAGCGTGAGGGTTCCGCTGCACCGGCGTCTCCTCGTGCGACAGCCAACACGGAGAGTCTATATGGCCAGCAAAACTCGCACTTCGCTGGTCCTCCGGTAGAAGATGATGATAGACCCTTCTAATATTGTGTAGTTGTGGTATGATATCCCGCGGAGGGATGCCATGCCACGCGATGACCAGTATGCTTTGATTGTAAAACAGGGAAGCAACATATACCGCAAGTATCCAACGGACTCAGCAACGAACACCGTGGATAGTTTGAATCAGTTTTTTAACGATGAGCCTTCTTTGACGAGAGAGGAAGCGGACATTGCCGGATATTTCCTGAAACAGGCATCCGTTCTTTATGGTATTCCGCTCAATTATACGATGTCTCGTTTCCAGAAGACTGCGTCATCAAACGTGATTCATCAGATCGAAAAAATGGCGTCACCAGTGCGTGAGTTTGCTACTTACGCACTTGGTGATCGCTACCCGATCGATAACGCTGCGCTTATCAAGCAGGCATCAGAATACTTTGACTCTCACTGGCAGCGCTTTTGTGAGTCAGATCGGCGATTGTTTGCCAAGAACGTGCAAAAGCAGGCAAGCAAGCTTGGAGTGGAGCCTTCTGAAAAAATCCAAAAGTATGCGTCCGATTCTTTTAGCCATGATCTTCCGTATCATCTTCGCAAACGTGCGCGCCTGGCCGGCCCGGACGGAGCGAAGGCGTATGACAAGATGGAAGAGATCGCGAAAAAGGCAAATGTTGACGACTACATCGTCGTCTTGCGGCGGCTGGACGAGAAGTATGGGCTTACT
>CAYLUP010000022.1:0-6366 GCA_964386905.1 uncultured Candidatus Saccharibacteria bacterium
ATCTTCTTCACAGCCGACACCCACTTCGGTCACTATAATATCATCAAGCACTGCAGCCGCCCGTTTGCGACCTCCCGCGAAATGGACGCAGAGCTGATCAGACGGTGGAACGAGACGGTGTCTCCAGAGGACGTCGTGTGGCACCTTGGCGACCTATCGCTGAGCACAAGCCTTGCCTATCTCACACCGATCGTACAGCAGCTAAACGGGCGCAAACGCCTAATCTATGGCAATCACGACCGCTGTCGGATTCAAGAATATTACGCAATGGGGTTCGAGTTTGTGAGCATCACTCCCATTGCGCACCTTGGGCAAGGACCCATGATTTTGTCTCATGAACCAATATACAACGGGATCCTGCAATCGAGAAACATATTCGGTCACGTCCACGATACGGAGGTTGAGCACGAAGGAATTTGCGTATCAGTCGAGAGGCACGACTACAGACCTGTAGCATTCGATTTTGTCCACAACGACAACTACAGATTCAAATTTCTGAAGGAAAGGAAGAAGCGATGAAAGAAGTCATCACGCGTTCATCAACGAAAACAGAAGAAGTAATCGACTACCCTGAAATACTCGGGCTGTATTGCATCAGAACATCCGTCTGCAATAGCGATAACAAAACTATTGTGACAAGCCAATACAGGGTGCGCGACAATGCGCAGGTGTTTCGTGACGGAAAACAGATCTTTGTTGGCTATGTGTGCACTCCATTCCTGTGTATTACGAACGATGGAAAACATCTTGTATGCACAACAGGCGACAAGTTCGTTCCGTTAGAAGAGTACGACGCTAAAAACGATCGCGCCGTCATGCTCCCGGAAGACAATGCAGCACTTGTTAACGAATTCGCTGAAGATATATGCCGCATACTAAACTATCTAGCTACTCATGATGGTTTCTGCGCAACGATAGATGACTGTACCATCGTATCGGTTGACAAGTGCATCTGGAAGGCTGGATGCACAGGAGTCTGGGAGATACTGCTAGACTGTGATGCAATCGATTCGAACGGAATATTCAAGACAGACTACGACAAAAGCAAACTCAAAAAGAGTCTAGGTGACTACGATCTAGATGACATTAAGAACGTTCTGGAAGAGCTCCAAGATCTGGTGCAGCCATGAAAGCTACACGAATTCTCAAAGTTCCTACTGGTGAAATTATTATCGTGAAGGGGGAACGTGGCTACCTTGAAGTTCTGTCGATCGGAGACTACGGAAAGGATGTAAACCTGAATGCAGGCAAGCCAGTGCCAGACGGCCTTCCATTGCTTCCCCTGACGGAGAAGTGGGTGGTAACGCTTTCTACACAGTACGGATGCAGCATGGGGTGCAAGTTCTGTGATGTTCCGGAGGTTGGCAAGGGAGTAAATGCTTCATTTCATGACATGATGGGACAAATCGCAATATGCTTGAGCAGACCAGGCAAGCCGGCTTATTCAGACAGACTCAACGTCCATTTCGCTCGCATGGGAGAGCCTACGTTCAACAAGGACGTTCTGAATGTCGCGGTCGCATTGAGTCAGTGGAAAAGATACAATGTTCATCCTGTCGTATCAACCATGATGCCGAACAATTGTATGTACCTTTCTCGGTTTATTCGCGACTGGATGCACATAAAAAATGACATATATAATGGAAATGCGGGGCTGCAGTTATCGATAAATTCCACAGACTCTAACGAACGTCGTGTTATGTTCAATGGGAATGCGCTTGAGCTGGGCGAGATCGCAACAGTGATGCACGGTATCGTTCCCGCAGGAAGAAAGATTACGCTCAATTTTGCAGTTGCCGGGTACACTGTGGACACCGACATGTTGGCTGACCTTTTCAGTCCAGAACATTACATTGTCAAGTTAACACCGATGCACAAGACGAGATCGGCATACTCGAATGGGATCCACACAGACGGAGATTATACGGCGCCAGATCCGTATGAAGAATTAAACAAGAGATTTATGAGGTCTGGATTTGAGACTCTCGTGTTCATCGCATCAGAAGATGAAGACCTCGGGAGAATCACTTGTGGCAATGCAATCTTGAGCGGCACATATCCTCACAAATATGCAGAAGATCTGATACAAGATAAATAGCTTGAAAAGACCGTTGGGCGTCAGGAATGGTCCTGGCGCCCGTTTTTACCTCCAGTAGCTCACCGGTCAGAGCGGCGGTCTTATAAGCCGCGGGTAGGTGGTTCGATTCCACCCTGGAGGACCATGCCCTCATAGCCTAATGGATAAGGCACTCGACTTCTAATCGAGACAGTGCAGGTTCGACTCCTGCTGGGGGTGCTATAAGGAGGTACTAATGAAGTACTATACGGAAGGACGTGTTCCAGTAAAAATGTGGTTGAATGAAATCGAAGATTCGGCAATGGAACAGGTGAAAAATCTATGTAATTTACCTTTTGCGTATAAGCATATTGCGATCATGCCAGATAGTCACATGGGATATGGGATGCCAATTGGTGGCGTATTGGCGGCAAAGGACGTACTTGTACCGAATGCCGTAGGCGTCGATATCGGATGCGGAATGGTTGCCGTAAACCTAAATATACCTGCTCCGCCCGTCAGCATAATTAAAGAGATTATGGGCCATATTCGTCAGCGTGTTCCTGTTGGGTTTAATTCCAGGTCAGAGCCGCTGGAGTATGAAATCGACAAGATACATGAAGATCACAGTCATATGTCTATCGACTTCGGACTGGATTCACAAAAAACTCGCTGCCAAATGGGAACGCTTGGTGGAGGCAACCACTTTATTGAGTTGCAACAAGATGAGAACGGATATCTTTGGGCAATGATTCACTCCGGGTCGCGTAACCTGGGAAAGCGCGTGTGCGAGCATTACAATAAAGTCGCTGTCGAGTTGAACAAGAAATGGCACGTCTCTGTTCCACTTGAACATGAACTTGCCTTCATTCCTCTCAGAACGGAAGAGGGGTATGAGTATCGTTCGTTGATGTGGTATTGTGTTGATTGGGCAAAGATGAATCGACACACCATGCTTGACCAGGTTTTACGCGTGTTCACAGAAGACCTGAAAATGGAGGTCTTCCCGTCAAGCAAAATTGATACCATCCATAACTATGCATCAGAAGAGTGTCACTACGGGAACATTGTTCAAGTGCATCGAAAGGGTGCCGTACGCGCACAAAAGGACGAGATTGTAATCATTCCAGGATCTCAGGGGACAAAAAGCTACATTGCAAGAGGACTGGGCAATCCAGACTCGTTTGAATCATGCTCCCATGGGGCCGGACGTAAGATGTCCAGGAGCGCGGCGGCCAAGACGCTGGATCTTCAAGAGCAGATCAAAATTATGGAGGGAATCGTTCATGGCATCCGCACGGAAAAGGATCTAGATGAGGCCCCTGGTGCATACAAGGACATTGATGTTGTTATGGAGAACCAGAAAGACCTTGTCGAAATTGTACACACACTCACTCCGATAGGGGTAATAAAGGGGTAGAAGATCAAACAACGCTCGCGTCACTGGATGCCGGAGCTCAAACAAAGTGACGCAAAAATCCACTGTTTGAACTCAATCTGCAGCTGCAAAAAATCCTCAGCTCCGGCATTTTTTTGGTACAAGATAAGTAGGAGGAAAATCATGAAAAAATTAATCTTCGAAGGCGCCCTGCTGTACGCGGGGATAGCCTGGATCATCTACACGCTGACATGGTAGTAGGTGATCTAAACACACAGAAGCCGCACGCGAAGCGTGACGTCTCCTGTGTGTTTAGTAATCTCTAAATTTTCGTGTTACAAGGTCTGTAGAGAATAGCATGCCGTAGATAAGATATCAAAATTTTTAGTTATCGTTAATGCGCACATTTACACACATGGAGGTTTGATATGTTTATGAAGAACGGAGTTTGTCGTTATTGCGGAGCCACACTGAAGTCGAGAAAGTCACTGTCGAACGCAACCATCAAGCTGATCAATAGTCATGCAAAAAACGGAGGACGAGTGGATGGATCAGAGCCAATGGCCAAGGTGTTGTTTGTTCCAAATCTAAGCAACTGGGGAGAGATTCGGTCGCATCAACTCGACCACAAGCGCAGATGGAGCACGGATCTGATTGAATCGTGTAATTTTTGTAATCATTGCAAGGGATCCGGAGATCATCGATATTTTCATGGCAAAGAGGAGAAGATCGCACATCTTGAGGAAATGTCTGCACTTGCCCGTGAATTCTATCTTCGTGGAAACCTGAAGTGCGACTCACTGGCGATAAACAATTTTGTTTCTTGCATTCACGACGAGCTTTCTGAAGTACGGAGTCATTCATGATCAAACACGACGATCTTGTTAAGTTTTGGCCGGAATATAACAACAACCTCATGGATCTTTTTCGGTTCATGGACGAAGGAAGCGAGCAAGATGCATGGAAGATGGCTGCATTGGTTGCGTTACTTGGAAAAGACAAACACCAAATTAAGCCACAAAGAAAAGGTTGGGACTGTCTTGGACAAAACGCCAAATGTGTGTCCATTGCCAAGTTCCTCCACCGCCGAGACCAATTTCCGATCAAATACGATCGAGACAAGCAGCCGTTTTCGTTCATTAAGGATGGAAAGTTTGCAGACAATGGATTAAAGCATTCGTTATCGTTTGAGATGTCCGTTCGCTCCATGTACGCAAAGGCGGAGTCCAGCAACCCGTTTCATCTTCCTCTTGGCGCTGCCGTTATTTACGAGGAGTGGAAGACTCGCGACAATGAAAACATCATGTTCGGACACATCAAGACTCTTGTTGACGTTGGATACAATCGCGACAACGGGTGGGCAGTATTTCTAAACGGAACAACCGCAGGCCCCACTACTGTACACCTGCTTGGAGATGTGCCTGGAGATATTCCTTGGACTTCCTATCCGCATAGCGTTATAACCCAGGATGACCTACTGGAGGTCAGAAAGGGCGACAAGAGAAACAAAACATGGTTGGGAAGATTAGTATACTCAACGTAGTTCCAATGAAGCTTTTTCAGTTCATGCGCAGAATGGATCATGACTACGAGGCGGCATATATGGCCGCTGTAGACATGAAGCATATTTCACCAGATGCGATGGATCTTGCAAAAAGTCAGGGAATTGATCCGCTGGAAACTGAGGAGCGCATGTATGGATTCATGGAAGAGATTGAGTCTCGTCGTGAACGAATATATGCGCTCATTCAGCATTTGAACGAAAACACAGACCAAATCGATGAAGTGGTAATGGAGGGCTTGATCCATGGATCTCAATTTTAAAGCACAAGTATTGGATATGGATGACATACGGAAGGAGTTCTGGGAGCGCTTTGAGCCTGTATCGAATGCATTCAAGGATACGCTCATGCAGAATCTAACAGACATGAGGCATATCATCGATAACCTCATCAAGCTTGACCTGCATAAAAACAGAGCGCTTTTTCTGAATGGAATCAACCTATTGGTATCCAGTCTGGAGTGGTTGAGTGCTCAGGATATCGAGAACATCAAGGAGAACGATGACAGTCTATGTCTCATGGACAATGAATACGAGATTACACTGATCCATGGTGTCATGCGCATACACAAAAGCAGTCACTATATCGACGTCGATGGGGAACGCGTCCCTTATCTTGCCCCGGACTGCTTTAATAAGAAACCGAACGTGAGGTATATAGAATGAAACTTTTAGG
Organism: uncultured Candidatus Saccharibacteria bacterium; assembly: GCA_964386905.1. Classification (GTDB taxonomy): domain Bacteria; phylum Patescibacteriota; class Minisyncoccia; order Phycocordibacterales; family UBA6899; genus JAJZQJ01. Next base: position 5,672 of record CAYLUP010000022.1, read on the forward strand.
GTTCTCCATCAAGGACTATCGGCGCATCAAAGCATTTGAGATGACGCTTGGCGAGAATGGATTGTACAAAATCAAAGGACCAAACGGGCAGGGGAAAACAAGTGTCATTAAGTCGCTTGAGTTTCTTCTTGCTGGAAAGCGTGGATCTGTTCGAGAAGGTGCACAGAAGGCTACCGTGGTGGGTCACATTAAAGATGGATCGCAGGAGTGGACCATTGAGCGCGACCTGACTCCGGATAACAAGATGAACCTCAAGGTCCATGGGAGTCAGAGCGGAAAGAGAGACAAAGCGCCACAGGCATTCCTAGACGCGCTGATCAACGAACTCACCTTCGACCCCAGACCATTTATGAACAAGACGGCAACAGAGCGCGTGAAGATGTACACGGAGATCATGGGGCTTGATTTCTCTAGTGAAAACAAGAGAATCAACTCTCTTTGTACGCTGCGTCTAAATGTGGGCAGAAAAATCAAGGACATCGGAAATCCGGAGCTTCCATTTGAGTTGGTTTCCATAGAGGCTCCTGACATGAAGTCACTGTATGCGGAAAAAGAAAAGCTCATGCAGGAACACCAGAAGCTCCTGGCTGACGTAAGCGCATACAACGCAGAGCAGGCAAAGAGAGAGTCAAAGATCGATAAATATACGACAGCGCTGGAAAATTTGATCGTACAGCAAGGTCAGACATTGAGTC
>CAYLUP010000023.1:0-6073 GCA_964386905.1 uncultured Candidatus Saccharibacteria bacterium
GTGAATGCCGCATCATGTTCGTGGTCGGGAAGAGGGGCAATATCAAATACCCCAATTGGTCCTGGTGATATTACTGCATCTGCTGCTGATAATGTGGTGACCTGGGCAGGAACATTGACATGTTATAGTGCAGACGGGTTGAGTTCGTCGTCTGCAAGACTCAACGTTACCGTACGGCCTGTACCGGTCGCAACAGTTTCTGTATGGTCTCCATCTGGGAAGTTGGCTCTCCAGACCGGAGAACAGTCTGACTATCAGTCTGTTGCAACAAATGCTGCAGCAAATAGCTGTACGGTTGTACAGACTTCTGGTGGAGTTGAGGTGAGTCGTTTGACAAATAGGCCAACGACAGGAAGTGGAAAGATAAAGATGAGTGGAAATCAAACGGTTGTGGTCACAGTAACGTGTTTGCGACTTGATAGTGCGCCAGTTTCAGACTCGGAGTCGTATGCATGGAAATCTGTCGTACTCCCACCGCTTTCCGTTGAACTTCAGTCTTCAAAGAATCCTCTTGCTTACGGAGATGCTGCGGTAACGATGAGCTGGAAAGTAACTGGTGTTCAATCTTCAGCATCATGTGTATTGAAGAAAAATACTGTGGCTATCACTGTTCCTGCGGTCTCTGCACAGGAAGGAATGTGGTACGGCAAAGGGGACACACTTGCATATCCAACGCGGGCGACATATGAGATTACCTGTACGGAAGGCACGCGCACGGCGACTGATTCTGAAACGGTAAGTTATACACCTGCTCCATCTGCTTCTGCGTCATTGTATGCGGATGATACGACTCCTGATTATGGACAGTCGACGATGTTAAAGTGGGATTCAGTCAATGCATCAACGTGTCGTATTACGAAGAATGGTGCTGCATGGCAATCGGGGCTTGTTGCTTCAAATCGTTTTATTGGGATTGGAACAGGAGTGCTGTATGCCGATACAACATTTGCACTGTACTGTACTGGTCCTGGGGGAGAGTCTTCTCCTTCAACGCTCGTGTTAGATGTTGGTGAGCCTGTAGATGATGCTCGATGCGAACTCGTGAGCATCCCCCCATACAAACTAGGTCCAGGCGAATATTTTGATGCTTCCATTCGTGTTCAAAATAGAGGAAACACAACATGGAATAATACGTATCGTCTCGTCGGCGGCACAAACAATGCCTCGTGGGGAATTACTTCTCTCCCTGTGACGGGGACTGTGTCCCCGGGTGCGCGAAAGACGTTTGCTCCAGTGCTCCCCGCACGTTTTAAGGCACCAAACACACCCGGAACATATAATTTCGTCTGGCAGATGAATAAGGCTGGATCTGGAAAGTTCGGTCCAGAGTGTACGGCCGCATCAGGGTCAACAATTATTGTTGAGGGGCCAAAGATAAAGATAAGCAAAGATCATCTCGGATTCCAGCCTTATCCTGCAGTTGGAGACACAAAAAGGGAAGACTTTACTATAGAAAACATCGGAGGAGGTCTCTTGGAGGGGGATATTCGATTGAAGGATGCTGGTGGTGTATATGAATGCGAAGCGCCATGTAATTTCTCTCTGCGTTCAGATAGTGGTGTGAAGACAATTGGAATTCGTTTTACACCTTCTTTAGATAGGTTATTCCCCGGAAAGGTAATTGTAGATGATAAGGCAAAGAATCCGCTCGGCACACTCACTCTTAGTGGAAGGGGGGTAAAACCGATAGAGGGTGAGCTGGGAATTAACTTTGGTGATGTTCCTCTCTCACGAAAGGGGATGAAGGTATATTCTTTGAGAAATATCAAAGATATGACATTGGGGAGAGGTGGTGTAGTTCGACTGGCTTGGACACAACCAGATCCACTCTTTGATTTTGAGCAAGGGTGCAAAAATAGCAATAAGCAATTCGTAAATAACAAGATGCACTTTCGTGCAGGAGAGATGTGTGATTTACGTTTTACTTTTTCCCCAAGTACGAATACTGATATCGCGGAATATCGTGGAGAATTCACTGTATTCTTCGATGAGGACGGTCCTATCCCTGAAGAAAAAATGTTTGAAGTCACTGTAGTTGGAAATGCTATTGAGCCAAAGTTTAAAATTGAAGAACGATAAAAGAAAACACCCATCTGGGTGTTTTCTTTTTGAGGACTTGCAAAATCATAAAAATATGTTGTAATGCGGTCAGTTGCTCACCTGGAGGTGCCACGTGCACATCATCCGTAATACGTGTTTTATCCTGTTCTCAGCGCTTTTCGCGCTCAGCCTCGGCTGTATTACCAAAGTGGAGGAGCGGGGTTCTGCTTCCTCCAATCCAAATACTGTCACCATCTCTGCGACTGCTGATGCTGGTGCTACCATTTCCCCATCTTCAATTTCTGCAAATATTGGGGATCGTCCGGAGTTTGCGATTACCCTGAAATCTGGATACAAGATCGACACAGTGTTGTGCTGGGTTGGCGGAGCGCTGACTCGTAATGATGATGGGACGTACAAATTCAAAATGGCTCCGGTTGATAGGTCGGAAACGGTATCCGTGAGAACTCTTCGGTCTTCTGGCATCGCAGTTCTTATGGATGAAAGTCAATTTGATGCTATCCCTGGAGAAAATGGAACGCTTCGGTTCTTGGGGACTGGAACAGCATTGGACCAGGCAGACATTGTGCTTGAGCCGGTATATATCGGAGGGGATCTTTCTTTCGCTTACCGTGTTCGCTTTTCGGCGCTTGATGTGGCCGTGAATGACTCTCGTGTCTCGGTCTCCAGGCAGATATCGCTTGGATATACGGACGTGATGATTCCCGTTAATCACACGGAAGCGACGGTAGTGTCGATTTTCGTGGATGGGGTGACGCAAACGATTTCGTTGCGATTCTAATGTGAGGAAGTGTGGCGCCGGCTTACCGGCGCTTTTTTGTTTCTTTATGAAAATAGTGATACTATACAGACATGAGAGAGGAGAGGGGTCTTTCAATAACAACAGGGACGATGGTGCGCGTTGTGCTGATCGCAGCGCTCTTTTGGTCTTTGTGGTTTTTGCGTGACCTTATCCTTATTGTCATCACCGCAATCGTTCTTGCATCTTCCCTGGAGCCAGCAATACAGTTTTTCGTCAAAAGAAAGATGCCTCGGTTATTATCACTTGTTTCTGTGTATAGTATCGGGCTTGGTACACTTGGGGTGTTGTTTTATTTCTTCATTCCTGCGTTCTTAAAAGATGTTAGTGGATTGCTTAACGCAATCCCTAAAAATTATGATTTTATAGCATCATTCTTTGGGCAAGACAGCGCGACGCACGCTGAGGTAGCGATTGAGAAAGGTGCATCACTTTTTGAATTCTTTGCAAAAAATATTTCCGCATCAGGATTGACTGATACCGCAGTACAGCTCTTTGGTGGATTAATTTCTGTTATTTTAATTTTCGTGCTGTCGTTCTACCTTTCCGCACAAGAACATGGTATTGAGAGTTTTTTGCGTTTGATTACTCCATCTCGTCATGCAGGATATGTTGTGAGCCTTTGGTATCGCTCGCATCAAAAAATTGGACGATGGTTTCAGGGGCAAATTATCCTCGGACTTCTTGTCGGCGCACTGACATTTCTTGGTTTAACCTTTATGGGTGTTGAATCTGCATTCTTTTTGTCTGCGATTATTATTTTTCTAGAAATTATTCCCATCTTTGGTCCAATCCTCGCCGCACTTCCAGCTATTGCAATTGCCTATACGAGTGGTATCGCGTTTGTTCCTGATGGGGGACTCACCGCAGCTGCGTCAATTGCTGTGCTGTATTTCATTATTCAACAAATTGAGAGCCATCTCATTTATCCAATTGTTGTTCGTAAGGTCATTGGTATGCCGCCAGTACTGGTTATTCTGTCTCTTGTTGTGGGCTGGAAACTTGCTGGGCTCTTGGGTATTCTCGTTTCTGTTCCTGTAACAGCAACGCTGATGGAATATCTTAATGATCTTTCACGAGAGAAACAAATTGACGAGCAGATTCGTATGCGTCTTGAAGAAAATGGATAAACGAGCCCGGGGGCTCGTTTTTCTGTATACCTGGTATACTAGAGAGATGAAACCGAAAATCAAAACATTACGAAATGGGTTAACGATCATGTTTGCTCAGGACGCGAGTTCAGTGACGACAACAGTTCTGGTCGCCGTAGAAGCAGGAAGTAAATACGAAACAAAAAAAGATAATGGTATCGCGCATTTCTTGGAGCACCTGTGTTTTAAGGGCACCGACAAGCGTCCAAGTGCACTCGCAGTGAGCACGGAGCTCGATAGTATTGGCGCATCCTATAATGCGTTTACTTCTCATGAATATACGGGATACTACGCAAAGACAGCAGCACTCCATACACGGAAGGCTGTTGATGTCGTGTCGGATATTTATTGCAATTCCTTATTGCGAGAAGAAGATATCGCGAAAGAAAAGGGTGTTATTGTCGACGAGATCAACATGTATGAAGATATGCCAATGAGTAAGGTTGATGATATCTTTATGGATGTGCTCTACGGCGATCAGCCTGCAGGGTGGCCTATTGCGGGAACAAAGGAGACCGTGCAATCGTTCATGCGAAAGCATATTGCGGCGTTTCGAAAGAAGCACTACGTTCCACAGGCGACGACTGTCGTTGTCGTAGGGAACTTCGATGAACGTGACGTCTTGAAGCAATTAGAAAAGAACTTTGGCGCGCTTGCTTCTGGAAAGAAGGGGACAAAAAAGAAAACACTCGAAAAGCAGCAGACACCAGCACTTGCTGTTGTTCAAAAAAAATCTGATCAAACACATATCATTGTCGGTGTCCGATCCTTTCCAGCGCAACATCCAAGTCGATATCCGCTCCTCGTCTTATCGTCTATCCTCGGAGGGGGGATGTCTTCACGACTCTTTCAGAAAATTCGCGTGGAGCTTGGAGTAGGGTATTATGTCCGTGCTTCACAATCCTTTTTCTCGGATCATGGATATTTCTCTGCTGCACTCGGGGTAGACAATACTCGTGCAGTCGAAGCATTGAATGCTGTACTCGACGAATTCGCTCGTATTCGCACAGAACTCGTGTCCGAAGAAGAATTAACGCGCGTCAAAGAAATGCTTTATGGAAGATTGCATATTGCATATGAAACAAGCGATGATATCGCAGGGGATATTGCGATGCAGCACATCTCGACAAAAACCTATGTTTCTCCAGAAGAGCATATCAAAAAGATCGCAAAGGTGACAGCGAAGGATATCCAAGATATTGCTCAAAAGATCTTTATCGACAAACACCTCAATCTTGCCGTCATTGGTCCATGGAAGAATGATAAGGAGTTTCGAAAAGTGTTGAAGGTGGAGGATAGGGGGAGGTAGTGATTAGTGATAAGTGATAAGTGATTAGTGACCAGAAAAAGAGATTTATGATTTAGGAATTATGATTTAGGAAGAAGTTGCGAGTTGCAAGTAAAATACAATGTCGTTGCGATGACCCCGAGTCTGAGGGGGTGAGTTTGTCCTGAACAAGGAGTATGGCACTGTATGTGTATTGTCATTGCGAACCCATGAGTCTTCGAAATGAGTGTGGCAACCCAGGACGGGATTTCGTGATAAGTGACAAGTGAATAGCAATACAATCCTGGATTGCCGCAGGCCATCGCAAGGCCGATGTCCTTCGCAATGACAATACATCACATCCATTCTCAAATCCTAAATTGTCCCGTTCGCTTTTCACAAAAGTTATCCCCACATATTCATTTACTATACTAGAGTATAGTATATACTTTGAATATGGAACAGAAGAAAAGAAGAGGGGCGAAGTGGTGGCTATTTCGCATAGCCGCTTTTTTCGTGTGTGTGTATGTTGTACTCGTGCTTATTCGGGTGCGTGGATTATTTCAAGAAGAAGAGACACAAAAACAGGTCGAAAAAATTCATTCGATTCGACTCACACAATCTGATGTTGATGGAACAAAACGTCCTCCCGTTCCAGACCAAGCAATAAACAATTCAACAATCGAAGGTGTTGATAGTAATAAGAACTACATCCGAGATGATGTCGAACTTTATATCCTCGACGCATACACTAACCTTAACGAGCGCTCCGCCTGGCTCCAGTGGGCAAAAAAC
>CAYLUP010000024.1:0-5539 GCA_964386905.1 uncultured Candidatus Saccharibacteria bacterium
CTTGTCCACGTTCGTCTTTTGCGATTACGTTTCTGTACATTTCAGCATATTGCTTTGGGGAAACTTTCTTTCTGTCTACCCACGGCAAATATGCCTGCCACTCCAGCCTGTCGCCAGAGTCGTCTTTTCCACCATACCCCGAGCACTTCCCAGCAAACATGGCCGGTTCCTTCATGTATTTTGTCTTCGGAGACGCTGTCGCGGAGTTGAAAATATTCAATGCGACACGTGTCTCGTCTCCAGCCTTTGCGTCCGCCCCAATATCGAACCCAAATAAATTAATCGATTCCTGAACCGCCCTTACTCTTTCGTCATTAAAAATGATCATGTAGTTCCCTCCGAGTTATGTTTTATACCACGGAGCGCGAGCATATATCAATAGCTAAACACAGAGCATGCAGACTCTGTGCCGGGCAATGCCCTATTCAAAACTTACATCTTCATCATTGCTTGACCCTCATCCCTAGAATCTCCTCTTTCGGTATATTGGATGGAGCCCACGAGCGGTTCATGAGATCCTCGCATATCCTGTCCCAGGTTCGCTTTGGCATTATGACAGACTTTGGTTGGCGACTGTTGGCCACAATCCATGCTGCGCGCTTGTTGAGGATCGCGTCAATATCATTCGGCATCTGGAACATCCTCCGACGTGCCATAAAACCCAACGGGAGGTAGCCGCTCATGAAGCAGACATTGAAAGTATGTCGTTGCGTTATCGATTGCAGACGACAGAACCATCTTTCCGATCAATTCTGGATTTTTTTCCGCATAACCACCACCGAATTCGGCGTCCAGGTTCTGTCTTGCCTGACGCATCCAGTCTCCAACGTTATCTCCGGCCAACTGTTCGTTTGTGAGTTCGTCCATAGATTTCCTCCAGCTTCTGCGCGATTGAACGCAGTGGTTCTTGTGTATCAGGCTTTGACCTTGTTGCAATGAATTTTTTTAGCCCATACATCGTTACAAATGTTCCAGAGACAAACACCATGTCGTCATTTTTTGCACATGGGAAGTAGTCAGCGGACTCTGTACCCCATTCTTCAATGATCATTGCCCTGTGCCTAATCAATTGGTGCATGGCGTAAAACGGAATAACAAACACGAAGACCCTGTTTTTCTTACTAATGACATGCACGCCGCAAAATTCTTCTTTGTCATAAATTTCTGTGCACATAGTAAAATCAGGTTCATATTCGTTGCCATTGTTCAGGCAAAAATGATGCTGCACTGCGCCGATGAACTCATTGCACATCGCTCTCTCTTTGTCGTTCAGCATCTTTCTGTACGACATCAGTCTTCCGACAATCTGCCTTGCCGCCTCTCTATTCATGGTGATCGTGATATCAGACGGAGTTGTTAGTGGCAACGACTTTCGTGCATCCTCCTTCTTCTCTCCATCCGCAATGCGATCGTCGTACTCTTGGTTTGTTTCCAATGGTGTACGATATCTCTGACTTCTTTCCGTCATGGAGAACCAATACCGCTGAAATGCGACCAGCATGGTTAACCAGCGGGGGATTGAATCAACATCAATTGTCGCCCAAAAATGCTCAGAGATGTTTGTATGCTTGTTCCATATTTTTTCAACATAGGTACGCTTCTCATCGTCCGTCATAGCAGAAATGTTTTTCCCGTATGATCGACTCGCCGCATGAGCGCATGCCTCGAATGAGCCTGGTAGCACGATTCTGAATTCCATTAGATATCCTCATACTTTGGTTCACACTTGATGTCCTGTGGCTTCTCATCCGCATCCGTTGGCTTGCGAGGAATAGGCGTTATCTGAAAATCGATGATGATCTTTTCCAGGCAGAACGGGCATAGGTGTTCTATGGACTCTGATCCGCCAAATGAGTTATCGTCAAGAAAACCGTTGATTGCTTCGCCACAATTTGGGCACAGCATCTTTCCTGGTCGCCTCGCCCGATGATATTGCCACTCATTGTGCATAACAAGGAGCCTCCATAGTGCGTCCTCGTCCTCCGTTGGCTTCAGGATATTGCCAAGGAACTCTTTGGTAAACTTTAACTGCTCCCCATTACGCAAAACAAGAACGGTTCCGTCTTTGTTTTCAATGCGATGTATTTCGTTCATGCGTCAGCCTTCTTTCCAAGAACCAGCGAGAATGTCTCCGGAATTGTACATGTGACTGTCTTGCTTGGTGGCAATATGCTTTGAACATAGTCTTTTAATTTCTTAGAGACGATTGTGCCTGTGATTGTATCTTCGATGATTGCAATATGTTTTGTATCTGCAAAATAATCGACCATCTTCTCGCGAAACACGGGGCTTGGATTCAGCGTATTGAGAGCCGAAATGAAATCAAGCATAGATATCTCTGGATCGGCTATTCTGGCACACGCTTCAATAACGGTTTTAGCATCCATTTCTCCAGATCCTTTCTGATAATAATGGACCACGATTCGAGGTCCATTTTTGACAACTCATCGAATGTTTTCCATCCAAGAAACTCAAGTTCTCCATCTCTGCATGTAATGCGGGACTTCGGCTCTACAACAAAAACAACCCCAGAGTGCACACTGTCTACTGCTGTCGCATCGCTGTTGATCGTGATGTTCGTCATTTCCAGTGAGGCCGGATTGACAATATCAAGCTCCTCTTCTAGCTCCCGATATGCTGCAGAGAATAAAATATCCTTTGACTTTCCAACCGTATCAATCGGTTCAACGTGTCCGCCAACTCCAATTGTTACGCCATTAATTAACCGCTTATCACCCTTGATCCTCTGAAACGCCCCCACTTTCCCTTCTGTGTTCGCAACAACGATGTATGGAATTAACTGTCTCACGCGACGCTTTCCGCCCAGTCTATATGACGGATTCTCCACGAGATCACGCTGCAGAAACATGTTCTCCCCGTTTTCATCGACGCAGTAAACGTAACGTATCATGGTCTATGTATCCTTTCTATGCGATAGGCGAACTCTGGGTTTTTACCCCATGAGAACTCGGACAGGAGTTCCTCCCAAGTCACAATTGTTTCCTGCTTGTCATTATATCGAATGCCGTGCTTAAAGAATCCACAATCACGTGTCTTTCTGTGAAATATGGCAGAACAGGTAGACATGACAAATCGACGAAGCGACGCAATCAGCGCCTGACCCTTGGTCTCTATGCCAGAGAACTCGTTATACATGTTTTCACCGCAGGACAGAATAAACGAAAAGTCCCCATTTGCAACTTTAAATAGCAGCATTCCCAGTGAATCCGGTTTTGCTCCGGCCGCGCGAATGGTTTCCATGTCAGCCAGGACGAGCTCCCTGAGTTGCGACTGATATTTTTCTGTCATTGCCATGCTACACCTCACTAACTAAAATGACCAGCAGCGTGCACTCCTTGCGCTGCTGGTCTGGCCTGAGCGTAAGTCCGGGAGGCGGCATCTATGCCGCACATTACGCTCAAGTATCTTGTAACACAAACCATAGGTAAAATTGGAGCTTTTACTGTGGTTTACCCAACACAGTACGCCGCTCCCGGACAGCGCTCAGAGCTCTTCCGCCCTGAAGGTTGAGAGAGACGCGTTCGGTTGCCTCAATTGCTGCGTCCATACACTCTTGCGAGCAGGACCTGCCTAGCTTTTGGCTTTCCCGAGCTTCCCATTTCTGGGCTCTCTCTATTAATTATCTTGTACCAGATTTTTCCTGATTTTCTAAATAATACTCCGGGAAATACTGCCTGGTCACCTCTGGCGTCTTGACTGTGATTAACACCATGAGGTAGTCCAGGATGGGTTGCATGTCGTTTACTAGTTCGTCCAGCTGCTCAAGCACATGGTCATGCTCTTGCGGCGGAACACAAAACAACGTGACAATAATCGTCTCTTGGCTGTCGTAACTTCCGCGTACCTCGCACGGATACTGCGGGAATTTGCGGGAGACGATCTTCTGTACCTCTTCTCGCTTCTGTTTGATCTCCTCCAGGTAGGCGTCACGGATTTTTGACATGATGCGTAACCTTCTCGTCAAGAAGTTCGTTTCTGATCGCCTCCTTAAATTTTTCCTCAAGCTGGTCTCTTTTGTATTCTTCTCTTTTCACCTTGCTGTGAGCATCATCGATGACAAGCTCTGCAGCAACAATCTCTCTTATTGTTCCTTCTTTCCAATGAGCCTTATTATACAAATTGCTCCATATTGTTAGCGCCTTATCGTACTCTATGCATTGCTCAAGAAATTGTTTTTCAATGATGTCAGATAGTTTTTCTGGCTTTGGCTCCTTGACGGCCAAGAAGGACTTCTTATTCTTCCGCTTCTCTATCACCTCCGAAACCTCGTTGATCACAAGTACGGTAGTTGCTCCAAGTAGTGCCCACATGATTTCGTGCATCTACATCCTTACCTTTCTCTTTCCAGTAACGAGAAACGCACGTTCTTCTGCACATGACATGCACACCTGTTTGAGGTCCGGAAAAATAACGCTTCTGAAAGATCCGCCGAGCGCCTCAACACTGACAACAAGCTCCGTATTGTAGCATATACGTCTTTTGCCGCACTCCGTACAGTTGCACCTACCTGGTAGAAGGTAATGATTGATCTGGTACTCTTCCGAAAAGATTCTAGCCACTTACCACCTCCGCCTATTACTTTACCTATGATAGGCGCACTTTTTGTTCGCATTTTTCCATCCTGCTTGAGAACTCATTCATTTTGTATGAAATCCACCCTGCTCTGTCATCTCCGTTTAAGCACTTGATTAATTTTTCACTATCAATATCAAGGAGTCCATCGTCTGTAATGCATCCATTAATTTTTAATGTGTCATAGGCCTCATGACATCCGATATGGTGGGCGAAATGATTGTAGTATAAAAACGTGCTGTCTTCTCCCCCTTTTATTACAAGTATATTTTTACCTATGACTGAATTAATGAATCTTTGAATCGTACAGTCAAGCACAACGTGTTGTGAAAGCTCTTTTGGATATTCACCTTCGTATTGTTTAAATGTATCAATGTGATATCCGATTACAGTTCTTTTGCAAACAAAAAAAACGATGCCCTTTGTATATGCCTTCCTGATGGAGCAAATATTCTGTATTCTATCTGTTTTTTCCCACCCAAATTCTCCATCACACATTATTCCACGATATATAACATCCTTCCCGTGAACAACAATTCGTTCTATTGTATCTGGAATAGAAACATTTTCATCGTTTCCATATAAAAACATCGAAAGTGATTTAACTATTTCTGAGCCATCGGGGGTTCCCTCTTTTATAATAAACAAATCTTCGTTTTCAAAAATCTTTTCAATCATCTATCACCTCCATGGGTCTCCAGGATAGGCGTCCTCCCAGTCGAGAACGCCATCCTGGTCCCAGTCCCACATACATGGTGTGTTATTGTCTCTACTACAGCTAGTTCTCCGCAAACCAGGCATCGATATGCGTGGCCGATGGCTGGGCCAGTCAGTGACTGTACTCTGTGTGTGCACTTTTTAGTACCACTCGTCGAAATAGGACCCATCGGTCACCTCTACCTTGAACTTCAGTTTGCACATGCGGAACACGTACAGGACGTCTTCC
>CAYLUP010000025.1:0-4955 GCA_964386905.1 uncultured Candidatus Saccharibacteria bacterium
CATAGTCGCGATAAGAATCGCTTCTTGTTCAGGACAGGCTCCCTCTCGAAGACTCAAGGTTGTCGCAATGACAATGCGAACTCATCTTGCAACTTGAAACTTACAACGAGAAGTTTTTTTACCATTCTCTATTCTCGATTCTCTATTCTCTTTTTCTATCCACTACCCACTATCCACCAACCACTGTATTACCTATTCACTCATCACTTATCACTAATCACTATCTTCCCCTTCCCCTATCCCCCATACCCTATATAATATCTCTATGGACAATTTTCCTACTGCAGATATTCCAAACACACCTATCTCCCTTGGACTTCCAGAGTTCTCGCTTTTTGGTGAAGGGGGTTTTACTATATCTTCCGACATCTTACAAATTCTGTTTTATATTTCAGTTATCTCCACGATCATCTTTACTGCTATCCTTTTCGGGCACTGGAAAAAATATGCACCAAACCCAGTAAAAGTTTTTGCGTACGGTGTTGCATACCTCATCGTCGTCGGTATTCTTATTCTTGTGCAACTCTCATTACTCTCACTTTATTAATTCACCTCTATGCCAGTCATTCAACTCACACAAGACGAAACCGTGCTTCGCATTGTTCATAAGCATATCTATTCATTCTTCGGAGATTTCTTTGCAATAGGAATGTTTATCCTCGGACCCATTGTCCTCTTTATCCTCTACTTCATTGTTCCACACGACTTTCTTGCACCATACTTTTCCGGCAATCCAACCACGGCAATTCTTTTTCTTGTAGTAACATGGGTACTCTTCGCGTGGATGTTTGCATGGTGGCGATGGACAGACCATTTTCTCGATGTCATCATTATTACCAACAAACGCCTTTTTGAAGTCAAGCAACATGGCTTCTTCCGACGCGAGGTAGCAACATTTGGAATCGATCGCATTCAAAATATCAAAGTCTCCCAATCTGGGATTATCGCATCAGCACTCAATTTTGGAGACGTTTTCGTAGAGACTGCCGGTGAAGCAGATAATCTCGACATGAAGACCATCCCCAACCCATCAGCGCTTAAACTTTTCATTCATGAACTCCAGGACTTCCACAAAGAATAAGGACACCCATCACAGCAAATTCCCCTCATCACACAGCGTTGAGGGGGTTTTGCGCATTACCAAACGCGGCCTTGGACTCGTCAGCATCGAAGGTATTCAAGATCCTGTTGAAATTGATCCGGCAGACCTCAACACAGCACTCGATGGAGATCGTGTTCTTGTTGCACTCTTCGGCAAAAAAGCGAGCAGCCGCGCAAGTGGTGCTATCACAAAAATCCTCCTTCGAAACAAGATGCAGTTTGCGGGCACCCTCACAAAAGAAGGTGGTGCATTTTTTCTCATTCCAGACGATACAAAGATGTACATTCCTATTCTCATTCCAGAGCAGCTTCTCCAAGGTGCAAAAAAGGGAGAAAAAGTCTTTGGAGAAATCACACATTGGACGGACCCAAAAAAGAACCCCCTTGGACGCGTGCTTCATGTGCTTGGGAAACCAGGAAATAATGACGCAGAAATGTTTGCTATTGTGCTCGAAAAAGGTTTTGCTCCAAAGCACGACCCTGCAGTCCTAGAAGCAGCCGCACATATCCCAGGAGACATCACCAAGGCAGATCTCGTCGGGAGAAGAGATTTTCGAAACACTCTCGTCTTCACGATTGACCCATGGGATGCAAAAGACTTCGACGACGCAATCTCCTTCGCTCGTCTTCCAAATGGTAATGTCGAAATCGGCGTACACATTGCAGATGTCTCACATTACGTCACCCCAAAATCCATTATCGACAAAGAGGCAGCAGAACGCGCAACGAGCATCTATCTCGTTGACCGCACTATCCCAATGCTCCCAGAACGACTCTCAAACGACCTCTGTTCCCTTGTCCCGAACAAAGATCGACTCACCATGAGTGCCGTCTTTGAGATGAACACGAAAGGAGAAGTATTGAATGAATGGTTTGGAAAAACAATCATCCATAGCAACCGACGCTATACATACGAAGAAGCACAAGAAGTTCTCGAAACGGGTGTCGGAGATTATGCAGATGAACTCAACCAGATCAACGCTATTGCGAAGACGCTTCGGACACAACGAATAAAAGATGGTGCAATTGCCTTTGAGGCGGATGAGGTCAAATTCAAATTAGACGAACAGGGCAGACCGCTGTCGGTGTACACCAAGGTCATGAAAGACTCAAACAAACTGATAGAGGAATTCATGCTCTTGGCGAACAAACACGTTGCAACTTTTCTTGCAAAACGGGATCCGCGAACAGAAAAGGCTTTTGTCTATCGCGTCCATGACATGCCAAAAGAAGAACGTATGCAAGAGCTTTCAGACTTCCTGTCGACGCTCGGAATAACACTTCGTCGTTCAAAGAAAACAGGACAATGGGAATCAAAAGACATTAATCGCATGCTTGAACTCGTACAACACCGAGCAGAGTTTGCGATGATTCAAATGGCGACCGTACGTTCGATGGCAAAAGCAACGTATACAACGAAGAATATCGGACACTATGGGCTTGGTTTTTCATTCTACACGCACTTCACCTCCCCCATCCGAAGATATCCAGATCTCATGGTTCACCGTTTACTGCAAGCAGAACTCACAAATAAACCAATCTCACAAAAAGCACTAGAACAACATGAGCACATTGCGCGATATTGTTCGCAAATGGAAATGGATGCAACAGACGCAGAGCGAAGCTCGATTCGGCTGAAACAGTGTGAGTATTTCCTCCCTCGCCTCGGAACTGCCATCGAAGGCACCATTAGTGGAGTAACAGAATGGGGCATATATATTGAAGACAAAGTCACGAAAGCAGAAGGAATGATTCACATCAAGGATCTACCAAATGATTTCTTTTTCTTCGAAGAAAAAAATTATCGCCTTGTAGGGAAAAATACAAAAGCAACCTTCCGACTCGGTGATACTGTCCGTGCAACAGTCACTGATGTCGACATGAGGAGAAAACAACTCACCATGAAGTTGCTTGGGTATCCCACCACATCACCCGAGGCACAGATACCCTCTCAGAGAAGCAAAACATCAGAGCCGGCGCACCGTGCACACGGGAAAAAAGATTCAAAAGGAAAGATGCGAACACCGGAAGAGAAAAGCGCTCGAAAAGAATATTTCAAAAAGCAAAGCCAAAAGAAGAAGCAATAATGCTTCTTCTTTTATACATGCACCAGAGTCATTTCATGATATACTATACGTATTATCCATTATTTCACACCCTATGGCTATTATTGGTATTCTTATTGCAATCATCGCACTCACCATTGTGATTGCCCTGGTTGTTGGCGGTATCTATCTCATTGTGCGAAAAAAATCTGAGGCGGGAGCACCAGAGCACCCTATTCAGTTCCACGAGATTCTTGTGCGACTCCTTCAACTTTCTTTGCTCGTGACAAACGTTTTCGCTCTTATGACAATCGTGTTTGTTGTTATCGATCGACTCTTCCCTGATCTTCTGACACAAAACAATATGTACCGCATCAGAGAAGGGACGGAATCTCTCCATACAGCAATCGCCCTTCTTGCCGTTACCCTTCCCGCATCACTTGCAGTCACCCTTCTGATGCGTCGGATGACAACAAGAGACACTCAACTATTCACCTCTCCTGTCCGTAAATATGGTATTGGTATGACACTGGTTGTCTCTGCACTCGCTGTATGTGGAGCAATCTTCTCAATTGTTTTCCAATTCCTCCAGGGCGAGTTAAGTAGTCGCTTTCTCACAAAAGCACTGAGTGTTCTTGTGATTGGGGGTTCGCTCTTTTGGTATTATCGTTATCTTTTTCATGCAACACGCGAACAGGCATTTCGTATTGAAAAACTTGCAATGAGTATCAGTGCACTCGTCTTACTTGCTGCTGCAATATACGGCATTGCCCTCACAGGAAGTCCTGCGGAAATTCGAAGAGAAAAATTTGACGACCGAAGACTTTCAGACCTTTCACAGATTCAAAGCCAAGTCCTTTCATACTGGCAGACGAATCGCAAGCTTCCCGAGAATCTCGCGAGCCTCACCAATGCCCTCTCTTATTTCGCAGTCCCAACAGACCCAAAGACAAAAACACCGTACGAATACCACATCATCACCCAATCCACAGAACTTCCAAATAAAACAGTTTCCGGTGCTGCGTTTGAGCTCTGCGCAACCTTTGAGACAGTGAGAAAAGTTCAAGGGAAATTCGAGGGAATCGATATCATCAATAACGGACAGCAAGACAAAATGATTGCCTCAAACTTCGATGGATACTATATCGATCAAGAAACGCCGTTCTGGAATCACAGCAAAGGACGACACTGTTTCGAAAGAACAATTGATCCAAAGATTTTTACCCCAATCCTCCCTCTCTCAGAAATGGCAAAGCCAACAATGATCAGCGTCCAATAATAATAACGAAACGCCAGCAATGGCGTTTTTGTATCTCACATGAGATAATAGGAAAACTATGTCATTTATGGATAATCTTGAATGGAGATACGCAGCGAAAGAGTTTGATACAGAAAAGCCCGTATCAGATGAGGATCTCGACGCAATTCTCAAAGCAATCCATCTTACTCCAAGCTCCTATGGCTTGCAGAGCTATCATGTTTCTGTTGTTCGCTCACGAGACATCCGAGACATCTTATATACCTATGGCTTTAAACAAAAACAATTCGCAACCGCCGACACCGTGCTCGTTTTTTCTGCGCGCACAGACATGATCAAACGTCGAGATGTATTTCTTGATGCACTCAAGAAAAACGGGGCACCAGAATCCGCAATCACACGACTGAGGCGAATCATCCGGGCAGTGAGTACGTGGTACACGATTTCATTCCAGAAAAAAGCCTGGGCAGCCAAACAAGCATATATTGCCCTTGGCTTTGCACTCGCTGCTGCGGCAGAAAGAAAAGTGGACTCTTGTGCAATGGAAGGAT
>CAYLUP010000026.1:0-4733 GCA_964386905.1 uncultured Candidatus Saccharibacteria bacterium
TTTCCATGCAGCAGTACAAGTCTCCCGTTGAGACGGATGACGAGATCTATACGTCTGATTTCTATATCGACATCGACGTAAAGGGAAACTTGGACAAGGCCATCAAGGCCACGCAGAGTATTGTCCAGTATCTCTGGGAGGTACTCAAGGTATCTCCTCCGTATCCGCGTGTCTGGTTTTCTGGACAAAAGGGGTTTCATATATCCATACACAAGGAAATCCTGGGCATTAAACCACACGCTCAGCTACAGCAAATGTTTCGCGTTGCAACGGAGCAAATGAGCCGTGTGCTGAACATCAAGGACATCGACTCCAAGATTTACACAAAGAAGCGTCTCCTTCGATGGCCTAACTCCATTCACCCGGACACAGGACTTCACAAGATCGAGATCACACACGAAGAGCTCATGACACTCAGTGCCGCACAAATCATGGATATGGCAAAAGAACCGAGGGGTCAGCTTCCAATCAGGATGAAGTTCTATCCGGTTGATCCAAGTACAGAGTCACTCGCGTGGTGGGCATCCATTCTGAAGAGCTGGAATAACCAGGTGCAGCACGCTGAGTTAAAGCCGCGCAAGATGCTAAAGATCGACAAAAGCGGCAACATGCCAACATGCATGAAGTATCTCCTGAGCGGACCGGCACCAGACGGTCACAGAAACAAGGCGACGTTCGTTATGGCGTCTTTCTTTGCAGGACAGGGATACTCGCAGAAAAAGACAATGGATCTGTTGGTAAAATGGGTAGAGGATCACTATACGGCCGACGGAACGCCAAAGCTAAGGGAGCGAATTGCCAACACGGAGGCCGTTGTTCGTACAGTGTATGACAATGGATACTCATTCATCTGTTCTGTTTGTCAAAACATCGACCCATCCCATAGCTACTGTGATGGCATTGGAAAGTGCTCGTTCGTGGAGACGCCGGAAGATCAGGAGCCAGCGGCGGTTCCGGTTGTGGAACTAAGCAGGGCATCAAACGCTATTTACTACGGGAAAACCATTCGCTGCCCCGTTCATGTGTGCGGTGTTGCCGATCGCCCATATGTCATTCCAAAGAAGCTAAAGGCATACTGTGACAATCCGCCGTGTGGAGATGACGTAGACGGAGACTGCATCGAGTGTCCTCTTCTGTCTAAAAGCATTGACTATGTCGTTAGCATGAAGACACCGATCCTTCTGAAGTTCATTGAGGTGGAAGACGTAAAGGCGTTCGGAAACATGCGGACCATGATGGGTATACCAAAATGCAAGCACGCCGTTTTAGAGCAAATAGACAGATGCAACCTACAGATGTTGGTCATGAACCCAATGGTAGACTCTCAGGAGGAGAGCAAACGCCTATATCACGATCAGAGCAATGGGGTGCAAAACTCAGAGTATGTAACGCGCGTCGGATATTTCCTTGGACATGATGTAAAGACAAACCAGGCGTATTACATTACAAACACTGTATTCGCTGATCCCAACAACGCCAAGGTCGTGCATCTGATCGACCATCTGGAGCCTGCCACATCGACACTGGAATCATTCAATCCGTCTGAAGCAATCCTGGAAGGACTTCGCATGTTCCAGCAGGGAGACCTGCAGACAGTCGAGGACAAGTTCAATGAGATTCACAATGACTTCGAAGCAAACGTTCACAAGATCACCAAACGTCGAATCTGGGCGTTCGCGGTAGATATCACATATCACAGCCCCCTCTCCTTTTATTTCTTCGACGAGTATGTTCATAAGGGATGGATGGAGACGGTGTGCGTTGGAGATACCGCGCAGGGAAAAACGGCGCTTGCTCGCGCCATGATGAATCACTTCCAGGTTGGTGGATGGACGTCTGCAGAGGGCGAAGGAAGAACAGGACTCGGATACAGCAAGCAACAGATCAGCGTTGGGAAGGGCGGCTCTCAATGGTTTGTTGGATGGGGGACTCTCCCTCAAAACGACAGGGGGCTGCTTAACGTAGATGAGTTCGCTGGCGTCAAGGAAGACGATTTCGCGCAATTGACAGACGCACGAGATCAGGGTGTTATTGAGTCGTCTGGCGTAGTCAAAAGAAAGACACACTGCAGAACACGAACCATTTATATGTCGAATGCGAAGTCAAAGGTGGGAGGATATGGCCAGACATTCGATGGAGGGTCTCTGGGGCAATATACCTATGGGATCGAGGCCGTCGCAGGGTTATATCGTGATCACCAGGACCTTCGGCGTGTTGATTTAGCTGTCGCTGTCAAGAAGGGCGACGTAAGCATTGATGAACTCAACACCGTCAGAAAACTCAATGTTCCGAAGCGCTACACCTCCGAGATGTGCAAAAATCTTGTGCTGTGGGCATGGTCAAGAACCGCAAAACAGATCACATGGGAAGACGGGGCAGAGGACGCAGTATTGCAGGCAGCGATTCGTATATCAAATAAATACGCGACGCCAAAAATGAACCTGGTAGATCCGTCCACTCAGAAGCTCAAGGTGGCCAGAGTTTCCATCGCTATCGCCATGCGCTTGTTCTCCACGGATGACCACTACAACGATGTTATCGTTCGCAAAGAGCATGTGGATTTCGCAGAAAAAATGTTCTACATGTCTTATGATAGCCCTGGCATGCAATATGACGTATATGCAATGCACAATCGTGATGTACCAAACATTCCAGACGCCGAAAAGGATGAAATCATGAACCTTTTGATCAGTTCCACAATGGGCAAGCGCCATGTTGGACAAATCCTAAAGACTTTGGTACAAGTAGATAGAGTGGACCAGTCTGCATTGATAGCGGCCGGAATGAAGAATGAAATCGCAAAAGATGTCATGATATCATTTAGAGAACGAGACCTTGTAGACGCCAACGGCAGAAAAACGCCAACAGGAGTGGATTTGTTTAAGGATCTATTTCACAGGAACAAGAGGAAATGAAAAGCAAATTGATGGAAGAGTTTGAATGGATGGAAGAGGAAGAAGAGAAGCGCCCAGTACATACAAAAAAAGTAAGCAACTGGGAAGACCGCAACACAAGGAAGAAAGATGAAAAAAAGCGATCTCGTAAACATGATATGCGAGATTCGCGATGTGATTGGCAATAAGCTCTCGGACGCCCAGGTGGAGGAATTCGTTCTAGACTATCTAGACCACGGGTTTCTCCGCCTTGGGTTTCCGGATTTACAAGAGCATCAATTGTTTATCCACATTGCGATGATCATTGTAGACAAAACCAGGAGGTTTTTGACAACTGCATGGAACACGGAGGCACTGGAGGAAGACTTGCGTCGGGTTGGGATGGGCGAAACAATTGATAGACTACACAAGGATATTGTGTTTGCAATGGGCGTTTCATACCAGGAAGGGAGCAATCAAAATGTCCATAAAGGGTAATGTGCATGCCCACATCTTCACACACGATACAATTCCAGGGGAGATATACTTCGGAAGGCAGGGGCTAAGCAGGGGCGCCATGAAGGTGATTCGCTGGATCCTTTCATGGGTAGAAAAGAACGGGCTCCCAGATGACATCGAAGAGATCATCGGTATCGCCGAAAAGGTTCTTCCATTATTCGGGATTGACGATGAATGGAGCAGGCTGAAACAACTCGTTCACATGTACTACATGAGCGTTCCGGATCTGCTCGATCTGTATGAGAAAAAAATATTACCGGGTGCGGGGGTAGAGGAGATGTGCATTTTGATCCCTAACTTCCCGGGAAACATTACACATAACTCAGTCGATATCATCTGTGCGGCGGCGAAGGGGCGCGAGGCTTTCAAGGTTTTTGCCCCACTGGCATTTGTGGAGCGAGACGATGTGTTTGGCGTAAAGTACTATCCAGCATTAGAAGGACCGCCGGACGCAGTAACGGAAGAATTTAAGCGTGCGGCAGACCTTAATAAGCCGGTATCTTCGCATCAGTCTCCTGGCGGAGTTCGAAATGCAAAGTTTCCAGAGTCTTTAGCTAAAAAATACAACCAACCCGGCAGATGGATGGATGTTCTTGAAAAGTTCCCAATACGCCTGAACATGTGCCATGTTGGAGGCAGAAACGCTTTTGTTAAATGGTTTACAGACGGAATGTTTCGACCCGGGGTCAATTGGTCGTTCGACAACACGATGCGCAGTTATGACGGAATTGAGTATCCAGGTAAGGTATATTTCGACGTTGCGTTTCACGAAAAACAAACCAATAATGACTACAGAAAAGCCATTTCAAACCTGATTGGACACTGGAATAATAGAGGTATGTTCGGAAACGACGAGCCCCTGTCAGATATTGAAGGAAGCATGAAGGAGGCAGCCGGCTGGTTCCGTAACGTATGGGGGGTCGATGGCGTCAACAGCGCAAACGAAACCTACAAGGAGTTTTTATATGGATGCAAATGAAGTAATCGCCAGAATGATGGACAGGCTTGTAGAACTGGAAAAAAAGGATAACAGCGACGTCGACATGACAGAGGAAGAAATGGATGAATTGTGTGACCTTGTGTCCGCAATCGATCTCTATCACGAATGGGTAGAGAAGCTGTCAGAAGTTCCAATGAGATGGGTAATAAGAACAACTGGGGAAACGGAGGAGCTGTAATGGAAGAGAAAAACACGATCGAAGCGCTGACGTTTTTCGGAAAATGCAAAGAACTACACGAGATTGTTCTTAAAACGGCTCTCATGATGGAGAAGTTTTCTGATACCAGGCGGCTACCGGAGTGGGAGATATTGTTTAACGAAAAGAAGTGGAGTCCAAAGTT
>CAYLUP010000027.1:0-4733 GCA_964386905.1 uncultured Candidatus Saccharibacteria bacterium
AACTTTGGACTCCACTTCTTTTCGTTAAACAATATCTCCCACTCCGGTAGCCGCCGGGTATCCGAAAACTTCTCCATCATGAGAGCCGTTTCAAGAACAATCTCGTGAAACTCTTTGCATTTTCCGAAAAACGTCAGTGCCTCGATCGTATTCTTCTCTTCCATTACAGCTCCTCCATGTCTCCATTTGTTCTTATCTTCCGCGTAATCGGAACCTCCAATAACTTCTCCACCCACTCGTGGTACAGGTCTATGGCCGACGCGAGATCACATAATTCATCCATCTCGTCTTCTGTCATATCGATGTCGCTGTTGTCTTTTTTCTCCAATTCTACCAATCTGTCCATCATTTTTGCGATTACATCATTTGCATCCATACAAAAACTCCTTGTAGGTTTCGTTAGCGCTGTTGACGCCATCGATCCCCCATACGTTACGGAACCAGCTCGCCGACTCTTTCATGCTTCCTTCAATATCGGACAGCGGCTCGTCGTTTCCGAACATGCCCCTATTGTTCCAGTGCCCCGTCAGGTTTGAAATGGCTTTTCTGTAGTCACTGTTGGTTTGCTTTTCGTGGAATGCTATATCAAAATACACCCTTCCCGGATACTCCATTCCGTTGTAACTGCGCATCATGTTGTCGAATGACCAATTAACACCAGGGCGGAACATTCCGTCTGTAAACCATTTAACAAAAGCGTTTCTTCCGCCAACATGGCACATGTTCAGACGTATTGGAAACTTTTCAAGAACATCCATCCATCTGCCTGGTTGGTTGTATTTTTTAGCTAAAGACTCCGGGAACTTCGCATTTCGAACTCCTCCAGGCGACTGGTGTGAAGATATCGGCTTATTAAGGTCTGCCGCGCGCTTAAACTCTTCCGTTACTGCGTCCGGTGGACCCTCCAGTGCCGGATAGTACTTCACTCCAAACACGTCATCTCGTTCCACAAACGCCAGTGGTGCAAAAACCTTAAATGCCTCACGCCCTTTCGCTGACGCACAAATAATATCGACTGCGTTGTGCGTAAAGCTACCAGGGAAATTCGGAATCAGAATACACATCTCCTGTATCCCGGCTCCAGGCAATATTTTTTTCTCATACAGATCAAGCAAATCCGGAACGCTCATGTAGTACATTCGAACCAGCTGCTTTAGTCTGTTCCATTCATCGTCAACGCCAAACAACGGGAGAACCTTCTCGGCGATGCAGATAATCTCTTCGATGTCATCTGGGAGCCCGTTCTTTTCAGCCCATGAAAGAATCCAACGAATCACCTTCATGGCGCCCTTGCTTAGTCCGTGTCTTCCGAAGTATATCTCTCCAGGGATCGTGTCGTGTGTAAAGATGTGGGTGTGTACGTTACCCATGATGGACATTTTGATTGCTCCCTTCTTGGTATGAAACACCTAGCGCAAACACAATATCCTTGTGTAATCTATCAATTGTTTCGCCCATCCCAACCCGACGCAAGTCTTCCTCCAGTGCCTCCGTGTTCCAGGCAGTTGTCAAAAACCTCCTGGTTTTGTCTACAATGATCATCGCAATGTTGATAAACAATTGATGCTCTTGTAAATCCGGAAACCCAAGGCGGAGAAACCCGCTGTCTAGATAGTCTAGAACGAATTCCTCCACCTGGGCATCCGTGAGCTTATTGCCAATCACATCGCGAATCTCGCATATCATGCTTACGAGATCGCTTTTTTTCATCTTTCTTCCTCGTGTTGCGGTCTTCCCAGTTGCTTACTTTTTTTGTATGTACTGGGCGCTTCTCTTCTTCCTCTTCCATCCATTCAAACTCTTCCATCAACTTGCTTTTCATTTCCTCTTGTTCCTGTGAAATAGATCCTTAAACAAATCAACGCCTGTTGGCGTTTTTCTGCCATTAGCGTCTACAAGGTCTCGTTCTCTAAAGGATATCATGACATCTTTTGCGATTTCATTCTTCATTCCGGCCGCTATCAACGCAGACTGATCCACTCGATCTACTTGTACCAAAGTCTTGAGGATTTGTCCAACGTGGCGCTTACCCATGGTGGAGCTGATCAAGAGGCTCATGATCTCATCCTTCTCAGCATCCGGAATATTTGGTACATCGCGATTGTGCATCGCATATACGTCATACTGCATGCCGGGGCTGTCGTAAGACGTGTAGAACATCTTTTCTGCAAAATCCACGTGCTCTTTGCGAACGATGACATCATTGTAGTGGTCATCTGTGGAGAACAAGCGCATGGCGATAGCGATGGAAACGCGGGCCACCTTGAGCTTTTGAGTGGACGGATCTACCAGGTTCATTTTTGGCGTCGCGTATTTGTTTGATATACGGATCGCTGCCTGCAACACTGCGTCCTCGGCCCCATCTTCCCACGTGATCTGCTTTGCGGTTCTAGACCATGCCCAGAGCACCAGATTTTTGCACATCTCGGAGGTATAGCGCTTCGGAACATTGAGCTTTCTGACGGTGTTGAGTTCATCGATGCTCACGTCGCCCTTTTTGACCGCGACAGCTAAATCAACGCGCCGTAGATCCTGGTGGTCCCGATATAGCCCAGCGACAGCCTCGATCCCATAGGTGTATTGCCCCAGAGACCCTCCATCGAATGTCTGGCCATATCCTCCCACCTTTGACTTCGCATTCGACATATAAATGGTTCGTGTTCTGCAGTGTGTCTTTCTTTTGACTACGCCAGACGACTCAATAACACCCTGATCTCGTGCGTCTGTCAATTGCGCGAAATCGTCTTCCTTGACGCCAGCGAACTCATCTACGTTAAGCAGCCCCCTGTCGTTTTGAGGGAGAGTCCCCCATCCAACAAACCATTGAGAGCCGCCCTTCCCAACGCTGATCTGTTGCTTGCTGTATCCGAGTCCTGTTCTTCCTTCGCCCTCTGCAGACGTCCATCCACCAACCTGGAAGTGATTCATCATGGCGCGAGCAAGCGCCGTTTTTCCCTGCGCGGTATCTCCAACGCACACCGTCTCCATCCATCCCTTATGAACATACTCGTCGAAGAAATAAAAGGAGAGGGGGCTGTGATATGTGATATCTACCGCGAACGCCCAGATTCGACGTTTGGTGATCTTGTGAACGTTTGCTTCGAAGTCATTGTGAATCTCATTGAACTTGTCCTCGACTGTCTGCAGGTCTCCCTGCTGGAACATGCGAAGGCCTTCCAGGATTGCCTCAGACGGATTGAATGATTCCAGTGTCGATGTGGCGGGCTCCAGATGGTCGATCAGATGCACGACCTTGGCATTGTTGGGATCAGCGAATACAGTGTTTGTAATGTAATACGCCTGGTTTGTCTTCACATCATGTCCAAGGAAATATCCGACTCGTGTTACATACTCGGAGTTCTGCACTCCATTGCTCTGGTCGTGATATAGGCGTTTGCTTTCCTCCTGAGAGTCGACCATTGGGTTCATAACCAGCATCTGCAGGTTACATCTGTCTATTTGCTCTAGAATGGCGTGCTTGCATTTTGGTATGCCCATCATGGTCCGCATGTTTCCGAACGCCTTTACATCTTCCACCTCAATGAACTTCAGGAGGATTGGCGTCTTCATGCTAACGACATAGTCAATGCTTTTAGACAGAAGCGGACACTCGATGCAGTCTCCGTCTACGTCATCTCCACACGGTGGATTGTCACAGTACGCCTTTAGCTTCTTTGGAATGACGTATGGACGATCGGCAACACCGCAGACATGCACTGGGCAGCGAATAGTTTTTCCGTAGTAAATAGCGTTTGATGCTCTGCTTAACTCCACAACCGGAACAGCCGCTGGCTCCTGATCTTCCGGCGTCTCCACAAACGAGCACTTTCCAATGCCATCGCAGTAGCTATGGGACGTGTCGATGTTTTGACAAACAGAACAAATGAATGAGTATCCGTTGTCGTATACCGTGCGAACAACGGCCTCCGTGTTGGCGATTCGCTCCCTTAGTTTTGGTGTTCCGTCTGCTGTATAATGATCCTCCACCCATTTTACCAATATGTCCATTGTCTTTTTTTGCGAGTATCCCTGTCCGGCAAAGAAGGACGCCATAACGAACGTCGCTTTGTTTCTGTGTCCATCTGGAGCTGGTCCGCTCAAAAGGTATTTCATGCATGTTGGCATGTCGCCGCTTTTGTCAATCTTCAGCATCTTGCGAGGCTTTAGCTCTGCATGCTGCACTTGGTTGTTCCAGCTCTTGAGAATAGATGCCCACCAAGCGAGCGACTCTGGACTCGGATCAACCGGATAGAACTTCATCCTGATTGGAAGCTGGCCCCTTGGTTCCTTTGCCATCTCCATGATTTGCGCGGCGTTGAGCGTCATGAGCTCTTCGTGTGTAATCTCGATCTTGTGCAGTCCCGTGTCCGGATGAATGGAGTTAGGCCATCGCAATAGGCGCTTTTTGGTGTAAATCTTGGAGTCGATATCCTTGATGTTCAGCACCCGGCTCATTTGCTCCGTTGCGACGCGAAACATTTGCTGCAGCTGAGCATGCGGCTTAATACCGAGGATCTCCTTGTGTATGGATATATGAAACCCTTTTTGTCCGGAAAACCAGACACGTGGATACGGAGGGGATACCTTGAGCACCTCCCATAGGTATTGCACAATGCTCTGGGTGGCCTTGATGGCCTTGTCCAGATTTCCCTTCACATCGATGTCGATATAGAAGTCTGACGTATAGATCTCGTCATCCGTCTCAACGGGAGACTTGTACTGCTGCATGGAAA
>CAYLUP010000028.1:0-4082 GCA_964386905.1 uncultured Candidatus Saccharibacteria bacterium
ACGTGAACCAGATGGCACAGCTCAATGCACTCATTCGAGGAGAAGGCGTGGACCCAAACATCCACCTACTAAATCTCCGTGCGCCCGTGCAGAAGACGTATAAGGATAAGTAAAGGCAGAGCCTGGTCGAACCAGGTTGCCGGAAGTGACGCTCAATCTTTCGCCTTCGTGATTCTGATACAGATGTGTATCTTGTCATACAGGGATTTCCCCTGTCGACGTCCATACTTGTCCTGTAGCTTCTTCAAGATTGCCATCTGGGCCTTGAATTCAAAATCACTGACGATATCGAAGATGTCGTGCTCTATCAAGAAATCCACATACTTCATTGCAATTTCCAATTGCTCCATTGTCGGTTCCATGATGTTTCCTCCCTATATATCTTGTACCAAAAAATAGCTAAAATTCACACCCAGGCAAGCGCCTGGGTGTGAATAGGGTTAGCATCAAATCCTCATTCCGTAGTACGCGAACACAGTCCTCGCGACCGACATGTTATAGGCAGATTCCGGATCTTCTCCTGCAGACGCTGCATACTTGACGACGCTGGCGAAGAACTGTGCCAGAGTGAGCTTCTTGAGATCGATGTCGATAATGATCTCAACGACGCTGGTGTAGAACGCAACTTCTTCAGGTGTGTAGTGCTTATGATTCTTCTTCTTCATTAACCTCAACCTCTTTCTTAATAATAAAGCAGTCTCTGTTCACAAATCCAGTGTATATCTTATTAGACAGTGTAGCTGCAGCCTCCGGGGTATGGTCGATCAACTTCTCGATCAACTTTGCAAACGAGTCGAAGCTAACTTCGAACTTCTCGAACAGAGCCTCGTCAACATCTGCGTTTTCGTCGTCCTCGTCGATCCCACAGATCAATCTGGCTAGGTCTTCGATATCGTGAAAGTCAAGTTTAGTGGTCATTGGTCCCTCCATTAATAAGCCTTCCAAAGCGAGTCTTTTCCCATTCTTCACGACTCAGCTCGCTCTTGATCTGCAATTTCAACGAGATCTCGATCCTGTCCTCTCCATAGCCGGAGTAAATTACAGGACTGTCGCAGCGGATATTATAGAACCAATCAAGCAACAAATGCAGTTGGTTCTCGTCATACCCGCTCGCGTACTTTGTCTTCGAAAGATAGACCTTTGTCGGAGCGTGACATGCCTTTCCGTCTATGATGACATATGGACAGTCTTGAATTGTCCAAGAAGACTCTACGAAAAAGCGGACGATTGTTTCTCGATCTTTTTTGTTCAGCGATGTGAACCAATTCGTTTAGTCCTCCAATTCCAGTGATTTCTTTAGTTGTTCGATCAAGACATGTGGATCGGGATTAAACATCACGGGCGGCTTTACAGGGAACGGAAAATTGATGTAATTCGCCGTAATAAACACTTTTTCAGGCCCACACCCTGGCAGTATGTTGTAAATACCAAGATCCTTTGTCGACTCTAACCACTCGCTAACCTCTTTCTTTGACTCGACAGGACGCTTAATGACAACTGCAACAGTCTGCTCGTTTTCATATGCCGAATCCGTCTTATACACGATGACCCCTGAGAATGGACATAAGCTTTCGTTTGATCTTCCCTTATAGATTAACTCTGCAATCGCATCTTCAATCGGATTCTTGTTTTTACAGCGACCGTTCATGCGTCCTCCATAATCTTGACAATCTTGTCATAAATAGTATTGCTTCTGTATCTGATAATCGCTAGTACTCCTGCGCGATCAGCCGGAGTCATCTCTTTTATCTTTTTCGCCCAACGTGAAGCGAGCGCAGAAATATTGATAATGTCTATTGATGATGGCGCCACTCCATATCCAAGTGCGGGGATTCCAAGGACATCTGCCATCCCTTCTTCATCTTCTTCTCCTTCCTTAACTTCATCCTCCAGTTTTTTCATTTTTTGCTCACACGTCCAACAGCATGCGGTTACTTTAATCGAACGGGAATCCCACTCAACCTCGCTGTATTTGCATATGCCAGAACCACAGATCCATCACCAGACCTGCACATCCACGTCAACTGTTATATCAACACTCGGCATGCTTCACCTCGTAGTCCTTTTCGATTGTTCCGAGTTCGGGGTTGCCCTTCATGTGAGCAGGTATCCAATACCTGCCAACGTACCTACCAAAAAGCTTCTTCTCTTCCGTGTATGTGGCAAAGTGGCCTCGACACATATGGAGGCGCTTTGCAGAGGACTCCCCTGAACTCTCTCCAGATGATTCATTGTGCGACTTTATTTCAAGCACATAATATTCATCTGCGGGGACTCTTTTCATGAGTCTCATCATTCTTCGCTTTGACGCGCTGATGTCCGGGACAATCTTTTTCTGCACAACATTCTTGCATGACAATAAAATCCCATGCTGCAGCATTACAGAAAAGTCGCTTACTTGTAAATTGATTTGCTTGTCCGTTATGTCCTTTGCCTTTGAATAGACCATGGCATAGAACGGGAGAAGTCCATGAAACGCATTCGTGCCGTCTACCCCAACAGGAGTGCCAAGCACAGCCATCGCATGAAGTAGTGACCAGAAACCAGAGTGTGCCCCCTTTAATTTCACTGCATCCATTAACACTGCCATACGCTCCGTGAAACTTGCCCTCGATATGGGTTCTCTGTCCTTTGTTGTGTAATAATATCCAAACACAGAAGGCATGATCTCCCAAAACGCTCCAGGGTCTCTTTTCCCGTTGGTCGTATTCAGAGAAAACTCTATCAAAACGATTGCTTCCTCCTCTGGAATTTCATGCAACAACATTGCAGTTGCGCGATCCACCCCATAGCTGCTATATAGAGTTGTTGGGTATGGTATCCGCTGCTCTCTGTAGTCATATGTGTAAACACTTTTTATACCCTTAAGGAGCGGCTCAACCAGAGAAAACAACTCTCTGTCGTCGCCAAAATAGACCTCCGTTGCACATTTTAGCGCTTCAGTAACGCCACGAATCATCACGTCGATTGTTGGATCACGCAGGCTTTGAAACACTTTCTGAAACTTTGGTAAATCGGTTAATATCTCATGTTTATACATTGTTTCCCTCCCTTATTTTCTTCAGTTGTTCCTGATACGGCAACCATGCACGCACCAGTTCTACTTTGGTGTATTTTTCATCGATCGTGCAATTTCCGTCCGCAGATGCCACCAATTGGATGCACTGTGCGGCTCTTCTTTTGCGCGGAAGCTTGCACCCGCGTTTTCCAAGGTTGACGCATTCGCCACCCCAGGTTGCACTTGACATGCGATCCCCGTCACTCACACACCGCATGCGGATAAAATAAGGCATGTGTACATCGGTATCTTCGTAATAACCCTCCCACCAATCCAGACACATGATTTTGGGGTTATATTCTTTCTCGACATCCTGGAAGTCCTCTGGATGAAAGATTCCCGGGAATGCCTTACAGCACTCTCCTCCGCATTCAGAACATATGCTCATGATTATGTACTCCTTTAAGATCTTGTAACAGATAATGTAAATAACTAAAGCAACGCCAGGTGTGCTGGCGTTTAGGTGGTTATTGGATGGACTCGCGATCCAGAAGCTGCTGGATCCATGCAACTACCTGCTGTCCCCACCCTCCATATATCGGAAGCTCCCTGTAAATCGGATCCAGAAGCGACGCTTCGTTTCTTCCGATGTACTCGTGGACCGTTTTCGGGTCTTCTACGTACAACGCAACATCAATGTGCGTCGGATAATATGGATTCAGAAAATCTCGGTGTAGCTTTTGAATGCTTGCGGTTCCTTGCTTTCCGGGCCGCCCGATCAAGAACGTGATCGACCCGTCACTGTGTGGTTTCGCGCGCCATCCCCGGTTTGGTGGATACTCGTCAGGCGTAACAACGCCCCACACGGCCGACCAAACCTCATCATTTCTCCAATCAACATAAAATTGCTTCATTGGATTTTTCCTCCCTTTATCTATCTTGTACCACAAATCTTGACACTCCAATAACCCGTGCTTACACTGCGCAGCAAGGAGGTGCATACAATGTTTTCACCATTTTTTGACATTAGCAGATTTGAGGATTACAAGGACTATTACCTGAAAGAGAGCCAAGAGGCGCTTAT
>CAYLUP010000029.1:0-4024 GCA_964386905.1 uncultured Candidatus Saccharibacteria bacterium
CTTTGGACGCTCCATGCGTGATCCACCGCGACGGTTATCTCGTGAATCACCACGTTGACCTCCGCGAGGGCCACCTGTACGTGGTCCACGGAACCCCCCAGCGTGAGGACCGCGAGGACCTCCTGTTCGTGGAGCAGATTGAGTTTTTTGTTCCATATATGTATATAGTGAATAGTGGATAGTGGATAGTGGATAGAATATTCTACTCACTTTTTCCTATCCTCTACAAACTGAATTAGAATTCCAGACCTCCTGCGCGTGCAGCGTCTGCAAGTGCCTTTACTCGACCCGCATAGAGAAATCCTCCGCGATCAAAAGCAACTGTTGTAATATTCTTACCCTTTGCAAGAGTAGCGATCTGCTTGCCGATAAGAGCTGCCTTCTCCATCTTTGTCCCCTTCATATCCTTGAGGTCTGAAGCGGCAACGAGAGTGACACCCTGTGTATCATCGATAAGCTGTGCCTGAATGTGATTCGCTGAGCGGAATACAGAAAGGCGTGGTTTTAATGCAGTACCAATTACTTTCGCACGAATGCGATTCGCACGACGCATGCGGTTGTACTGCTTCTGTTGTGTTTTGTTCAACATAGAATTTTGGGGTAAGGGGTATAGTGCATAGGGTAGGGCATATACCACCCCCTGTACCCTATCCCCCTTTACCTATATTATGCAGTCTTCTTACCCTGCTTACGGCGAATAACTTCGTCTGAGTAACGAATACCTTTTCCCTTGAAAGGTTCAGGTTTCTTTAAGGCACGAACATCAGCAGCAAATGCTCCGACGAGCTCCTTATCGATACCTTCGATATCAATAGTTCCCTTTCCAGTAGCCACCTTCAATCCCTTTGGGACTGGAACGATAACTGGATGAGAAAATCCGAGTGCGAGATGAAGTTCTTCTCCCTTTGCGTCTGCCTTGAAGCCGACACCTTCGATAAGAAGTTGCTTCTTGTACCCAGTCGTCACACCCATAACCATATTTCGAATCAATGCAGCAGCTGTGCCGAGCATTGGCTTCTTCTTTCGATCGTCAGTTGAAATCGTTGTTGTCACCGCATTGTCTGCGACTGAAAACTTTACGAATTCTGGGAATGAGCGAGAAAGTTCACCCATTGGTCCTTTGACCTTCACTGTTGTTCCGTCGAGAGTTACTTCAACTTTCGCTGGAAGGACGAGTGGCTTGTTTGCAATACGTGACATATTACCAGACCTTACAAATGACTTCTCCACCGACATGCTCCTTGCGTGCCTGTGTGTCGCTCATAATTCCCTTTGGTGTTGATACGACCATGATACCAAAGCCATTCTTAATCGGGCGGAGTTCCTCTGCACCCTTGTACACACGTACTGATGGGCGAGAAACACGCTCAATACCTCGAATGAAAGGAGCCCCTGCCTGTTGCTTGAGACCGATTTCGATCACACGAACCTGACGAGCACCTTGTTTCTTAATTTTCTTCGTAGCATATTCTACGAAACCCTCCTTAATAAGGACGTTTGCAATGCGGAGCTTAATATCCGAATGCGGAATGTCTGCGGTAAGTTTACCTGCATCACCTGCATTCTTGATACGCACCAACATATCTGCGATTGGATCGGTGACTACCATGATGATTTCTTAATGCCAGGGATCTTACCCTCGTTTGCTAATTCACGGAAACAAATGCGACACAAATCGAAATCGCGGATGTAGCCGTGCTTGCGCCCACACTTGAAGCAGCGGTTCACCATACGAACTGGGAACTTCGCTTTCTTTGCGCGAGCGATAACTGACTTTTTTGCCATATATTATTAGTCATGAGTCATGAGTCATGAGTGTTTAGGAAATACTCACAATACAAAACCAGACTTATACTTATGACCACACAAAAGAGATGCGCTTACATGACATAAGAACACCACTTTCGAAGTGGCTGAACTATTAATACGAAACGCATATCGCGCAACACTTCTTTTGTGTCCCAAAAGGCACAAAAGGAGAGCGGCGGATGACAGTTCCGTTGCCACAATCTACAGGAAAAATGAAGAAAAGTCAATACTTTTCTTCATGTTCTCGGGAATACAAAAACCCCTTTCGGGGTTTTTGAGAGAACTATTTCTTTCCTCGGCGAACCATAGAAGCTCCCTTCTTTGTTCGGCGGAGACCACGACGTGTCGCGAGCTCAGCTTCAGGACGGAATGGGAAACCAAGATTTGTAAGGAATGATTCTGCCTCAGCTTTTGTCTTGCAGTTTGTGACAATCGTCACAGCCATACCAAAAACGTCAGAGAGGTTCTCGTCTGCACACTCAGGAAAGACAGTATGCTCCTTGATACCAAACGTCACATTCCCCATCGCATCGATAGACTTTGCAGAAAATCCGCGGAAGTCCTTTGTGCGAGGAATTGCAATGTTGAGATATTTATCAAGGAATGAAAACATGCGTGCACCGCGAAGGGTGACAAGCTGTCCAATGATTTCTCCCTCGCGAAGCTTGAAGGTCGCAATAGACTTCTTTGCTTTTCGAGCAGATGGTTTCTGGCCAGTGATTTTTGCAAGACGATCAACGATGAACTCGCTGCGCTTCTTGTCGCCTTTAACGTGTTTTCCAGTTCCAATAGACACGAGAACTTTCTCGATCTTTGGTGCCTGCATAGGATTTGAATAGCCGTGCTCTTTTTGCATTGCTGCATATGCGCCAGCCATTTTCTCCTTTATTGATTTGATAGTTGACATGTTATGTTTGTAGAGATTGGAGTGTGAGAGTATAGGTCATAGGGTATGGGTTATAGGGAAACACATAATGCATCTCACTATCCCCCACCTCCTATCCCCCCGTCTCCCATACTACCGTACCGTTCTACAGCGGATAGATATCCGAATAAAAATAAGTAAAAGATGTATGATTGAGGATGTATGATTTAGGATGAATACGATGCTATCTTTCTTAAATCATAATTCTTGCTTCATAAATCTCCTGACGTATTATGCTTTTGCGAGGTTTGAAAGGTTGACAGGATGTGCCTTCTCGACAACCTGCCCTTTCTTTCCTTGCTGACGTGGACGAAGATGGTCCTTCTTCATGTTCACGCCTTCAACGAGTGCCATCGCTTGCTTTGGGAGCATGCGCAGCACCTTTGCCTTCTTGCCCTTATCCTCACCAGCAAGCAAGACAACGGTGTCACCTTTTTTGAAGTTTGCCATAGTGTATTGTGTGCGCTGAGTGATTAAATGACTTCTGGTGCAAGAGTACCAATTTTCTGATATCCCTTTTCTACCAATTCGCGAGGGATTGGGCCAAAAACGCGAGATCCGCGTGGCTCTCCCTTTGCGTCAAGAAGAACAACAGCATTTTCATCGAAACGGATGTATGAACCATCTGCTCGACGAGTTGCATTTGCCTGACGGACAACGACCGCCTTACAGACGTCGCCCTTCTTTACCGGTTTGCGTGGTTCTGCGGTCTGGATTGAAAGGACAACAAGGTCACCGAGCTGCGCATAGCGCTTCTTGCTCCCTCCGAGCACCTTGAAGATGCGTCCGATCTTTCCTCCAGTATTATCCGCAATTTTTACGATTGAACGTGGTTGAATCATATGTGTAGAAAGTGATCAGTGACAAGTGATAAGTGATAAGAAAAATACATCTTCTCATCACTCATCACTATTCACTCTTCACTAGTTTATGCGGATAATTAATTCTTCTTTGCCTGAGCACGTACCTTGAGGTACTGCTCGACATCTTGTGAACCAAGCTTCTCAACGATAGCAAACTGCTTGTGTCGAGAAACTGGCGCAATCGCCTCCATGCGCACCTTATCACCTATCTGGTAGGTATTTGCTGCGTCATGAGCCTTGTATCGCTTCTGAAGTTTAATAAACTTCTTGTACTTTGGATGCTGCTCGTAACGGGTGACCAAGACTACACGAGTCTTGTCCATCTTGTCAGAGACAACAACACCGGTAAGCGACTGCTTCTTTGTGTGTGTAGTTTCCATAGATTTATGAATAGTTTTTAGTCATGAGTTTATAGCCACGAGAGACC
>CAYLUP010000030.1:0-3672 GCA_964386905.1 uncultured Candidatus Saccharibacteria bacterium
AAACATCATGAAATAAATCATTCAAAATCTCCTTTCGCGGTCTAGTGCGAATCGACATTGTACCACAGGGTCACCTTTCTTGTACCAGAAAAGCTAAATTTCAAGACCCGCTTCCTTGCATATGCGAACGATGTTGGCGATTGGGGATGATGCAATTGATCTATATGCCTCTGCAGGTATAGCCCATCCTTTTGCTTGGTTGCATAAATGGCAGGCCATCACACAATTTTCTTTTGAATAGTCACCAAAGCTGTCTTTTTCGTCCAGTGTAAGTCCTTGAGATCGCATGGCAACTCTCAGCGACCTCTTCAGTTTTCTTATGCTCCTGAGTGAACTTTTGCTAGATGCAATTTTATCAAATATAGATTTGATGTGATCATATGTGTAACCACAATAAAAACAAGTTGTATTTGTTTCTACAATATCCTTGTATTCATTAAAAGTAAGCTCAAATTTTACTCCCTTTTTCTTTGCATCGTAACTGTAGTTTTTCCATTTTCGTACAAGTGACCCTACATATGCAGACCTCGGCACAACTCTTCTTCCGCTCTTTGTGTTTTTGTATCTATCAATGCACGCGCGACACCATGAGGTTTTACCTGTCCCCCTCTTCTTTTCGTAAAAACATCGATCTTCGTTCTTTCTTATTTTGCACCTGCTACAAACCTTAGTTGGCATCTAAACACCTCCATCCAAGGCTTGTAACACGACACATTTGACTACATATGGATAGGTAAAGAGTTTGGTAACCCGGAACTCGCCGGACCTGGTTTACGTAACCAGGAAACCCATAGCCTGAAAACTATGGTCCAAGATCGGTCTTTGTTATCTGTCTTGTACCAAAATATCCTCAATATCCATAACCCTCTTCACCAACTCTTGGCGCTCTTTTTTCCATTTCTGAATCTTATCCTGCGCGTATATATAGTCCACATTTCCTTCCATAAGAAGCCTTACTTCGTTCTCTACCTTATCTTCATATTCTTGGATATGTAGCTCAACTGGAATCTCGCATGGTGTCTCATTGCCAATTTTCCATTCCAAGTTACTAATCAATAAATTCCACTTCTCGGACAGTTGTTTGATTGCGTATGTGAGTTCAGAGATGCGCTGCCATTCCGTTCGATCACCAAAATACATGAGTCCTCCTTGTCGTAGGTAAAAAAGGTACAGGGCGGTCTCCGTCGAGAGAGCCCTGTATCACCGAGTGTGCCCCTGAACAACTCTAAGGTGGGGCTGCAGCATATCGGTGTCAACTGCATCTGCGTGCGGTGTTGTCGTGTTCATCGCGAAATTCATAGAGTTCATCGTTGTCCATTAAAACAATAAGTACCCTTGTTCCTGGTGTGAATACGCCGCGCGGGGTACGAACCGGGGTTTTTAGATATACCCAGTCCCCGACCTTGAATTTTTCATTTGGAATGAATGGCATTTCTTAACACCCTCCCTGCTGCCTGCAAAACGAACAGACCCAGAAGTATTTCCAGGATCTGCTCGTCCGGGGCTGTGATTGTTCCTTTGTTTTTGATGTCCTTGTTGACGAATTCGCCGTGCATCTGCGGCATTCTCTCGGATAGATGCAGCAGATAGAACTTCTCCCACCCCTTTAGCTTCGCGATCGTATCAGCCTTATCGATCGTCTCGCGCAGCAGATTAATTCTCCCCGCGCTGGTTCCGACTTTTCGCGTAACCAGCATGGTTTTGAGCTCCGTGTCGAGCTCGTAGCAAATTGTTTTTACATCGTTGTATTTTTCAGCGTACTCCCTGGCTTTCATTTTGTTGCTCCTATCACCATATGTCTTGGAAAAGATTTACACTGTTCGTCTGTGAATAATGGTCCGGAGTGAAGGGAAGTCCCCATTCTATCCGTTTTTTATCTAAGTGAATTGTTTTAAATGCTCCCAAAATATACTCACACCTCCTTTCATTAATATGAATCTTGTTCTCTACGTATGCGTTCGCTACGCGAAGCCATGTGCGATTGTATTCCTTTTCTCTTGTCGGTTCATCGCACCTTGGGTGCATGAAACAAAAGTGGCAGTAGTCTATTGCGGCCGTTTCAATAGGCATAATATTGTCAAAATTACGGATGGTCTGGTTTCTTGCGACCAGAACCCCAAGTCGCCCACTGGTTATGTCTTCTTCGTCGGCTTCCGTTTCTGCAAACCACTTCCCCAACGGATCCTGCAGATCGTATCCACTTTCTCTGGCAACACGCTCTAATAGGTTTACTTCAGAACGGAACGGTTTCAGCGCTCGCCTCTCGTTGTCTTCTGCTTTCTTCCATATCTTTTGAGGTGTGCAATAATGTGCTGAATATTGTGGATGCATGAAGTGATTCAGCATCGCATTGTATTTGATTGCAGACTGGAGAGCAATCTCATACCACTCAACATGATCCATTCTCGCGGCATTATAAAGTTGATTTATTGCGCTAATCGCATAAGACAGCGCGTATTCAACGATTTCATGGTTTAATTTCCTATTTTCAAGCCATTTTCTGCAACTTTCCCCGCTATCATGCGGATAAGAAATACTGGATTTTGCCGGAAAATCACAACCTTCGATTCTAGACAAAAACATGTCGACAATTTTTTCGTTTTCTAGACACACGGAGCCGGTCCTTAACCATGTCCACTTCCCTCGATTTTCATCAAGTAACTCTCTGACAATTATCTTTGAAAGTACAAATCGTCTTTCGGAGGACAATTCCTCCAAGAGCTTAATTCTGACCTCTGAGTTTGTCATGTCGTTATCCTCTCAATGTAAAAGGTGGCACCATTTTCGCTGTCAACCATTTCTTTTATATATGGAATCAAGTCATTGAAATTAATGGCCCTGTGTGTGAACCAAGGCCCTTCGTGTTCTTTAATTCTTAGCAGATAATGTTCTTTGTGTGTCAGATGTTCACGCCCCTCAACCTTATCAATTCGCTTGGAAAGTTCACATACAATGACCCATAGGTCGTTCACGTCGCCTCCCACACAGTTTGAAGATCTGATATTTTTTTCACGCATTTCATAAATTTGTTCAGTTGTTAACATGATTACACCTCCTTTATTCTTCTTGTACCACAAATATTCTTCTTGTACCACAAATGATAGGTAAAAAGACCACTACCCGTCTACGGGTAGTGGTCGCCGATTGCACACCGAGGGTGGTGCGGCCAGCTTATCGGCATACACTGGCAACCCGTATCGTGGGCCAAGGCCGCATCTTGACTTTGCCGGTTATCTGCAGTTCCGGCGGCCGGGGAAAGATGATTGCCCCCGCTATTTTTCTTGTACCATCTTTACACCGAAAATTCGAATTCCCACACGGCGCGTTTTCCTGCGCGCTTCAGGATGAGGAAGCTCTTCTTGAGGAACGGGATCTTCGGGCCGCTCCTGTAGCTTGCGATTGCCTTCACTGCCGGCACGGGGATCTCCAGCCGCTCCATGTCCTTCTTCGTGAACCGACCGCTCCACCGGATGTCACTATCCTCCATGAGCTTCAGGATCGCAGCGGAGATAAGTTCGTCCTTGGATGCGCGCTTTTCTTCCGCCTTCTCTTGCGCTGAGACCTTTTCCGCGACGGAAGTCTCCAGCTCGGACGGGTTAACGAAGTCCAGGGGAATCTCAAGAATCGTCTTCTTTTTTCCCACTTGCGGACAGTAATCGTCCAGGATCTTGT
>CAYLUP010000031.1:0-3581 GCA_964386905.1 uncultured Candidatus Saccharibacteria bacterium
ATACGTAATTCTTCTTCCCACTTTCCACTACATCCCCCCTATTTCTTCAAATACTCCACCAGCTCGTTTACATGCACACGTTCCTGTGTGCCTGTATCACGATCACGAACAGTCACCGTATCAAGCAACTCTGGCTTCTCTCCGAGTGTATCGAAGTCAATCACGATACAGTGCGGTGTTCCTATCTCGTCCTGTCTACGATATCGCTTCCCGATATTTCCATTATCATCATAAACAACGCGTCCGAATTCCGATTTCAACAAACGGAAGATGGCTTGTGCTTTTTCAACGAGTTCTGGCTTGTTCTTCAATAATGGAGATACCGCACAGCGAATCGGAGCAATATCTCTATTCAATTTCAACACAATACGCTTCTCTCCCCCCATTTCATCCTCATGGTATGCAGCAGTGAGAACTGCAAGCATCATGCGCCCAACACCGAGCGACGGCTCAATCACGTGTGGAGTAAAGCGGGTTTTTGTTTCTTCGTCAAAATAAGATAGGTCTACACCACTTTCTTTCGTGTGAGCAGAAAGATCAAAATCTGTACGATATGCAAGACCACACAGTTC
Source organism: uncultured Candidatus Saccharibacteria bacterium (assembly GCA_964386905.1). Taxonomy (GTDB): domain Bacteria; phylum Patescibacteriota; class Minisyncoccia; order Phycocordibacterales; family UBA6899; genus JAJZQJ01. The sequence continues at coordinate 573 of CAYLUP010000031.1, forward strand.
TTTGCGACCAATAGGATAATCAAATTCAAAATCAATCGTGCGCTTGCTATAATGTGCTAAATCTTCCGGGGCAACATCAAGTTCATGCACCATATGTGTGGGGAGTCCAACTGCAGTGAAATACTTCTGTAACCCCACCCTCCACTCTTCAAACGCACGCTCCCAATCACTTGGGTGCACAAAATATTCAATTTCCATTTGCTCGAACTCTCGGACACGAAAGACGAAGTCTCGCGGAGCAATCTCATTGCGAAACGCCTTGCCGATCTGTGCGAGCCCAAATGGCATCTTAGGATGAAATGCGTCGACGACATTTTTGTAGTTCACAAACATTCCTCCTGCAGTCTCAGGTCGCATGTATACCACAGCGGAAGCATCTTCAATGGCACCAAGTGATGTCTTGAGCATCATATTGAACTGACGAACGTCGCCGAGAGGATTTCCTTCGGGAGACAGAATATTCTTTTCTTTGATGAGGGCATCCATGTCTGGAATTTTGAGCCCTTTCACCTCAATTCCACTCTCTTCGAGAATATGATCGGCGCGATACCGTTTCTTTGTTTTGAGATCCTCAACAAGTGGATCAGAAAACCCACCAACATGCCCCGACGCAATCCACGCGCGGGGGTTCATTAAAATAGCAGCATCGATGCCATACATATCCGTACGATCATCCACGAACATCTTCCACCACAACTGTGTAATGGTATTTTTGAGCATCACACCCAGAGGTCCATAGTCCCATGTTCCCGCAAGTCCCCCATATATTTCAGAGCCCTGAAAAATGAACCCTCGACGTTTTGCGAGACTGATAATTGCTTCCATTGTATCTTTATCTACTGCCATATGTATGTATTGTAAGTTATCTCCCTATCTTACACAATGCAAAAAAGTGCGCAAATAAAAAGCGCTCATGCGCTTTTTATTGTGGAACAACCTCTCCCGATCGCACAGGAGCCTTTGGGTCGTATTGGAGTCGAGAGCTGAGATTTGGTTGCTTTACTTCAATATCTTTCCCAGTAAAAGTATCCCTTCCCCGAAAGATTTGATTTTCAATAATGTTTGGAGTCTGCCCTTTTTGTGCAACAGACGGCGTTAGAGTTATTTGAAACGCTACTTCCTTTGGGGGCACACTTCCCACCCCTGACCCTGCTGGAATTGCTCCAATATCCCAAACAACTTCATTGTTTACCTTATCATATGAAACTTTTTCTTTTTCTGGCGACACGACATTATTCCACGACACAAATGCTGGGAGAGTCGCTCGCACCGTTCCTTGCTCTATCGTATTTGAAGTATTTCGAATGGTCCACAGAATTGTCAGCTGCGTATCTTGATCCACAACTGGTGGAATAGGACCAGAATTGTCAATTGGCCCAGTAAAGTGTAGTGCGCGTGCTGCAAATTCTGCTTGCGTTGCTATTTTTACTACGCTCCTCGATAGTGCGTCAATAACACCAACAACGCCGCTCTCCCCTTCACGAGACGAAGTCACACGAACACTCGACACAATCTCAGGATTAGCAGCATACTGGCCATTCACACGACCCGCATCCGGAATAAAAGAAAATTCGAGTTTTACTGTTGCTCCTGGAGCCATTTTTGCAAGACTCGGATTCCCTCGTGAGTCCCATGTAATAGAATTGTTTTGCATTCGATACATTCCTCCATTTCCTGCATCAACAGTTTTTTCATCTAACCCGGTTCCGCTAATTTGCAGTTCGATGCTCGTATTCACAATTGCGACATGAGTATTATTTGTCACCTCTAGTACGCCTTTCATGCGCATGCCATATCGCGCAATAACATCTTCTGGATTTTTTCCACCATACAATGTGCGCACTCGCACAAATGGAGATTCCATAATAATAGGAGTCAATGCTTTTGCATACACTGAGCCAATTTTTGAAGAGTTGTTATTATCTGCCACTCCCACACTGACATGAAATACACGCTCTGTTGCGCCCTCACTCAAAAACTGACCACGAACTTCTAGCACAAATTCATCCCCGCTTTCCAGTAATGGAATCACCCACAAAGCATTATTCGAAATGGCTCGAGGTTCTGCAGATGTAAAAGCAAAACCCTGCGGGTAATCCATTTGCAAGAGGACATTTTGGAGAGGAACTTCTGTGTTTGACTTCACTGTAACCTTCAAGGAAGTCGGAGTCCCCGCAGTCACACGCTTCACCGTTTCTACATTTGCAACGAGAGGTGAGACAAGCATACGGACATCCCTCTTCGCTGTTTTTGTAAACACCGAACCCATCGTAATAAACTTATAGCTCAATTTCGCCTGCACTCCCTTTACCTGCTGTTCATCTCCCAAAAGAAATACTCGCACAACATCTTCCTTAATTTCTCCCGCAGTAATCATACCAAGAGAACGTTTTATTTCCGAAATGGGTTGTATTTTTCCTTCTTTTTCTTCATATGCACCAGAAGGCAATTGCAAGACGACATCGACGTTCTCGAGTGCAACATTATTCTTATTCGCAATGCGAATAGAAAAATCAATTGGAGCTGCAGGGTTCGCAGCAATAGGGGACGAGAGGGTAAACGAGATATTCTCAGGAGAAGGTCTCCCTGATGGATCTAGAAACTGATAGGCAAAATACCCAATTGCTCCGAGTGCACTCGCAATTGCAACCACTGTAAACCAACGCAAAAAGAGCATTGACCGTGGGATTGCCTCACGAACGGGGGTATCCTCATGTGGGACATTTTCTGGCACATGGTAGATGGGCGCCTGAAAATCATGTGGGACTTGCGTATTGTCTTTCGGTAACATGTGAAGCTGCTCTTCATTTGTACTTGCTCCTTGCTTGTGTAAATCACGGTTGAGTTTTTCGATGCGTGAGTGCTCAAGATCATTATCCATCTGCATATTATATCAGAGGAAATCCGTGTCATAACAAAAACCACCCTCTCGGGTGATTCTGTTAGCGTTCTTCGATTTTGAAGACCGGCTGAATTCCTGTCCCGCGCAATTGCAGTGTCACTGGCGGT
>CAYLUP010000032.1:0-3254 GCA_964386905.1 uncultured Candidatus Saccharibacteria bacterium
GAAGGCCTGGGGAGGAGGAGGGCATGAACACGCAGCCGGATGCACGATCACGATGTCTCAATTATTGGTGATCCTGGGAGGAGAATGCAAATGAGACAAAAATTTAAAGAGATTTACAAAGAGTTTTCTGACGAATACCCTGGAATATACGCCATCGCTACTGAGGAATTTAACAAAAACGGAGATGTAATCAATAAAGTGACCGAGCATTCGTTTCGGCTTTCAAGCGGAACCGAGTATGTATCAGGATACTCTGTAAAGAAAATCATTCAAACATCAGATTGCGGCATATGGTCGCCGTCTTTGATAAAAAACAAAGAGGGTGAGTGGTGCATATATAGCAATGGAAAGTTCTTTCCAATGACGAAAGACAATCTCAGGACTCATGACGCTGCCCATTTGAAGATGGCATTGGATGGAGTGGATCCTGATGTTGAGAAAAAGTTGCGCAGCCTTCCCGGCATGCTGGCGAAAATCGGCGCGTTTGCCACCACAACTGGCGGGAGGGGAACATTTGTTGTGGTCGGGAAGAGATTGATTAACGTAGGATGTGATAAGGGGTTTTATTTAATGGGGGACGCCGGCGTGATCGATCGGTCCGGAGACTTTTTAAATGTAAAGCTGACAGATAAAAGACTGAAAACGCTGGGCGTATCCATTCATGACAGGATACTTGAAGATTTGCTTGAACTGGTTTCCAAGTAGGAGCATAATGCGCGCAGGAGGTTTTAATATGAGATTTCTTGTTGCAATGATTCTTGTTTTTTCGATGTTTTCTTGTGGTGACAAAAAGGACAACGGGACCGTGACTGCAGTTGCGAACCCGCAGCCGCCGGCAATGACGGCAACGCCTACAACAGACGCCACCCCTGTGGTGACGCCTACGCCAGCAGCTCCTGATGCTCCCGCCATGCTCGAAGAGGGCATGAGCCTTGATGCCACTCCCGTGATGTAAACATCAGTACTGACACATGGGTTGCGCTACGGCGCTTCCCATGTGTTTTTTTAACCAACACAATAAAAGTGATACAAGAAGGGTGACGATGGACAGCTATCTGTCTAATGCATTTTTAATTTACACAGGAGGACACATGGAATATCCAGAAAAAAATTCAATAGAGTTTTGTGTTGGGGCTATTCGCTTTTTTCTAAATGACCGTGGGGAATTATGGAACGCTGGAAAATGTTTTTATGAGTGGAGGCAGCCTGGAGAGAGAACATGGACTGAGGCGTCTGGATATGGCTATCTTCCTGTTGGAAAAGATACATTTGAAATCAGAGAGATAGGTAAAAAAGTCTACTATCGCATGGACAGGCATGGATACGAACTTGTTGTTGAAAAATCGCTTGAGGAGATGCTCAAGGAGATTGCGGAGCGCATTGATCTCATTGAGTACACAAATGGATCAATGTTCGCTCTTATGAGTGATAGGAGCGTCAACATCGGATGTATAGATCTCAGGACAGTTGCCGCAACAAACGGAATGCTTACATTGATCCACTCGACAAATGAAAGGACGTTGTATCGCTTGAACAAAGAAAAGGTTAGGGTTCTTCCGTTTTTTGAACAACATGGCGACAAAGTTCGGGAACTTCATAGGACTCTGGTGACAAAATGAACTCCATTATGCATATCACGCCGTATCGGACCAAGTATGATGGATGGGCCTTCGACGACAAAGAGAAGGGCCTCATACATGAGCCGTTTGTGGCTGGGATTCCGGAAATTATCAACGCGTTCGCGGGTGACCGTGATGAAGTGGATATCTACTTCAGCGCCGATGAGTTCCCTGGGTGCCAGGGACATCTCGAAAAGATTGGCAAGCAGTTCGGAGGAACGGACTACAAGTTGGTCGCAAATGGATATGAATCCATGATCGGGTGGTTGTGTCCTGCGTTGTTCAAATATTTCGAGACAGCGCCTGAGCAACTGTGGTTTCAGATCAGGGAGTGAACAATGGCGAAAAGACTAATTCGATCAGAGAACACATACGCAGAAGATATTCTCCCGTGACTTGAAAGGATAACAAAAGAGCGCGAAGGGGAGCCTACCGAACTTGTCGGAGTATACGCAACGGACAGCGTTGGCGTATATGACAAAGACTGGGATTTCGTGCTGTTCAAGGCGGGGATGAGGATCTCTGATAGATTCTTCCATATATGCGACGGGAAAGTCTATCTTGTCAACGGAGACGAGGGGACATTCAATGAGAGAGCGTCCACGGAGATAGAGATCGGACTTCTAGCATCTGATGATCCATATAACACGGTAATCCTTCCGGCGCTCAGAAGGGCGGGGGTTGTGTTTTTCTGCGGCCTATAAGGACTATATTAACAAGTCCTACCCCGCGATCAAGAAGCTTAGCGAATCACACGACTACGAGAAGATCAAAGAGTTGCTGGATTCGGAAATGTAAGGAAATTGTGGTACAAGATAAGTAAGGGAGGAAATAACCATGGATTGCAAAAACTGTGGACATTGCGTCATTTGTCGTAACCGGGTGATCCGCGAGCAGCTCAAAAAGGACTTAAAAGCAGCTCTCAAGCTGGCTGAAAGCCTGGAGAGATGGAACGTGGTAGCCGATATCGCAAACGCGATCAACGTGCTGTAGCAGCACCCCTACCCTGGATCCATAACGTCGTGATGACATTGTGGATTTTTTACTTATCCCACCGATATCCAACAGACCCTTTCCACTGGCTAGGAGCCCGGGTGAACCCAAGTCTCTCATACAATGCCTGGGCTCTTAAGTTTTTCTCTAACACCTCTAAGTCTATAGACCTTGACGTGTTCATCAACTCTTTAATCAACTCGGTCCCGATTCCCTGTCCGCGCATGGCAGGATCTACCACAAGCCCAGAAATATAAGGCGCCTCCTTCCCCTTGTATCTCAGGTGGCCAATGATCTTGCCGGCTTCATCCTGCGCGGCGAGTACATTGTTCTCAGAGATCACCTTCTGCACATCGGGATCCAAGAGTGTTCCGTCGTAACCAAAGGCTTGTTGTTCGAACTGCGCGAGATTGCCAAGAGTCACGACCTTTAGAAGATACGTGCGCTTTTGAAAAAAGAAAAGAAATCCAGTACAAGATAAGCAACATTTGTGGTACAAGAAAAGTGTGAGATAAAACCCACGTTCGCAGTTCTGGTGGGTGGAGCTCTGGGCCGGGATATCACTGGCCCATCTCTGTTTTCCATTCCGGGTCCGTCACGGTTTCGACGGGGTGATGAGGTAATAGGTTGCGTCCGAGGTCT
>CAYLUP010000033.1:0-3065 GCA_964386905.1 uncultured Candidatus Saccharibacteria bacterium
CATTTTCCACCCAAGAAACATCACCCGTAGAATATGTCACGCTCTTTTGGGAACCTCTCCCTCCAGAAGAAGACCCGCCGCCAGAAGAGACGGAGCATGTTGCAAATGCGTACGAACCGGAGAGGGTTCCATTTGAACAGGTTCGCTGCTCAGACTGACAAGGAGAACCGGCCGCCACTGAAGCAGTGAAATAGTATGTCTTGGATGACCCATTTGCAATAAATGCACCATCAGGACCACTGCAACTCACAGACCCCCCACCTCCTCCACCCGTTCCCCTACCACCAGTACCACCAACGCCATCTGGCTCAATAACATCTGGCTCAATAACATCTGACCCAATAACATCTGGCTCAATAACATCTGACCCAATAAGTCGCGCCGCGGAGGCAAACGGAGAAGATGCCACCAACATAGAGAGAGAGCCGAAGAGTCCGAGAGAAAACACCATAATAGCAAGAAGTGCAATCTTCCCTCCCATTGCACCCATTTCTTCGTGTCGTTCTTTTTTGTGTCGAATGAAGTACCACCCCACAAAAGCGAGAATTCCGAATGTGCAGAGCACAGCAAGAATCCACAAGATGCTCGATATCCATGACTGATCTACCTTAAGGCCAGTTGCAAGCGGCTGGACACCGCATCCATCTTGAAGTGCACCACACTGGTAACTCAGTGAAACTTGGTCATGAACGTTCTCTCCATTCTTCAGCGTTGCTGTGACGTGGAGAACATCATAATCTTTTGTATATGTCACAGGAAGGATGTATCCAGAGATACTTCCTACTGCATCTGTCTTTGCCGTTGTTTCTGCAATCACTTTCCCGTCTTTATCTGAAACTACAATAGAGAGTGTCGCCGCATCAACCCCCGCAACGCTTGTTGCGTGATAACACACATAGGCAACACCAGACTGGTCTTTCTTTGCAGGAAACTGTGTTAAACCGACAGAGTTCAGTCTCCCCTCTTGAATACCTTCGCGAGCGAAACGGATATTGATGATTGATTTCGTATCACCAAATGATGCAATACCGACAACTTGAGTAGCAGAACCACGAGAGTGCTTCTGTGTATACGTCACCGCCTCAACACCGCCAGCGGGCAAGGTGACATTTTCTGTTTTAGTATCAAGAATATTCTCTTTCCTCTGAGCATCCCAATCATACACCGTCCATGTCACTGTCCCTCGAATTTCCTTTTGTGTTGGATTGACGATATTTGCCGCAACCTGCACATCTTCATCTTTTGAAAATGCTGGGAAAAATCCGGCAAACAAGTAATTTTGCTCGTTTACGAGTACTCCTGTTTTGTCAAAGTATGGGGCAGCCCCACTCCCCCCTTCTACCCAAAAGTCTGTCGATCCGCCCGTCACGTCATCAGTAAAAGGAAGTCCGCCCATATTAAACCTCCCCGCAACAGTGGTATATGTGAGTACACTATATTCTCCACTTGGAAGCTGTGTAGGGACCTTCCAGGTAAACTGGATAGAACGCTTCCCTTTTTCCCACTGTGTTGTCGCAGGGACATATTGATGTTCCACTGCAAAAAACTGATCAACAACATGGTGAGCATAATTTCTTACCGCATTCTCATCGGTTTCTTTTCGAATGATTTTGACATATGTTCCCACATCTACCATCGGGAACGCGTTATCATTGATGATTTCTCCATGGAAGGTGACGGAATCTCCCGCCTTCACTGCGGTTGCTGGGCCTGAGAACACAGTCTGAACGCTGCCGTATTTGTAGTAATCAAAACATTGCGCATTGCCAGGCAATACTGCATCTTCCTTTCTTTCTTGAAATGTCCGCTCAGCAGCAAACACGGATGTTGGTAAAAGACTCAAAAGAGTCAGGAGGGTAAATATGCGGTGCATCATAATAAAATAACGAATAAGTAATACCTGTATTCTATCATGAATTATAGTAGTCGAAGGCGATGCACGCATGTCCGTGTGCACAAAAAAGCCGGCATGAATGCCGGCGTCATTATTTTTTATTTGGGACCTGCGTTCGCAAAGAGCCAAGCCCCCATGTCGTCGAAGAAAATGAACGCGGGGTAACATGCGCATCATTTCCAAGCATTACCTTTTCCAGCCCCGCAGAGGATGCAAAATGCTGGGCGACGAGTGTCAGGTATGACATTTCTGCAGAAGACAATGTCCGCTCAGAAACTCCGACGAATAATGCCCTGAAGGTTGTACTGGATCGAAGCGGACGGACACCATACACAGCCTGAAGGTCTTGAATCGTGTATGTACGCACTTGTGAAGCAGGGATAATTTGCCCAGCAACATATGCTCCCAGGTCGATAGGTTCGGGGATATAGTATTGCTCTCCAAGTTGCAATCCATCGAGCAATCCAAGCTGATACTTCTCTAGTAAAGAATATGTCCTATATTGATAATATCCATCAGAAGGAAGAACGACCTGAAAATCTCCTGAGGGCTGTTTCTCTAATGAATATGTTCCCCCCATTTGACCAACATGTGTTCCTATTGCAGACGGATGAATCGCTCCTTGCCCTGGGTCCTGCCTCTTCCGAGTGAGATCAAGAGCGTCCTTGTTATAGTATGTCCCAACAGAGTGCCCAAACTCGTGATGAAAAGGTCCAAATAACATACTGTCTGTAAGTATGTGGAGGATACTTTTTAAGACACCCTCGCTTCCAAATTGCATCGAAGTGTCAAAGGATATTGGCATATTCAATCCATCAGCAGGTGTCTTGACTATCAATGAATTTGAGTTGTTTTCCCTATCAGTACCCCCTATGTATGCATACACAAAATGATCAAAGTCATCTGGGTAGTAAGCATATACTTTCCTTGCAATCATCTGACGATAGTGCGTGTAGTTTACGAATCGCGGCAAGACCACATTCACCGCATGTGTCGTCGCGAAAACATCAGAAGCGACTGTTTCTACTGGCACCTGCGCACTATCCTTCAGTGCGATCATTGAAAGTCCAGCAATAAACCCAGTTCCCTCCTGGACAACATTACCTTGCGCATCTTTCGCGCGAATGTAGAGAGGAATCTGCCCAACGCGGCCTGCATAGTACCGAAAGAC
>CAYLUP010000034.1:0-3060 GCA_964386905.1 uncultured Candidatus Saccharibacteria bacterium
GAAGGCCTGGGGAGGAGGAGGGCATGAACACGCAGCCGGATGCACGATCACGATGACGGAATTATTAACGATATTGAAAGATAAATAATCTCTTGAGCTCGTTAATATTTAGGTGCATAATGCGCATGCCCGTATGGGTAGGAGGTTTGATATGAGATTTCTTGTTGCAATGATTCTTGTTTTTTCGATGTTTTCTTGTGGCGATAAAAAGGACAACGGCACCGTGACTGCTGTCGAAAACCCGCAGCCGCCTGCCATGACGGCCCCGCCGACCCTGGACGCCACGCCAGTGGTGACCCCTGCGGCTCCTGCCATGCTCGAAGAGGGTATGAGCATGGATGCCACTCCCGTGATGTAAACATCAGTACTGACACATGGGTTGCGCTACGGCGCTTCCCATGTGTTTTTTTAACCAACACAATAAAAGTGATACAAGAAGGGTGACGATGGACAGCTATCTGTCTAATGCATTTTTAATTTACACAGGAGGACACATGGAATATCCAGAAAAAAATTCAATAGAGTTTTGTGTTGGGGCTATTCGCTTTTTTCTAAATGACCGTGGGGAATTATGGAACGCTGGAAAATGTTTTTATGAGTGGAGGCAGCCTGGAGAGAGAACATGGACTGAGGCGTCTGGATATGGCTATCTTCCTGTTGGAAAAGATACATTTGAAATCAGAGAGATAGGTAAAAAAGTCTACTATCGCGTGGACAGGAATGGATACGAGCGTTTCGAGGAGAAGTCGCTTGCAGAGATGATTGAAGAAATCGTTGAAAAAGTCGATTTTATCGAACAACGGAAGCAGGTGGTTTACGCGCTTCTTCCGGATGGAGCAGTAACAGTTGGATGCATCGACTCAATCAAGGTTCTTGAGGACGCCAAATTAATACAAGAGATTCATTGTTTCAATGGGCGTTCACTATATTTGGTATTAAAGAACAAAATTGACGAAAAGCACTTCATGGATCACAAAAAGCGCGTGGAAGACTTGTATGAGAGGATTGTAAGAGGAGTTTTTTATCAATGACGGATCGAAGCATTTGGAGAGTCACGAAAAATGGCGTGCCGCAAGAGAATCGGAACAAAGAGATATGCGACTATATCATGAGTCACCACGTTCTGTTTGAATTTGATGGCGGGAGCACTTACCTGTTAATGAAGGACAAGAGGGTGCCGTTAACGCACTTCGCTGAAGGCTGGGACAACATGATACGTCGCGGCTCCATTGAAGTTATTCATACGTCTGGAGGTCGGAAGCTGGCGAAGATGGTATCCGTAGATGATCTGCCTATTAGCAAAAGCTATGAAGAAAAATTACTGGAGATATGCAAGCAAGGAGAGTTATAAAAATGAAATATCCAGAGAAAAATGCAGCCCTGTTCTATATCGAAACCATGCACTTCGTGCTCAATGAAGAGGGTCAGTTGTGGAGCTTGTGCGAGTATGAATGGAGACACCCAGGTGAGAAGAAATGGAACTATGGTTATCACGATGGCTATCTTCATGTTGGAAAAGATACATTTGAAATCAGAGAGATATGTAAAAAAGTCTACTATCGCGTGGACAGGAATGGATACGAACTTGTTGTTGAAAAATCGCTTGAGGAGATGCTCAAGGAGATTGCGGAGCGGGTCGATCTCATTGAGTACATAATCGGAGAAGCGATGTTCGCGCTTATGGCCAATGCCAGTGTCAACATTGGATGCGCAAGCCTTAAGCGAGTCCTGGAAGAAAACGGGATGGTTACCGTAATTCACTCGACAAATGAAAGGACGTTGTATCGTTTGAATAAAGAAAAAGTCACGGTTCTTTCGTTTTTTGAACAACATAGCGACCAAGTTCGGGAACTTCATAAGAAGCTGGTGACCCCATGAATTCCATCATGCACATTACGCCATACAGAACCAAGTACGACGGGTGGGCCTTCGATGACGAAGAGAAGGGTCTCCTGCATGAGCCGTTTGTGGCTGGGATTCCGGAAATTATCAACGCGTTCGCAGGTGACCGTGATGAAGTGGACATCTATTTCAGTTCCGCCGAGTTCCCTGGATGCCAGGGTCATCTGGAAAAGGTGGGGACGCAGTTCGGTGGAACAGACTACAAGTTGGTCGCAAATGGACATGAATCCATGGTCGGGTGGTTGTGTCCTGCGTTGTTCAAATATTTCGAGACAGCGCCTGAGCAACTGTGGTTTCAGATTAAGTGAGCTGTACCAGGGGCAGGCTCATGCTTCCCCTGGTTTTTTAGGTATAACTATGGTAAAGTTGTCCGCATGAACGTTCGAGAGCTTCATAAAATTGCACTGGACATTTCCGATCTGGAAGACAAGTATGATGAGTTTGATGAGGGTCACGATAAGCGCCACATGAATGAAGTGTCAAATCTCGCAGTGCATCTAGCAAAGAGGCATGGCGTCAAGGATTTGGAGCTGGTCGAGTTGGCTGCCAAGTTACACGATATAGGCAGAGTAAAAGGAAGAGAATATCACGCCGTTACCGGCGCCAAAATGATACGCAATGATGAGCGATTTGACGAGCTTGGAGAAAGACGCAAACAGATACTGATTTCCACCGTGCGCAATCACATGAAGCATACGGGTAACCATAGCGGAATGATCGCCAAGGTGGTAAGTGATGCGGACGATGCAGCTGGATGGAGATCTCCGCAGGCGGCAATTCACCGGTCTTATTTGTGGGGAAAGAAAAACCATCCAGAGTGGACGGAGAAGGAAAATCTCCTGAATGCCGTTGATTACCTTGCGGAAGAATATGGAAAGAATGGCCCTGGCCGGCACACATACTTCCCAGAGACACGTGCATATATTGAAAAATCTCATAAGACAATTCGAGAGCTCGCCAAGAGTCATGACATCGAAAAGATACGGGCATTACTGAAGAAAGAAAAGAAAACCTGATACAAGATAAGTACATAAACCCACGTTCGCAGTTCTAGTGGGTGGAGCTCTGGGCTAGGACATCACTAGCCCATCTCTGTTTTTTTTCGGGTCCGTCACGGTTTCGACGGGGTGATGAGGTAATAGGTTGCGTCCGAGGTCT
>CAYLUP010000035.1:0-2645 GCA_964386905.1 uncultured Candidatus Saccharibacteria bacterium
GCGAAGCGTGACGTCTCCTGTGTGTTTAGTAATCTCTAAATTTTCGTGTTACAAGACAGGTAGAGAAGAGCATGCCGTAGATAAGATATCAAAATTTTTAGTTATCGTTAATGCACACATTTACACACACGGAGGATTGATATGTTTGCGAAGAGCGGAGTTTGTCGTTATTGTGGAGCTACACTGAAGTCGAGAAAGTCACTTTCAGGCGCAACCATTAAACTTATCGGTAGTCATGCAAAAAATGGGGGACGAGTAGACGGGTCCGAGCCAATGGCCAAGGTGTTGTTTGTTCCAAATTTAAGCAACTGGGGAGAGATTCGGTCGCATCAACTCGACCACAAGCGCAGATGGAGTGCAGATCTGGTTGAATCATGTAATTTCTGTAATCATTGCAAGGGGTCTGGAGATTATCGATATTTTCATGGTAAGGAAGAAAAGATTGCGCATCTTGAGGAAATGTCCGCACTTGCCAGAGAGTTCTATCTTCGTGGAAACCTGAAGTGCGATTCACTGGCGATCAACAATTTTATTTCTTGTATTCATGACGAGCTTTCCGAAGTACGGAGTCATTCATGATCAAATACGACGCACTTGTCAAGTTTTGGCCGGAGTACAACAATAACCTTATGGACCTTTTTCAGTTCATGGACGAAGGAAGTGAACAAGACGCATGGAAGATGGCGGCGTTGGTGGCGTTGCTTGGAAAAGACAAACACCAAATCAAGCCACAAAGAAAAGGTTGGGACTGCCTCGGGCAAAACGCCAAGTGTGTATCCATTGCCAGGTTCCTCCATCGCCGTGACCAATTTCCCATCAAATACGATCGAGACAAGCAGCCGTTTTCGTTCATTAAGGACGGAAAGTTTGCAGACAACGGATTAAAGCATTCGTTGTCGTTTGAGATGTCCGTTCGTTCCATGTATGCAAAGGCGGAGTCCAGCAACCCGTTTCATCTCCCACTTGGCGCAGCCGTTATTTATGAGGAGTGGAAGACTCGCGACAATGAAAACATCATGTTTGGACACATCAAGACCCTTGTTGATGTTGGATACAATCGCGATAACGGGTGGGCGGTATTTCTAAACGGGACAACCGCAGGCTCAACTACTGTGCACTTGCTTGGAGATGTGCCTGGAGATATTCCTTGGACTTCCTATCCGCATAGCGTTATAACCCAGGATGACCTACTGGAGGTCAGAAAGGGCGACAAGAGAAACAAAACATGGTTGGGAAGATTAGTATACTCAACGTAGTTCCAATGAAGCTTTTTCAGTTCATGCGCAGAATGGATCATGACTACGAGGCGGCATATATGGCCGCTGTAGACATGAAGCATATTTCACCAGATGCGATGGATCTTGCAAAAAGTCAGGGAATTGATCCGCTGGAAACTGAGGAGCGCATGTATGGATTCATGGAAGAGATTGAGTCTCGTCGTGAACGAATATATGCGCTCATTCAGCACTTGAATGAAAACACAGACCAAATCGATGAGGTGGTAATGGAGGGATTGATCTATGGATCTAAATTTTAAAGCACAAGTATTGGACATGGAGGATATAAAATCTGAATTCTGGGAGCGCTTTGAGCCCGTGTCGAATGCATTCAAGGACACGCTCATGCAGAATCTTACAGATATGAGGTATATTATCGATAACCTCATCAAGCTTGATCTGCACAAAAACAGAGCGCTTTTTCTGAATGGAATCAGCCTATTGGTCTCCAGTCTGGAGTGGCTGAGTGCTCAGGATATCGAGAACATCAAAGAGAGCGATGACAATCTATGTCTCATGGATGACGAATATGAGATCACGCTGATCCATGGTGTCATGTGCATACACAAAAGCAGTCACTATATCGACGTTGACGGGGAACGCGTCCCGTATCTTGCTCCGGACTGCTTTAATAAGAAACCGAATGTGAGGTATATAGAATGAAACTTTTAGGATTCTCCATCAAAGATTACCGGCGCATCAAGGCATTCGAGATGACGCTTGGCGAGAATGGATTGTACAAAATCAAAGGACCCAATGGGCAAGGGAAAACAAGTATAATTAAGTCACTTGAGTTTCTTCTTGCTGGAAAGCGAGGGTCTGTTCGAGAGGGTGCTCAGAAGGCTACAGTTGTCGGGCACATCAAGGACGGATCACAAGAGTGGACAATCGAAAGAGACCTGACTCCGGATAATAAAATGAATCTCAAGGTTCATGGAAGTCAGAGCGGAAAAAGGGACAAGGCGCCACAGGCATTCCTTGACGCACTGATCAACGAGCTAACCTTCGATCCGCGTCCATTTATGAACAAGACGGCGACAGAGCGCGTGAAGATGTATACGGAGATCATGGGGCTCGATTTCTCCAACGAAAACAAGAGAATCAACTCTCTTTGTACGCTGCGTCTAAATGTGGGTAGAAAAATAAAGGACATCGGAAATCCGGAACTTCCGTTTGAGTTGGCTTCTATAGAGGTTCCGGATATGAAGTCACTGTATGCAGAAAAAGAAAAGCTCATGCAGGAACACCAGAAGCTCCTGGCTGACATAAGCGCCTACAACGCAGAGCAGGCAAAGAGAGAGTCAAAGATCGAGAAATATACGACAGCGCTGGAAAATTTGATCGTACAGCAAGGTCAGACATTGAGTC